>NZ_BCVQ01000014.1 GCF_001591825.1 Rossellomorea vietnamensis NBRC 101237
TGTCCAGCTATTCCCGTAGGAGTCGAGCATCCTTCCACTCCAATCAACTTTCTCATCATCAATTTTTATAGGTGATACCAATCACAATAGACTTTCAGAAATAACTTTTTGCGAATCAGGATAGTGATTAAACACTATATACAATCCTTTCCATATAGCTGAAATCGAATGGATAGTGGACAGTAGAAAAGTCCATGGGAAGGGGGAAACCAATTATTCATTATCGGTAGTTTTACTTATCACATGAATTAGTGACCATAAAATGGAATTTATGTTAGCATATAGTCATATCTAAAGAAAAAAGGGGATTGTTATGGACGGACGTTTACCGGTTTTGTCGATAAGGGATTTGAAGAAGAATTTTGGGAGTAAGGAAGTGTTGAAGGGTGTCCGGCTGGATGTGTATGAAGGACAGATCATCGGCTATATCGGTCCGAATGGTGCTGGGAAAAGTACGACGGTCAAGATCATCCTCGGCCTTGAAGAAGGGTACTCGGGCCAGGTGACGCTCTTCGGTGAAGATATATCCCATAGTTCTGTGGAATATAAGAAACGGATCGGCTATGTGCCTGAGATGGCGGATCTTTATGATAACCTCACGGCAGAAGAGTATCTCACATTCATGGGGGAACTATATGGAATGGAACAAAAAAAGGCGGGGGAGAAAGCGGAGAGACTCACCCGGTTGTTTGGACTTTCGGAAGTGTATGAGTCAAGGATCGCCTCTTATTCAAAAGGGATGAAGCAGAAGATTCTGATCATCTCGAGTTTATTACATAATCCCGATGTTTTATTTTTGGATGAGCCCATCAATGGTTTGGATGCCAACTCAGTCATGATTTTTAAAGAGCTTCTCGCCAAGCTTGCCGCAGAGGGGAAAACCATCTTCTACTCCTCTCACATCATGGATGTGGTGGAAAAGATCAGTAACCGGATCGTTCTGCTCCATAACGGGCAAATCGTGGCGGATGGCAGTTTTGAAGATTTAAAGAATCAGAATATGGAAGGATCCCTGGAGGAAATCTTCAACCAATTAACCGGATTCAATGAGCATAAAGAAACGGCAGCGGAAATTGTTTCTGTTGTGCAAGAGGTGTAGGGATGAAGGAATTTCGTACCCTTTTGTTTCTGGATTGGTTTCAAGGATTGTTTAGAAGGCTTGGATTCGATTACCGGTTGTTGAGAAGAATCCTTCAAGTCAAGCTGACAATGGATCAACGACGTGTGCCTACGATATTCCAGCAACAAGGCAGGAAGAAAGGGAAGGATGAAAACCGTTTTATTAAATCCCTCTGGGTGTATGCGCTGTTTGGATTATTCGTCATCCCTTTCATTGTAATGGGAGATCAATATATTTTTCAGATGAGCATCACCTTTACCGTACTCATTTTCATCGTCATGACATCAATGATTTCAGATTTCTCAGTCGTCATACTGGACATCCGGGATCACACGATTCTCTTTACCAAGCCAGTTGAAAGGAAAACCATCAGCCTGGCTAAAACGCTTCACGTGTTTATTTATCTGTTTTTCCTGACAGGCTCCCTGACCGCCGTTCCGCTGGTCGTCAGCTTGATCAACCAGGGTCTTTCCTTCTTTTTTATTTTCCTGGCAGGGATCATCCTGATGAATATCTTCATCGTTGTGTTTACGGCTATGCTCTATTATTTCATCCTCCAATACTTTGATGGGGAAAAACTGAAGGACATCATCAACTATGTGCAGATCGGATTATCCATCGGACTTGCAGTGGGATATCAGGTTGTGGCTCGTTCCTTCGAATTTGTGGATTTGACGATTTCGTTTACACCGGATTGGTGGAATATTTTTCTACCTCCCATTTGGTTCGGAGCCCTGTTTGAATGGTTCCTGAACGGTAATCACGAGACGATGATCCTGGTTCTCTCATGTACAGCTGTACTGGTTCCATTCCTGGCTCTTATCGTTTATGTGAAAGCACTGCCGACCTTTGAGAAGAATCTTCAGAAATTATCCTCCCATGGGGGTAAGAAGAAGAAAGCCCGTTTCCGGTTCGGGGATGGACTCATGAAGGTACTCGCCAAGTCGAATGAAGAGCGGGCATTTTACCGGTTCGCCCATTATATGATGAAAAATGAAAGGGAGTTTAAGTTGAAGGTGTATCCCGCCCTTGGGTTTGCCATCATCATGCCGTTCATTTTCATCTTCAATGGATTGATGGATGGGACAAGGGAAGATCTACTGACTTCAAGCATCTACCTATCAATCTATTCAAGCTTCATCGTTATACCGACAGTCGTGATGATGCTCAGTTATTCAGGGAAATACAAGGGATCCTGGATATATAAAGTAGCGCCTGTCTCAGGCAGGGCGGCCATTTACAAAGGGACATTGAAGGCATTCCTTATGAAACTATTCCTTCCGCTTTATGCCATCATAAGCATTGTCTTCATCATCCTGTTTGGGTACCGCGTGATTCCTGAAATCATCATCGTCTTTATTAGCGCCTGTATCTTTACCGTGATCTGTCTGGGACTGATGAGAGGCTCGTTGCCTTTTTCTGAAAGCTTTGAAGGAGTTCAGCAAAGTGACAGCTGGAAGGTACTGCCGTTCTATCTCATCGTAGGTGTGTTCTTCGGGCTCCATTACCTGGCCCTTCAGATTCCATTCGGTATCCCGGGCTATCTCATCCTTCTATTCGTCCTGAACCTTATTTTATGGAAAACAGTCATAAGGGACGAATAGGAATCACGTTCCTGTCTTTAAGGCAGGGGCGTTTTTTGTATATCCCACAAGTTTATAGGGAAAGTATATACGATACATACACCATTTGAAGCGGATGACATATACATAGAAAAATGATGGGCTCTGGTAAATAGGTAGTATGACATTTCCTTTGACAAAGAAAGTTTCCTTGATGCAAGATGGTAGTATTCAAAATGTTTGATCGGAGGAGAGTGGTTCGTATGTTCATAGACTGGTTAAGTGGATTTAACCCCACGATGCAGGCACTGTTCGGTGGTCTGGTGACATGGGGGCTGACGGCCCTTGGAGCAGCCACGGTGTTTTTCTTTACGAAAATTGAAAAGCATACGTTGAATATGATGCTCGGGTTTGCCGCAGGAGTCATGATAGCAGCATCGTTCTGGTCACTGCTTGCCCCTTCAATTGAATTCAGTGAGCAAAACGGTCAAATCCCATGGCTTGCACCTGCTGTCGGCTTTTTACTTGGTGGTGTGTTCATTAGACTTTTAGATTTTGTCGTACCGCATTTACATTTGGGCAATGAATCGGAAGATGCGGAAGGACCTCCAACTAAATTCAAGAAATCGACCTTATTATTCCTTGCGATCACCCTCCATAATATTCCGGAAGGTCTTGCCATCGGGGTTGCCTTCGGTGCTGCCTCACTCGGCCTCGGGGATGCAACGTTAGTGGGGGCCATTGGCCTTGCCATTGGAATCGGGATCCAGAATATGCCTGAAGGGGCTGCTCTTTCCATCCCGCTAAGGGGAGAGGGGATGTCCCGTTTGAAATCCTTCCATTACGGTCAGCTGTCAGCCATCGTAGAGCCGATAGCCGCTGTGATCGGTGCTGCTGCAGTCTTGATGGTGCAGCCCCTCCTGCCTTATGCCCTTGCTTTCGCGGCAGGAGCGATGATATTCGTCGTCGTCGAAGAACTGATTCCTGAGTCACAATCTTCAGGGAGTACGGACTTGGCTACATTGGGACTGATGCTCGGTTTCGTCGTGATGATGATTCTGGACGTTTCCCTGGGATGATCAAAGCTAACGGGTTCGGTTTTAAAGTGCAAAATTTGAATTAGCAATGCTTTTCGCACAGTAATTTTCAGTAGAATCAGTAGACACTCTAGCAGTGAAATTAACGCGTGAAAAAGCTCGGAGCCATTATGCTTCGAGCTTTTTTTATCAATTCTTTATTAAAGATCAGAATCCTTATGTTGAATGAGGAGAGCCGTTTCCCTGGGGGTTGAAAATAAGCGGAAGAATTCCGTTTAAATCGGAAAATGTAGCTATTTCACGTATATTAACCGGAGTTTTTCCGCTTATTAAAAAATATTTGTTGAATATTGTTCCATATTGAGCAGTTAAGCGGAATTTCTCCGCTTATATCAGCGTTTTAACTCTCCTCCAGCTACCTTAGACGGAATTTCTCCGCTTATAAACCTCCGCCTTTCAGTTGCGAATTGGACTGCTAATTTACGTGCGAATCCAAGTTTTTGTGCTCGTTAGCCGAAACCGTTAGCCCAAAGCGTATGCCTTTTCTCTTCCATAAACTAGTATAATGGATGGGGGAGGGGATGTGTATGAAGATTGGTCTCATAAGGCACTTTAAAGTAACGAGGGGCTACCCGGCTTCATATGTAACGAGTGATGAGCTGATGAAGTGGGTGGAAGAGTATGATGCCTCGGACGTAGAAGGCAATGAAGTTGATCTTAAAGATATTGATTGGAAAGGCTGCTACTCCAGTGACTTATCTAGGGCACAAATAACGGCTGAAGCGGTTTATGAAGGAGAAATCACCTTTCTCAAGGAACTGAGGGAAATCAGATTATCTCCCATCTTCCGGTCTGACATAAAGCTGCCACTCTTTCTTCATATGGCATCCATCAGGCTCACCTGGTGGTTCAATCATCGTTCCCAGCCTGAAAGCAAGCGGGAAATCGAAGAGAGGATCCGTGTGGTGATCGATAGGGTCGTCCATGAAGGGAAGGATGTGCTCATCGTAGGTCATGGCGGAATCATGATATTTATGAGAAAAGAATTACGAAAGCGGGGATTTACCGGGCCGTCGTTCAGGAGACCCTCCAACGGAAAGTTGTATGTTTATCAGGGCGGGACAGGGTAATCATTTACCAGAGCAATACACTAATAGAAAGAAAGGAGGCCGTAAAATGGAAGAAGTCCATTCACTAAAAGCACTTCATGAAAAGCTGGAAGCGGAGAAGCTGGTACTGCTATACATATCAAGGCCCGGCTGTTCTGTATGTCATGCCCTCCTGCCCCAGGTGGAAGAGATGTTGAAGGATTTCAAATCTGTGAGATCCATCCATGCCGATGCAGAAGAAATTCCGGAAATAGCAGGAGAATTTTCCATCTTCACCGTGCCTGTCATCATCGTATTTGTAGACGGTAAGGAGATGTTCAGAAAAGCACGCTTCGTTCCAATCGACGAACTCCACAGCCAAATTTACCGTCTTACTGAGATGTTAGACAACTAAACAAACGTTTGATTAGTACGCGAAAACGTTGGTTGGTCTGGTCTGGATGGGTTAAACAGTTGTTTAGGAAGTGAAATATCAGAACTTAAACATAAATGAAGGTTGGATTATTATTTCATATTTTAAAGCATAAAAAGAGCTGCTAAAAATGGGTATTTAGACACACCCCATTATAGTAGCTCTTTTGTCATGGTTCAGTGAATAGGTATATAATAGAGAGTATACGAGTATAGTAGTTATGAGAAATGAAAGGGGGCTTGATGAATGATCAGATTGTCCAGGACAAAGAAAGTCATGTTACTCTGTTTCGCAATCATCCTCATAATAGTAGCCAACCGGATTTCCACTGTACAACATCTGACGGCAAGAATCGCCACCAACCTGTATGTGAGCCTGAAATACCAGGACCTTGACCTTGAATACCAAAACGTCGAATTCTCACCCCAGTTCGGAGATTATTCTGTGGCGTATAAGGACAAGGATGGTAAAGTATATGGATTCATGGTCACCCCTAAGTCAATGCCCGTCATCATCCTTCATGATCCTCTGAGAGAGACGCCTTAAGAAAAAGTTCCTATCATGCTTTTCAAATATCATTCTTCATGTATAATAAACCTTAACAACTTTATAAACGGTACCACAAGGGGAGCGAAAGCTGAGAGTGAACAATCTGTTCTGACCCTCTGAACCTGTTAGTTAGGACTAGCGTAGGGATGTGGAAAATAGGCAGCATTGTGCTTATTTCGATTGTTCATTCTCCCTCCTTATGGTTTCGTTTCAGTTCATAAGGAGGATTTTTTTATGAAAAACACACGACTTGTCGTATTGCTTGAAGCGTCATTGATGGCGGCTTTTGCGATCATCCTTGATTTGCTGCCTTCTATTAAGCTATCACCTAGTATCTCGATATCGATTGCCATGGTTCCGATCTTTCTATTATCTTATCGAAGAGGCTTGAGAGCCGGACTGATAGGGGGCTTTTTATGGGGGATCCTGCAGATTGCCCTTGGGGATGCCTGGATTGCGACCCCGGTCCAAATGGTGATTGAGTATTTCATCGCTTTTGCTTTTATCGGTTTTGCCGGGGTTTTCGCAGGGAAAATTCAGGGTGCACTGGGGGGCGGTCACCGGTCCAAAGCAGTCTTCTGGGTAGTGATGGCAACATTCGCTGGAAGCCTTGCCCGTTATTTCTGGCATTTCATTGCAGGATTCGTGTTTTTTGCCGAGTATGCACCAGATGAGATGTCTCCATTGCTATTTTCTCTTATAGTAAACGGGATCACTATGTTGGGATCGGCAGTATTATGCTCCGTTGTGATGGTGATCATCGTCAATATCGCACCAAGATTGATCAAAGTGCAGTCGCATCGACAGGAAATCAGCCGAAAGGCCTCGTGAAATCTTATCAACCGATCCTTTAATGGGGTCGGTTTTTTCTATCAAGGACCGGGGAAGAATGAAATCCACCTAAAATCCCTCCCGTTTCTCATTGCTTACACCACTGCTTTCCTATAAACTAGACCTATTCAAAAAATAGTACGTGTGGAGAGATCGTATGGAAGCAAAAATGATAAGAAGATATGACATTATGGAGGTCAGCCTGCTGGCGGGGAAGATCATGCTGCAAAGTGGGGCGGAGACGTATCGTGTCGAGGACACGATGATGCGCATTGCCGCTTCTTATGGGATATCGGAATCGCATAGCTATGTGACCCCCACTGGGATCATCTTCTCGATTGAAACATCGGAACCGACCAAAACGAAGCTCATCCGAATTAATGAGAGGTCTACGGATCTTGAGAAAGTGACCCTCGTGAACAGTATCTCAAGGCAGATCAGTAAAGGGCATCTGACTCTTGAAGAAGCATACAATGCCCTTGAGAAGCTGGATCAGTCGGATCTATCTTATTCCTTCCTGATTCAAGTGGCAGCGGCTTCGATTGCAAGCGGTTGTTTTCTCATCATGTTCCAGGGGATGTGGAAGGACTTCATTCCTGCTCTGATCACGGGAGGCATCGGGTTTACGAGCCTGATTTATTTACACCGCCTCGTCCCGATAAAGTTCTTCGCGGAGTTTCTTGCATCCTTCATCATCGGTATGGTGTCATACGGATTTGTAAAGCTTGGTATCGGACAGGAATTGGATAAGATCATCATTGGATCCGTGATGCCCCTTGTTCCCGGTCTCCTGATCACCAATGCGGTCCGGGACTTGATGGCGGGTCATCTCGTTTCTGGCCTCTCAAAGGGCGCAGAAGCTTTTTTAACGGCATTTGCCATTGGTACAGGCATTGCTGTCGTGTTTACATTAACGTAAAGTGAGATTGGGGTGAAAAGGGAATGCACATCATCGAGCAATTAGTGACCAGCTTCATTTCCGCCGCTGCATTCGGGATTATCTTCAATGCTCCAAAGCAGTCCCTTTTTAAATGCGGAATTGTCGGGATGCTTGGCTGGATCATTTACATATTGATGAGTTTAAATGAAACAGACACCGTTCTTGCCACGTTACTTGCCTCCTTTGTCGTGGCTGTGGTGAGTCAGGTGTTTGCGAAAATGTACAAAACCCCGGTCATCATCTTCTCTGTTGCCGGGATCATCCCCCTCGTACCCGGGGGGCTGGCGTACGATGCCATGAGAAATTTCGTTCAAAATGATTACAATGCCGCCATCAACCTGGCAGCCAAAGCCTTTATGATCTCCGGTTCCATTGCCATCGGGCTCATATTTTCGGAAGTCATCAACCAGGTCATCCGGAATGCGCGCCTGAACGCCAGTGCCCGGAGGATGAGATAGAGGGACGGACCTTACTTCTGTGGGGTCTTTTTTTTTGATAATACCTCTTCCGTTCAACAGATTCCCCCCTTCTATTACTTAAGGATGCCGACTGGAGCATCAGACTATCTTTTTTTGTCTGGTTTTGAAAAAAATTCTTTGGGTAGATAAGTATTAGCATTATACATTTTCCATATATGGAAGGGAGAACATCGAATGAACAATGAGATCACGCGAGAATGGTACGGGTATTTAGGTAAGCTTCCAGATCTGTTATTAGCTTTATTGGTGTTATTGATCGGCTGGATTATAGCAAAGGCTATTGAAAAAGCCGTTTACGGAATCTTAAAAAGAATAAAGATCGATGATAATCTATATTTTGGCAGCAGGACCGGGGAACGGAAATGGACATCGGAGAAAGTCATTAGTAAAATAGTGTACTTTATTCTGCTGGTGTTTGTATTTATCGCCTTCTTCAATATCCTTGACTTGAACTTTATTGCTTCACCTTTAGTCGGTATGTTGAGTACGATGGCGGCAGCGATTCCCAATGTCTTAAAAGCGGCACTTATTCTATTATTTGCATGGATCGTTGCCTCTGTCCTGAAGGTGTTGATCGAGAAGCTGGGTATGAGACCTGCCGTTAAAAGCACGCTGGTAAAATCTAAGCTGGCGAAAGATGAAAACGATGCACATCGATATGTCTACACGGCGGCAAGAATTGTCTTCTACCTTGTGCTTCTTGTATTCTTACCGGGAGTGTTGGCAGCTCTTAACATTGCAGGGGTTTCAGGACCTTTCACGGAAATGCTCCAAAGCTTCCTCGCGTTTATACCTAAGCTGTTTGCAGCGGCTATCATTCTCCTTGTTGGATGGTTTGTTGCCAAGATCGTCCGGGATATCGTCACGAATTTCCTGAAGGCGATTGGCACAGAGAGAATCGCTGATCGATTCGGCATCGGTAAACTTTTTCAAGGAACAACGGTTTCATCGGTCATTGGGACGATTGTATTTGTCCTGATCATGATTCCCGTCACCATTTCTGCACTGGATCAGCTGGACATCCGAGGGATTTCAGAACCGGCGATTCACATGCTGAATCAGGTCCTAGTAATGCTTCCGAATATTGCGGTTGCAATTGTACTCATTCTGGCAGGAATCTGGGTTGGTAGATGGGTTGGCGCATTGGTTGCACGTTTACTGAACAGGGTAGGATTCAATTCCCTGTTGCGTAATATGGGGATCGGACGTATAAACGTCAATAAGAACCCATATGAAGCCAAGGGTTCATCCTATATGAATCTATCAGGACTTGTAGGCAGAGTCGTTCAGGTCATCATTGTTTTCCTATTTGTAGTAGAAGCACTTGAAATGGTGCATTTGGAATTCCTGGTCGCTCTGGCAACGGGTGTATTAGCTTATGTGCCACATGTGTTAGCAGCCATCGTCATTTTTGGTGCAGGGTTGTATCTGGGTAACCTGGTTAAGAGCATCCTATCCAACGTACTGAGTGATCATTTTCAAGTGCTCCCTTCCATCACGAAATACGCCATCATTGCTCTAAGCTTCTTTATGGCCCTGGATCAATTAAAAGTGGCTGATTCCATCGTTAATATTGCGTTCATGTTGATTCTGGGTGGACTGGCACTGGCTTTCGGTTTAGCCTTTGGTCTGGGTGGAAAGGACTTTGCACAAAAGTATCTTTCTAAACTGGATCGGAAAATTGAAGAAGAAAAGAACAGACCGAATCGTGGAGGTACGGATACTCCACCTTTCAATCAATAACAGGAACAAGGCGCATGGTCCCTCTCTATGGGATCATGCGGTTTTTTTATGGAATCCCCTGGACAGCAGGGCACTTCCAACTACCACCCTGCATAAAAAAACGATATGATGATACATATAAATAATGGCAGATATTTGTTTAGAGGGGTGTTCGTTTGAAGGTCATACGTTTCTTAAAGCCTTACCGTGCTGCCATGGCCGTTGCCTGGAGTCTGATGCTGGTAGAGCTTGCAGTAGAACTATTGAATCCGCTGTTTATGGCGCGGATCATCGATGAAGGAATTCTGAATAAAGACTTGGACATCGTGTTGAAATGGGGATTCATCATGGTCGGGATGTCTCTCGTTGCCTTCTTTTCAGGTGTGGCGAATTCATTTTTTGCTGCCCATACGAGTCAGGGATTCGGATATGATGTGCGGGAAAGCCTGTATAGGAAAGTTCAGTCGTTTTCGTTTGCCAGTTTTAATAAGCTTCCGGCCTCTTCTCTCATCACGAGAATGACGAATGATGTCAGGCAGCTCCAGAACACGATCTTCATGAGCCTCAGGATCATGCTCAGGGCTCCATTATTGGTAGTGGGTTCCACCCTCATGGCCCTGATCGTCAATGCCCGGCTTGCGCTTATTCTGATCGTTGTGATTCCGGTGTTATGGCTGTTCCTGTTTTGGGTGTTGAAACGCGGCTGGAGTCTGTTCGAAAGAGTTCAATCCAGGCTCGATAAAGTAAATGAGGTCATGAAGGAAAACCTTTCCGGAATGAGGTTGATCAAAGCGTATACGAGGAGTAAGCATGAAGAAAGCCGATTTCATGAAGCGAATGAAGATTTGAAGGATCGAACGATACGTGCCCTCAGGTTCATGGAGATCATTATGCCTCTCTTGATGCTTGTCATGAACCTTGCCCTTCTTTCCGTTCTATGGTTCGGAAGTATAGATGTTGCCTCAGGAGGTACCAAGGTTGGGGAAGTAGTAGCGATCGTCACGTATGTCACGAGAATCTCATCTGTTTTTTCCATATTCTCTTTTATCATCACCAGCTTTTCAAGAGCGAGGGCTTCAGCTGAAAGGGTCGAGGAAGTACTTGAAACCGAGATCGACTTGAAGGATGGAACGGAGGTAGACTTTCACAATAAGGTGGTAAGAGGAGAAATATCGTTTAAAGATGTATCGTTTCAATATCCATCCACCAGGGGAAAGGTGCTTCGGGATGTTTCCTTTAAGGTGGGAGCGGGACAAACCGTTTCCATTCTAGGGGCTACGGGATCAGGTAAAAGCTCCCTGTTTCAGCTCATCCCCCGTCTGTATGATGTAACGGAGGGGACCGTTCAATTGGACGGACGGGAAATCCGGACCATCCCATTGGGGGAAATAAGAAAAAATATCGGATATGTCCCTCAGGAAGTCATCCTGTTTTCAGGATCGGTTTCAGAAAATCTCTTGTGGGGAAAGGAAGATGCCTCAAGGGAAGAAATGATTCAAGCGGCAAAAGATGCCCAAATCCATGAAACCATCCTGAATCTCACGAACGGATATGATACGGTCCTCGGGCAAAAAGGGGTCAACCTTTCAGGAGGTCAGAAGCAAAGGCTTTCCATTGCCAGGGCCCTCATTCGAAAACCGAAGATCCTCCTGCTGGATGACAGTACGAGTGCATTGGACTTGAAAACGGAGTCGAAGCTCCTTCAAGCATTGAAGAAATATGAGTGTACAACCATGATCATCACTCAAAAGGTCAGTACGGCGATTGAGTCCGATCTTATTCTGCTGTTGGAAGATGGACGATTGATCGGAGGAGGGACCCACCAGTCCCTGGTAGAGG
Organism: Rossellomorea vietnamensis NBRC 101237; assembly: GCF_001591825.1. GTDB lineage: Bacteria > Bacillota > Bacilli > Bacillales > Bacillaceae_B > Rossellomorea > Rossellomorea vietnamensis. The sequence continues at coordinate 11,601 of NZ_BCVQ01000014.1, forward strand.
ATTCCGTTCTCTATCAACAGATTTACCAGTCTCAATTTGGAGAGGGGGAAATCCATCATGTCTAGGCATTTACGAAAGAAATTGGGGGAAAACGACAAGGCGAAAGATGCAAAAGGGACACTTCGACGCCTGTGGAACTACCTTTCCAAAATGAAGGTCATTTTGTATCTGGTCATTTTAATGGTGTTCATCAGTTCGGCAGCTGCACTTCTCGGCCCCTTTCTTGTGGGGAAGGCGATTGATGACTATATCGTCACGAAGGAGACATCGGGGCTTTTGGGACTGATTACAGGCTTGGTTGCGGTGTACATCCTGCATTCTCTGTCCGTGTGGTTCCAAAATTATTGGATGATCGGTGTCGCACAGGATACGGTGTACAGGTTGCGGAAGGACCTCTTCCATCAATTGCATCAACTCTCCATCCCTTTCTTTGATAAACGGAAGCATGGCGAACTGATGAGCAGGGTGACAAATGATATTGACAATGTGAGCGCCACCTTGAATAGTTCGTTCATTCAAATCATATCCAGTGTCCTTACATTAGTGGGGACCGTGTCGATCATGCTTTGGTTAAGCCCGCTCCTCACTCTCATTACCTTGACCATTGTCCCGCTCATGGTCTTCGGCATGAAATGGATCACGAAACGGACAGGCCGCTTATTTAAACAATATCAGCACAATATAGGTGAATTGAACGGATATATTGAAGAAACCATCTCAGGTCACAGCATCATCAAAACGTTTTCCAGGGAAGAAACGGCCATCAAAGAATTCGGTGAAAAGAATCAGAGGTTGAAGGCAGCTGCCTATTGGGCGGATACGTATTCCGGTTTCATCCCGAAACTGATGAACGTGCTGAATAATCTCAGCTTTGCCGTGATTGCCGGAGTGGGAGGGGTCTTTGCCCTGAATGGCATGATCACGATCGGTGTCATTGTCATATTTGCAGAGTATGCAAGGCAGTTCACGCGGCCGTTGAATGAACTGGCGAATCAGTATAACACGCTCCTCTCAGCGATAGCAGGTGCCGAGCGTGTGTTTCAAATTTTAGATGAAGAGGAAGAAGCGAAGGACGAAGGAGATTCCGTGGAAATCGAGTCCGTTGAAGGAAAGGTCGAGTTTCAACATGTATCGTTCTCCTATGAAAAAGGAGATCGGACGCTTGAGGATGTATCCTTTTCCATACGACCCGGTGAAACCGTTGCCCTGGTCGGACCGACAGGGGCTGGTAAGACAACGATCACGAATCTACTATCCCGGTTTTATGAGCTGAATGAAGGCAGGATAGAGATCGACGGCCAAAATATTCAGACCATTAAACGAAAAAGCTTACGTCAGCAGATGGGCTTCGTTCTTCAGGATAGCTTCCTCTTCCAGGGGACGATTGCCGACAATATCCGTTATGGCCGGCTCGATGCGAGCGATGACGAAGTAAAGGATGCCGCTAAGCTCGCCAATGCCCATACCTTCATCGAGAAGATGCCCGAGGGCTACGATACGATGCTGAGGGCGGATGGAAGCGGGATCAGTCAGGGTCAGAAACAGCTGCTGTCCATTGCGAGGGCCATCCTTTCCAATCCTTCCATCCTGATCCTGGATGAAGCAACGAGCAGTATCGACACGATTACGGAGATGAAGATCCAGGATGCCCTCAAACGGTTGATGAACGGACGGACGAGCGTGGTGGTGGCGCATCGCCTTAACACGATCCGGCAGGCGGATCAAATCCTGGTCCTTGATGGAGGAAGAATCATTGAACAGGGCACTCATGATGAGCTTCTTAAGACGAAGGGGTTTTATCATGGGTTGTATCACAGTCAGTTGAAGGAGAGCGGTTGAGAAGGCAGAAGACAGGGAAGATTCAACGAACACAAAAAAACACCTCAAAAGTCAGCACTTTTGAGGTGTTTTTCCTTATAAAGGGGCTAATCATCCCGTTAGCGATCCCCTTTGGTACTGCCCTTAATCGGATAAAGGCAATTCTGTAACTTGCAACATCACAAGTAATATATTTATATCTTGAACGTTGTTTGCAGATAATAAACAGCCGCGGGCAATTCCTTGAGTCGTTTGATATACCTAAACGACGTAAGCCCTACCTCTCTTACATCCTAACGGCTCCGAAGCCGATCCAGTGTGAATAAGTTGTTAAATCAAAACAGAATAGAATTACGAATTATCTTCTCTATCGTTTCAATGTATGTTACAAGATTACAATAACTAAATATATCATTAATCTAATAACATGTCAAGGAATCATTTAATTTATAATTCAAGCGACTGCGGCGAATCTTCCTCATCGTTCATCAGACGAATGGCTGTCGGCTGGATTTTCAGGACGATGTAATTGGGGTCGTCCGGGCCTTCAAACCATCTCTTCATATGGTCATTCCATAGTTTTTCTTTGTAATGGGCAGAATCTTCGACGGAAGCGCGCCCTTCGATTTCAACGAATGTGTCTCCGTATCCTTCCCCTTCATAGCCGAGGAGGATGTGGACATTGGGATTATCTTCAATTTCATCGGTTTTATGTGTTTCATTGCTCGTTGGCGTATATAAAGTGAGTTCATCATGTGAGAAGGTCATATAGCGGGAGTGAGGCTTATTATTCTTCACAGTCGCCAGCGTACCTACTTTGCTTTCGTCAAGAACCTTTAAGATTTGTTGTTTCAGTTCAGCTTGTGACAATCAATCCATCTCCTTTAATCTTTCATTTACCCATACTATTCCTTTTCTGAGAGGGAAATAAACATGTGAATGTGTAGACACCATCCACATCGGGAATAACGAAGATAATAAGAAGTGAAGGATGATGCGCGTGATACCGGAAACACTGGTGAAACTGTGTAAAGAGCGGATGAAAGGGTATGACTGTGAAGGTTTTGTCCATGGAAGGGGACCGAAAAACCCTACCATTATGATTGTCGGGGAGGCACCCGGGGAAACCGAAATACATAATGGAATGCCCTTCAGCGGGAGAGCAGGTAAGGTACTCGATCAGTTCTTTCATTACCTCGGATTAGAAAGGGAAGATATTTACTTCACCTCTACGGTCAGGAGCAGACCTTACAAAATCGTACAAAAGAAAAGCGTAGACAATGAAATGATCGAAAAGAAATACAACAGGGCACCGATTCTTAAGGAACAGCTGGCCCATGCACCGATATTGGATTATGAGCTCCAACATGTGAAGCCGAAGCAGCTTGTCACATTGGGGAATATAGGGTTGCAAAGATTAGTGGGGAGGAAATATACGATTTCGGACTGTCATGGCCAGTTGATCCAGTCGAAGGTAAGGCGGTTGAAAGATCTCGATTCTAATGAATGGACCTGGAGTGAGGAAACGTATTCCATCTTCCCAACCTTTCATCCAGCTTCGATCTTCTATAATCGGTCGCTGGAAAAGGCCATCTATGAGGATCTTGACCATTTGAAAGAAATACTCCATAAGAAGAAAAGCTGACATCAAGCGTATGTCAGCTTTTTGAATGATCATTTTTAGATATATTCTCCTGGGCCATTCTTACAAGTTCTTTCACCATATTACCACCTATCGATCCTCCGACCTTGCCCGCTTGTTCAGACGTTAATTTCCCATTATAACCTCTTTGAAGAGGGATCCCCTGTTCCTTTGCGATTTCATATTTGGCTTCCTTTGGATCCAGGGTACCCGACACTCTCGCTTTGAGCTCATCCATTGCGGCTCGGGATTCAGGGACGAGAAGTTTTCTTTTCGACATTTTATCACCTCTTTTATAGAATGCCCCAAATTTTTTTTACGAGTATAAAGTCTTGGCATATAAGGGTTTTTCTACGTTTAGGAAATTTTCGTCATAAAAAAGGATTGTCTATATTGTGTCAAATAAAATATAATTCTTAATAGTTAGAAAATTTTTATAAAAATAAAAGGGGGAAATGCCGTGGAAGAATTCGTTGGCAAGCTCGTAGGGATCCTTTGGTCCCCGGTCATGATTTATTTTTGTTTAGGCGTAGGCTTACTATTTTCTATTTTAACGAAGTTTTTGCAGGTCCGGTTGATTAAAGATATGGTGGTTCAAATGTTCAAGGGTGGAAGCTCAAGTGCAGGGGTGTCTTCATTCCAGGCTTTGGCTCTTTCATTATCCGGACGTGTAGGAACGGGGAACATCGCCGGTACGGCTACTGCCATCGCCTTCGGTGGTCCGGGAGCCGTCTTCTGGATGTGGACGATTGCCTTCATCGGTGCAAGCAGTGCCTTTATTGAGTCGACATTGGCTCAAATTTATAAGGTGAAGCAGGACGGGGAATACCGCGGTGGACCAGCCTATTATATTGAAAAGGGTATTGGCTGGAAGTGGTATGCCGTATTATTCTCATTTGCGACATTACTCGCTATGAGCATCCTGATGCCGGGGATCCAGTCAAACTCCATTGCATTGGGACTGGAAAATGCATTTGGCCTTAACACGACGGTCACTGGTATCGGTCTTGTCGTGTTAATCGGTGTCATCATCTTTGGGGGAGTCAAACGGATTGCGGGAGTGGCTTCGTACGTCGTGCCATTCATGGCCATTGCGTATATTCTTCTTTCCCTTATCATCGTCGGAATGAATATTGCTGAAATACCGGCTGTTTTTGCCCTTATTTTCAAAAGTGCATTCGGTGCCGATTCCGTATTCGGCGGTATCATCGGTATGGCTGTATCGTGGGGAGTCAAACGCGGAATCTATTCCAACGAAGCAGGTCAGGGTACAGGACCCCATGCTGCTGCGGCGGCAGAGGTTTCACATCCGGCGAAACAAGGCTTGGTTCAAGCGTTCTCGGTTTATATTGATACCCTTCTTGTTTGTACGGCAACAGCCTTCATGATCCTGTTTACAGGCTCATTCAATACGGAAGGTCCTGACGGGACGATGCTTGCAAACAATCTCGATGGTATTGAAGCGGGTCCTGGCTATACACAGGCTGCCATTGAATCCGTCATTCCTGGATTCGGGGCATCATTCGTCGCGATCGCATTATTCTTCTTTGCCTTTACGACGATCATGGCATACTATTACATGGCTGAGACGAATGTGGCTTACTTGTTGAGAGGCAAGAATTCAAAGGCGGCCATGGTGATCCTGAAGGTAGTCCTTCTTGGAGCCACTTTCTACGGAGCGGTAAGAGAAGCTGCCCTTGCGTGGGCGTTGGGAGATATCGGACTTGGGCTTATGGTATGGCTGAACCTGATCGCGATCCTCATCCTTGCCAAACCGGCACTCAGAGCGCTTAAAGATTACGAAGAACAGAAGAAGCAGGGGCTTGATCCGGTCTTCAACTCGAAAAAACTCGGTATCAAAAATGCAGAGTTTTGGGAGCAGGAATACAAAGTCGAAGATAAAGAAAATGCATCATAATCTACAAAAAAAAGAAACCTGTTGCCACAGTGGCAACAGGTTTTTTACTGAAGTGGGGCTTTGATTTTAGAATAAAGCTTTTCTCCGATATATTTTTGGAAAGCATACATGAGCAGTGATTTCATGAAAAACAGAAGAGATAGCTTGTATTGCTTTAAATGGGTTAATTTCCACACACCCAGTTTTTTGAAAAGGGAATAAAAAGGGTACGTGAAAAATGTATCAACAAGAAGGTTGACGAATACATAAAGGTATATGTTTTGATAAGTGAATTTAAGGATCCACACCGATCCTGTCAGGAAAACCCCGATGACAAATGGCATAACGCCGTTTACCCTCGGGAAAAGCCTTGTTGAGATGGTCCACCAATTGATTCTCTCTGCCAGCACATTTTCAGAATACACAAGAAGTGACATGAACATAGAGGCGGGTAAATATCGTTTTAAGGTTTCTTTTCCTGCCAATAAGAGGAATACCCACGATATGAGCATCAGAATCAATATGTACCATTTATTGCGTTTGTGGCTCAAGGTCATCTCCTCCTTAGTGTGTGATGTTATTTATAGAATGTTCATTGCAAAAACAATTATTCGATTTAAGGAGAAAATGTAACCCGATCAGATTAGTAAGCTTTATCTTTGAGTCGGGCAGCGAAATTGATTATGATAAACGGAGAAGAGAAGCGTCATTTTATCATTGGGAGGTGCTGTTTCATTGGATGTATATCAATCGTTTATACAGAATGAACGCCAAAGGAAATTGGTTGACTTAGCCGGGGAACTTGCCGATGCTTTTTCTGAACGAGGGGAGAAGTACGATAGAGAGGATGCGTTCCCTTATGAAAATTTCGGTGACCTCAAAAAAAGTGGATACGGAAATCTGTCTCTTCCGAAAGAATATGGGGGAGAAGAGATCAATTTATATGAGCTTGTGATGATCCAGGAGAGACTGGCAACAGGGGATGCCGCCACGGCATTGTCCATTGGCTGGCACTTGGGGGGATTGATGGAGCTTACAGAGACCCGTGCCTGGGAGGAAGCGATCTTCAAGGATTTGTGTGTGAAGATTGTATCAAACAAAGCTCTCGTGAACCGTGCGGCCACAGAACCGGCAACGGGCAGCCCGACACGTGGGGGACTTCCTCAGACCAAGGCGATCAAAACCGAAAAGGGTTGGAGAATAACAGGCCGGAAATCCTTTACTTCAATGGCGAGAGTGCTGGACTATTCCTTAGTATCGGCTGTGATCGGTGATACGGAGGAGAAAGGATTCTTCCTTGTGGATCATGACTTGGAAGGCGTGAGCATCGAGGAGACATGGGATACGATTTCCATGAAGGGGACAGGGAGCGATGACCTCGTTCTTAAGGACGTCCAGTTACCATCTTCTTCCCTCGTGGAGCGGGACAGCGACCAAGGGAAGGGTGATCTTCCTAAAGCCTGGCTGCTTCATATCCCTGCCTGTTATATAGGGGTAGCGATGGCCGCACGTAATGATGCCATCCAGTTTGCCAAAGACTACTCCCCTAACAGTCTGCCCGGCCCGATCAAGGATGTTCCTGAGGTCCAGCGGAAAATTGGTGAAATTGAGCTAGAGTTGTTTAAAGCCAGGCAGATTCTGTATTCCGTGGCAGATAAGTGGGTAAGGGAGCCTGCAAAGCGGAGGGATATGGCTGCAGAACTTTCTTCTGTCAAGCACATTGTCACAAACAGCGCCTTTCATATCGTGGACACTGCCATGAGGATCGTGGGAGCAAGGAGCCTCTTCCGGACCAATTCCATGCAGCGCTATTATCGTGATGTGAGAGCAGGGCTTCATAACCCTCCAATGGATGATATGGTCATTGCAATGTTAGCGAATAATGCCCTGAAATAAGGCTTTTAGACAAATCCGTTTCAGACAAAAGAAATCCGAACGATGATTCGACATTCTTTGAATATCGAATTCGTTCGGATTTTTTCGTTTTTGTATAAGGATATTTACTACTCATTCCGGGTACAGTGCTTTTTCCAATACGTTACGATGCTGTGCCTCAAGGAGATGGATCTCACTCAGCTCTTCAATAAGATCATGAATGGATAACAGTTCATAAAGCATGATGGTTTCGCAGGAGAAGTGATGCTTCATGGATTGAAATGGTTTCATATGAAGCCCCTCCTGATCCTCCCAGAATTCCTCCAATAAATTCTTCATAAGGGTGAAATGCTGATCGGGAATATCAAAGGAAGGGTGGTGCATGATTCCCTTTAAACTTAATGTTGCATCCATGATCCGTTCTTTTTCTTCTTCACTGAAAGAGTAGTGGACGGGTAGATAGATGATGTTACCGATATGAAATAGGATCTGTCTCAAGATGTTCAGTTTCTTATATTCATAATGGAAGCAGCGCATTTCCTGACGGTTGGAGCGGTGGAGCTTCCATTCTTCTTTCTGGTATTCGCAAAGAGTATCCGTCACATCAATCTCTCTTAAAATATCATTGAATATCAATTTCGTCTCTCTGTGCAGAGAATGATTCTGGAGGACCTCAGAGCCCCTTCTTTCCAGCAGGTTTCCCGTTTTGAAATAGAGATTATGGATATTGGTTGAGATTGTGTTGCTGTACTTGGGTGGAAGGATCCACAGATTGACCAAGGTCGATACAATCAGTCCGATGGTAGTCGTTCCAAGACGGATGAAAAACGTCGCAACGTAGTGATCATGGATCGTGGGAATCATAGCGATTCCCGTTAATGTAGCGACCAGGATACCCGCACCCAGATGAAGCTTATGGCAGGTGATGATCGTCAGGAGCGCGACCAGGGCATAGGTAAGGGCGTGGGCCCCTAATGTATGAGTGATGATCACGGCAAATAAAGCACCGATAGCCGATGCCGGAAAGCGGACGTACGCTTTTTTGATAGAATTGGCAGCCGTCGGCTCAATGGTGACGATGGCGGTTATGACGGCAAAGGTCGCCGGCCAGTTCAACAGTTCACATACGAGAGCAGTAAGGAAAACGGCAAGTCCCGTTTTAGCAATCCTTCCCCCGACAAATTGAAATTTTTTCAGAAAACCCATAATATGCCCCTCTTTAATAAAATCGCTATTTCCTATTATAAAGTAAGAAAAAACCAAATTAAATAAATTGACAAAAAAAGAACTGTTCAGGGAACAGTTCTTTATATATGATAACTCATCTTAGAGGCAATGGCCGTAATAGGATTTGGATGGACTGAGGCATCTTCCGGTCGTTCTGTGCCTCTTTTAAATACTTGAACATTCTTTTGCCCGCGCCAGAGTTTGCGGAATGAATCGTGATTCTTTCTGCAAATAACTGTTTTTCCACCATGTAGTGGACGAGCATTAAACCATTACGTGTCTTACTCTCTAAGTCGTGATCCAGTGAAAGATGAGCGATAGAAAAATTAAGAAGAAGGTCAATACATTCATCGATATCCTTCGCGAGAATGTACCCTTGGGGACAGTGGCGATAATCGTCTAAAAACACATTTACTGTCATATTTATTCTTCTTTCGTCATTTGACTTAATTTAAGCCTAACAGAGATTGACAAATTCTTATATAGGTCAATAGTATGAATAATACAAATATATTTGTAATTTTTTTGTAGGTTTTTGGTGAGGAATCTTTATATCTTACATTTTTCGTAGAGAAGAAAGTATTATCTCTCCCCGAGTATGTTCAATAATAAATCAGGTCGATCGGTGATAATGCCGTCTGCACCAAGGTTTATGAGTTTTTCCATCGTTTCCCGGTCGTTGACGGTCCAGTAATGTACCTGGAGTCCGATGCGGTGGGCGCCTGAGATCAGAATCGGTTGTGTCAGGTCCAGATTTCCTTCTTGAAGGGGAAGCTGGAAAGCGTCGACACTCGTTTTATAAAGATTTCGCATGAACAGTTTGTGCAGGATGACGAATTTTTTTGCCTCTTGCTTGCCTCCTTGTGTGGCGATCCTTCCTTTGGAGTAGGCTTCGACTAAATTGATGATGTCCTGATCGAATGAGGCAATGAGGACTTTATCCTCCATATCGTATTCTTCAATCAGCTTTATTAACTTCTGTACCATCTCCTCTATCCGTTCTTCCGGGTTGTCATCTTTCACTTCAATATTGATCCTCATATCGGGAAACCGCTGAAACACTTCTTCAAGGGTCGGGACATATATACTTTTTCCTCTGAAGGAGTACTCCCCCTTCAAATCTTGGAAATAGTATGCCGCATCAAGTCGTTGGAGCTTTTTCAATGTGTAATCTTTTACATATCCGCTTCCGTCCGTTGTCGCATCAACTGTGGGATCATGAATCGTTACCAATTGGCCGTCTTTGGTAATATGTATATCCGTTTCGATGACATCGGCTCCAAGATCCACGGCATTTTGGAATGCTTCAATGGTATTCCCCGGTGCAAGATGTTTTCCCCCCTGATGGGCAATGACAAGGGGACGCTCATTTTCCTTTTGCAAGAAAGGGGGTGGTGTGGCTTTTTCAACAGGGAGCCAGTACACGATGATGGAAAACAGGACAAAGAAAGCGACCATCATCTCGATGACGATGCGCTGGATTTTGGACGTTTCGGATAATTTCGTATTTTTCATCTGCCTTCATCCTTTTAAATAAAGAATCTTATTTTTCATTATAAGTACGACCTTGTTTATTTAGGACAATAATATAAGAGAAATTCAGATTAATATAAAAGAGGAATAAGGAATGATGATTAGTTTTTACTTTTAAAAGTAAATAAATTACGCTTTGGGTTAAAAGTTGTTGCTTTTAAAGGTAAAATAGATTACCTTATAAAGTAAGGAGGGGATATTTACCATGAAAGAACATTTAAGGTTAAATGTTTCATTGCTGCGTAAGCGTGTACCGAATCTCACATCTGCGGCCAAAACGGTGGGATTAAGGCCTGCCACTGTGTCAAATTTATGTACAGGGAAAATATCGGTTGGACGCGCCGAGGTGAAAACGATTGTGACCCTTGCAAACCTGGCAAATTGCACGTTGGATGAATTAATTATTCAAGGGGGGAAAGTTAGTATGATTGAAACGGGGATTAAACCGCTTGATTTATTTGCACCCATTGTTCAGGGGGGGACCAACGGATTCGTTGCGAGATCCCAGGTCGGCCAATTTGTTGTTTTGGCTGAAATGACACAAGTATTGAAGGAGAAGGGTTACCATGCCATTTTATTAACTCCGGATCAAACCTATCCCGGTTTAAGTGACCTTGAAGGATTCGTCGATGCGAAATGCCACACGATCGGGGATGCCTTTGCGGAAGTTTCGTTGGTGGGGGATAAGGAAAGTATCCTCTTGTATGTTGATCGTTCGTTTATCGTCTCAGGGGAGCTGTATGAATTGAGAGAGAGATTTGAAGCAGAGGGCTATCCGGACATCACAACCATTTTATTTGATCCAAGCGGAGAAGCGGTCGATGAAGATGACCCGTTTGGTCCACTTGATACCTTGTGTTATTTCGACATAGATCTCGCTACCCGTGGAATGTACCCGGCCATTCATCCCGTTCAGTCGACATCTATCCTGCTCGAAGACGAAGCTTTGGATGCAAGCCACGCTGCGACCCATAAGAAGGCAAAGAAAGTGTTAAGGCGATATAAAGAAATCCGCGTCTTGATGAATACGATCGGTAAGGAAAAGATCCCGGAATCAGATCTTGAGCTGTTCGAAATAGGGGAGAGACTCGAAGCTTACTTGAGTCAGCCTTTTTATGTAGCGGAGGAATTCACCAAGGTGAAAGGACAAAGTGTACAGATACAGCAAACCATCGGGGATATACAGAAGATACTCCAAGGCCATTACAACCACCTCGACCCCAAAGACCTCACCTATAAAGGACAATTGAATTAACCTCTTATGAGGGACGGACCCAGGGCAGGATTGCCGGGTCCGTCCCTATGACTTTTTTCGTAATTTTATGTCTATGGAGAAAGGATTTATCCGAATTGTGTCGTATGTGTAAAGTAATACTTTTTTCTGGGAGACATTTCGATGCTGATTGAGAAATTATTATTACATGTACTGATTATATTGGCTCCTGTTCTCATTCAAACCTCTCTCCTGGAAAATCATAGGCTAGGGAAATCCCCTGTTTTCATTGGTGTATTACATGGGATTGCCGCTTTCATGTGTTTGATTTTCGCCTATGAAAGCTTCGGATTGTATTGGGATTTCAGGTATATCCCATTGGTTCTTTCCATGTTGTATGGAGGAAGGAAAGCCGGGGTCATTGTCTTTCTGTTTATCTTGGCAGCACGTATCATCCATGGAGGTGATGCGATTGTCTTCGGATTCATCAGTGCGTTTCTGGCCGGGATCCTGCCATTTTTGATTTCCAATCGTTTTTGGACATTCCCTCCACGAAAGCGAGTGACATTTGCGGTGTTACTGGGTTTTTGGCCGGCTCTGGTCATGCTCGGCATCCTGCTTTCGTTTGCCTTCATATCCGGTGTCCCTGTTTCGGGTAACCGGGAGATGGGAATCTATGTCCTTATATTCGGCGGGATCCAGGTGCTGGGAGTGGGACTCGCAGCTCAATTGAGTGAATGGATGATTGAAAAGAAGTTAATGCGGGAAGAAATCATGAAGTCGGAGAAACTCAATACTCTTGGTGAACTCGCAGCTTCCATCGCTCATGAAGTGCGCAATCCCCTGACGGTTGTGAAAGGGTTCCTTCAATTAATGAAAAAACAGGTCAAAGGGGATCACGAAGAATATTTGAAGATCGTACTAAGTGAATTGGGAAGGGCAGAGGACATCATCAATGATTATTTGAACTTTGTCAAGCCTGAGCTTGAAAAGGTCGAGAAGATCAATGTCAAAGAAGTCCTTTCAGATGTAACCGTCCTTCTCAATGCCTACGCATTGAAGGAAGGGGTATATCTTGAGGCAGACTTGAGGGAAGATGGTTATTTATTGTCAGACCGGAATAAATTGAAACAAGCATTCGTCAATATCATCAAGAACGCCATTGAGGCAACTCCTCCACAAGGCAGTGTCACCATTCACCTCGAAGTCACACATACACAGGTGATCATCACCGTCACGGATACAGGGAAAGGCATGACGAAAGAACAGATTGCACGAATCGGGACCCTCTTTTTCACGACAAAGGATCAGGGGACCGGTCTTGGTACATCCGTGTCCATGCGGATCATCGCTGCCATGGGCGGGCTTGTCCATTATTCAAGCATTGTGAATAAAGGGACGGTGGCAACGATCAGTCTGCCGTTAAATCAGGAAAAACTGGCAAAGTTTGATGCGAAACCTGCCAATACGTATGTGAATAATCAAAACGCTTAGGGAAAGTGCTAAGTGTTTTTTGTTTGCTCAAAAAAATCATCAACTCCATTTCCCGTACATACGTTCCATGATAGGATAGAAGATATGAATGATAAATCCTAACGTGCAGGCGACAACCACCGTTCCAATCCCGACAGCCCCATGGAAGACCATGGCGAGGGTGATGGCAATCGCTTCATTTAACAACCGGGCATTGCGCAGGTTCAATCCGAAACGTCGGTGGATCGCCACCATGAAGGTATCCATGGGACTGGATGGGAGGTTTGCTTGAAGATAGATGGAGATTCCGATCCCGAGAAGCAGGATGCCGATCAGGACAAGAGATAGTTGCTCCCCGAATCCAACGGGTTCAACTGTTTTAAGGCCGGTCGTGATCCAGTAATCAACCATCATCCCGATCACAAAGATGGAGAGGGCTTCCAACCACTGGATCCCTTCTTTTAACAGGAGTGCGTTTATGAGGATGAGAATGCATCCATTCATGAAGATGCATGTCCCGATAGAAAGATGAAGCAGTGTGGATTCCCCGACGGCAAGTGCATCCCAGGGAGCTGCTCCCAAATCCCCTTTGATAATAAGTGAAACCCCTAATGATAAAGACAGTAACCCAATGCAATAAAAGACGAATCTTGCCTTCATTCTCCCGAATCCTCCGTTCCACACAGCTTGTCTAATATATATGTACATCTGAAATCAGTTAGAATCATCATTTTCCTTTTGACAACAGGAGGTGAAACATCTGTGAAAAAAACCATGAAGGTATCCATCAGGGAGTTAGTTGAGTTTGTTTATAAGGAAGGGAGCATCGACCTGAGATTCCAGTCCCGTTCTTCTATGATCATCGGTACAAGACTCCATCAGAAATGGCAGAAACAATATAAAGAAGGCGATGAGAAAGAAGTCTTCCTGAAAGGGGAGAAGGAAGCCGGTGGCCTCGTCTATCATCTTGAGGGCCGTTGTGACGGCATCCACTATGACGACGGAGAAGTGACGGTGGAGGAAATCAAATCGACGGCAAAAAGTCTGGACTTGATCGAAGAAGGAAGCCGGGTTCACTGGGCTCAGGGTGAATGCTATGCTTACCTGCTGGCAAAGGAAAAGGAACTCTCCCATGTGAGTGTTCAATTAACCTATATCGAAGTTGAAACAGAAAGAACGAAATCCTTCATGCGTACCTATTCCATTGAAGAGCTTGAACGCATCGTGAAGGAAACACTGGTCGCGTATACACCGTTTGCCACCGTGATACTGACAAATGAAGAAAGTAAATTGAAAAGTGTCCCGGGTCTGACATTCCCCTATCCTTCTTACCGAAAGGGACAGAAAAAACTAGCAGGGGCGGTATATAAAACAGTAACCGAATCGAAATCCCTTTATGCCAATGCTCCAACAGGAACAGGGAAAACCATTTCCACCCTGTTCCCTGCCATAAAAGCGATGGCAGAAGGAAACAGCAAATGGTTTTATGTGACGGCCAAAACGATCACCCGTACAGTGGCAGAAGAGGCGCTTCTTCTTTTGGAAAAAGAAGGTCTGGCACACAGGGCGGTTACGATTACGGCGAAAGACAAGATTTGCTTTAAAGAGGAAACGATATGTCAGAAAGAGTATTGTGAATTTGCCAACGGCTATTATGATCGCATTAACGGGGCACTGATTGATATTTTGACACAGGAAACCATCATCACGCGTCCGATCATCGAATCATATGCGAGAAAGCATAGGGTGTGTCCTTTTGAATATTCCATCGATCTTTCCTACCTGGTTGACGGAGTCATCTGTGATTATAACTATATCTTCGATCCGAGGGTATCCCTGAAAAGAATGAGTGATGAAAGTAAGAAAAAGACGAACCTCCTCATTGACGAGGCCCATAATCTTGTAGGCAGGGGACGAGAAATGTATTCTGCCGCCCTGAAAAAATCTGCTTTCTTACAAATCAAAAAGCGATATCCTGACCATGATGGATTGAAGCAGGCAATCACTGCTGTAAATAAGCAATTTCTGCGATTGAAAAAAGAAGAAGATGCTGACACCCGGGTGGAATTGGACGGTTCATTCGTCGAGTCGATTGCAGGCTTCATTGAAATAGCGGAAAAGTGCCTGGGGGAAACGGGCAGGGAGTGGTCGGAGGAATTTATGCAGCTATATTTCGATAGCATCAGTTTTGTAAGGATTTCAAATCTCTACTCCGAAGAACATCGCTTTGTCATTGGTCGCAGCTCCCAAGATGTAGAGGTGAAACTTTATTGCATCGATCCATCGAAGCTTATTAAGCAGGTTACACGTCCTTATCAATCATCGGTATTTTTCTCTGCCACACTCCTTCCGTTTTCGTATTATTTTCAGCAGCTGGGCGGGAGTGAAGAAGATTATCGATTCCTGATTCCTTCCCCCTTCGAGCAAAACCAGTGGCAGGTTGGAATCCACCCGATTTCCACCCGATTCAGGGACAGGGAGCGTACCCTTCCCATCATTATGCGTTCCATAGAGGAAACGTTCAATGGGTACAAAGGAAATTATCTCATCTTCTTTCCTTCTTACTCTTATATGAAGGAAGCGTATGACAGGATGAATAAAGAATCATTAGACGCTCTGGTACTTATTCAGGAGTCGAATATGAGCGAGAGGGAAAGAGAAGAATTCCTCCGGGAGTTCCGGAGTGATAGAGAACAACCCGTTATCGGTCTGGCGGTCCTGGGAGGGATCTTCTCAGAAGGGATCGATCTGAAAGGAGACCGGTTAAAGGGTGTGATCGTGGTAGGGGTGGGGCTGCCCCAGCCTTCTATGGAACAGGAAATCATCAAGGATTATTTTAATGCCATGGGAATGAACGGGTATGATTATGCATATGTGTATCCCGGGCTGAATAAAGTATTTCAATCAGGAGGCAGGCTTATCCGTTCGGAAGAGGACAGGGGAGTCCTGAAGCTGATCGACGATCGGTATTTGACCCCTAAATACCGGGATTTATTGCTGGATGAATGGAAAGAGTATCGCATTATAACGTAAAAAAGACCGCTGAAACCAGCGGTCTTTTATCATTAGTTAAAGGAAGGGTCCTTTAACAGACGGTCAAATTCTTCAAGGTGATGAGTTTCATCAGCAATCATATCATCAAGCTTGATGCTGAGCTCAACAAGACCCAACTCCTCGGCTTGTTCTTTGCGCTTCTTATAGCGCTCAATGGTGTCTGCTTCGGCTTTACGGCCTTCTTCCAGCATTTCCTTTACATTATCCGTTTGTTTAACGGCTGCAGGCGTCGTTGTCGGCTGACCACCTAACGTTTTAATCTTTTCGGCAAGGTATAAAGCGTGACCCTGCTCATCAGGAATTTCCTCTTCAAAGAAAGGTTTTAAGATTTGACGATATAAGCCGCTGACTACAGCAGCGTAGTTAGTGTAAAGAATGACTGCCGCATATTCATTGGCTAAATCTTCGTTTAATCCATCAATCAATTCATGTAATTTTGCTTCATCCATGTAAATACCACCCTTTTCATTGTTGTTATAGAGACTATTTACCCGGGTTGATGTAAAAATAAACATTCCGGTGGGAATCGAATGCCCTTCAAATATTTTGCCTAAAAATGGGGATTCTAATTCTATAAAAGTCAGAGGAGGGATGAGCATGTCTAAGCAGGGTAGGAAGAGTATGGATCAAACTTCTCAACAGCTGGCAAAACAAAAGGCCAAAAACGATGTGGAATTTGCATCTGATACCCAGACGGGAAATACAGAAGGACAAAGTCAGAAAAAAAGCGGCAGACAAGTAAATAAAAAATAATGGACGAATATCTTTTTCATCGAAAGAAAAACCTATATATAGAACCAGGAGGTGTAAAGGCATGAGAATTGGTGTTGAACAATCCTTAACAAACGTTGTTGAAGCCTTACGGGCACAGGGGCATGAAGTAGTGGAGCTTAAGCAGGAATCAGATGCAAACGGGTGCGACTGCTGTGTCGTGACAGGAATGGATACAGATGTAATGGGTATTCAAAATGTAGCGACTCAAGGCCCTGTCATCGAAGCAAGCGGACTGAGTGCCGATCAAATCTGCCAAGAAGTCGAAAGCAGACTGCAATAACTCCAACACCAAAAAGAACAGCCATCAATGGCTGTTCTTTTTGTGTTAAATATTTCAATCCACATCCTTCACCCAATCTGGGCAAGAGGCTGGTTTCTTAAGTGCTCGCGAAGGAGGTCAGGAGCGGTTAAGAAGATCAGGCCATTCCCTTCCAATGTTTTCGGGAAGCCAAGTGGTACAGTCCGCTTAATGAGCTGCGCATACACTTCACATTCAGAAAGTTTCCGGTCAAAGGATGCCTGTTCAAATTCTTTGATCAGGGCTAATGCTCCAGAGATGTGGGGAGCTGACATGGAGGTTCCGCTGAGCTTGGCATATTTTTCTCCGGGAATGGTCGACAGGATTTGTTCGCCGGGTGCCACTAGGTCAACTTCATTATTGGAATTGGTAAAGTAAGAAGACTTTCTTTGAAGATCGATGGCGCCGACCGAAATGACTTCATTGTAGCAGGCAGGGTAGGAAAATTCATCTGTGCCGCTATTGGAGTCGCCTTCATTCCCTGCAGCACACACCACCAGGATATTGGCATCCACCGCTTTTTGAATGGCTTCATGCAGAGGGTCATAATCTGAAGGTCCTCCCAAAGACATGGAAATGATGTCGACCTTTTGCTCGATGGCATAGAGAATCCCATTCACGATCCAATCATACTGCCCACTTCCACGGCTGCCTGCAAGAACTTTAATCACCAGTAAGTCAGCCATTGGAGCCACTCCGATGACCCCATCACCATTTTCGTTTGCGGCAATGGTCCCTGCCACATGGGTACCGTGCCCGCTGTAATCCGTTACATTATCTTCTGCACCGTCATCATCGTCGGTGAAATTTCGGAATCCTTTCACCCTTCCTGCAAGATCGGGGTGGTTCATATCACATCCCGTATCAAGGATGGCGATGGTTACACCTTTCCCCTTATACCCATTTTTCCACATGCTGGGGGCTTGGATTAAGTCAACGCCCTTAGGAATTTCATTTGTATCCACAATCATTTCGTCCATGAAATATGGAATTAACCTCATTTCACCTTGCATAACAATCCCTCCTAAAATAGTGTGGGGCACAGGAATAGAAATCAGAAGTTTCTGAAAATATAACATTTTTAGGACAAAATGAAAAGGGATAATAGTAATAGGAAAATAAAACCAGTCATATTCCGGTCCGCCTTTGCATAGAGGAAGGACTGACCCATGTGATTGAGGAATGAACAGGGAGGTCGGTCTTTTGGGTGATGAAAATTTAAACAAACGTTTGACTAAGGGGGCGAACCCATGATAGGAAAGGGATTTTCGGTGTTAAACAAACGTTTGGTTAAAATCAATGTTCCGGGTTTTTCATCATGTCGCCAAGGGTCCCAACATAAAATAGGGTGAAGAAAGGGGGCACAAGGATGAATTATTATCAATATGGTTATCCTGCATATTCCCATTACCGAAATGCTCCGAATATGGCCTACGCTCACATTCAGGGAGGTCCACTCGCTCCGGGGCTCAAAGGATATGTATTTTTTCGTGAAGTACAAAATGGGGTGGAAGTATTTGCCGAGGTGACAGGTTTACCATCCTTCAAAGAAGGAAAGGGAGATCAAAAGCCGATCGGTCCTCACGGATTTCATCTCCATGAAAAAGGGGTATGTGAAATAGGGGATCCAAATGAACCTTTCACGTCTGCAGGAGGGCATTGGAATCCGACCAATCAGCCGCATGGGAATCATGCAGGGGATTTTCCCGTTTTGTTTTCAAATGACGGCTACGCAAAGATGTCCTTTTTTACGAATAAATTCAATGTGAAAGATGTGATAGGGAAGGGTGTCATCATTCATCAAAACCCTGATGACTTCAGATCACAGCCTTCAGGTGATGCAGGGAAACGATTGGCGTGCGGAGTGATCATGGGGTATGGAGCATCATAAAGAAAAGGGTTGACCCACGCTTGGGTCAACCCTTTTGTATGGAGCGGGAGGGATTAAAACACTCCCAGGACATCAAGCATGACGAATAGTATTAACACCGGCGCCACAAAGCGGATCAAGAAGAACCAGGTTTCAAATAATCCCCGTTTCAACCCGCTGCCCTGCTTTAATTCATCATATAAAGCAGTTTTCTTCATTTTGAGCGGTACAAAGAGAGCAATAAGCAATGATCCGATTGGAAGCGATACATTACTTACTGTAAAGTCGGCTAAATCAAAGATGGTTTTCCCAAACAACGTGATATCACCAAGCACCCCAAAAGATAAAGCCGATGGGATACCGCAAACGAAAATGGCGAGACCGATGATCCACGACCATTTCGTACGCTTTCCGGGGTCCCCCTTCGAAATGACCGATACGATGATCTCAAGCATCGAGAACGCTGAAGTCAATGCTGCGAACAAGAATAGCACAAGGAATGCAATGAAGAAGAGCATCCCGAATGGAAGCTGACTGAACACGGTAGGCAGTACATTAAATAGCAGCACCGGACCCGCACCAGGCTCCAGATCAAAAGCGAAGACCGCAGGGAAAATCGCAAGTCCTGCCAGTAATACGATGAAGATATTCATCGCCACGATCGAAATGGCCGAACGGGGAAGACTCTGTGTTTTTGGAAGGTACGAGCTGTATGTCACCATCACAGATACCCCGACACTTAACGTAAAGAATGATTGACCCATCGCTTCTAAAATCGTCTGTGACGTTACTTTGGAAAAATCGGGTTTGAGCAGGAATGAAACTCCTTCCGCTGCCCCATCAAGGGTCACTGCGCGGATCACCAACAAAATGAAAAGAATAAATAATGCCGGCATCATAATTTTACTTGCGAGTTCAATCCCTTTTTCAATTCCCTTGGCCACCACGATGATGGTCATCAAGATGAAGAGGAGCTGAACGAATACACTTATCCCGGGATTTGAAATCGTTGCCCCGAATACTTCTGCGTATTGATCTGAAGATAGGCCGTTCAATTGACCTGTAACAGCTTTGAATAAATAAACGACGATCCATCCCCCGATGACACTGTAGAAGGAAAGCAGGATGAAGGATGTGATCATCCCGAGGATCCCGACCCAGTGCCATTTGGTCCCGGGAGCGATCTTTCGGTACGAATCCACCGCATTGCTTCCGGCAGTACGTCCGATTGAGAATTCAGCCAGTAGTAATGGAAGGCCGAGTAATAAAGTAAATAAGATAAAGATCAGGAAGAATGCTCCGCCTCCATTTTCACCGGCAATATAAGGGAATTTCCAGATGGCCCCCAATCCGATGGCAGACCCGGCTGCCGCTAAAATAAAGCCGATTTTCGATGACCATTGTTCACGCTGACTCATTCTCATACTCCTTTCGGTTTTTATTGACGTGTGAGGGTATTTTTAGACCAAATAAAAAAATCGCCCCTACATATCGTAGGGACGATTTGGATATCGCGGTACCACCCTAGTTATGAGAAAATATTTCTCATCACTCTTCACACATAACGGTCTTACCCGTCTTTTGATCTCGTCAAAAGAAGCTCCGGAATCGAAATTCGCTTCATCTATGTACCGGTTCACACCAACCACCGGCTCTCTTAAACAGGGAAATGTACGCTACTAGTTTCCTTCAAAGCTTATTCAATATTAGGTTATACAATTTTTATCATGAATCAAAACGACTTGTCAATCTATTTTGGGAAAAGTAGTGAGAATTGTCTGGAATTGATGGTGGTTTTTGGTTTGGTGATGATTGTGTACCAGGCACCCAAAGTACAATTTGTACCTGGTACAAAAAAGGGTTATCTGTACCAGGTACAAGCGGAACCCCGCCCATTGAAACGTGAAGCCATTGAGTTCGCCCTTCTTCTCAAGTAAAATAAAGAAAAAATGGACTGAAAAGGTGTTTTGAATGAAATCATATATCATCATTGGGGCAGGCATTCTCGGGGCTTCCACGGCGTATCATCTTGCGAAAGCTGGAGCGGATGTCACGATTATTGACCGGAAGGACCTCGGACAGGCAACGGATGCAGCAGCAGGAATCGTCTGTCCGTGGCTGTCACAGCGCAGGAATAAAGTGTGGTATCGCCTGGCAAAGGGTGGGGCGAAGTATTATCCGAGCATCATAGGACAGCTCGAAACAGACGGAGAAACTGAAACAGGTTATAAACGTGTGGGGGCCATCAGTCTCCACACGGATGTGAATAAGCTCCATAAAATGATGGAAAGAGCAGAGAAACGCAGGGAGGATGCTCCGGAAATCGGTCAATTGACGCTTCTGACTTCAGAAGAAACACGTCAGCGCTTCCCGCTGTTATCAGAAGAGTTCCATGCTGTTCACGTAAGCGGCGCTGCCCGGGTGGATGGCAGGGCAATGCGGGATGCGCTCTTGAACGGGGCTAAAAAGAACGGAGCAACACTACGACATGGGGATGCCGGATTGTTACACGAAAAAAACAGGATCACCGGCGTCCAAATAGCGGATGAAGTGCTTCGGGCGGATGGGGTGATTGTAACAGCCGGTGCCTGGGCGAAGGAACTCTTTCAGCCTCTTGGAATAGACTTTCTTGTAACCTCCCAGAAAGCCCAAATCCTCCATCTGGAAATAGGAGGGGGAGAGACGGGTGAATGGCCCGTCGTCATGCCTCCGAATGATCAATACCTCCTTGCCTTCCCCGAGGGGAAAGTCGTGGCTGGAGCCACACATGAAAACGATGTGGGCTTTGATCACCGGGTAACAGCAGGCGGGCTACACGAAGTCCTTCAGAAGGCAACGGCAGTCGCACCTGGAATTGGAGATGCGGCAGTAGTGGAAACGAGAGTCGGATTCAGGCCGTTCACTCCTGGATTCCTTCCGGTTTTCGGAGCGGTACCGGGGTTTGATGATGTCTGGGTGGCAAATGGTCTTGGGGCATCAGGTTTGACGGTTGGTCCATACCTTGGATCGGAGCTTGCCAAACTGGTGATGGGTGAATCAACTGAACTCGATCCCGCTGATTATGACGTAGCAGGGGCCCTCGGGTAAACGGTAGTAAAAAAACACCAGCTCATTTCCCCCTATCTTCTAAGCAATAGGACCCTTATAATAGAGAGAGCGAATTTTAGTATAGAAAGAAAAGGTGTTTACGACATGAGTTTATTAACAGTCAAAAATTTAACCCACGGTTTCGGTGACCGTGCGATTTTTAATGACGTTTCTTTCCGTTTGTTGAAGGGTGAGCATATCGGCTTGATCGGTGCCAACGGAGAAGGAAAGTCTACATTTATGAACATCATCACTGGGAAGCTTGAGCCTGATGAAGGGAAAGTGGAATGGGCGAAGCGGATCCGCATCGGGTATCTGGATCAGCATGCAAAGCTGAAGCAGGGGATGACGATCCGGGACGTGTTGAAGACGGCCTTTCAATACCTTTTTGATATGGAAACGGAAATGAATGAGCTGTTTGCCAAGATGGGGGACGCCACTCCCGAAGAACTGGAAGAATTGCTTGAGGAAACGGGGACCCTTCAGGATGCCCTGACGAATAATGATTTCTACATCATTGATGCCAAGGTGGAAGAAATCGGCCGTGGTCTTGGATTGGATGATATCGGTTTGGATAAGGATGTACACGATTTAAGCGGGGGACAGCGGACGAAAGTCTTACTGGCGAAGCTTTTACTTGAAAAGCCGGACATCCTGTTACTTGATGAGCCAACCAACTACCTTGATGAACAGCATATCAACTGGTTGAGACGCTATCTTCAGGAATATGAAAATGCCTTTATCCTGATCTCTCATGATATTCCATTCTTAAATAGTGTCATCAACCTGATCTATCATATGGAAAATCAGGAATTGAATCGCTATGCAGGGGACTATCACGAATTCAAGCGTGTCCACGAAATGAAGAAGCAGCAGCTTGAGTCAGCGTTCAAGAGACAACAACAGGAAATCTCGGAGTTGAAGGATTTTGTGGCGCGTAATAAGGCCCGGGTATCCACCCGAAACATGGCCATGTCCCGTCAGAAAAAGCTGGATAAGATGGATATGATCGAACTGGCTGCGGAAAAGCCGAAGCCGGAATTTCATTTTAAACAAGCGAGGACCGCAGGCAGGGTCATCTTTGAAACGAAGGATCTTGTGATCGGGTACGATGAACCGTTATCAAGGCCCCTCAACCTCAAGATGGAGCGCGGGCAGAAGATTGCTCTATCCGGAGCCAACGGAATCGGAAAGACGACTCTATTACGGAGCATCCTCGGGGAAATCAAACCGATTTCGGGTTCAGTGGAGCTTGGGGATTATCTTCATATCGGATATTTCGAACAGGAAATCAAAACAAAGAACAACAACACGTGCATTGAAGAGGTTTGGAACGAGTTTCCTTCCCTGAACCAGGCGGAAGTGCGCGCTGCCCTGGCGAAGTGCGGTCTGACGACCAAGCATATCGAAAGCAAGGTGGAAGTGCTGAGCGGTGGGGAAAAAGCGAAGGTACGCCTATGCAAATTAATGAATAAGGAATCGAACGTCCTTGTATTCGATGAACCGACCAATCACTTGGACATAGAGGCTAAAGAAGAGTTGAAGCGGGCATTGAAAGAATACAAAGGTACCGTGCTCTTAATCAGTCACGAACCTGACTTCTACCAGGATGTAGCGACGGAAGTATGGAACTGTGAAGACTGGACAACGAAATTGTTTTAATCAAAAAAAGCCGATCCCGTGAATTCAGGTGATCGGCTTTTTTTATATCATTCTACTCTGTCAAGATCGATTCTAGGGACGAATATCCATGATCCTCCATCCTCAAATCGTCAAAACTGTGCTTCAAATGAAGGTCGATCAATTCAAGGAGCGTCTGCTGATCCTTGTTTTCAATGGCCTTCACCATTTCCTCATGTTCCCGGAAGCGGACATTTTCACCTGGCTCTACATGATAAAATACATCAAATAAAAACAAATAGACGTTCGATTGGGTAAGCATTTCGTCCATATAGCGGATCAGAAACTTATTTCCGCTTACCTCCGCAAGGAACAAATGGAATTGTTTATTAAGCTCGACGTATTTTAACAGGTCCTTTTTTCTATACGTTTCCTGTTCCTCTTCAAGAAACGAATAAAGCTTGGACATATCGGATTTTTTAACTTTAGGCAGGCCGTACTTTACAGTTAGAAATTCGATTTCTTTCCTCAATTCAAAAAAAGAAATGATCTCTTCCCTGGAAGGGTGGACGACGAAGGCCCCGCGGTTCGGGATGATCTGAACCAGCCCCTCTGCTTCGAGCCGTTTCAACGCATGCCGGATAGGAGTCCTGCTTACAGCCATCTTCTGAGAGATGATCTGTTCGACGAGCTGTGTACCGGGTGCGATCTTCCTGGCCAATAAGGCGTCCTTTAGATGGCTATATACTTTTAATTCTGTGGTCAGTCTTTTTTTCACGGTCATCATCCATTCAATCGATATTTCCTTTTCCTATCATATATGAAAAAGAGGCTGATCCAAAATCGGGTGCCTTCTAAAAAAGACACCCGACTCCTGTATCAGCCCATTTAAGCAAATGATTTAAAGTTATTACCCCAGATTTCGTTCATGCTGTGAACCGTAATGAATGCTTTCTGGTCGGTAGATTGAATATGCGCTTTCAACTTGGAGAAGTCCTTTCGTCCCACAATGGTGGTGATGACTTCTTTCTGGTCATCGGAAAAGGCTCCCTTGGCCGAATGGACGGTGGCCCCTCTCTCCAGGTCTCCAACGATGAACTCCTTGATATCTTCACTATGTTCGCTGATGATGACCACTTCTTTGCTTTCATTGAAAAATTGAAGCGTGCGGTCGATCATTATCCCTTTGAGCAGCAAGCCAAAGAATGCATACAGTCCGACCTGCAGTCCGAAGAACCAGGCAGACGCAACGACAATCAGAATATCCGAAGCAAGAACGGCCCGTCCCAGTTCCAGCCCGGTGAATTTGTGTATGATTTTTGCCAGGACGCCGGTGCCTCCGGCTGAAGCACCCTGGTTAAAGATCATGGCGACTCCGATGGCTCCGATCAGCGTCCCGATGACAATTTGAATCAGGACATCATGACCGATCGGGTTCTGAAGGGGATGGAACACCTCCAACCCCCACACCATTCCGCTGAGGGTTGTACTCGCGAAAACGGATTTCAGGCCGAAACTTGGACCGATCAATATGAGGCCGAGAATGAATAATAACATATCCAGTGTAAACATGATGACGCCGACAGGCAGATCCATAAATTGAGCAAGCACGATGCCGGCTCCGCTCGTCCCGCCAGTGCCTACCTTATTGGGTGAAAGAAAAAAATGTATATTCAATGCGATTAAAAACGCACCAAGAGATATGTTTAATAAAGATTGGACTTGTTTCATCATGGAGCACGCTCCTTTTGAATGACGGTAGTTTGAAAAACAATCAACCCGATTATAAAGAGTGTATAACCCCATGTAAATGATAAATTCTTATGAAAGCATTTACGTATAAAAGTTTTTATAATGCTTGTTTTCTGACATTTCCTCTGCCGGAATTAGGGGAGAAAAAAATGTTGACTTTTTTACATAAGGTGATTAATATTTAAACAGGTTAAATATTATATGGATGAATAGAAATGGGGGATGATCTTGGACCTGGAACAGATCCAGCACTCATATATAGATCGCTTGTTTACAGCATTTCACGTAACGAATCGCCATATTCAGCAGGAAATGGCGGTTGCATTGAAAGATATGAATTTAACAGGTCCTCAGTTTTTTATACTCTATCTTTTGTCGACTTCAGAAGATATGAAATCGACGGAGCTTGCTGAGAAGTTAGATGTAAAGCCAAGCGCCATCACAGTCATGATCGATCGACTTCTTAAGAATGATCTGGTTTCGAGGCAGAGAGACGAGAGTGACCGCCGGATTGTGAAGCTCGAGCTTACAACAGGCGGTCGAGAGGTTTTCGAGAGGGCGAAAAAGGTAAGGAGGGAAATCTTTTCCCAATACCTATCCTATCTTGAAGAAAAAGATGTGGAACAACTTGTCACCATCTATGAAAAGCTGGCTACAGCCTTTGAGAACAATACAGAAGAATAAGGAGAGAAACATATGTCAGTACAACCAGGGATAAATAAACGTTTGGTTCTGACCGGTCTGATCATCGGGATGTTCTTCAGTGCCCTTGAACAAACCGTGGTCGGGACCGCGATGCCGACCATCATCGCAGAATTGAACGGGTTTTCCATTTTTGCGTGGGTCACCACGGCTTATTTGATCACTTCCACAACGGTTACACCGATCGTGGGGAAATTATCGGATTTATATGGCAGACGATTATTGTATTTAATCGGAGTCATTATCTTTATTATCGGGTCAGGTCTATGTGCCACGGCCACTTCCATGGAACAGCTCGTGCTGTACCGCGGCCTTCAGGGGATTGGTGGGGGAATGATCATGCCTTTATCCCAAACCATCATCGGGGATATCTTCACTGCTGAGCAGCGTGCAAAGTGGCAGGGTGTGTTCGGTGCTTTATTCGGATTGAGCTCGGTCATCGGACCGTTCATTGGCGGATTCATTGTCGATACAATAAGCTGGCACTGGATATTCTTGATCAACGTACCGTTTGGATTGTTATCAGCCCTTCTATTATTCATCGGTTTAAAATATGAAAATGTCGGTCGCCCGACGGATAAGGTAAGCATTGATTACCTGGGAATCATCACCTTGATCCCGGCACTGGTCCTCTTATTGCTTGGACTGAATTTCGGAGGGGATAAATTCGAGTGGATGTCAGGAACGAGCTTCATGCTCTTTGGCGGATCCATCGTTTTGCTTCTGGTATTCGGGTTCATTGAAAACAAAGCGAAGGAACCGATTCTTGATTTAAGCCTGTTTAAAAACCGGGTCTTTGCTACGACGAATGCCCTCGGGTTCCTTCTCGGATTAGGAATGTTCGGTGCGATCATGTTCGTACCAATGTTCATGCAGGGCATCCTCGGTGTGACACCGACTCAAGCCGGGTCCACCATGACACCGATGATGATCGCCTTGATCACGGCGAGTATCATCGGCGGAAGATTATTATTAAGGCTGAGATACCGTACAGTGTTGACGGCTGGTATGCTGATCACCGTGGTTGGATTCTTCCTGATGAGTACGATGGGTCCTGAATCGAAGGAATATACAGCGTATATGTACATGATCGTGATGGGATTCGGAATGGGTCTTGTCATGCCGACCCTTATGATCGCAGTTCAGAATGAATTCCCTAAATCGAGGCTGGGGGCCGTCACATCTTCCGCAACGTTCTTCCGTTCCATCGGTGGGACGATCGGGATCACCGTATTAAACGCTGTGATGAATCAATCCCTTCAGGAAAATATGAAGGATGTAGCGGCACAGCAGGATAATCCTGCTGCAGCTCAGATCCTTGGCGGGTTAAGCGAAAAAACGGATGCCCTATTCGGACTGCTTGTGACACCAGGATTATTGGAAGTACCGAAAGAAATCGGCAAAATCGTGATCACTTCGATTGAAACCGCATGGTCCGATGCGTTTACCACCGTCTTTTTAACAGGACTGATCTTCATTGCCATCGGCGTCGGAGTGGCCCTGTCGGTTGGAAATGGGAAGATTAAACGGGATAAAGAACTACAGGAAGAAGCGGAAAAGGAAGAGACAATCCTTAAACCGGCTACTGAATAATATAAAGAGCCTGCCTTGGATGATTTCAAGGCAGGCTTTTTTATTAGTTGGATTTTCGGACCTCATATAAATGAAACGTCAATCCAAACGGATCAGAGATCATTTCACTTTTCGTATGATAGACGTGATCTACCCTGCAGCCGCTGTCCAGGAGCTTTTGCTTACTTCTTTCAAAATCATCCACAGCGAATTCGAAATGCACGGTGTTTTGATCACTGTCTTCAATGAAAAAATTCCGGCCATTCATCGAGAACTTTGTTTCCTTTTGTCCCTGCTCTTCAACCTTCATTCCAATGATATTCGTGTAAAATTGGATTGCCTCAGGGTAATGCTTCACTCCAATTGCAACATTATGAGTGAGCTGAAAGGGTGAACGATGATTATGCTTCAACTGAGGGACAAAATCTTCTGACGGAGAATGTAATAAATCCAATAAGGAATAAACGACGCAATATTCGTCCCCTGGCCCGAAGTAAGCAGAACTGAAATGATAAATCATACCTTCTTCACTTTTCTTGAACGTGGATACCCCAGGCATGGAGGTATGCCCGTTTTTAAATCCGAGATCTTGTGAAAACGTGTTTTCTTTCGAGGATACAAGCGGAAAGGACCACCCTTTTGAAGCTGCAAAGTCTTCTTGAACAGTTGGATCGTCTGGGGAGGATAGAACAAATTCACAACGGCTTAACAAATGATGGTACACCCCATTAAAGCCATCCCCCCACATGGAACAATAGCGACAATTCCTCCCCATATTATGG
Organism: Rossellomorea vietnamensis NBRC 101237; assembly: GCF_001591825.1. Taxonomy (GTDB): domain Bacteria; phylum Bacillota; class Bacilli; order Bacillales; family Bacillaceae_B; genus Rossellomorea; species Rossellomorea vietnamensis. The sequence continues at coordinate 39,790 of NZ_BCVQ01000014.1, forward strand.
ATGATGATAAGTTCGTCCTTGTCCTTGAAAAGTTCCTCCAGTGTAACGGTTTGATGATCGGTTGTTAAAAAAAGGTAGTTTTCAACCTTTTGCGGCGTTTGTTGTTTGCGCAGCTGTGCAAGCTGCTTTTTCTTTTCCATGATTTCCAACTCTAATGCCTGTATTTCTTTCGTGCCTTCAAATGTGGTCATTTTTTTGCCTCCTTTTAGAACTTGTCCTATGTAAGATTTCTGTATTGGTGTGAGATATCCTGCTTTACTTTCCACAAGCTCGCTTCTTACCTGGCCGCCAACCCGTTTTCTTTAATTAAATTTTCTGAAAATATATTGACAATTATCAACAGACACGTTATCTTTTGAGTAGTTGAATATAACACATATTTACTTAAACGAATTAATAACGTTATATAAATATATTTTTATATCATGACAGGGGGCCGATACATTGATTTTGCATGAGATTGAAACTGCCGGTCGATCGCAAATGGAGCGCCTTCAACTAGAGAGACTGCAACATGTTGCTTCAGTCGTTTATGAGAAAGTTCCCTTTTACCGGGAGCAGTTTGAGAGAAGGGGCATCAAGCCGGAGGATATAAAGTCTTTGTCAGACTTAAAAATGTTACCGCTTACAATTAAAAAAGACCTTCGGGATCATTATCCATTCGGTCTGTTTGCTGTAGAGCGCGAGGAGATGGTAAGGGTCCATGCATCAAGCGGTACGAGCGGAAAGCCCACTGTCGTAGGCTATACCCAGAACGATATTGAGATGTGGGGAGAAATCGTGGCACGTGCAATCAGCATGGCAGGTGGGAAACCGGGGGATGTCCTGCATAACGCATATGGATATGGTTTATTTACCGGCGGACTTGGTCTTCATTATGGCAGTGAGAAGCTCGGGATGATCACGGTTCCGGTGTCAGGAGGGAACATGTCCAGGCAGATCACATTATTGGAAGACTTTAAGCCGTCCATCATATGCGGTACACCTTCGTACGTTCTCAATTTAGCTGAATCAATGGAGGCTCAAGGAAAGGATCCGGCTTCCCTTTCTGTAAAGTATGGAATCTTCGGAGCCGAGCCATGGTCGGATTCAATGAGGAAGACGCTGGAGCGGAAGATGGATATTAAAGCATGCGACATATACGGGTTGAGTGAGGTCATCGGTCCCGGGGTTGCCATTGAATGTCATGAAGCACGGGACGGCCTTCATATAGCAGAGGATCATTTCCTCGTTGAAGTCATTAACCCTGATACGTTAGAGACCCTGCCGGAAGGGGAGGTCGGGGAGCTTGTGTTTACGAGCTTAACGAAGGAAGCCTTTCCGATCATCCGGTATAGAACCGGCGATATTGCTTCGATTCAGCATGGAACATGCTCATGTGGACGAACAACGGTGAAAATGTCCAGGGTGAAAGGAAGAGTCGATGACATGCTCATCATCAGGGGTGTGAACGTGTTCCCATCTGAAATGGAGCATTTTCTGCTTCAGATAAGTGAACTTGCACCCCATTATCAGGTTCACTTAAAGAAAAAAGGGGCACTGGATTTGGTGGAGCTGCAGGTCGAGGTGACGGATGAATGTTTCAATGGGGTGTCGAACGACTTACATCATGACCGCCTGAGTGAACTGGAAAGAAAAGTGAAGAGCCTGATGAAAGATCGTTGCTATGTTTCCATGGAAGTCAAAGTGAGAGCTCCAAGGGAAATACCCCGCTCGGAAGGTAAAGCCATCCGGATTGTCGATCTTAGGGGAGAAGCCATGCTTCAATAAATTTTTTTGAGAAAAATACCTATCACACCATTTCAGTATAACGTTGAAATGGTGTGATGAAGGAGGGGCTGCAATGAGTGACGTATTGACAAATCAACCAATGACGGAAGATGAGCGTATGGCTCATTTTATGAAAAAGATCGAAAATGACGAAAAAATAGAAGCCGATGATTGGATGCCGGATGAATACCGGAATGCGCTGATCAAGCTGATCTCCATGCACGGCATCAGTGAAATCATGGGGGCACTCCCTGAGAAGGAGTGGGTCCCGAAAGCACCTACCCTTAGAAGAAAACTGGGAATCATGGCGAAGGTTCAGGATGAGATGGGGCACGGACAGCTTCTGCTTCGTGTAGCGGAAGATTTAATGAAGCCTTACGGGAAAACGAGAGAGCATATCATGAGAGATTTGTTTTCCGGAGATTTAAAGTTTCATAACGTCTTTCATATGGAGGCACCGACATGGGGGGACGCAGGATTGATCGGCTGGCTTGTGGATGGGGCGGCGATCATCACACAAACGAATATGCTTCATGCTTCCTACGGACCGTACGCCAGGGCGCTGAAGAGGATTTGTGCCGAGGAGGTATTCCATGCCCAGCATGGTGAGGCGATCATCATGGCTCTCGCAGAAGGAACACCGGATCAGAAGGCACTGGTCCAGGATGCGGTGGACCGTTGGTGGGAATCGCTTCTGATGTTCTTTGGACCTGGTGATGCGAAGACGACGGGCTCTTCCAAGCAGGATATTACCATCAAGTACAACATCCGGACGAAAACGAATGAACAGCTTCGACAGGACTTTTTCACGAAATATGTTCCAAGGATGCTGTCATTGGGACTGACGCTCCCGGATGAAACCATGTACTTTGATGAAGAACAGGACTTATGGATTTATAAGCAGCCAGACTGGAGCCGCTTTAAGGAAATCATTCGCAACAACGGGCCGAAATCGAAGGATCGCCTCCGTTTAAGGGAATTATCCTACGATAACAATGCGTGGGTCCGGGAAGCATTAAGCCCTGGTGACCGAGTAAGTTAGAAGGGAATGAGAAGAGATGTCAGACAAGGGTCAGAACTTTTATCAGGAATTTGAAGTGTTCAGTAAACGGTCGGACGGAGCACAGATGCAGCATCAGTTCAGTCTGCTGGCTCCCAACCATGAGCTTGCCATGGTGATGGCTCAAGAGAATTTCATGAGAAGAGAGCCTGTTTCGGATATATGGGTAGTGAAACGGTCGGATGTCCGGATGATGACGCCTGAAGAAAGAGAGAGCGTCTCCCGTCTTGATAATAAAGATTACCGTAACGCCAAGGGCTACGGCTATTTGAAAAAGAAGTGGAGACAGTACGAACAGGAAATGCTTGATGAGAAAGAAATCATGTCGTGGGGAGAGTTGGTGAAGAAGAAATGAACGTGAAAAGTCTACAGGACATACCGAATGCAGATTATAAGGAAGCCCTCTTGAGCCTCTTATATCAGCTGGCTGATGACGATTTCATCCTTGCTTACCGGGGATCTGAATGGCTGGGGCTCGCTCCCCATATCGAGGAGGATGTCGCGTTTTCTTCCATCAACCAGGACACAATGGGGCATGCGACCATGTTTTATCAGCTTCTTGAAGAGTTGGGGGAAGGCGATCAGGACCATCTCGCCCATGGTCGAAAAGCGGTCGAAAGAAGAAATGCCATTCTCCTTGAAGAAGTGAACGGACCCGGAAACTACATGGAGGAACCACGCTATGATTGGGCCTTTGCCGTGGTGCGGCATTATTTTTACAGTGTGGCGAAAAAAGTGCGGATCGATGCACTTAAGAATTCTTCCTATGAACCACTAGCCGAGATGGCCGTCAAGATCAACACAGAATTGTACTACCACCTGCTTCACTGGAAAACCTGGTTCATTCAGTTGATGAATGCAGGCGGGGAAGCAAGGGAGCGTATGAATAAGGCAATGGAAAGAGTGCTGGAAGAATTCGCTGGGGTCCTGACCCTGGGGCCAAGGGGGAAAGAAATGTCCCAAATGGCATTGATTGAAGGGGAAGAAAGTTTAACAAAACGTTGGGAGCTCGCGCTCGAGCCGGTCTTCAGGTCCTGTCAACTATCCTTTCCGCCGATTGTTGGCATGAAAAAGGGGAATGGACGCTTAGGTGAACACACATCTGAACTGGATACGGCACTTTCGACCTTAAGCGAAGTCTATCAAACAAATCCGGCTGCAAGCTGGTAAAGGATGAGGGAAATGACTGCTACCGTTTTAGATGTTCTTCAAACAGTGAAAGATCCTGAAATCGATTCCATCAGCATTGTGGATCTCGGAATGGTCAATCGCGTCGATCAACAGGAAGGAAATCTTGTGATCGAGCTTCTTCCCACTTTTGTAGGATGTCCTGCACTGGACATCATTAAAGGCAATGTGGAGAAGGCTTGCAGGGAACAACTGGACGTCCGATCTGTACAGGTGGAGTTCGTCTATTCTCCTCCATGGACATCGGACCGACTGACGATGAATGGACGGGAGCGGCTGAAGGAATTCGGCATTGCGCCGCCTCCAGAACATTTTACAGGGGAAGAAGATTGGGAGATTCATTGCCCGTACTGTGATTCCGCCTATACGTCCATGGAGAATCTGTTCGGGCCCACCGCCTGCAGAAGCATCCTCTACTGCAAACAGTGCCGGAACCCGTTCGAAGCCATGAAACCTATTTCCACGATGATGTAAAAATCTAGTAAACTACTGAAAACTAAAGGAGAGATTCCATTATGGTAAAACTGATTGCGTTATATAAGCACCCTGAAAATAAAGAGAAATTCGATGAGCATTACTTCAATACCCACGGTCCGATCACAGCGAAGATTCCCGGCTTGAAGAAGATGGATGTCACTCGCATTGTCGGATCTCCGATGGGTGGGGAAGGCAAATATTACTTAATGTGCGAAATGTATTATGAAAGCCATGAAGCACTGAAGGCAGCCATGAAATCCGACGAAGGAAAAGCTTCCGGGAAGGACCTTATGGGCTTTGCCGCAGATCTAGTCACCCTTATGATCGGCGAAGAAGTGAATGAATAAAGAGTACGAATATATCGTAGTGAGCGAGAGGGACGGACTGGGTTTCATCGAACTGAACAGACCGAAAGTCCTGAACGCCATCAATCGTCCCATGGTATCGGAACTGGTCCATGCTTTCGAAGCGTTTGACCGGAACGACAATGTGAAAGTGATGGTGTTATCCGGCAGGGGGAGAGCGTTCGCCGCAGGGGCGGATATTGATGAAATGGCAGAGGACGGGGCCATTGATCTGGAGCTCTTGAATCAATTCACCGAATGGGACCGCCTTGCCTGGATCAAGAAGCCGATCATCGGAGCGGTCCAGGGGTTTGCGTTAGGTGGCGGATTTGAGCTTGCCCTTTGCTGTGACCTTTTATTCGCAACGGAGGATGCAAGTTTCGGTTTTCCCGAAGTGAATCTTGGGGTCATGCCGGGAGCAGGCGGGACACAAAGGCTTACCAAGTTGATCGGGAAATCCCGTGCTATGGAATGGCTGTTATCCGGAGATATGTTCACAACCTCCCAAGCACTCCAATGGGGAGTCATCAACCGGACGATCCCTAAAGAGATATTAATGGAAGAAACAGAGAAATTTGCGAGAAAATTGGCTGCCAAGCCTCCGCTTTCCCTTCGCTTGATCAAGGAGTCAGTACATAAAGCCGTGGATTCCTCGATTTATGAAGGAATGCAGTATGAGCGTAAAAACTTCTATCTCCTTTTTGCCTCGGAAGACCAGAAAGAAGGCATGAAGGCTTTCGTGGAAAAACGCAAACCTGATTTCAAAGGAAAATAAGGAGGCTGCACTATGTTTGAAACGATTAACTATGAAGTGAAGAATAACGTAGCCTGGATCACCCTGAATCGTCCCGATAAGCTGAATGCATTCATCCGTCAACTGAATATGGAAATTCAAAAGGCGGTAAAAGAGTCGTCGCGAAATGAAGAAGTGAGAGCCATCGTCATCACGGGGGAAGGCAGGGCCTTCTGCTCAGGGCAGGATCTGAGTGAAGTGGATGAAAGCATGGATCACGGTGAAGTGCTGCGGAATCATTACGGGCCGATGGTGAAGGAAATCGAGCAGTGCGAAAAACCTGTCATCGCCGCTGTCAATGGAGTGGCTGCAGGAGCGGGGTTCAGCCTTGCGCTTGCATGTGATTTCAGGCTCGTGTCAGAGAAAGCGAGCTTCATTCAGGCATTCGTGCATGTCGGTCTCGTTCCGGATTCAGGAAATCTTTATTATTTATCAAAGATTGTTGGATATGCCAAAGCCCTTGAGCTGGCCGTATTTGGAGAGAAAATCAAAGCGGATGAGGCGGAGAAACTGGGTCTTGTCACAAAGCTCATTTCAATTGATGAGTGGCAGGAAGAGACGAGAGCCTTTGCCGAAAGGATCGCCTCCATGCCGACAAAGGCAATCGGCTTGATGAAGCGCTTATTGAAGGGAAGTGCGGATCTGTCCTTCAACGAATACTTGGAAAAAGAAGCATGTGCCCAGCGGATCGCAGGCAAGACAGAGGATCACCGCGAAGGTGTGACAGCCTTCATGGAGAAAAGAAAACCAGCCTTTCACGGAAAATAATTCAATCAAAAAGGAGATGGAGTTATGTCTACAGTAAAAGAGCAAAGCTTTGAAGTCCTTGAAATGAAAAGAGAGCATTATTCATTGGTGATCAACGGTCAGCGTATGGAAAGCACCTCTGGGGAAACCTTCACGACATACAACCCGGCAACAGGTGAGGCAATCGCCACTGTTTCACTGGCATCAACAGAAGATGCGGAAAAAGCGGTAGAGGCAGCAAGGAATGCATTCGACTTCGGTAAGTGGAAGAAGTTCCCGATCAATAAACGTTCCCGTGTCCTTAATAAAATTGCAGGCATTATGAGATCCCGTTTCAATGAACTGGTTTCCCTTGAAATCATGGACAGCGGGAAATCGTTATCCGCGGCACAAGGTCAAGTGATGCAGGCAATCGAAGACTTTGAATTCTATGCAGGGGCGATCGTGGGTCACCGCGGAACGGTCAATAACGTACCGGGTCAATTCACAAACGTCGCAGAGAAAGAACCGGTCGGTGTCTGTGCCCAGATCATCCCGTGGAATTATCCATTGATGATGGCAGCGTGGAAGATCGCCCCGGCCATTGCCGCAGGCTGCTCGGTTGTCGTGAAACCTGCAACCCTTACTCCTCTGACTGCCATTGTACTAGGTGAAATCTGTATTGAAGCGGGAGTACCTGAAGGGGTCGTCAACGTCATTCCGGGTGCGGGTTCTTCTGTCGGTAATTATTTAGTGGAGCATGAAAAGGTTGATAAAGTGGCCTTCACCGGTTCCACTCCGATCGGAAAAAACATCATGGAAAAAGCGTCTCAAACATTAAAGAGGGTCACGCTTGAATTAGGCGGGAAATCCCCGAATATCGTGTTTGAGGATGCCGATGTAGATGCTGCTGTAGATGGTTCCCTGTTCGGAATCTTCTATAATACAGGACAGTCCTGTGAAGCGCGTTCCAGATTATATGTGCACGAAGATATCTACGATGAGTTCATGGAGAAGTTCGTTGAGAAGACGAAGAAGCTGAAACTTGCCGATCCCCATGACAAAGGAACACATATCGGGGCGATCATCAACCAGGGTCAGCTGGATACGATCGATGGATATGTCCAGTCGGCCAAAGAAGAAGGAGCAACGATTTTAGCCGGAGGAAGCACAGCCAAGGTGGAAGGCTTCGAAAACGGCTACTGGTATGAACCGACGATCATCACCGATGTAAACCACGATATGAAGGTGGTAAAAGAAGAAATCTTCGGACCTGTCGTGGTTGTAATGAAGTTCAAGGATGAAAAAGAAGCGATCAAACTGGCAAACGACAGCGAATATGGTCTCGGTTCAGCGGTGTGGACCCAGAATCATGGGCGTGCGACAAGAGTATCGAAGGCGATCCAGGCAGGTATCGTCATGGTGAACTGCCCGTTCTCGGCTTTCCCGGGGACTCCATTCGGAGGCTACAAGCAGTCCGGGTTCGGCCGTGAGCTCTGTGTCGAAACGCTGGATCTGTATACTGAAACGAAGAGTATTATTTCATACTTCGGAAACCGTCCGTTAAATCCATTTGGCGTATAAAAAACATCAAGCAGGGGTTGTCCTAACAAGGTCAACCCCTTATTGCAAGAAAGGGGAAATGAAGGATGACACAGCATATCGTGGTAGTGGGTTCAGGTGTGATGGGGAGAGGGATTGCCTATGTAAGTGCAACAGGTGGTTTCAGAACCACACTGGTTGATATTAAACAAGAGCAGTTGGATCACGCGAGAGAGGAAATCGAGCTCCTACTACAGAAGGGGATAGAAAGAAACAAGCTTACACAGCAGGAGTATGTAGAAGCAAAAGAACTGATGAGCTATTCAACGAATCTATCGATTGCCGTCAGGGATGCCGACGTGGTCATCGAAGCCGTTCCGGAAAAAACAGACATCAAGCGTGGCGTATTCGAGGTACTGGATGCCCATGCACCTGAGTATTGCTATTTGGCGACCAATACGTCCACCATGAGTCCGACTGAAATCGGATCCTTTACGAAACGTCCGGATAAAGTGATTGCCATGCACTTTTTCAACCCTGTACATAAAATGCCACTCGTCGAAATCGTGCGGGGATTGGAAACGAGTGATGAAACAGCGGAGGTCATCGGGCAGGTGGCCCGCCTGATGGGGAAAGAGACAGTGGTAATCAATGAATTCCCCGGGTTTGTTACAAGCAGGATCTCGGCACTCGTCGGGAATGAAGCCTTCTACATGCTTCAGGAAGGACTCGGGTCTCCCGAGGAAATAGATAAAGCGATCAAGCTTGGCTTAAATTACCCAATGGGTCCCTTTGAACTGGGTGATTTAGTCGGATTGGATACACGATTGAATAATTTAAAGTATCTCCATGAAAAGCTTGGCGAGAAGTATCGTCCGGCGCCACTGTTAGAGAAGTACGTGAAGGCAGGCCGCCTTGGGAGAAAAACAGGCAAAGGGGTCTATGATTATTCAGCACCAAAAGAGAAGGAGCCCCAATCATGAGAGAGGTTGTCATTATCGATGCCGTCCGGACCCCGATCGGAAGATATAAAGGAGCTTTAAAAGAAGTTCGTCCTGATGACCTTGGAGCTCACGTCATCAAAGCCCTGGTGGAAAGGAATCCCCTTGTCCCCGTCCATACGATTGAAGAAGTGGTACTGGGAAACGCCAATGGTGCCGGAGAGGATAACCGGAATGTCGCGCGGATGTCGACTCTCCTTGCGGGTCTTCCTGTCGAAGTCGGTGCGACGACCATCAATCGTCTATGCGGCTCAGGTCTGGACGCTGTGAACTATGCAGCAAGGGCCATTTTAGCAGGAGAAGGGGAGGTCTTCATAGCAGGTGGAACCGAAAGCATGACGCGGGCCCCGTACGTCATGGCCAAGCCTTCAAAAGAATTCCCGAGAGGCAATATGGAAATGTTCGATACGACGATCGGCTGGCGTTTCGTCAACTCCCGGCTGAAAGAAAAATACGGGACCGACTCCATGCCGGAAACGGCTGAGAACGTGGCGAAGCAATTCGGCATTTCACGAGAAGAACAGGATCACTTTGCTTATTGGAGCCAGGTGAAGGCGAAGCGTGCCATGGAAGAAGAACGTTTCAAAGAAGAGATTGTACCGGTGGAGCTTCGTGACCGAAAAGGAAATGTCTCTACCTTCATGATGGATGAGCATCCAAGACCCGACACCAACAGTGAGAAGCTGCAGAAACTTAAGCCCCTGTTCCAGGGGGGGACCGTGACGGCCGGGAATGCTTCCGGTGTGAATGACGGAGCATCGGCCCTCTTACTCATGAGCAGGGAAAAGGCGGAAGAATTAGGCGTCACCCCTCTCGCCCGCTACATGACGTCAGCCACTGCGGGCCTTGAGCCTTCAGTCATGGGACTGGGGCCGATCTATGCCACACAGAAGGTCCTGAAGCGCTCAGGCCTCGCCCTTGATCAGATCGGCTTGGTGGAGCTGAATGAAGCCTTCGCGGCCCAGTCCCTCGCCTGCATCCGCGAACTCGGACTGAACGAAGAAATCGTCAACGTCAACGGTGGAGCCATCGCCTTCGGTCATCCGCTTGGAGCAAGTGGCGCCCGTATCCTTACCACCCTTCTCTATGAAATGAAGAAGAGGAAGGTACGATACGGCCTCTCCACCATGTGCATTGGAGTAGGTCAGGGAATCGCGACCCTCGTTGAAAATATAGAATCGTAAGTGCCCTGTTTTTGCAGGGTTTTTTGTGATTAAGAGGTTTCCTTTTTAGAAAGGATAGACGTGAGGTGATAAAGATGGAATTTGAAATCATGACAGTCGAAAGTGAAAGTCCCTGTCTCGTCGTTGCAGATGAAGATAACGGCAGATTTATGATCAGGAAGGCGGACACGAGCGGGGAAGTGTTCAACAGTCAGGAGGAGCTTGTACATTGGATCGAGGCAAACTGGTCCAAGGAAAAAGTCGTGAACACGTATGATTTTGTGAAGATGCTGGAGATGTTGAGGGTGTATCATTGAGGGACAGGCTCTTTGGGGGCCTGATTTTTTTATTTAGAATATGTATATAAGAATATTCATTTATCTTCCTGGATTTTTTATGCTATTATATTTACTAAACGTAAAATTAACGTCATAAATAAATGCAATAGGATAAAAGGAGAGGCAGCGATGAATACAAGATCAATGATCTTTACACTATACGGGGACTATATTCGCCACTACGGAAATAAAATATGGATCGGCAGCTTGATTCGCCTGCTGAATGAATTTGGTCATAATGATCAGGCCGTTCGTGCCGCGATTTCCCGGATGAACAAGCAGGGATGGGTCCAGGCAGAGAAACAAGGGAACAAGAGCTATTACTCCCTGACTGAACGCGGCGAGGTCCGCATGGAAGAAGCGGCAAACAGGATATTTAAGCTGAAGCCTGAGCAATGGGACGGAAAATGGAGGATCCTCATGTATTCCATTCCCGAAGAAATCAGGAGTATCCGTGATGAACTGAGAAAAGAACTGGTTTGGAGCGGATTTGGAACGCTGTCGACAAGTACGTGGATTTCTCCCAACAACCTGGAGAAGCAGGTGCAATCCCTTATTGATAAATACGATATTAAAGAGTACGTCGATTTCTTCATCGCAGAACACAAAGGTCCGAATGAAAATCAACGGCTAATAGAAAAAAGCTGGGATCTGAATGAAATCAATGACCGATACCAGGAATTCATTTCCCGATACAGCCAACAATACATGATTGATAAGAGTAAAATCAGTAAAGGACAAATGAGCGATGCCGAATGCTTCGTGGAAAGAACGAAGCTCGTCCATGAATACCGAAAATTCCTCTTCGTCGACCCAGGCCTGCCGGAAGAACTCCTGCCTGAAAAATGGCTCGGAGCCCACGCAGCCACTCTGTTCGGAGAATACTACAAAGAACTCGCAGAGCCGGCATCCCGATTCTTTGAAAGTGTATTCGAAGACGGAAACGAACTGAAGAACAAAGATGTGAGCTATAACGTCATGACACATCCGTTATTGCTTGATTGAAAAAAACCACCTGCCGTTTTGAATAGGCAGGTGGTTTTTTTGAGGGACGGACCTCTTGAATTTGACGAAGGCTCTTGTCGAACAATCCCAAAAAGTATAACATAAATTTAACGAAGGGGGATTATAATGAATAACCTAACGAACGTCTTACATATAAAATATCCTATCATTCAAGGAGGCATGGGGAACATCAGCAATGCCCCTTTGACGGCGGCAATTTCTGAAGCAGGAGCACTTGGAACGATCGGAGTCGGGACCATGGACGTGGAGGAAGTGGAAGCGATCATCGTGGAAACAAAAAAGAGAACCAGCAAGCCTTTCGCCCTGAACATCCCGATTTCCATCACACCGCATCTGAAGGAGATGGTTCGTTTAGTGGTGACACACGGCATACCTGTCGTTTCCTTATCAGCGGGAAATCCATCCCCGCTCATTCCTTATTTTCATGAGCACAATGTAAAGGTGATCTGTGTCGTCGCTTCGAAAAAACAGGGAAAGAAAGCGGAAGAGGCAGGTGCGGATGTGATCGTCGCGGAAGGATATGAAGCCGCCGGGATCAACTCCAATCTGGAAACGACCACTCTGGCCCTTATTCCTCAGCTCGTGGATACGGTAAAGATTCCGGTGGTGGCAGCAGGTGGGATCGGTGATGGACGGGGACTTGCTTCCATGCTTGCCCTTGGTGCGAGCGGAGTGCAGATGGGGACACGGTTCATCGCGACCAAGGAAGCTCCTTTTCATGAAAACTACAAGTCTACCCTGGTGGATGCAAAGGACGATAGCACGGTCATCGTGGGCCGTTCTGTCGGCAGGGTGAGACGTGTGATGAAGACACCTTATGCAGATGGGTTGCTTCAAAAAGAGCGGGAGGGGGTCGCTCCTGATGAGTTCAACCACATGACATCCGAGGATCATCACCGGATTGGGGCACTTGAAGGGAAACTGGATCAGGGCTTCATCAACGGCGGGCAGGTGTCCGGTTTAGTAGAGGATATTCCAACGGTAGAGGTGCTGATCGAAAGAATGATGAGCGATGCAAACAGGATTTTCAGAGAGCTTTCCAGCTACGGAATGCGTTCTTAATAGATTAAAGTTTTCTAAGCGCTGCTCCTTTTAGTGAGGGCGCTTTTTTTGGGTGGAGCTCGCAAAGTGGCACAGCTTCAACATCCCCCATCATAGATTCTATCCTCATGTCAGAAAGCTATTGCACAAAAATTTTCCTCAACTTCCTCTAGAAATTCCCCCCAAGACCGACTATACTAGTATTAATTTTTAAATTTTCCGAATATTATTGACTATTTTGTGACTGGAGTGATAATATAACGTTGTATTTACGTTCGTTCATATTTTTATCATACATGGATTTGCTAGTCTAGTAGACTACTGATCATATATCAGGAAGAGAAAAAGGGGGATTTCTGTGAAGAAGAAGAGTTTATTACTTGTTGTGATCTCTATGTTATTTGGAATGCTGATTCTATCAGGATGTGGTAGTGATAAGAGTTCCGGTGGTGGAGATGGTGAGAAGCAATATGTCATCGGGGTAACCCAGATTGTGGAACATCCATCACTGGATGCGGCATTTGAAGGTTTTAAGAAAGCATTGGATGAAAACGGTTTCAAGGAAGGCGAAAACGTTAAGTATGATGTTCAAATCGCTCAAGGAGACCAAAGTAACTCACAAAGCATTGCGAAGAACTTTGTCGGGGACGGTGTAGACCTTATCTTTGCAAACTCTACCCCAAGTGCACAAACTGCCCTGAATGCAACGAAAGACATTCCAATCGTATTCACCTCTGTCACGGATCCTGTCGGTGCTGAACTGGTCAAGTCATTTGACGAGCCAGGTGAGAATATTACTGGTACGACGGATACTCACCCAGAAGCGATTTCAAAGACACTCCACTTTATCACGGATGAAATGAAAGCGAAGAAAATCGGGATTGTCTATAATTCCGGAGAGCAAAATGCTGTCGTGCAGGTAGCTGAAGTGAATAAACTCGCGAAGGAAAAAGGCGTGGAAGTGGTTGAAGCAACGGTTTCAACGTCTGCAGATGTGAAACAGGCGACTGAATCCATGGTGGGAAGGGTCGATGCCCTTTACATCCCGAAAGATAACACAGTCGTTTCAGCCCTTGAGTCGGTCATCACGGTAGCGAATGAAAAGGATATTCCTCTATTCGTCGGGGAACTCGATTCATTGAAAAAAGGAGCCATTGCTGCAAGTGGATTCAACTATGAAGATCTTGGTTACCAAACCGGGTTGATGGCGGTGAAGATCTTAAAAGGAGAGAAAAAACCTTCTGAACTCCCTGTGCAGGCTCCGGAAAACTTCGAGTTGATGTTCAATAAAGCGGCAGCTGAAGAACAAGGTGTGGAAGTACAGGAAGCCTGGTCAGACCTTGGGAAGTTTATCGAAGAAAAATAGGAAGGGATGATGATTCGTGCCAACAGCAATATTCGCATCCTTTGAATCTGGAATCATTTACGCTATTATGGCCCTCGGAGTCTATCTGTCCTTTCGGATATTGGATTTTCCTGATTTAACAGTCGATGGCAGCTTCGTAACAGGGGCCGCTGTCGCTGCAACCATGATTGTCAGTGGCGTAAACCCCGTCATCGCAACGATTACGGCGATAGTGATCGGATTTGTAGCAGGATGTATAACAGGTTTACTTCATACGTTTGGTAAAATTAATGCCTTATTATCAGGGATCTTGATGATGATCGCCCTTTATTCCATCAATCTTCGGATCATGGGGAGATCGAATGTACCCCTGCTCAGTCAGGATACTGCGTTTACAGGGATAGAAGGATTCTGGTCCCCTCTTGGAATTGACGCCGCCCTTAATAAAGTATGGACAGGCATCGGGCTTGGGGAGCCAGTTCCGGGAACATGGAGCATTCTGTTCATCATGACGATCATTACACTGGTGATCAAATTTTTGACAGACGCATTTTTGAAAACGGAAATCGGGTTGGCGTTGAGAGCTACAGGGGATAATCAGAGGATGATCCGCAGCTTCTCTGCCAATACGAATCTGATGATCATTCTCGGATTGGGGATCTCGAATGGGATGGTGGCACTATCCGGTGCCCTGATCGCCCAGTACAGCCGTTTTGCCGACGTCGGAATGGGGATCGGGATGATCATCATCGGGCTCGCTTCTGTCATCATCGGAGAAGCATTATTCGGAACGAAGACGATTGCCCGTACGACCTTAGCCGTTATCGGCGGGGCAATCATCTACCGATTGGTCGTTTCCATGGCTCTCCGTGTGGATTTTCTTGAAACAGGAGATATGAAGCTGATCACGGCGACCATCGTCATTCTGGCCCTTGTCATGCCTAAGGTGATGGATCGTTACAAGGATAAGAAACGAAAGGCGCAGCGGATGGCGGAACGGGTAAACCAAACGTCGATTTCAGAGAGAAAGGGTGATGGCGGTGTTACAATTAAATCGAATTCATAAAGTATTCAATGAAGGGACACCCGATGAGAAAATCGCCCTTGATGATATTCAGCTCTCTCTGAAACCAGGTGATTTCGTGACGGTCATCGGGAGTAATGGAGCCGGGAAATCGACACTGATGAACATCGTCTCAGGGGTGTTGATCCCTGATATCGGAAATGTGTTGATCGATGACCACGAGGTATCGAAGGTTTCTGAGTATAAACGTTCAAAGCTCATTGGCCGCGTATTCCAGGATCCCATGGCAGGGACGGCGCCATCCATGACCATAGAAGAGAACCTGGCCATGGCGTATTCACGCAACCGGACGAGGACCTTCAGGATGGGGGTCACGAAAAAGCGGAAAGTGTTCTTTAAAGAAGTACTTGAAACCCTTCATCTCGGACTTGAAAACCGTCTGAATGCCAAGGTGGGATTATTGTCAGGTGGAGAACGGCAGGCTCTTTCCCTATTGATGGCGACCTTCACAGAGCCATCGATCCTGCTATTGGACGAACACACGGCTGCTCTTGATCCGGCCCGTGCGGATCTGATTACGAACCTGACAAAGGAAATTGTTGAGAAGTACAAGCTCACTACATTGATGGTCACCCATAACATGCAGCAGGCCCTGGATCTCGGGAACCGCTTGATCATGATGGATAAGGGACAGATCATCCTTGAAGTGAATGAAGAACAGAAGAAGCATCTCACCGTCGAAGGATTGCTTCACGAATTCCAGAGGATCCGTGGCAGTCAACTGGCAAGTGATCGGGCACTTCTTTCATAGAATATAAAAAGAGTAAACAACCTTCTGTAAAAAGCAACGGGACTTTGGTTCCGTTGCTTTTTTGCGTTAATAGAGTCACTATGCATAACTTATATTAATATAATATTTTAAATATTTTAACAATTTATTGACTATTTATAAAACAAAATGTTATTATATCGTTGAATTAACGTTATATAAAAATGTATGATTCGTTGGTTTAAAGGGGGAAAGCAATGAAGTCTGGATTAGCAGTAGGACATACCGCCGTTATTACGACTGAAGTCACCCCCGGCATGTATGCCCAGTTTGAAGGAAACGTGGTTCATCCCGTGTATTCAACGGTGTCGATGGTATATCACATGGAATGGGCATCCAGGAAAGTCATTCTACCCTATTTGGAAGATCACGAAGAAGGAATGGGGGCAGAGGTGAACGCCCGGCATGTGGCTCCGGCGAAAACAGGTTCCCTTCTTGAAATTAGAGCGAACGTTATTGAATATGAACGAAACGTCATCGTAACAGAAGTGACTGTCAGAGATAGAGAGAGTGGCAGACTCATCGGAAAAGGTGAAGTGAAGCAAGTGGTATTACCGAAAGAGATAATCAAAGAAAGAATACAAGATAGCTAGATCCATTTAGGAAGCGGGTAGTAAAAGGAGGAAGCAAAGTGTCTAAAGTATCGACTGAATTGAAAGCGGTTACAAACAGAGAGCTTGTAGGGGGAAATGATATGGATATGTTCCAGAAAATACAGAACCATGAACAGGTCGTTTTTTGCAACGATGAGGAAACAGGGCTGAAAGCCATCATCGCCATACATAATACCACCCTCGGTCCAGCTCTTGGCGGATGCCGCATGAGACCTTATTCATCAGTAGATGAAGCGCTTGAAGACGTCCTGCGCCTATCCAAAGGCATGACGTATAAATGTGCAGCGGCCGACGTCGACTTCGGTGGAGGGAAGGCGGTCATAATCGGAGATCCGGAAAAAGATAAACATCCGGAGTTGTTCCGTGCCTTCGGTCAATTCGTCGAATCCCTTAATGGACGATTCTATACAGGGACGGATATGGGGACCACGCCTGAAGATTTCGTTTATGCCTTGAAAGAGACAAATTGTATCGTCGGCGTCAATGAAGAGTACGGCGGAAGCGGTGATTCATCCATCCCGACAGCCATGGGCGTGATTTATGGGTTGCAGGCGACAAACCAAAATGTCTGGGGTTCGAAAGACCTTTATGGAAAAAGCTACGCTATTCAGGGGCTCGGGAAGGTCGGGTTTAAAGTAGCCGAGCGACTGCTGGAAGAGGGAGCAGATCTGTATGTAACGGATATCAGTCAGAAATCCATCGATCTATTGGTTGCGAAAGCGAAGAACATGGGTGCGGCCATCAAAGTCGTATCGGGAGAGGAAATTTATTCTGTGGATGCGGATGTCTTCGTGCCATGTGCCATCGGGGGGGTCATCAACGATCACACGGTGGATCAGTTAAACGTAAAGGCGGTCGTGGGTTCTGCCAATAATCAGCTTTTAGATCTTTCCCATGGGCTGAAGCTACATGAAAAAGGGATCCTGTATGCCCCTGATTACATCGTCAATGCCGGAGGACTGATCCAGGTGGCGGACGAATTATATGAGCCGAACAAAGAACGGGTCCTTCAAAAGACAAGCGCCATTTACAACAGCCTTCAAAACATCTATCTGCAGTCGGAAAATGAGCATATGACCACGGTGGAAGCGGCCAACCGTTTCTGCGAGGACCGGATTCACGCACGCACGAGAAGGAACAGCTTCTTCTCCCATGCGAAGCGCCCGAAGTGGTCGGTGAGAACGTAAATCCAGGCAGTGTCATGATTATCCCGAATCTCCAACAATATTGCACCACACGAGGTGATGAAATGATCGAGGAATTTCAATTGGTCCAAGTGATGGACCAACAAGGTCAACTGGTTCAAAGCGAGTATGAAAAAGATATTTCAGAAGAATTGGCCCGTACGTTTTACCGGCATCTCATCAGGATCCGCACCTTCGATCGTAAAGCCGTCAGCCTTCAGCGCCAGGGCCGTATCGGAACCTATGCACCCTATGAAGGTCAGGAGGCATCCCAAGTGGGGAGCGCCCTTGCCCTGCAGGAGAAAGACTGGTTATTTCCATCCTACCGCGATCATGGCGCAACCATGACATTCGGACATTCGCTCCTTCATATCCTTCTTTTCTGGAAAGGGAGGAATGAAGGGTGTGTCCCTCCTGAAGGGAAGAATATCTTCACTCCAGGCATCCCGATTGCGACCCAGCTTCCACATGCGGTAGGCGCGGCTTTTGCTGAAAAGAGAAAAGGAACCCGGAATGCGGCCATTGTCTATTTCGGCGACGGCGCCACTTCTGAGGGGGACTTTCATGAAGGAATGAATCTGGCAAGTGTGTGGGGGGCTCCGGTCGTCTTCTTCAATCAAAATAATCAATATGCCATATCTGTCCCCATGCACAAGCAAATGAAGACAAAGACCATTGCCCAGAAAGCCCTGGCCTACGATATCCCAAGCGTCCGCATCGACGGCAATGATATTTTTGCCGTTTATTTTGAAACATTGAAAGCACTGGAGCGAGCAAGGAACGGGGACGGACCTACCTTGATCGAATCGGTGACATGGAGATACGGGGCCCATACGACAGCCGATGATCCGACGAAGTACCGTAGCCAGCAGGAAAGCGAGTCCAGGCGTAAAGATAATGACCCTGTCGATCGTTTAACAAAATACATGGAGCTTAGGGGCTGGCTTGACGAGGAATGGACGGCTTCTGTCCAAAAGGAATGTGCGAAGGAAGTGGACCTTGCCGTCGACGAACTTGAATCTTATCCTGCCGCAGATCCGAGCCTGATCTTTGATTATGTGTTTGCCAAACCGACATGGACGATACAGGAACAAAAAGAAAAGCTCCTTGAGCAATTGAGAGGTGAATAGAATGAGCACCTTAACGAAAATGAAAACATTGACGATGGTTCAGGCCATCACGGATGCCATGAGAGTGATGCTCGAAGAAAACCAGGATGTCCTGTTAATGGGGGAGGATATCGGGACGAACGGGGGAGTGTTCCGGGCGACTGACGGCCTGCAACAGGAATTCGGTGAAGACCGGGTGCTGGATACACCCTTAAGTGAAGCCGGCTTTATCGGTGCCGCCATCGGGATGGGGTTGAATGGATTCCGCCCGGTGACGGAGGTCCAGTTTTTAGGATTCATCTACCCGGCATATGAGCAGATCATGACCCATGCTTCCAGAATACGGGCACGCACACTCGGGTCTTTCACCTGCCCACTGGTCATAAGGGCTCCTTATGGGGCCGGGGTCCGGGCGCCGGAAATCCATTCCGACAGCACAGAGGCGCTTTTCACTCACATGCCTGGAATCAAGGTTGTCTGTCCGGCCACACCGTATGATGCTAAAGGTCTTCTGATAGCAGCGATTGAAGACCCCGATCCCGTCCTGTTCCTTGAGCCCATGAGATGCTACCGGTCTTCCAAAGAGGAAGTGCCGGAAGAGAAGTATACCGTGGAAATCGGGAAGGGAAAGGTAGTAGCAGAAGGTGAGGATGTCACGATCATTGCATGGGGCGCGATGGTGAAGATAGCCGAGGACGCAGCGAAGGAAGCGGCGGATAAAGGCATCTCCTGCGAGGTGCTTGACCTCAGAACCCTCTACCCCCTTGATAAGGATCTGATCTCAAACTCTGTCCAGAAGACGGGGAGAACCGTTATCGTCCACGAAGCCCATGCAACGGGTGGGGTTGGAAATGATGTGCTTGCGATCATCAATGACAAATCCTTTTTATATCAAAAAGCGCCTACAGAGCGCGTAACAGGATTCGATACACCTGTCCCGTATTTCGGATTTGAAGATTTCTATTTGCCTGACAGTAAACGAGTGCTTGCTGCAGTGGAGAAAGTGGCGCGCTATTAGACAAGGAGGGAGTCCATGGAAGTTAAGCTTCATGATATCGGGGAAGGGATGACCGAAGCCAATATCAATCACTTTCTTGTGAAGGTGGGGGATATCGTAAAAGCGGATCAACCACTTGTAGAGGTACAAACAGATAAAATGACGGCTGAGATCCCGGCACCATTTTCAGGTGTGATCAAGGAATTCACCGTAAGTGAAGGTGAGACGATTCCCGTTGGATCAACGGTATTGCTGATGGAAAAGGAAAGCAGGGATACTAGCCGCCGTACCGTTTCCCAGACGACTCAGGTCTTGAAGAAGAGGATCCTTGCTTCCCCGTATACGAGAAAAATCGCAAGGGAAAATGGGGTCAATATAGAAGAAGTGGTTGGTTCAGGGGCCGGGGGCAGAATCGTCGATGAAGATGTTCTCCTCTATATGAAAGGCGACATAGGGGCGTCTCCAAAACCTGAAGAGGAAACCGTGCCTGCTGTGCAAACGAAGCCAGCAGAAACCGGGCCAAACACCATCCCTTTCAGGGGCAGGAGAAAACAAATTGCTTCCAAGATGGCGCATTCACTCAGAACCATCCCTCACTGCACCCATTTTGAAGAAATCGACGTGACGAATCTATTAGTCTGGAAAGATACGATGAAAAGAGGGGGCCAGTCCGTTTCCATGGGGGCGTTTTTTATCAAAGCTCTTTCTATCTGCTTAAAAGAGTTCCCGATCTTCAATGCCCGCCTCAATGAAGAGGAAGAATGCATCGAGCTTCAGCCACACCATAATATCGGTATCGCAGTCGACACGGATGACGGTCTGATCGTTCCTGTCATCAAAGGGGTCGAAGGATTGACGATGGTCGAAATCCAGGCTGAAATGAAGGCACTCACCGTCAAGGCTCAGGAAGGCAAGCTTACGATGAAAGAGATCAAAGGAGGCACCTTCACGGTCAGTAATGTCGGCCCGCTGAACGGATCGATCGGGGCCACCCCGATCATTAACGAGCCGGAAGTGGCCCTCATAGCCTTTCATAAAACGAAGAAGCGTCCGATGGTGAACGAACACGATGACATTGTCGTCCGTTCCATGATGAATGTATCCATGTCCTTTGATCACAGAGTGGTGGATGGCGGGACGGCCGTGACCTTTACAAATCGTTTGAGGGATTTGATCGAAGAGCCTCAATCCATGCTTTTGGAGTTGATATAAATGGTAGTGGGAGAAATTACAGAAGAAAAAGACGTCATTGTCATCGGAGGAGGTCCCGGAGGCTATCACGCAGCCATCAGAGCAGCGGGCCTCGGTAGACAGGTCACGCTGATCGAACGGGAGGACCTGGGGGGTACCTGCTTGAATAAAGGCTGCATCCCATCAAAGGTATTCACCCATTTTGCCCAGGAATTCAAAAAGACGAAGCACCTGAAGGAAATGGGGATGGAGTTCGGGGAAGTAGAGGCAAACCTTGCGACTCTTCAACACTATAAAAATAAAAAAATCACCCAGCTCCGTACCGGTGTGGAATCCCTCTGTAAAGCAAACAAGGTTGAAATCATAAAAGGGACGGCTTCATTCCTGTCAGAATCCCGTATCGGAGTCGAAAACGGGCATGAGTTCAGTCTTCTTAATTTTAAAGAGGCGATCGTCGCAACAGGTGGAGACTTTCACTATCCGGATGAAATCATCTTCAATGATGATACGATCCTGAAGGAAAGACAAGTGTTTGAGCTGGAGGATATCCCCCGGGAACTGATCATGTATGGAGCAGATTACATTTCATTGGAGATCGCGTCCGTTTTCTCAACATTGGGAAGTCGGGTCACGCTAATCCTGAGTGAAGAATTAGCATTGGATCCATCCCTTTCCAAAGAATTGTCCAGGCAGTTAAAAAAACAGAAAATCAGTGTCATCAAAGATTGCGTACTGAAAAAGGCCAGTGAGAGGGACGGACATGTCCTTGCAGAGCTCCAAAACGAAGAGGGAGAAACGGTCTCCATCGAAGGCTCTCACTTTGTCGTGAGCGGCCAAGTAAAACCGAATCTATCAGATCTCGGGCTCGACCGCCTTCGTATCGAAACAACCGGGAAGGGATATATCCAGACAGATCGGGAGGGACGGACCTCCATTCCCCATATTTGGGCGATCGGGGATGTGACGGAAGGTCCGTCCCTCGCAGTGAAGGCGATCAAGCAGGGGAAGGCGGCTGCAGAGGCAATGGCGGGACTTCCGGTAGAAGTGGATCTGCGGTTCGTACCTACGGTGGTGCAGATGAGTCCCCCGATTGCGTACACCGGCCTTACAGAAGAGGAAGCGAAGAGTGAAGGGTATTCAGTTACGGTGAGTGAGAATCCTGTCAGGGGAAATGGGTACGCCCAGCTCACAGAGGAAAAGGATGGGTTCGTCAAAGTCGTGTCAGACAGTGAAACGGATGTGATCCTTGGTATCCATATGATGGGGATGGGTGCCGTCGAGCTGATCACTGCAGGTGTAATGGGACTCGAAATGGCAGCGAGGGATGAGGACTTTCGCTTTCCACTCTATCCCCACCCAAGCATGAATGAGACCATGCTCGAAGCGGTCGAAGGGTTAAAGGGGGACGCCGTCCATATGCCTCCCAGAAAAAAAGAACCAGTGAGATGAAAAGAGGGACGGACTTCATCACAGAGAAGCGTTTAAGCTTTACTAGCCATTCTTGAGAAGTTATACAAAACGATTTACTATAATATTCAGAATATACTTACGTTTAATGGAGGGGTTAATATGCAAGAGAACGTGGCAAAAAAACAGGTTAAGGCAGAAGAGGTCTTTCCCGTAAGAGATGTCGATTATTTAGAATATTATACAGGCAATGCCAAGCAGGCAGCCCACTTCTTCTGTACAGCATTCGGATTCAAGACCGTTGCTTATTCAGGGCTCGAAACAGGCAATCGTGACACGGTATCCTATGTATTGCAACAAAACAAGGTGAGATTGCTCATTACAGGGAGTCTGCATGAAGGAAGCCGGGTATCCCAATTCGTGAAGAAACACGGAGACGGCATCAAAGACATCGCACTTGTAGTGGATGATATTGAAAAGGCTTACAGTGGAGCGGTGGAACGTGGTGCCATTGAAATCATGCCCCCTTCCACACTGGAAGACGATAACGGAACAGTGAAGAAAGCCGTGATCGGTACATACGGGGACACGATCCATACACTTGTGGAGCGTAAAGATTACAAAGGGATTTTCATGCCTGGCTTTGAAAAATATGATACGGCGCTTAAAAACGAAGATGCCGGCATCATCGCTGTCGACCACGTCGTCGGAAACGTGGAGCGCATGGAAGAGTGGGTGGAATACTACGAAAAAGTGATGGGCTTCAAGGAAATGCGTCATTTCACGAATGAAGACATCACAACAGAATATTCTGCCCTGATGTCCAAGGTCATGCATAACGGGGGCCGCATCAAATTCCCGATCAATGAACCTGCTGAAGGGAAGCGTAAATCACAAATCCAGGAATATCTTGAGTTCTACGGTGGTCCGGGAGTGCAGCATATTGCCATCCTGACTGAGGATATCGTGAAGACAGTCGGGATCCTTAAGGAAAATGGAGTAGAGTTCCTGAGCACTCCGGATTCCTACTACGAAATGCTCTCAGAGCGTGTAGGTGAAATCGATGAAGAGATTTCGCAAATCAAAGAGCTGAATATTTTAGTGGACAGGGATGACGAAGGGTACCTGCTACAAATTTTCACGAAGCCTATCGTGGATCGTCCGACACTATTCATCGAAGTGATTCAGCGTAAAGGGGCGAGGGGATTCGGTGAAGGAAATTTCAAAGCACTTTTCGAATCCATCGAACGCGAACAGGAGCGCAGAGGAAACCTATAAAAAATAGATAGATAGAATATATATAACGGGGGTCAAAGGACCGGTCAGGGGGTTAACTCATGTAGAGATTAGCTGCTTCTACGCTTAATATCGTACAGATTGAATGTACATATTTTAACGGGAAGATAAGCTAGCACATGAGTCAACCCCCTTCATCCATGAGGAAGGCGAGGGTATATGTATGGCACTGAAGTTCAAAACAAGGGAAGCGGTCACACATATCGCTCCATATGTGCTGGGGAAGACGCTTCTAGATTTAAAGAAGGAGCATGGACTCAGCTCGATCAGAAAGTTATCGGAAAACGAAAATATATATGGCTGCTCCCCGAAAGTGAAAGAGTGGTTTAAAGAAAACGGAAGCGACCTGTTTTTATATCCGGACGGGGCTGCGGTGGACCTGAGTCAAAAAGTTTCAGCGTTCTTGGGCGTTCCGAAAGAACAACTCGTATTCGGGAACGGATCGGATGAAGTGATCCGGCTGTTGACGAGGGCCTATTTGAGTAGCGGAGACGAGGCGATCATGGCCGATGTGACGTTTCCGAGGTATCAGACCAATGTGTTGTTAGAGGGAGGCACACCCGTCATTGTCCCTCTCGTTGCCGGTACCCATGATTTACAGGGCATGCATGAACACATCACTCCAAGAACAAAACTGATCTTTGTCTGCAACCCCAATAATCCTACGGGGACCATCGTAGGGAAAAAGGAACTCCTGCAATTTATCGAAAGTGTCCCATCCAACGTTCTCGTGGTGGTCGATGAAGCTTATATGGAGTACGTGACAACCGATGATTATTTAGAAACCCTGCCGCTTCTGCCGGCATTCGAAAACCTGATCGTCCTCAGGACATTTTCAAAAATTTATGGCCTTGCCGGGTTAAGGGTCGGGTTCGGAGTCATGAATGAGGAAATTGCTGAACAGCTCCGTAAAGTGAAGGATGTCTTCAATGTGAATACCGTTGCCCAGAAATCGGCGATCATTGCCCTGGAAGATCAGGCGTTTATAAGGGAATGCACCCATAAGAACGAACAGGGCCGTCATTACTTGGAGGGGGAATTCGACCGGATGGGCTTATCCTATTTCCCTTCTCAATCCAACTTCATCATGGTGGACACAGGCTTGAATGGAGACGTGGTGTCCCATGAACTCGTAAAAGAGGGCCTCGTCGTCCGTTCAGGAACGCTTCTGGGATACCCGGACACGGTCAGGGTCACGGTTGGAACAGAAGAGGATAATAAACGATTCGTAAAAGCTCTTGAAGTCATTTTGAATAACAAAGGGGTGAAGTGAAATGGACATCAAACCCCAGACCCTTGAGTGGCAGTCAGCGTATAAATTGATGATCGGCTCGATTCTGCCAAGGCCGATTGCCTTTGTTTCGTCCATTGATGAAAAAGGGAATGCGAACCTCGCTCCATACAGCTTCTTTACGGCGATTTCTGCAGAGCCTATGCTCGTCTGCTTCTCTCCCATGAGAAGAGGGAAAGATGGCAGCAAAAAGGATACCCTTCGAAATATCGAGAAAACGAAGGAATTTGTCATCAACATCGTCAGTGAAGAGTTTGTGGAGGAGATGAATAACTGTGCCATCGAATTTGATTCCGACGTGGATGAATTTGAACAGGTCGGACTGACGAAGAAGGAGTCCATCACGGTAAAGCCTCCTGGAGTGACGGAAAGCAAGGTTCAGTTGGAATGCGTGCTTCATGAGGTCCTTCACTTCGGCGATCATCCCGGTGCAGGAAGCCTTGTCATCGGGAAGGTGGAGTGTGTCAGGATCAATGATGAACTCTACTATGACGGGAAAATAGATTCAGAGAAACTCAAACCGGTGGGAAGGCTTGCCGGCCAGATGTACACTAAACCATTATCCGATTCATTTGAATTGATTCGAAAAAGGTGATGACACGTGAAGTTGGTTAGTTTTTTAATAGATGGAGAAGTAAAGGCGGGGATGGTTCAGGATGAACTTGTCGTGGATATCCATGCTGTGAGCGGAGGCTCACTCCCTAAAGATATGATATCCATCATCAATCTTGGTGACGAAGGCATAAAACGGATGAATGAGCTCGGAAGCTTTTTGGAGAAAGACAAGGGAGTGCATTCAATACGTGATATCACCCTGACATCGCCGATTCCAAGACCTGTGAGCATCCGGGATTTCTATGCCTTCGAAGAGCATGTGAAAACGGCCCGTAAACGAAGGGGGCTCGATGTGGTGCCGGAATGGTATGACATTCCCGTGTTTTATTTCACCAATCACTTAGCTGTAAAAGGTCCAGGCGATCCCATCGCGAAACCTGCCGGCTGTGAGTGGCTCGATTACGAGCTGGAAATCGCCTGCGTCATCGGAAAAGAAGGCAGGAACATTTCCCCGGCCAATGCGGAAGAATTCATTTACGGCTATATGATCATGAATGACTGGAGTGCAAGGGACATCCAGAAGCATGAAATGAAAGTCGGGCTCGGTCCTGCGAAAGGAAAGGATTTTGCCACGTCATTCGGACCTTATGTAGTGACGAAGGATGAGATGGATACGTATCGAAACGGGGAACGTCTTGATCTGCCCATGACGGCAAAAGTGAATGGGAAGCTCTTATCCGAGGGGAATTATCAGGATATTCATTATACATTTGAAGACATGATCGAGCGCGCATCGAGAGACGTCACCCTGTATCCCGGTGAGGTGATCGGATCCGGTACGGTCGGCAGCGGCTGCATTTTAGAGCTTGGTCCCGAAATGCATCCGTGGTTGAAGCCCGGGGACGTAGTGGAATTAGAGATTAAGGGATTAGGAGTATTAAGGAATACGATTGTAGAGAGAAGAAAGGGGGAGGACCATGTACTATCGTCAATTGGGGAACATACCTCATAAACGTCACACCATGTTTAAAAAGGAAGACGGAACGCTTTACAGGGAGCAGGTCATGGGAACGAAGGGATTCTCGGGAACCCAGTCGATCCTGTATCATCATCACTTGCCCACGGCTGTGGCGAAAACAGAGTTTTTAGGCAGTTATATGCCGGAATTTGAGGAAGAGGGTGCTCTGCGTCATCGACATTTCTTTACAGACAAAGTCGAGAAGAAAGGGTGTGCCTTAAAGAGCCGTGAGTATTTACTTGGTAACTCCGATTTATTGATTGGAACCGCCTATGTCACGGAAGAGATGACAAGCTTTTACCGGAATGGTGACGGTGATGAAATGCTTTATATCCATTTTGGTAAAGGAAAGGTAGAGACGATGTTCGGTACGATCACGTATGGAAAAGGAGATTATGTGGTGATTCCGATTGGGACCATCTACCGGGTCGTTCCTGAAGAAGAGACGAAGATGCTGATCGTCGAGTCCTTCAGCCAGATCACCACTCCCCGTCGCTATCGTAACGAGTACGGGCAGCTGCTGGAACACAGTCCGTTTTGTGAACGTGATCTGCGGGGACCGGAGAAGCTTGAAACGAAGGATGAAAAGGGAGAGTTTGAAGTGATCACCAAATCCAGGGGTGCGCTTCATTCCCATGTATTGGATCATCATCCACTGGACGTCGTCGGATGGGATGGATATTTATATCCATGGGTATTCAACATAGAGGATTTCGAGCCGATCACCGGCCGTGTCCATCAGCCGCCGCCTGTTCACCAGACGTTTGAAGGTCATAACTTCGTTGTATGTTCATTCGTGCCGCGATTATATGATTATCATCCTGAATCGATCCCGGCTCCCTATAACCACAGCAATGTGAACAGTGATGAACTGCTGTATTATGTGGAAGGGAATTTCATGAGCAGGAAGGGGATCAAAGAAGGGTCGATCACGCTACATCCGAGCGGGATACCACACGGGCCTCATCCAGGAACGACGGAAGCCAGTGTCGGAAAAAAAGAAACCTTGGAGCTCGCTGTCATGATCGATACCTTCAAGCCGTTGAAAATCGTCAAAGAAGCAAACGATGTCGAAGATCAGAATTATATGTTTACATGGGTTTAGAAGAATCAATCCAGAGGCCTGACTCTGGATTGATTCTTTTTTTGTTGCATAAACATGCCTATTCCAGATTCGATCCGGCTGGGTACAAACTCCCCGAACGCCGATAGCTGTAGGATTTTGTCGAAAAATTTTTCAAGAGGCATTCTCCAAATCTGAACCACCATTCACCACCCTTAATGAAAAAATTCTCAAAAATTTTTTTCCTCCCACAAACTCTATAAGGACAAAGATGTAAGCGTTTACTTATAATCAGATTAATCTAAATAGTCAAATAATTTACAAAAAGCCTGTTGACCTTCCTGGGAAACGGGAGTAATATTGTCCTCAATATAAAAAACAGAGCCGGCGGGAAGCGGTAGTCACAAACCAATCAGCCGCGTTCTGAGTAGGCTTATCCAGTCAACGTACTTTCGTTGCAAAAATAAATTTCTGAATAATCAAATAAATCACAACCGGGAAAGGAATGATTAACATGAACGAACAGTGGATCTACTTAGACGGACAATACGTAAAAAAGGAAGACGCAGTTGTATCTGTGTACGACCATGGTTTTCTATATGGAGATGGAGTGTTCGAAGGGATTCGAATGTACGATGGGAACGTGTTCCGTCTGGATGAACATGTTGATCGCCTTTATGACTCAGCAAAATCCATCATGCTGCACATTGAACTCTCTAAAGAAGAGATGAGCGACATTATCGTTGATACATTGAAAAAAAATAAGCTCGAAAATGCCTACATACGGGTGGTCATTTCCAGGGGTGTTGGAAACCTGGGGTTGGATCCATTCACTTGCAGGAAGCCACAGATCATCGTCATTGCTGAACAACTGGCTCTATTCCCTAAAAGCTTATATGAAACGGGCATTGATATCGTTACCGTCGCAAGCCGGCGAAATCGTGCGGATGTACTTTCACCTAAAGTTAAATCATTAAACTACTTAAATAACATTCTCGTTAAAATCGAAGCCAACCTTGCAGGCGTAAGCGAAGCTTTGATGTTGAACGATCAAGGATATGTAGCAGAAGGATCGGCTGATAACATCTTCATCGTGAAGAAAGGGAAAATCCTTACACCTCCAGGATATGTAGGAGCGCTCGAAGGGATCACCCGGAATGCGATCATCGAAATTGCCGAAAAATCAGGTTTCGAGATGAAAGAAGAAGTCTTCACCCGACATGATGTATATACAGCAGATGAAGTGTTCTTAACAGGAACAGCCGCTGAAGTCATTGCCGTTGTAAAAGTTGACGGACGTGTCATCGGAGACGGAAAACCTGGAAAGTATACAAATCAATTATTGCAGGAATTCAGAAACACTGTCACGCAGGATGGAAGAAAAGTTTACAAACAAAACGCTCAAGTTGGCTAAGTTGGAGGTGATGACGTGCGAAGTGACATGATCAAGAAAGGGATCGACCGGGCTCCCCACCGCAGTTTACTCTACGCGACGGGAGTCAAGCTCGAAGACATGGAAAAACCATTTATCGGGGTATGTAACTCTTATATCGACATCATCCCCGGTCATATGCATTTAAACGGATTCGCCCAGGTGGTGAAAGAAGCGATCCGGGAAGCGGGGGGAATCCCGTTCGAATTCAATACGATCGGTGTGGATGACGGGATCGCCATGGGGCATATCGGGATGAGGTACTCACTCCCAAGTCGCGAACTGATCGCCGACTCGGCAGAAACCGTCATCAACGCTCACTGGTTTGACGGAGTATTCTACATTCCAAACTGTGACAAGATCACACCGGGAATGCTGATGGCATCAGTCAGAACCAATGTCCCTTCCGTTTTCGTATCGGGAGGCCCCATGGAAGCAGGAGTATCGAGTGAAGGGAAGCCACTATCACTCGTATCCGTTTTCGAAGGGGTCGGAGCCCATCAGTCAGGAAGGATGACGGCAGAACAGCTTCTCGATATCGAAGCCAATGCCTGTCCGACCTGTGGGTCATGCTCCGGGATGTTCACGGCGAACTCCATGAATTCCCTTATGGAGATGCTCGGAATGGCTCCACCGGGTAATGGAACGATCGTGGCTACTTCTAATGAGCGTCACCAGTTAATCAAGGATGCAGCAAAGTACCTCGTAGAAATGGTTAAGAAAGATATCAAACCGAGGGATATCATCACGGAAGATACCATCGATGATGCTTTCGCCCTGGATATGGCGATGGGAGGCTCGACGAATACGGTCCTTCATACGCTGGCGATTGCGAATGAGGCGGAAATCGATTATGACATCAACCGGATCAATAAAGTCGCAGAAAGGGTTCCCTACCTATCCAAGATAAGCCCGGCATCCGATTACTCCATGCAGGATGTTCACAATGCAGGAGGGGTCAGCGCCATCATTAAAGAGCTCTGTGAAATGGAAGCTGTACACAAAGACCGTATCACGGTTACAGGGAAGTCACTTTATGAAAATGTGAAGGATGCGCATATTCAAAATGATGATGTCATCCGCCGCAGGGAAAATGCCCACAGTCCAGTCGGGGGATTATCCGTTCTCTTCGGCAATATCGCTCCTAATGGCGGTGTCATCAAAGTGGGGGCAGTCGACCCATCCATTAAAACATTCATGGGTGAAGCGATTGTATATGAATCCCAGGATGATGCCCTTGCCGGAATTGAAAGCGGAGAAGTGAAAGAAGGTCATGTTGTCGTTATCAGATATGAAGGTCCAAAGGGCGGTCCGGGAATGCCGGAGATGCTGGCACCGACGGCAGCCATTGCAGGACGCGGGCTTGAGAAGAAAGTCGCACTCATGACAGACGGCAGATTTTCAGGAGCATCCCGTGGTATTTCCATCGGGCATGTCTCCCCTGAAGCAGCCGAAGGAGGGCCGATCGGTGTGGTGGAAAATGGAGATCCCATCTTCATTGATCTTACAAACCGGACGATTTCCCTCATGGTTTCTGAAGAAGAGTTGACGTTCAGGCAACAGGAGTGGGTACAGCCTGCTCCGAAAATCAAAAAAGGGTATCTTGCAAGATACGCAAAACTTGTTACATCAGCAAGTACAGGTGGAATCTTGAAAACGGAATAAGTGAAAGCGTTGAAGAGGTTAAAGGATTGGGAGCTGTATTTTCAGAGAGCTGGTGGTGCTGCAAACCAGTAATACAACCAATACCGACATCCCCTCTGAGTATCGTTCTGAACCGTGTAAGTAGGAACGATCGAGTAGATGATACTCGTTACAAAAACAAAGGCTGATGAAACCGATCAGCCTGCCAAGGGAGATGATATCGATCATCTCTGAACGAGGGTGGTACCGTGGAAAGGATCAAGACCTTTTCGCCCCTGCGAAAGATGAACTCTGTCGTAGTGGGTGGAAAGGTCTTTTTTGTTTGAATGAATTGTTGAACCATGCTGAGTGAAAAATCAATCATAGCAATTTAATAAGGGGAGGAGATTGGCAATGAGAGCGAAGGTAGAGGCAGAACCGGCTTCACAGACACTGACAGAAAACGGCAACGGCGCTGATATGCTCATGAAAGCTTTAAAGGAGGAAAAGGTTGAGATTCTGTTTGGGTACCCTGGAGGAGCGGTCTTGCCGATTTACGATGCTCTATACAAAGCCCCGATCAAGCACGTACTCGCCCGCCATGAACAAGGGGCCATCCACGCGGCTGAGGGTTATGCAAGGGTATCAGGGAAGCCGGGTGTGGTCATTGCGACATCTGGACCTGGTGCTACCAATCTCGTGACAGGGATTGCCGATGCCATGATGGACTCCCTTCCGCTGGTCGTCTTTACGGGGCAGGTGGCGTCGGGGGTCATCGGGACCGACGCATTCCAGGAAGCGGACGTGGTAGGCATCACGATGCCGATCACCAAGCATAATTACCAGGTGCGGGATATTAAAGATTTACCGAGGATCGTGAAGGAAGCCTTTCACATCGCATCAACCGGGAGGCCCGGACCCGTACTGGTCGATATTCCAAAAGACTTGACCTTAGAGCAGGCCTACCCGGTACACGAAGTGGAGATGGACTTACCCGGTTATCAGCCCAACTTTTATCCGAATCCCCTCCAAATAAAGAAGCTGGTGGATGCGATCAAGGTGTCGAAGCAGCCCGTCATCCTTGCAGGGGCTGGAGTGCTTCACGGAAAGGCCACGGAGGAATTGAAGGCATTCGCTGAACAATATGACATCCCGGTGGTTCACACCTTATTGGGATTAGGGGGATTCCCGGCAGACCATACCCTGTTTCTTGGCATGGCGGGGATGCACGGATGTTATACGAGTAATATGGCCATCCATGAATGTGACTTGCTCATCAATATCGGGGCCCGTTTCGATGATCGTTTAACAGGGAATCTCGCTACCTTTGCACCGAGGGCCAAAGTGGTTCATATCGACATCGACCCGGCTGAGATTGGCAAGAACGTTGAAACCCAGATCCCGATCGTGGCCGATGCGAAACAGGCGCTTACCAGGCTCCTTCAACATGAGTCCGAGAAGCCCGATTTCGATGCCTGGCATCAGCATCTTACATCATACAAAAGGGAATATCCTTTCTGGTATAACCAGGCTCATGATGTATTGTCCCCACAGCGGTTGATTGAGCAGGTGTACGAAATGACGAATGGGGAAGCCGTCGTCACAACGGACGTGGGTCAGCATCAAATGTGGGCGGCCCAATACTATTCTTTTAAAAAGCCGAATAACTGGGTCACATCCGGAGGACTAGGCACGATGGGATTCGGATTCCCCGCAGCAATCGGGGCACAGTTAGCAAACCCGGACAATACAGTGGTCGCCTTTGTAGGAGATGGAGGCTTCCAGATGACTCTTCAGGAGCTTGTCCTCTTGAAAGAATTGAACCTTCCTGTAAAAGTGGTCCTTCTCAATAACGGCACACTTGGAATGGTGAGGCAGTGGCAGGAAACGTTCTTCGAAGAGAGGTATTCCCAATCGGTTTTCTCCACCCAGCCTGATTTTGTAAAACTGGCTGAATCATATGGGATCAAAGGATATAAAGTGAAAACCCAGGAAGAAGTCGATTCTGTTTTAAAAGAAGCTTTAACAAGTGATGAACCGGTGCTCATCGATTGCTGGGTGAACCCGAAGGAAAATGTCTACCCGATGGTGGCTCCAGGTAAAGGATTACACGAAATGTTAGGAGTGAAACCATGAGGAAACGGATTGTAACAGCCCTTGTTCATAACCGGAGCGGTGTCTTGAACAGGGTGACCGGATTGTTTACAAAGCGTCAGTTCAATATTGAAAGTATTTCGGTCGGATATACAGAAACGGAAGGGATTTCGAGGATGACCTTCGTCGTCAACGTAGAAGACGATCGTAAAATCGAACAGCTCCTGAAGCAGCTCCATAAACAGATCGATGTCCTCAAGGTGTCAGACATCACGGATCAAGGAGTCGTTGCCAGGGAACTGGCCCTTATCAAGGTGTTGAGTACGGGGCAGACACGATCTGAAATCAACGGCATTGTTGAACCGTTCAGAGCCGCCATCATTGATGTGGCAAGGGACAGTGTAACGGTGCAGGTAACCGGGGAGACATCCAAGATCGAAGCCATCATCGACCTGTTAAGACCATATGGAATCAAAGAGATCGCCCGAACCGGCATCACGGCATTTGCCAGGGGCAATGGAAAATCGGTCACGGATCTGAAACAGTATTCGATTGTGAATTAGAAGTAATGTTAATAAACTTATTATTCGAAAAATGGAGAGGATGAGGGAAATGGTAAAGGTATATTATAACGGAGATGTGAATGAAGAGGTTTTGAAAGGGAAGAAAGTAGCGGTTGTCGGTTATGGCTCACAAGGTCACGCACATGCTCAAAATCTGAAGGAAAGCGGATTTGATGTTGTAGTGGGATTACGAAAAGGAAAGTCGTGGGACCAGGCGGAAAAGGACGGATTCGATGTCTACTCCGTTAGGGAAGCGAGCGAACAGGCGGATGTCATCATGGTTCTCCTGCCGGATGAGCATCAGCCGAAAGTATATGAAGCAGAAATCAAGCCCGCCCTGTCACCAGGTAAAGCACTCGCATTTGCACACGGATTCAATATCCATTTCCATCAGGTCGTCCCTCCGGAAGATGTGGATGTCTTCCTTGTTGCCCCTAAAGGACCCGGACATCTTGTAAGAAGGACCTTTGAAGAAGGAGCCGGGGTACCTGCACTCTTCGGGGTTTACCAAGACGCTTCAGGTCAAGCCGCAGAACTGGCCCTGGCATATGCCAAAGGTGTCGGCGCAGGACGTGCAGGAATCTTGGAAACATCCTTCCAGGAAGAAACAGAAACCGATCTCTTCGGGGAACAGGCAGTCCTTTGCGGAGGAGTGACATCCCTTGTGAAAGCAGGATTTGAAACACTGGTCGAAGCCGGTTATCAAAAAGAAGTCGCCTATTTCGAGTGTTTACATGAATTGAAGCTCATCGTTGATTTGATGTATGAACAGGGATTGGAAGGAATGCGCTATTCAATCTCAGATACGGCTCAATGGGGAGATTTCGTTTCAGGTCCAAGGGTAGTGAACGAGGAAACGAAAGCCCGCATGAAGGAAGTACTGACGGATATCCAAACAGGAAAATTTGCGAAGGGGTGGATCCTGGAGAACCAGGCGAACCGTCCGGAATTCAACGCCATCAATCAGCGTGAAAGTCAGCACCCGATCGAAGTCGTTGGCAGGGAGCTTCGTAAAATGATGCCATTTGTACAGAAACCTTCTACTAAAGAAAAGGAAGTGGTAGCGAGTGCGAACCATTGAGATCTTTGACACGACTCTACGGGACGGAGAACAGTCAGCGGGCGTAAATCTGAATACGATTGAGAAAATCGAGGTAGCGAAGCAGCTGGAGAGACTCGGGGTGGACGTCATTGAAGCTGGATTTCCTGCAGCTTCAAAAGGGGACTTCGATGCCGTGCAGCGGATTGGTTCCACGATCAAGAACAGCTCGGTAACGGGCCTTGCGCGGGCACAGCAGCGGGACATCGATGCAGTATGGGAATCCCTTAAAGGAACGGCGGAACCAAGGCTGCATGTCTTCCTTGCAACCTCCCCGATTCACATGACCCATAAGCTGAAGATGACACCGGATCAGGTCATCGATACAGCCGTGCAGGCGGTTCAGTACGCGAAGAAATTTTTCCCGGTCGTTCAGTGGTCGGCGGAAGATGCTTGCAGATCGGATCTCAACTTTTTAGTGAAGATCATGGAGAGGGTTATTGATGCCGGAGCTTCCGTCATCAATCTTCCCGATACGGTGGGGTATATCACCCCACATAAATACGGTGAACTGTTTCGGTACGTAAGAGAAAATGTACCGAATATCGGCGGGGTAAAGCTATCGGCACACTGCCATGATGACCTGGGGATGGCGACGGCCAATTCCCTTGCAGCCATTGAAAACGGAGCCGATCAAATTGAGGGAACCATCAATGGAATCGGTGAACGTGCCGGGAATGCAGCCTTGGAGGAAGTCGCTGTTGCCCTTCGCATCCGTGAAGATTTCTACGGGGCGACGACCAGACTGAAGCTGGATGAAATCAAGAAAACAAGCTCTCTTGTCAGTAAGCTGACGGGGATGAGGGTACCGGCTAACAAAGCGGTTGTAGGGGATAATGCCTTCGCCCATGAGTCAGGCATCCATCAGGATGGCGTATTGAAAGAAAAAACAACGTACGAAATTATCACACCGGAACTGATCGGAGTGAATTCCAACCGTCTCGTTCTCGGAAAACATTCAGGACGTCACGCATTCAAAAATAAAGCCGTCGAGCTGGGCTTTGACTTAACGGATGAAAAGTTGAACGAAGCGTTCCACACATTTAAAGATCTTGCGGATAAGAAGAAGGAAATCGTCGATGAAGATCTCTTCAGCATCCTGACGAATAAACAGACGGAAATGACTGAAGGTGTCGGGTTCACACTGGAACGAATGCAAGTTCAATATGGGATGGACAATATCCCGACGGCTACGATCGAATTGAAGTTTGAAGACGGTAACGTCACCCGCCTTGCTTCAACGGGATCCGGAAGTGTGGAAGCCATTTACAATACCATCGAAAAAATCCTTCCGGGCAAGTCAAAGCTCTTGGATTACAAAATCAACTCAGTGGGCGGAGGCCGTGATGCCCTTGCCGAAGTGTATGTCCGACTGGAGTATGACGGTGAAAATACAAGCGGACGCGGAACCGCTCAGGATGTATTGGAAGCATCTGCCCGCGCGTATCTAAATGCTGTGAACCGGTCGGCACAGCGATCACACTCAAGAGGGAAAGAAGCGGTGCAAGCCAGCTTATAAACCACGGGAGCCTTGAATTATAAGGCTCCTCATAAACCAAAAAATCAGGAGGTAATTCTAATGAAGAGAAAAATCGCTGTACTACCAGGAGACGGTATCGGTCAAGAGATTATGGACGGGGCATTAGAAGTACTGAAGGCAGTGGGTGATTGGTTCGGTCATGAATTCGAAGTCGAGAAAGGATTCATCGGGGGATCGGCCGTTGATCGCTTCGGTACACCGTTACCTCCTGAAACGATCAAGCTTTGTAAAGAGAGCGATACTGTCCTATTAGGGGCAGTCGGAGGACCGAAATGGGAGCACTTGCCGAAAGAGATCCGTCCTGAAAAAGGGCTCCTGGCCATCCGAAAAGAGTTCGACCTTTTCGCGAATCTGCGCCCGGTGAAGGCATTTGAAAGTTTACTGGGGGCATCCCCGCTCAAACGGGAGATTGTGGAAGAAGTAGATTTGGTGATTGTCAGGGAGCTGACGGGTGGATTGTATTTCGGTCAGCCGTCCGGCCGCCAGGGGAAGCGGGATGAAGTGGCCGTTGACACCCTGGTCTATGAAAAAAGTGAAATTGAACGGATCGTCCATAAAGCATTCAAGCTGGCTCAGAAACGCAAGAAAAAACTAACGTCCGTCGACAAGGCAAACGTTCTGGAAACCAGTCGAATGTGGCGGGAAGTCGTAAATGAAGTGGCCGGTGAATATCCGGATGTAGAAGTCGAACACATGCTTGTGGATGTCGCAGCCATGAAGCTGATGTATCAGCCGAAACAATTCGATGTGCTCGTGACCGAGAACATGTTCGGTGACATCCTGAGCGACGAAGCCTCCATGATCACAGGCTCACTTGGGATGCTTCCTTCCGCCAGTTTAAGGGGGGACTCATTCGGCCTTTACGAACCGGTTCACGGATCCGCCCCTGATATCGCCGGAAAAGGAAAAGCCAATCCACTGGCTATGATTCTATCGGTTGCCATGATGCTTCGCCATTCCTTCGGCTTGAAAGAAGAAGCGGAAATGATCGAAATGGGGGTTCAGGAAGTCCTGAATGCAGGCTACCGGACAGGAGACCTTTGGACGATGGGACGCGGAACCGTCGTCGGAACGGGTGCCATGAGTCAGCTGGTCGTAGAGCGTCTGGAAGCGGATCACGCCCTGTCCTCCATCCTGGCAGCGTACTTGTAATAAAGAATTTCATGGAGCGGGTGGCCGGAGCGGAAGTCATCGGTCACTCTCTCCACCAAAACAGTCTTCATTGAAATAAAATCTTACCAAACCAGGAGGGAGTTCATGGCAGGGAAAAATATCATCGAAAAGATATGGGAAAAGCACATCGTACACAGGGAAAAGGGCAAGCCGGATTTATTATACATCGATCTTCACCTTGTACATGAAGTAACATCCCCCCAGGCATTCGAGGGGCTTCGCCTGAAAGATCGCAAGCTCAGGAGGCCGGATCTGACTTACGCGACCATGGACCACAACGTTCCGACAAGGGAGCGTCACATTGTCAGGGATCAGATTGCCCGACTGCAAATGGAGACGTTGAAGAAGAACTGTGCAGAGTTCGGCGTCACCCTGGCAGACATTCATCATCCCGATCAAGGAATTGTCCATGTCATCGGTCCTGAATTGGGTCTGACCCAACCGGGGAAAACGATCGTATGCGGAGACAGCCATACTTCCACACACGGAGCGTTCGGGGCACTGGCCTTTGGAATCGGGACGAGTGAGGTGGAGCATGTACTGGCGACTCAGACATTGTGGCAATCCAAGCCCCGGACCCTTCAAGTCGAAGTCTCAGGGGAGCTCGGATTCGGTGTCACGGCAAAAGACGTGATCCTGAACATCATTTCCACCTACGGAGTCGGTTTCGGCACCGGATATGTCATCGAATTCACGGGAGACGTAATTCGCAATCTGTCCATGGAAGAAAGAATGACCGTCTGTAATATGAGCATTGAAGCAGGTGCGAAAGCAGGATTGATCAGTCCCGACGAAACGACCTTTGACTATTTAGAGGGCAGGGAATATCTTCCCAAGAACAAATCCTTCCAGCAGTGCAAGGAAGAGTGGCAATCCCTGACAAGCGATCGTGACGCCACCTATGATCACAGAATTGAGGTGAAGGGTGAAGAAATTGAACCTCATGTGACATGGGGGACGAACCCGGGGATGGGTGCCGGGATTTCAAGGTCCGTCCCTCATCCGGATGAGTACGGTGACCCTTCTGAAAGGGAAGGGGTTGAGCGGGCGCTTCATTATATGGGGCTTGAAGCCGGAATGAGAATCGAAAACATCGAGGTTGATTATGTATTTATCGGTTCTTGTACGAATTCACGCTTGAGTGACTTGAGAGCGGCGGCTGAAGTGGTGAAAGGGCACAGCGTTAAGCAGGGCGTCACCGCATTGGTTGTTCCCGGTTCGTTTAAAGTGAAGAAAAAGGCAGAAGAGGAAGGCTTGGATACGATCTTTACAGAAGCTGGTTTTGAATGGCGGGAAGCGGGATGCAGCATGTGTCTCGCCATGAATGACGATATCGTCCCACCCGGCAAACGCTGTGCATCGACTTCCAACCGGAACTTTGAAGGCAGGCAGGGGAATGGTTCAAGAACCCATCTTCTCAGTCCTTCCATGGCAGCAGCCGCGGCCATCACAGGGAAATTGACCGACGTACGAAAGCTTGAAAAAATGCCGATTTCATAGGAGGTGAAAAGGGTGGCAATCAATCATGTGGAAGCGAATGTTTTTCCTCTCAGGAGGGACAACGTAGATACGGATCAAATCATACCGAAACAATTCTTGAAAAGGATCGAGCGTAAAGGCTTCGGTCAGTTCTTATTTTACCATTGGCGGTTTGAAGACGATGGGAAGTCCCTGAGACATGACTTCTTATTGGATACCCCCAAATACCGGGATTCAGAGATTCTTCTCGGCGGAAAGAATTTCGGATGCGGGTCTTCACGGGAACATGCACCCTGGGCCCTTCAGGACTATGGATTTCAGGTGATCATCGCGAAGAGCTTTGCGGACATTTTTTATAACAATTGTTTAAAGAATGGGATCCTTCCGATTCAGTTGGATGATAAAACAGTCGATAGCCTGATGAAGAATGAGAGTCAAGTTGATTTATATAAAATCGAAGTGTCCCTTGAGCACCAGACCATCTGTGATTCTGAGGGGCTACGTGTCTCCTTTGACATTGATCCTTATTGGAAGACGATGCTTCTGAAGGGTCTGGATGAAATCGATTTAACGTTGCATTACGGTAAACATATCGAAGACTACGAAAAAAAATATGAGGTGAGTGACTTGGGAATTTAATGGATAACACTGAAGTGGTAGAAGCAATGGAAAGAATCAGTCATCAGGTGCATCGAACACCGTTAAAGCAATCATCGACGCTGAATGCGTTCACTGGTGGAGAAGTCTATTTGAAAATGGAGAACCTGCAGCGGACAGGTTCCTTCAAAGTAAGGGGTGCCATGAATAAAATCATGTCATTGTCTGAAGAAGAAGCAGGGAGGGGGATCATTGCCGCTTCGGCAGGAAATCATGCCCAAGGGGTGGCGCTGGCTGCCTCCAAGCGAGGGGTCCCTTCCAAAATCTTCATGCCAAAGCGGACGCCTTCTACTAAAGTTGCGGCAACGAAACATTACGGAGCTGAAATCGTTTTGACTGGAGACACCTATCAGGAAGCCTATGGGGCAGCACTTGAGGAGAAAATCAAAAAAGGCTCGACGTATGTTCATGCATTTGATGATTATAAAGTGATGGCTGGACAAGGGACAGTCGCACTGGAAATGCTTCAACAGCTCAGTGATTTAGACATGATTCTCGTCCCCGTCGGTGGAGGGGGCTTGCTCGCAGGGATGGCACTGGCCGTGAAAGCCTTTAATCCCCGCGTACAGATTGTCGGCGTGCAGGCTTTGGGGGCGCCGGCTACGTATAATTTTTTTACAGGAAGCAATAAAGGTTCCCTTGAGCATGTTCATACCATTGCAGACGGGATCCTTGTCAAGACGCCTGGAGAGCTCACGTTTCCGATCATCCGGAAGTATGTGGACGATATGGTCACCGTGACCGATGAAGAAATCTCCTATAGCATCATGTTCATGCTTCAACGGGAGAAAACCCTGGTCGAAGGAGCGGGAGCCGCATCCTTGGCGGCAGCCATGTGTCAAAAAGTCAAGGTACAGGGGAAGAAGGTAGGCTGCGTCATCAGCGGCGGGAACGCCGATCCGAGTAAAATCCCTGTTTATCGGGATTTATCCAAAATGGCCAGACAGTTGCATCATATTGTGTAAAGATGGGACGGCTCTTAACTGCGTGAGTAGTTGGGAGCGGTCCTCTGTTTTTAGCAAGTTGATATGATTTTTCGTGGAGATAACTAGAACAATCAAATTAATTAAACTTGTAAGCTCTTACATTCTGAAAATGCGCAAAAACCTATTGTAATAGGTAATTTTTTCAACTATAATGTCCACTATACAAATACAAATGTACACCAGAAATAAACAAATGGAGGTTTTCGGCTTATGGAATCAATTTCAATCGGACTTTTAGGACTCGGAACGGTGGGAGCCGGAGTGGTGAAGATAGTAGAGAATCATCAGGATAAATTGTCTCATCAGATCGGCTGCCCGGTGACGGTGAAAAAAGCCCTCGTTCAGGATTTAGAGAAAGACAGGGGACTGGAAATCGAAAACAGCATATTAACCTTAAATCCTGAGGAAGTCCTGTTTGACCCTGAAATTGATATTGTGGTCGAGGTCATGGGTGGAATCGAAGCAACGAAGGAGCATCTCCTGCATGCATTAAACGAAGGTAAGCATGTCGTCACGGCAAACAAAGATCTCATGGCCCTCCATGGACCTGAATTATTAAGAGCGGCCTCGGAAAATGGCTGTGACTTATTCTACGAAGCAAGCGTCGCAGGAGGTATCCCGATTTTAAGGAGTTTAGTAGACGGCCTTGCCTCGGACCGCATCACGAAAATGATGGGAATCGTCAACGGGACAACGAACTTCATTTTGACAAAGATGACGAAAGAGGGACGGACCTTCGATGATGTCCTAAAGGAAGCCCAGGATCTCGGCTATGCTGAATCGGATCCGACGGCAGATGTCGGCGGATTGGATGCGGCAAGGAAGATGGCGATCCTGTCCACCCTGGGGTTCTCCATGAATGTGGACCTGGCGGATGTGAAAGTGAAGGGGATCACGGAAGTAACGGGAGATGACATACAATATGCCGAACAGTTCGGTTATACGATGAAGCTCATCGGTTACGCCCACCGGGAAGGGGAAAAGGTCGAAGTAAGCGTGGAGCCGACCCTCCTGCAAAATGAACACCCCCTCGCGTCTGTACATGATGAATATAATGCCGTGTACGTGTACGGTGAAGCGGTGGGAGAAACGATGTTTTACGGTCCAGGTGCAGGGAGTCTTCCGACAGCGACTGCTGTCGTATCCGATATGGTGGGAATCATGAAGAATATGAGACTGGGCGTGAATGGGAAGAGTGCCGTGAATCCGCAGTTCCCGAAGAAACTAAAAGAACCTGATGAAATTCATTCAAAATATTTCTTGCGGCTGCACGTTCGTGACGAAGTGGGCGTATTGGCCAAACTGACGTCCATCTTCTCGAATCACGGAGTCAGTTTCGAAAAAATACTCCAGAATCCCCTGGACAGTGATGAGTTTGCAGAAATCGTCCTGGTGACTCATAAGGCATCCCTGGAGCATTATGAAGATATCCTCATGGAGCTGAAGGATTATGAAGCGGTTCATTCAATTGAAAGTTCATACCGCGTAGAAGGAGGAGAAAAAGGATGAGATGGAAAGGACTACTTGAAGAGTACGGAGAACAGCTTCCATTAAATGCAGATACTCCCCTTTTAAGCTTGAACGAAGGAAACACACCATTGATCGAGTTGAAGTCGTTGTCCGAGGAGTGGGGCATCGAGCTTTATGCAAAGGTTGAGGGGGCGAACCCGACAGGATCCTTTAAGGACCGGGGGATGGTCCTGGCCGTTGCGAAAGCGGTGGAATCAGGCAGCACGACGGTCATTTGTGCATCGACAGGCAATACTTCTGCTTCAGCTGCAGCTTATGCGGCACGGGCGGGGATCAAATGCATCGTCGTCATTCCGGAGGGGAAAATCGCCCAAGGGAAATTGGCTCAGGCCGTCATGTACGGGGCCGAGATCATTTCAATCGAAGGGAATTTCGATGAAGCCCTGGAGATTGTCCGGGAACTGAGTAAAACGGAATCCGTCACGCTTGTGAATTCGGTGAATCCATATCGACTGGAAGGACAGAAAACAGCGGCCTTCGAAGTCATCGAAGGATTAGGGGAAGCCCCGGATGTGCTCGCGATACCTGTCGGGAATGCAGGCAATATATCAGCATACTGGAAAGGATTCAAGGAATATTCAGATCGCAGCGCTTCATCGCTTCCCCGCATGTTCGGCTTTGAGGCATCGGGGGCAGCGGCTCTTGTCCACGACCGCGTGTTTCCCCAGCCCGAAACGATTGCCACTGCCATCCGCATCGGGAACCCGGCGAGCTGGACATTGGCCGTCGACGCACTGAAGGAATCCAACGGCCATATTGATGAAGTGACGGATGAAGAAATCCTGGAAGCCTATCAGCTGATGGCAAGAAAAGAAGGGATCTTCGCGGAGCCGGCTTCTTGTGCTTCCATCGCAGGGATCAAGAAGTCATTGGAAAAAGGGCTTCTTGAACCAGGGGCGAAGGTAGTCGCGGTATTGACGGGGAATGGATTGAAAGATCCGGTTACGGCCATGGAGTGCAGCCCGGTGACACCGGTGAAGCTGCCAAACGATCGTGAACTGGTGAAGGATTATATCAAGGGAACGATCGGGGTATGAAGGGCCGGGAACCGCGCTCGTGGAAAATCATCGTCCCGGGAAGCACAGCTAATTTAGGAGCAGGATTTGACTCACTTGGCCTGGCTTTGGAGGTCTTTTTAACCGTCGAGGCACATGAAGCAGATGACTGGCAGGTGATCCCTTTGTCAGCGGCCCTGGAGGTATTTCCTGAAGATGAGTCGCATTTCATCGTAGAAGTCGTCAAGGAAGTGGCGGGTGAATATGGAAGGAAGCCTGCACCATGTCATTTATACGTATCAAGTGATATCCCATTAACCAGGGGTCTCGGATCCAGTGCAGCGGCTGTCGTGGCAGGGGTCGAACTCGCCAATGCTTTATGCGATCTCAACTTGACACAGGAAAAGAAGCTGGTTCTGGCAAATCGTTTCGAAGGTCATCCCGATAACGTCGGGGCATCTCTCTACGGAGGATTTGTTGTCAGCTGTCAGGATGAAAAGGGTGTTAACCTGATCACGGTGCCTGACCTTCCAATCGATGTTGTATGTGTCATACCGAAAGCAGAGCTGAAAACGTCGGATTCGAGAAATGTCCTCCCTTCATCCCTATCATTTGCAGAATCCGTCAGTGCTGGAGCGGTATCCAATGTTTTAGTTGCGGCGTTCCTGACCGGTGATTGGGAAATGGTCGGAAAGATGATGAAACGGGATCGTTACCATCAGCCTCACCGGAGAAAGCTTCTACCCCATTACGATGCCGTTGAAAAAGTGGCGGATCGTTTCGGTGCTTTCGGCGTCGCTTTAAGCGGGGCTGGTCCAACGGTTGCCTGCTTTGTGGAACGGGAAGCAAGCGAATGGCTCTTCCGCCAGCTCGAACAATCCTTCCCGACCATGGACGTCCGCAAACTATCCATCTCCCATACGGGAAGCAGCATCACCACCCACCAACCAAAGGTCCGTCCCTCATCGCTTTAAAGCAGCGAGGGACGGACCTCATTTTATTTTTTCTCCGTTGTGATCATAAAACAGTTGTCTTTCTCATTGACGTGCAGGCAGTAGGAGGATGGATACGTCATGCCCATTTCTTCCCGGAGTTCCTTCGGGATGTGGACCGTTCCTTTTTCTGAGATGTAGCGTTTGTTGTGGGTGGAGTCCTTTCTGGCCTGCTTAATATAGAGGCAATTGTTTTGATAGACGAGCTCTGCAAGTTTTCCCGGCAGCAGTCCAAACTTTTCCCTCCATTTATGGGGGAGAGTGATTGTACCGCTTTTACTGAAAGGTTTACTCCCATACATCATACTTAACATTCGTATCACCTGCCTTCACTATCATATTGTTCTCTTTTTACCTCCCTAAAGAAAAATAAACGCCAATTTGAAAAATTAGGAAAAAGGGCTGAGTTTCTTTGAAAGGGTAGGGGGAAATCGAAGGGAGAAAACGATCATTTAACATCCGATGGTTCATACTATTATTTATTCTCTTCCTTC
This sequence comes from Rossellomorea vietnamensis NBRC 101237, assembly GCF_001591825.1. Classification (GTDB taxonomy): domain Bacteria; phylum Bacillota; class Bacilli; order Bacillales; family Bacillaceae_B; genus Rossellomorea; species Rossellomorea vietnamensis. Next base: position 83,839 of record NZ_BCVQ01000014.1, read on the forward strand.
AAGCTCCCTATGTTATGATTAGGTGGGTTGTCAAAGTAAATGAAACAGATGAAAATACTCTCGCATTTCAGTCTTATGAGTATTTTTGATAAATGGATAAGAACTGAGAAACCATAGGAGAAAGACTATTGGAATTTAGGTGAATGTCAAATCATGAAACAAGCTAAAGATATTGCCTTGAAGATATCCGTCACCTATGTATTGTTAGGTGCATTATGGATTGTGTTTACAGATTATGCATCCATGATCATTGCACATGAAAAGCTTAGTATGTATATTTATTTTCAGCGCTATAAGGGCTGGCTATTTACGTTTGTAACAGGTATCATCATATTTTTCCTGATTTACCGGAGGGCCAATGAGCTGATTCTCTCAAACGATAAACTGTCAAAAAAAGAGAAGCAGCTGCAAATAAGGAATCAGCATTACCACTCGTTGTTCGAACAAAATCCCGATGCCGTCTTAGAGCTGAGCTTGGATGGGCATGTCATTTCTGTAAATGCAGAAGCCGAGGGATTGCTTGAATTCACCCAAGAAGAGTTAAAGGAAGTGAAATTCAGTAAGTTCCTGGATAAAGAAGAAATGAAGCGGGTGACAGAGTACTTTTTCGCTACGTTCAAAGGCATCGCATCCACCTTTGAGACGAAGATCCATATCGGCGATAATAAAGGAAAGATCCTCAGGTGCTCCCTCGTGCCGATTATCGTTAATCGAGAGGTGACAGGAATGTTCGCCATCGCAAGGGATATCACATCCAATCGGGAAAACGAAGAAATGGTCGTCGCGTCGGAGAAACTTTCTGTCATTGGTCAGTTGGCAGCTGCCGTTGCCCATGAAATCCGCAACCCGCTCACATCTCTCAAGGGATTTATCCAACTTATGCAAACGACCAATACCATCAATCACGAACATTTGGACATTATGCTCTCAGAAGTGGATCGAATTGATTTGATTTCAGGTGAGATGCTGATCCTTGGGAAACAGCAGGAAACCCACTTCCGTCATGAAAAACTCGATGATATCCTTCAGCAGGTCCTCGTCCTGATGGAAGCACAGGCTAATCTTGATAATGTGTCCATTACATACGAAAACCTGTCTGAAAAACCTTTGTATGTGTCGGGAGAGTCCAATCAGCTTAAACAGGTTTTCATCAATATCATTAAAAATGCCGTGGAAGCCATCCCAGCGTCCAAGGATGGGAAGGTCTCGATTTCGTTGGAAGAACAGGGCACAAACGCACAGGTTATCGTGAAGGATAATGGAGTCGGCATGGAGCCTGAAAGAATCGAACATCTGGGGGAACCGTTTTATTCCACGAAAGAAAAAGGCACGGGCCTCGGTCTTGCCGTATGCAAAAAAATCATCCAGCGTCATAAAGGACATATACACTTTCAAAGTGATAAAGAAAAAGGGACGGCAGTGGAAATCAGCTTACCCATTGAGGAAGAGCCTTCTGCCTTTACCGATTAAGAAAGGACGAAACGTATGAATTCAATCTCAAGCATCATCCATTCGCCAATACTACAGAAAAACTGGGAAGAATCAGGGTTTACTGCATTCACTCCCGTACAGGAAAAAGTCGTGCCCCTAATCATGGAAGGGAAAGATGTCGTGTGTGAATCACCAACGGGGACGGGGAAAACCCTGGCTTATTTACTCCCAATCATCCAGGCCATCGATCCATCAAGAAAACAGGCACAGGCTGTTATCATTGCACCATCAAGAGAGCTGGTCATGCAGATCCACCAGGAAATCCAGAAATGGGCTAAGGGGACGGACATTACGAGTGCTGCCTTCATCGGTGGTGCGAACGTCAAGAAACAAGTCGAGAAGCTGAAGAAAAAGCCTCATATCGTTGTCGGAACAACGGGTCGCCTGATCGAATTGATGAAAATGAAAAAACTGAAGATGCATGAAGTGAAAACCATCGTTGTCGATGAGTTTGACTTAATGATTTCATCGGAGCATATCCGGGAAGTGAAGGATATCATCAAATCGACTTTGAAAGAACGTCAGGTGCTTTTCTTCTCTGCCACTTTATCAGATGAAACGGAACAAGTTGCCGAATCTCTCTTACAGAACCACGAAATTGTCAAGATGGAAGCCAACCTTGATAATCCGAAAGTAGACCATGTCTTTGTATATAGTGAATTGCGGGATAAGATGGAAGCCCTCAGAAGTATCTCTTACTTCAAAGGGATCAAGGCACTTGTATTCTTCAATCAACTGGAGAAACTCTCTGAAATGGAAGAGAAGCTTAAATATAAGGGAGTCGAGCTTGAAGTCTTAGCAGGAGAATCGAACAAGATGGAGCGCAAGCAATCCCTGGACCGTTTCCGCTCAGGGAAGGTGTCCATGCTTCTGACAACCGATGTTGCGGCACGAGGCCTTGATATCACCGATGTCACACACGTGATCCATTTCGATTTCCCGAGCGACACGAAGCAGTACATTCACCGTTCAGGAAGAACCGGCCGCATGGGAGCAGAAGGAACTGTGATCTGCCTCGTATCCAAGCGTGAACTGAGCTTCCTTGAAAAGCTAAGCAAAGAACTTAACCTGCCATTCCAGGAAAAGACCATCCGCGGCGGCGGACTGCAACAACCGGAAACAAAATAAAAAAAGAGGTCCGTCCCCGGATATGAGGGACGGACCTCTATTTAGTTATACCCTGTCGCTATTTTTCATACACAATCCTGCCGTCCATCACTGTCATCCATACACTCGTCTCAAGGAGTTCCTCCGCGTCAACTTCGAAAGGATTCCGGTCCAAAACGGCTAAATCAGCTTTTTTTCCAACTTCGATCGTTCCTAAATCATGCTCCCTGAAGTTTCCGTAAGCAGGAGATTTCGTGTAATGGATCAGGGCATGGGCCAATGAAATTTTCTCATGAGGATTCCATCCGCCTTGAGGAGAGCCGTCTTCATGCTTCCGTGTGACCGCCCTGTACAGGCCGAGCATCGGATTCAAGTCCACAATCGGAAAGTCCGTTCCAAACGCAATGGCTGCGTCATGCTTGTCCAATGAACCGATCGGCCACGTATAGCGTGCCCGCTCCATCCCGAGTCTGTCCAGATACGCATGGGAATCCATGGAACCCGACGTGAGATGCTCGGGCTGGATGGATGCGATGACTCCGAGCTTCCGGAAGCGCTCGAAATCCTGTGGGTCGCATACTTCAATATGTTCGATCGTATGTCTGGAATCCCTTGCACCATTTACCTGCATAGCATGCTCATACACATCCAGGCCCAACCGGACAGCGGCGTCCCCGCAAGCGTGCAGGCGGATCCGGAACCCTTCCCGGTCAGCATCCTCGATCCATTTTTGATACACATGTGGTTCATAAATGGTTCCCCCAATTTCAGTCGGCCGGTCTGAGTATGGCTGAAGCAAATACCCCGTATACGTCAGGGGGACACCATCGAGGAACTGCTTCAAACCAGAAAACTGAAGTTTATCCGATTGATACTTCTCCCTGAATTGAATGCCACGCCCGAGGTCACCATCCAGCACGTCCAGGAAGTGAATGCGTGTCGTCAGCTCGCCTTTTTCTTCAAATTCCCGATAAAACCCGGGATCTCCCAATGTATAACCGGGAAGAGGCAGCATGTCGGCAACGGAAGTGATCCCATAGGATGCCGTCTTCTTCAGCATTCCGTTCATCAATCTGTCCTTTACTTTCCTTTCGAATGTAAAAGCCTCCGTCACATACTGTACGGCCGTCTCATATAAAAATCCGGTTGGTTCACCGTCGGCATCTTTTTCAATCTTACCGAAAGGAGGAGCGGAAGTATCCCGGTGAATCCCCAATTTCTCGAGGGCAGCTGTATTCAGCCAAGCGCTATGAGCTTCTTCATTGAGCAGAACAACGGGGCGGTGGGGCAGGTACCGGTCCAATGAATGGCGGGTGGGGGTGGTCTGGTCCGGCCAGCGGACATGATGCCATCCGAATCCAAGAACCCATTCCTCATCGGGATGTTCCCGGGCATATTCCGCCACCATCTTCGCCGTCATATCCTCTGTGGTCCCGAAAGTCAGTTGGCAAAAACCCTCAAACATCGCTCCTAAAAACCAATGAAGATGAAAGTCATGGAACCCTGCCGTCACCAGGCGGTTTCCGGCATCCCTGACGTCCGTAGAGGGGCCTATGAAACTCTCCATCTCAGAACGGGGACCGACCCCAATGATCATGTCATCCCTTACTGCAACGAAGCCATCGATGGGAGCAGCTGCATTCCCGGTGAATAGAGCAGTGCTTACCAGTATTGTATCGGCCTTCATGTAATCCCCATCCTTTTTCATCTATTACATCGATTGTAACCAGATGAAGGAAAGAACACAAACGGTGAAATGATAAAAACTTGCTCTTACAAGAAGGCATTGGAAAATCCCATGTTGAATACATAAGGAGAACAAGAAGAAAAGGAGAATGACCATGTTGACACGAACCTTTCCGGCACTTGAAACAGATAGATTTCGCTTACGGCAGATGAAAGAAGGGGATGCTCCCCGTGTTTTTGACTATTTCTCAAAAGAAGAAGTCACCCGATATTATGATCTGGAGTCGTTCCATGAGGAAAGACAGGCACTGGAGATCATCGAAAAGTGGAACGAAAGGTTTCATCTGAATGAAGGAATCCGATGGGGGATTGCCCTGAAAGAATCCGACGAGATCATCGGCAGCTGCGGTTTTCATCAATGGGAGAAAGAACATTTTAAAGCCGAGGTGGGGTTTGAGGTTCATCCATCCTATTGGAGGCAAGGGGTCATCACGGAAGTATTACAGCCGATCCTCGGATACGGCTTTGAAGAAATGAATCTTAATCGGATCGAGGCCTATTACGATCCGGAAAATACGGCATCGAAGAATAGTCTCGAAAAGGCCGGCTTTACATTTGAAGGCGTATTGCGAAAAGCGGCATTTGAAAAAGGCGTATTTTGCGATGCGGCTGTCTGCTCTTTATTAAAAGAAGAATATTGACCACAAATTTAAGACGCTGCTTATGCCTATACCACATAAACAGCGTCTTAACTTAAGTAAACCTTATTCAATTAACTTTACTATCCTTTCTTACTAATACACATACGTAACATTCATTTAACATTAAATTAATGGTCTTGCATGGTTTATTAGTTTATTTTCGTTTGCCGCTGATTTTCCCACACGCCCACATGTTACGAAGATAGTTTTCACGGGCTATCTTCTTGCGTACCATGATGTTAGCATGCTTCGCTTACATTCTTCATTGGAATCATCTCCTGAAATAAGATTGCGCATTCCCGCATATCCACACATCTTGAAATCAGTTTTCACGGGCCGATCTCAAAAGCGAGATGTGATGCTGACATGCTTTGCTAACTCACTTCATTGGAATCACGCCTTCCTTTAAAGATTGTTTTGTGAATCATTTATTAATTATATATTAACAAATTATAAAATTAATGCAAATGTTCAGAATAATCAATATAGTGCGATTTTGGGCGGTTTTTGGATTGAAATGGGCGGTTATCTTGGGTTATCTTATTTTTTCTTGGTTTTTTATTTTTTTTAAAAGCTTAGTAGCTCTGTAAGGAGCATTTATTAAGGCAGAGACCGTTCCTTTTCGCTGCAGGTG
>NZ_BCVQ01000015.1 GCF_001591825.1 Rossellomorea vietnamensis NBRC 101237
CAGACCTCTTTTTTATGAAAGAAAATAGCCCTTGAGTTAATCATTGAGTTATCCTTCTTAATTTGAAATAATTGGTATATAGGTTTTATAAGGAGGGGGAAAATGCGCAACGATCGATTCTTTCTGGAATTGGCGCTTGAAGAAGCCGAAAAAGCTTTAAACGATCAGACGTATCCGATAGGCGCTGTCATTGTCGATGAAAATAAGAACATCCTCTCCACAGGGAGAAACCGTGTCCATTCTCATCAGGATGCAACGGCCCATGCGGAAATGGACGCCATCCGAAATGCCGGTTCGTCCATTTTCAAAGCGAAAATAGAAGGTGAGACATTAACGATCTACACTACTGTGGAACCGTGTCTCATGTGCACCGGCGGAATCCTTTTCTCTAAAATCAGGAGGGTGGTGTGGCTGCTGAATGATGGGCAAGGATTTGGCGGATATAAAAAAGTGAACGCTGCCGGCATCTTTGAACGCAAACTTAACGAAGTCGACGTACTGGAAGAACCTTATGCCGATTTAAAGATGAAGCAGCTCGAACTCATGAGGCAGTGGGAGGAGAGCCCCAATCATGTGGTGAACTTGAGGAAAACATTCAAAAAGGGAGGATGAGATGGTTTATTTTATCATTGGCATCATAGTAGTATTGATCATCTTTTTAATGAAGAAAGCATCAAAGCCGGAACCACTGCAGGAAAATCGTTACGAAATTTACAGCTATGTCGTAATGGAAGACGAAGACGAAGAGAAATTCAGTGAAGCAGATCAGCCATTGTGGGGTCTGGCAAAGCGTCACTCATTCCTGCATCCCGGACAGATCCTGTGTAGAGTAGATCGCTACAAGGATGTACATCAAGAAGAATGGGATGAAATCAGAAAGTATTCCAGCTTCACAAAAGACAAAGAACCTTATTACATATTCTTCGATGAGTATCGTGCAGACAAAGACCGGCCGACCCAAATGGCTTGGGATCAAAAGGTATTTGAAACAAATGATCTCGAGGAAGTGAAGAAGTGGTGTGAGAAGTTTGAAGAAGAAATCTTCGAGAAACATGACGTGTATGTAGGGAAAGTATATGACTCCAAGTAATGATGGAGGAACATGGACATGGCCATTGAGCAAGTGACCCGCACATTATTCGCACAATATACAAGACGCTCTTCGATCAACCGTCCCTTCATCGTCGGGATCGATGGCTTAGGTGGATCGGGGAAGACGACCCTTGCCAGAAAGGTGCAACAAGCATTAATACTCGCAAAGTGTGACGCGGTTATCCTCCACATGGACGACTACATTGTGGAAAAGAGCGAACGGTATGGAACGGGGAACGAGGAATGGTATGAATATTACGCACTTCAGTGGAATATTGAACAGCTTCGGAAAGAACTTTTCCAAAGGTTACATGGGGGCTGTAACTCTATCACGTTACCTTTCTATGAATCCAGTGCGGACTCAGTCGTATCGAAGCCATTCCACCTAGACGGGGTAAGGGTGGTCCTGATTGAAGGTGTCTTCCTGCAACGGAAGGAATGGCGTGATTTCTTTGACTTTGTGATTTTTTTGGACTGTCCCTCAGAACTCAGATCCGAAAGAGTTATTGGGCGGGACACCTATCTCGGGGATGAGCAGGCCAGGGTCGAGAAGTATAAGAGAAGATACTGGCTGGCGGAGGATCATTATCTTCTTCTCGAAAATCCGGCTGGAAAGGCAGACTATATTGAAAGAATCTGAAAATGTCGTAAGTTGTTGAAATATTCTCTATCTTCATCTGTTTTTTTGTTAAAATAGAACCGTATATAAACAGAAGGCGAATGGTGCCCAGATGAGTATAGTGAAAGATTTCCTGCTGCAGCTCACCCTCATGATCATACCGATATTCAGTTATTTCACCTTTATTCTGGAAAAAGTAAAGAATGACCGCACAATCAAGATGTTCGTAGCCCTATTGTGGGGAGTGTCCATCGTGTTATGTATGTCATTCCCGGTGGAATATGCGGGAGGAGACCGCCTCGATTTGCGATTTATTCCACTCCTTCTCGGGACATTATACCTCGGGATAGGTCCAGGGCTCTTTCTGTCGGTCCTGATTATCTTCTATCGAATGACCTCGGGAATCACCATGGGACTCTATACAACAATCCTTGTTCTGGTTATCACCCTGCCTGTCATTTTGTACGTTCAACGAATGTTTATGCGGGAGAAAAAGGATCGAAGAGTGATGATTGCAGCGGGATTATCTTTCCTATATTGCCTCTGTGGTATGACGGTGTTCAGTCTTATAAATGGAATCTCAATCCCCGTTTTGAAAGTGCAAGGTATCCATCTTCTTTTTACAGTGGCCGTTACCTGTTTCTGTACGGTATTGATTGAAAAGATCCGTGAGATCCATCAGCTGAGGCTAGAGATCCAGGATGCGGAGAAATTCAGGATGATCAGTGAGCTGACCAGTGTGTTTGCCCATGAAATCCGAAACCCCATGCAGGTGACCCGTGGCTTTCTTCAGCTACTCGATGAGCCGGACTTACCTCAACATAAGAAGGAATATATCAAGGTATCCATTGAAGAATTGGACCGTGCCAATGAAATCATCAGCGACTTCCTGGCGTTCGGCAAGCCTTCCCTCGATACATATGGGACCATCAATGTCGGTGAACAGTTAAAGCGTGTCACCACGCTCATTCAAACATTCAACATAAACCAGCAGGTGGAGTTTAAGTCCGATATAGCGGATGACTGCTGGATCCAAGCAAACCCTCAAAAGCTGAACCAAACTCTGATCAATATCCTGAAAAATGCCGTGGAATCCATGCCGGAAGGTGGAACCGTCTGGATCGCCTGTCACTCATCCGATGACGGACATATCAGGATCACCATCAAAGACCAGGGAGTCGGCATGAACCCAAACCAAGTCGACCGCCTTGGCTCTCCCTATTATTCTCTCAAAGAAAAGGGTACCGGTCTCGGGATGATGGTCAGCTATCAAATCATCCGTTCCTTCAAAGGGCGCATCACGGTGGAAAGTGAAGAAGGGATCGGTACGGAGTTTGTCATCGAATTTCCCCGTGTTGAAACGTGAAAAACGGCTTAGATCTTTATTGGTCAAAGTCGCTTTTTCTATGGCTCCCACAAAAAATTCGACGTAGCTGCTCGATTTCAATCGAAACCGGCATGATTAAATCCAATCTCGCACGATTATCTTCAGTCCCGCATGAAAAATCCAGAACCCGCACGATTTTTTAAAATCCCGCATGATTACAGGGCAAGGAATGTCTTTATCAAGAAAGGATTGAGTTTATATGAATATTTTGGAATAATTGGTATGTAACTGACTACATAGGAGGAGAACGATTAGTTGGATCATTTTTTAGTAAAGAGTTTCTTATTCTTATCAATCTACGCTTTGTCCATCTTCCTATTTAATGCAGGAATGAGGAAAATATTGAACGTCAAGAGAAAGAAGAGGTTCTCGTATAACCATGTGAATGATCATCATAAAAAATGGGATTGGATGATTCGAATCGCATTTTTGATCCTTATTGTCATTGGAGGCATCTATCATGCTTTCAATCTGGATCAAGAAGGAAGAGTATGGTACTTGCAACCGTATATAATGGTATTCGGTTTTGGCCTGGTATCGGAAACAGTCAGGGCCATCTTTGAAAAGAAACATTCAGAGAATCCCAATGATTATAAATTCACCCTTTCACAGCTAGCCTATCTATCCATCACGTTACTAGTATTCTTCACAACCGAATTTTTCGGAATATTCACCTAATGGAGGGGCCGCAATGAACCATCCTGCACAAAAAAGAATCCGGGACTACGGAGTGAAAATCGGTAAGTTAGAAACAGGTCCCAACAATTCAATCACAGATGTTGAAGGCGTAACGGTCGGTCATGTCACCCTTAGTGAAAATGATAGGCAAACCGGTGTCACGGCGATCCTGCCTCACCAGGGAAACCTATTCAAAGAGAAGCTCATCGCCTCCACCCATGTCATCAACGGATTCGGCAAAACAATGGGAACGATCCAGATCAATGAACTAGGAACCTTGGAAACTCCCATTCTATTAACGAATACATTGAGCATCGGTACAGCCGCCGACGCCCTGATCGATTACATGCTCGAACAAAATCCTGAGATTGGCAGAACGACAGGGACCGTCAATCCCGTGGTGTGTGAGTGCAATGACATGTTTTTAAACGACATTAGGGCACGTTTCATCACGAAAGATCATGTCCGGAAAGCTCTGGAAAATACCTCGTCATTCGTTGAAGAGGGGACGGTCGGAGCCGGTACCGGTATGCTCTGCTACTCCTTGAAAGGAGGAATCGGGACGGCATCACGGATGATGAAGATGGACCACGGGACCTACACAATGGGTGTCCTCGTCTTAACGAACTTCGGGATACTAAGCGACCTGACTATAAACGGAAGGGCTGTCGGAGGAGAACTGAAGAAAAGAATCCTCCACTCCCGGGAAGAACTGGACAAAGGCTCGATCATCATCATTGCAGGGACGGACCTCCCCGTGTCCGAAAGACAGCTCAACCGAATCATCAAGCGGACGATCACAGGATTATCCCGTACAGGCTCCATCATCACAACCGGGAGCGGCGAAGTGGTCATCGGCTTCTCGACGGCAACGAAGATCCCCCATGACCAAACGTCTCAATATATGTCTGTCCCCATGATTCATGAAGAAGAAATCGATCTTGCATTCCGCGCAATCGGAGAAGCAACGGAAGAAGCAGTATTGAACTCATTGATCACGGCAACACACGTGGTGGGCAGGGACGGAAATGAAAGACCGGCATTAAAAGATTTACTGGAAAAATACACTATAGAGCTATAACCACCTGGGAGGAATTATGGAATCAACATTGATCATCATTCGAGGAAATTCCGGCAGCGGAAAGACCACGACCGCCAAGCGTCTTCAACAACATCTGGGACGGGGGACACTCCTCGTCTCCCAAGATGTCGTCCGCCGCGATATGTTGAAGGTTCAGGACCGGGACGGCAACCTGTCCATGGACCTGATCAGGCAAATCACAGAATACGGCAGAGGGAAATGCGAGTACGTCATTGTAGAAGGAATCTTCTCAGAACAACGCTACGGTGACATGCTTCGGGAGTTAATCCAGTTTTATAACGGAAAAGCTCATACATACTACTACGATTTATCGTTTCAAGAAACCGTCCGACGGCATAACTCCCGTTCAAAAAAGACAGAATTTGGGGAGGAGTCTTTGCGTGACTGGTGGAATGCGGAGGACTATCTCCGTGTGGATGGAGAGGTTCAATTGACGGATGAAATGACACAGGATGAGATAGTGGAAATGATTTTAGCACAAATATGAAAAAAAGGGAGTGCAACATGTTAAACGTTAAACCATTAGAAGAAAGAGACTATGAACTGATCAAAGAAGCAGAAAGAGTCATAGAAACGAATTATCGGTACGGTCGGCACCACATCGGTTCAGCCGTCAGAGCAACATCCGGAGAGGTCTATGCAGCTGTCCACGTTGAAGCAAACGTCGGCAGGATCACCGTATGCGGCGAAGCGATGGCCCTTGGGAAATCCATTTCTGAAGGAGACCACGAATTTGAAACGATTGTTGCAGTAGCACACCCCCATCCACACGAAGACATCGAGAAATGCTGGGTCGTCGCACCTTGTGGAATGTGCCGGGAATTAATAAGCGATTATGGAAAACATACCGATGTGATCCTTTCATATGGGGGGGAATTGGTGAAGTGTAACGTGATGGAATTGCTGCCGGAGAAGTATTCGAGTGATGTGGAATGAATTTTCAAATAAACAAAAGAATTTTAGGATGAGCTCAAAGGAGGTATCATATGATCCACTTCAAAAACGACCATTTAACCGTTTTTCAAAGTTCACTATATCAAACCACATCAGCCATCATTCAAACTGATGATGTCATGATTATGACCGACCCCAATTGGCTGCCCCATGAAGTCCAGGCCATTCGGGAGTATGTGGATAGAGAATTAGGTGACAAGCAGCTTTATATCATCTACACGCACAGTGATTTCGACCACATCATCGGTTCCGGGGCATTTCCGGAAGCAAAGGTGATTGCTTCAGAAGAACTGAAAGCTCATGAACACAAGGAAGAAATCTTGCAGAAGATCAGTGAGTTTGATCAGCGGTATTATATCAAAAGGGACTACGAGCCCCATTACCCATCAGTGGATCACGCCATATCCCGCGATGGAGAAAGACTCGAACTCGGCTCACTTTCTTTACGTTTTTACAAAGCACCCGGTCACACCCACGACGGTCTTTTCACGGTCGTTGAACCATTAGGTATCTTTTTATCAGGTGACTATCTATCCGATGTAGAGTTTCCGTTCATTTTCAGCAGTTACATAGATTATAAGAAAACGATGGAAAAGGCAGCAACGATTATGGAAAATCACTCTATTCAGATACATGTCCCCGGGCATGGGTCTGTGACAAATAATCCCGACGAAATCATGAGAAGACTCAAGGAATCAACCTACTATATTAATCATCTTTTACAGGATGGGGAAAAGCTCGAAACCCATTGTAGCGAACAATACCCCTTTTTTGAGGGAATGAAGAGTATCCATTTTGAAAACATAAAGTTGGCTAGAAAAGAGGATGGAGAAGACCACTGACAAATCTTGTTCATAAACAAAAAAGCTGGTCCTTAAATAAACATAAAATCAAGCGATTTACTAGCAAATAACCCAAAAGGGGGCACTCCAATGAAACTCATCTTACTATTCGGACCCCAGGCCGTCGGCAAAATGACGGTAGGACAAGAACTGGAAAAAAGAACAGAACTGAAACTATTTCATAACCACATGACCATTGAACTGCTTCAGCCTTTCTTCGGATTCACAGAAGAAATGTGGAGGATTTGCGGGATGATGAGAGAAGAAATTTTTCAATCATTTGCAAAAACAGATCAATACGGGATGATATTTACCTTCATGTGGGCATTTAACGAAGAAAAGGACTGGAAGTGGGTCGAGAAGGTCACAGACATTTTTGAATCCAACGGGGCAGATGTCTATTTCGTCGAGCTGGAAACAGATCTGGAAGTCAGACTGAAACGGAACATCACACCGAACCGACTGCAGCATAAGCCGTCGAAGCGAAATATCGAAGACTCCGAAAAGCGGTTGCTTGCTTCCCTGGATACATATCGCCTGAATTCGGTCGAAGGGGAAATAGAAAGAGAGAAGTATATCAAGATCAACAACACAGATATGAGCCCCGAACAAGTTGCCGAGAAGATAATAGAAGAGTTTCAGCTCGAGCGTAAGTAAGGGACGGACCTCAAAATGAATGGAAAAACAGGAGGACATATGAAAACTACTATCTTTCATTCCCCACCGACATTAGAAAATGAGAAAATCAAATTGATACCCTTGGAGGTTCACCATTCCGCTGCTCTCCTTGAAGCAAACGATCCGGAGATATGGCGTTTCATGTTAATCGGAATTACAACCCTTGAACAAATGGAACAATGGGTAACAGCCGCTACCCGGCTACGGGATCAACAAACGGCCTTACCTTTTGCGGTTGTGTTAAAAGAACAAAATAGAATCATAGGGTCTACCAGGTTGTTCGAAATCAACCTTTCACAAAAATCGTGTGAACTAGGTTCCACTTGGTACAGAAAAGATTATCAGAGGTCTTTCGTGAATTCCAGCTGTAAGTATCTCATTCTTCGTTATTGTTTTGAAGAACTGGGGATGTTGCGGGTTCAGCTTAAAACAGATGAACGAAACCTCCGTTCCCAGAAGGCAATTGAACGGTTAGGTGCCGTGAAAGAGGGAGTCTTGAGAAAAGAAAGGATCCTGTCAGGTGGCTATGTCAGAAATGCCGTTCTGTATTCGATCATTGATGAGGAGTGGCCTTCGGTAAAGGCAGGATTTGCTTTGAGGGAGTTGAAGTATGAATAATAATCATACAGAACTCAAAGTCGTAATCGGCGCAGGAGAATATCATAATAATCCCGGTTGGTTGCACACCCAGGAAGAAGATCTGAACTTACTGGATGAAACGACGTGGCAAAACATGTTCGAAGAAAATTCTATATCCGCAATATTGGCTGAGCATGTATGGGAACACCTTACATACGAAGAAGGGTTACGGGCAGCAAAGATATGCCTGAAGTATCTTAAGGCGTCTGGATATATTCGTTGCGCTGTACCTGATGGGTATTTTCCTGATGAAGATTATCAAAGGGTCGTACAAATAGGGGGACCTGGTCCGGAAGATCACCCTGCTGCCAGTCATAAGATTGTTTATGATTACAGGGTGTTAAAGGAACTATTTGAGGCAGCCGGATTCCAAGTGAGATTGCTTGAATATTTTGACGATAAAGGCGATTTTTACCAACATGATTGGGATGGATCTGACGGGGTCATCTTCCGATCCAAAAAGTACGATCCTAGAAATCAGGGGGAACGTATGGCTGCCCCTTCTCTCATCCTTGACGCTATTAAGTATTGAAATCACATTTCTTATGTGATAACGTATATGAAAATAAGAGGTGGATAAATATGACTTTCATCAACAAGCAATGCTCATTCACACAATTCCATCATCATATCGAGTAACCTTGCTATCCGATTTTTAACAATCGCACATAGGAAGGTTATTTCCCATAGAACCGCATTTGATTAAGTTATTCGCTTATCAAGTGCGGTTCTTTTTTTATAGAAAAAAGGAGGAGAAGAAAGATGAAGATGAAGAAGATGGATTATCAAAATGTCAAAGGGACGCAGGATTATTTACCGGAGGCGGAAGTGATCAGAAGGGAAGTCAGGAGGACCCTGGAGGACGTTTTTATCCAATACGGCTGCAAGCCCCTCGAGACCCCGATCCTGAATTACACAGAATTACTCGCCTCGAAATATGCAGGAGGGGCTGAGATCCTGGAAGAGATGTACACCTTAACGGACAGGGGAGAAAGGGACCTCGCCCTGCGCTATGATTTGACGATTCCCTTTGCCAAGGTGGCGGCCATGAACCCGACCATCCCCATGCCGTTCAAGCGCTATGAAATCGGAAAAGTATTCAGGGACGGACCTATCAAGGCGGGTAGATTCCGGGAATTCACTCAGTGTGACGTGGACATTGTGGGCGTCGAATCACAGGTTGCGGAAGCGGAGCTGCTGATGATGGCCGTGGATGCGTTTGGAAAACTCGATATGAAGGTGACCATTCAATACAATAACCGGAAACTGCTGACAGGGATGCTTGAAGTGTTCGGTGTAGAAGAGGATCGAATCAATCAAGCAGTTTTGATCCTCGACAAACTCGAAAAGATTGGTGTCGATTCGGTCATCTCAGAACTCTCTGACCTGTCCATTGCGGACAGCACTAACCAATTGATCCAACAATTTTTAACAGACAGTGACAATAGCCGATTGGGCTATTTCGAATCATACGCCGATCAAAACGGCCAAATCAGGGAAGGATTGGATGAATTAAAGGAACTGACTTCCTATATTGACTTCCTGGAAATCAACGAACAATGCGTGTTCAATCCCTTTTTGGCAAGAGGTCTGGAAATCTACACGGGGACCATTTATGAAATATTCTTAACGGATGGGTCCATCACCTCAAGCATCGGTAGCGGAGGGCGGTATGATAATGCTATCGGTGGTCTATTGGGAACAGGTGAAAATGTCTCGACTGTCGGCATTTCCTTTGGATTGGATGTCATATATGCAGCGATCATGACGACTAAGCAAAATGGGAAGAAAAGTGCCACCGTTGACTATTACATCATTCCACTTGGTACCGGGAAGGAAGCTTTACGGGTGGCACATGATTTAAGGAAAAAAGGCTATATCGTCGAACTTGAGATGAGCAGCCGGAAATTAGGAAAGCTCTTGGAGAAAGCAAATAAAGAAGGGGTACGGAATGTGATTGTTATAGGAGAAGAGGAGGTCCGGAAGAATCAATTTAAGGTGAAGGATATGGTAACCGGAGAGGAGAAAGTATGGGAGATGAGTGATTTGCAATAGACTGAAGGGCAGAGGTTCTAAGAATTAAAGATTATTCGACAAGAGGCTTTATTATCTCAAGACCCGCACGATAATTTCTTATGTCGCATGAAAAGTGGTCCAATCTTGCATGATTCTCTTATTGAGAATCTTTTTCTCTCAGTTTTGACTAGGAATCAGTACGTCTATTGGAAGAGTAGAGTAATATTGCTTGCTGAAATGAACAAAAGCAACGGGAATCTTATAGAAATCACGGAAAAATGATTAAACTTCCCATTTATTGTCCACCCTATACCCAATAACCCTTTTCGTATTATAGCTCTGACCTGGTTCGTCCATGTTAACCTACGTCCTACGAAGAAGGGTTTATTTTTTTGCGAAATGGGCTCAAATTACCCCTCAACTCCCCCCACTCGACAACCCTACAATCATCTGTTACTATATAATAGTTACCCAAGATAACCATTACCCAAGATAACTATATGAAAAGGAGGATCCACCAAATGAAATCGGAGCAACAGTTTTTTCAGGAGCTGATCAGGCTCTACAGGCCATTTGAGAATCAATTGAACGTTCAGCTGAATGAACACGGTCTGCATAGGGCTCAGTGGACGATTTTATATAATCTTTATCATAACGGACCTGCCTCCAACGTGGAGATCTCCAACTATCAGAGTGTGGAGAAACCAACGATTACGAGGACGGTTCATCAGTTGGAGGAAGCGGGCTATATCGAGCGTATTCCCGGGAAGGATCGCCGGGAAAAGCGGATGCAGCTGACGGAGGCGGGGATCGAAGTGTATGAGAATGCCCGCAAAACCATCGACCGTTTTGAACAGACCATCATGGAAGGAATCAGCGAAGAGAAGCAGCTTGAGATGATGGAAATGATGAAAAAAATCAAAGAAAACTTGAACAGATAAGGAGTTTTACAGATGAGCCAGACACAGTCAAAGCTATGGACGAAGGACTTCACGCTCATGTCCATCGCCAACTTTTTCATCTATTTAATCTTTTATTTATTGCTCGTCACCATGGCGGTCTATGCTGTGGATGAATTCGGTGCATCGGAAAGTCAGGCGGGACTAGTGACCGGGATCTTCATCATCGGGACCTTGATCGGACGCTTGTTCCTAGGCCGAATGATCACGACCATCGGAAATAAGAAAATGCTGTTTGTCGGCATGATCGCATTCATTGCCACCTCATGCCTGTATTTTGTGGAGGGCGGCATCAGTTTCCTACTGCTTACCCGTTTTCTTCACGGTGTGGCACTCGGGATGGTCAGTACGGCTACCGGTACCATCGTAGCGGAAATCATCCCTGGGAGCCGGAAAGGGGAAGGAATCGGTTACTACAGTATGAGCATTACACTCGCAACCGCTGTTGGACCATTCTTCGGTCTTTTCTTAAGTCAGCATGCAAGCTTCACAACGATCTTTGCCTTCTGTCTTGCCCTTGGGGTCATCAGCTACCTCATTACACTGTTTGTGAAAATTCCGGTTGTCAAGAAACCGGCAGGGAAAAAAGCGGAGAAAGAGCGCCTGAGCCTGTCAAGTTTCATCGAGCCAAAGGCACTTCCTATCGCGCTTGTCGTATTGTTCGTTTCCCTTGCTTACTCAAGTGTCCTGTCGTTCATTAATTTCTATGCCATCGACATCGACCTTGTAGAAGCAGCGAGCGTGTTCTTTGTCGTCTATGCCGTTGCGATCCTCGTATCGCGCCCATTCACAGGAAGACTCATGGATGCAAAAGGGGCCAAGGCCGTCATGCTGCCGGCGTTTGTCCTGTTCGCGGCGGGCTTGTTCCTATTAAGTGCGGCTGGTAATACAATGATCCTGCTTCTTTCGGGAGTTCTAATCGGACTGGGATTCGGTAATATGCAATCCGTCACACAGGCGATTGCCGTGAAGGCCGTTCCTCCTGAGCGCGTGGGTCTTGCAACATCCACTTATTATATTTCCCTTGATGCAGGCCTTGGATTCGGACCTTATGTACTTGGCTTCCTGATTCCCTTGACCGGCTATCGTTCCCTGTACACGATAATGGGAATCCTGGTTGCCGCAACACTCGTACTCTACTACTTCCAGGAAAGAAAACAATCGCGCGCAGTACTTGCGCATGAATAAGATTCACTTAAAGGAGTCCGGCCACATGGCCGGACTCCTTTTTTTTGAGGGACGGACCTCCAAAATGTCTATTTACTCTATTGGTTTCCCGCCCATAGAGGTCCGTCCCTCACCTGTCTATCATGAGCAAGAATGGACAGGAGGGTGTCTTGAATTTCTACTATATTAGTAGAGTGCAGGTGAGATGAGAGGTGGGAGAGGAATGAAGTTTAAAGAAGTGGTGAAGGAATCTTTTGTTGTGGTCGGATATAGTGCTCCGGGGAGCTGGGGCGAAGATTTTGCATATCCGATACCTGGCCTATGGGAGAAAGCGAAGGAATTCATCGCAACGGATCAGGTGGATCAGATAGTAGGGGTCTGCCTTCCCCCAAGAAGCGATGACTACTATTACACCTGTGGGATGGAGATGGATTCTGTAGCTTTCCGAAGAATGAAAAAGGACTTGACGGCACACCTTTTTCCGAAGTAAAAATACGTCGTATTCAACCATAAAGGCCCCGCCAGGAACATCCCTTCAACCTACCACAAGCTGTGGAAGGTCTTTGACCGGGAAGGATATCACATTGAAAAAGGAATGCCCGAGATTGAAGTGGTGGACGGGCATTGGTTTGGAAAAGAAGATAGCGATGAATATGAAATGGACATCTGGATTCCGGTTGGTGAGCATCCCCGCGCATAAGGGGGTGCTCTTTATTTATCAATAAACACATCTTAAAAAATAATAAAAATTTATTGTAAAACAATAAATAACATGGTAAATTCATATTATATTATCAAGTGAGGTGCTAAGAATGAAACGGGAAACACTTTTTTTGAAAATTGCCCTTTTTCTTATCGGGGCTCCCATTGCCGCTTTATGCTTGATTGGATTACCTCTGATCGCAATGGAAGCGGCGGGTTCGAAAGTTGCCTATGTGGTTTATGGGATGCTGGCTGTCATGTATGCATCGGCGATCCCTTTTTACACGGCGTTGTATCAGGCGTTTAAATTATTGATGCTGATTGACCGGAACAACGCTTTCTCAGGGGCATCCGTGAAGGCGTTGAAGGTGATCAAGAAGTGTGCCATCGTCATCAGTCTCTTCTATGTAGCAGGATTGCCGCTCTTTTATGTACTGGCGGAGGTGGATGACGCGCCGGGGATTATCGTGATCGGGATGATCTTTGTCTTCGGATCAGCCGTCATTGCGGTATTCGCGGCAGTTCTCCAGAAGCTTCTCTACAATGCCATCGAAATCAAATCTGAAAATGATTTAACGGTCTGAGGTGAAATTATGGCAATTATAATCAATATAGATGTGATGCTTGCGAAACGGAAAATGAGTGTGACGGAGCTTTCGGAAAAAGTGGGAATCACGATGGCCAACCTTTCGATCCTGAAAAACGGGAAGGCAAAGGCTGTTCGTTTATCCACGCTGGACGCGATCTGCAAGGCACTTGATTGTCAGCCGGGAGATTTGCTTGAGTATGAACGGGATGAAGAAGCAGAGTCATGATCATGAGAGCGGGCAAACAACTCCTTCGTTTCGGCTGGGAGCAGGCTCTGTCCTGCTTGTTTCCTGTGGTCATCTTTGCATCTTTGGCGATGACTCAAATCATTCCGCTCCCCTTCCTGCCGAGGTATGACTGGCTGCTCCTGATCTGCCTTATCATGCAATGGGGAATGGTGAAATCGAGTCTCGAAACCCGGGATGAATTGAAGGTCATCACCCTATTCCATCTGATCGGCCTGGCCCTTGAACTGTTCAAGGTACATATGGGCTCGTGGTCTTATCCCGGGGAAGGCTATTCCAAGTTGTTCGGCGTCCCTTTATATAGTGGATTCATGTATGCAAGTGTAGCAAGTTACCTGTGCCAGGCGTGGAGGAGGCTCAAGGTGGAGTTGATCCGGTGGCCGCCGTTTTGGGCAGTCGTAGCCCTTGCTGCCGCGATCTACCTGAATTTTTTTACCCACCATTATTGGATCGACATCCGCTGGTGGCTCTCGGGCCTTGTCATCGTCGTCTTTTGGAAGACGTGGGTCGAATATGAGGTGGGTGGGACACGTTACCACATGCCTCTCGCCCTATCATTTGTCCTCATCGGCTTCTTCATCTGGATCGCTGAAAACATCGCAACCTTCTTCGGTGCCTGGGAATACCCGAACCAGACCGAAGCCTGGAGCCTTGTCCACCTTGGGAAGGTCAGCTCATGGCTTCTCCTCGTCATTGTCAGCTTTTTGATTGTGGCATCGTTGAAACGAGTGAAGGGTAAGGGTGAGGCAATCCACATCCCAACCGAACATTCCCAGCAAGGTCAGGAGGGAACAGTTTGAAGAAGCTGGCTTTCGTATTCATATTGATCCACTTCATCATCTTTATCCTGTGGATCATGAATTCAGGATATTTATTCTCACCGTATGGAATATTGGCTTGGATCGCCATCGTAGCAATCGGATTTGTGATTCAAATCAAGCTGGAAAACGTGTGGATGGTCAGACGGGTACTCGCCATTTCAAATGGCTGGATGGTGTTTTTGATGGTGGCAACCGTGTTTATCTATTTTGCTGTCAGCTCCATGCCTTAATCTATAGGAGGAACAGGTCCCTTGGTACGCCAATGGGGCTTTTTTTAGTAAAAATATGGAACCTTTCGGGAGCTGAAACGTACATGTACTAACATGAAAAATGGGAGGAATCACTATGGACTACGGTTTGCTGGTGATCGGTCTTGCTCTTGTCCTCGTTTCATATTTAGTCGGTGTCAAAAAACAAACTTGGCTGCTCGCAGGCTTCAATGAAAAGATGATCAAAAATAAGTCTTTGTTAGGAACGGTAACGGGATTTCTCTTTTTTCTTCCTTTAGGGTTGATTGTGATCATCAATAGCTTAATCGATTATCCCTACGAGGGAACCATTCTTGTGGTGGTCATGTTGACTCTTTTAACGGGTGTGTATGTATTCATTAATAGGAGGCTTATGGATTGATGGAAGAAAAGCATGTCATGATAAATGGAAAGAACGTTTTTATTACTAAAAAAGGAGAAGGGGAGCCGATTGTTTTCCTCCATGGAGGACCAGGCGGGAGTTCTGACTATTTCCTCCCTCATATGGAGCCTTTAGGGGAAAGCTTTCAGATCATTTTTTATGATCAAACGGGGTGCGGAAGATCTGAAATAGAGACAGGACATTCCTATTCCATAGACGATGAAATCAACAACCTCGAAGAAATCAGAAAAGCCCTCAACTTGGAGAAAATGACGCTTTTTGGAGAGTCCTGGGGGAGCATCCTGGCCTTATCATATGCGGCGAAGTATCCGTACCGTATCCATAAACTGATTCTCACCGCTGCCATAGGGTTAACCTCTAGGGATTATCGGACGTTTAAAGAAAACCTTTTTCGAAAACTCGGATTTCACAAGAAAATGCTGCTCGGTTATTATTCCCTTTCCTCTCTCTTGGGTGTCGATTCATCCTGGAAGATTGAACAACTCCTCGACCCATATTACGTGTATTCAAATGACACATTAAAAAAGAAAACAAGGATCCCATACAACCAGGATGCCCTTAAACATATTGGGCAAGAACTTGACCATCAATACAACCTGGTCCCGTCCTTGGCGGTGCTAAGATCCCTCCCCATCATGATTGCTCAAGGATCACACGATATTTTACACTATGCCTATATGAAGGAAAATGTTTTGATACATTTGGATAACGTCATCCTTAAAGAAGTAGAAGAAAGCGGACACTGGACCATACTCGAACAACCTGAAAAGATGGTTGCATTAACACATGAATTCATGAGTTTCACAGGGACAGTCATCCCGGTTCACTCTTAAGAGCCAAGGTGCCTGTCCCCGTGGCATGCCAACACATCGGCACACACCAGATAAAGGATAAACCAATCCCTCCCTCGAATAGAAATAGATAGAACGGAGGGATGCTCATGAATGGCAGGATTGAAGTGGAGAATCTAACCAAAACATTTAAAAAAGGAAATGTGCAGGCAGTGAAGAATGTATCTTTCCATGTCGAAGAAGGGGAGTTTTTTGCTTTTTTAGGTCCCAATGGTGCAGGGAAATCAACGACGGTCCAGATTTTGACGACCCTCATCAATGCTTCGTCTGGAAAAGTGGAGGTAGCCGGATATGATGTCATAGGGGAACCGGAACAAGTCCGGCGGCATATCGGCGTCGCCCTTCAGGAGACGGGCGTAGACCCGGATTTGACCGGCCGCGAGATGGTGGAGCTTCAGGCGTTTATTTTCGGCTTCGGGAAAGAAGAAGGGAAACGCCGGGCACAGGAGCTTCTGGACATTGTGGAATTATCAGAAGCATCTGAGCGAAGGATAGGTGGTTATTCCGGGGGGATGAGAAGGAGACTGGACCTTGCTCTCACCCTGGTCAACGAACCGAATATCCTTTTTCTGGATGAACCGACGACGGGACTGGATCCGTCGAGCCGTGCAGCGATTTGGAAAGAGCTGCGCCGTCTGAACAAGGAGAAGGGCACGACGATCTTTCTCACAACGCAGTATCTGGAGGAAGCCGATTCCCTTGCAGACCGGATCGGTATCATCAATAAAGGCGAAATCGTCGCCATGGGATCTCCGAAGGACTTGAAGGCTGAGATCGGGCAGGATCTCATTACTCTCACCTTGAAAGACCGGGATGTGATCGAACACAGTGTGAATATGATTCGCACCCAAATGGAAGAGGTCGATGTACTTGCACAACAAGAAAAGATCCTCGTTTATGTAGAAGAGGGAACGAGGCAGCTTCTCGAGGTCGTCCGAATCCTTGACACGGAGGATATAGGGATCATCGATATTCAATTGTCTTCCCCAACCCTGGATGATATCTTCCTGAAATTGACGAGCGAGACGAAGGAAGGGGTGAAGAGTCGTGGGGAATAATGTATTCAAGGACACATGGCTCATGACGGTCCGGAACATCAAGACCACCATCCGAAACCCGTTTTCATTCATTCCTAATCTGATTATTTCTGCGTTCTTCCTTCTGGTGTACGAGGGGGGACTGAGCGGTATATCCCAGTTGCCGACCTTTGAAGGTGCCGATTATCTTGCCTTCATCCTTCCCGTATCGATTGTATCGGCTGCCATCGGTGGGGCAGGGGGAGCGGGGCAGAGCATCGTAAAGGATATTGAAACCGGCTTTTTTTCAAGATTGCTTTTGACACCGGCATCACGCCTTGCCATCGTTCTCGGTCCGATCATCGCCGGGATGCTGCAGCTGCTCGTTCAGACGCTCCTTATCATTGGCATGGCCTTTTTACTCGGTCTGAACGTCAAAACAGGCTTTGCCGGGGTTTTGTTTGTCCTCTTAATCGCGATTGGGTGGGGACTTGCATTTGCCGGGTATTCCGTCGGGATTGCCCTGCGGACGAGAAATGCCCAGGCCGCC
This sequence comes from Rossellomorea vietnamensis NBRC 101237, assembly GCF_001591825.1. Classification (GTDB taxonomy): domain Bacteria; phylum Bacillota; class Bacilli; order Bacillales; family Bacillaceae_B; genus Rossellomorea; species Rossellomorea vietnamensis. Next base: position 17,558 of record NZ_BCVQ01000015.1, read on the forward strand.
CAGGCGGGGACATTCATCTTTTTCCCGCTCATTTTCTTAAGCACGACCTTTGTTCCACTTGAATTGATCGAGGCTCAGTGGTTAAAGATTGCCGCTACCATCAACCCGACGACTTATGTGTTTGAAAGCATGCGGACCGCTCTCATCGACGGTTGGGTGTTCTGGGATTTGATGCAGGGTGTCATTGCCATCGTGATCGTCTGTGCCATCACGATTACATTTGCCGCCGTTTCTGCGAAAGGAGCCGTTTCAAGAAAATAGAGTAGTAAAAGGAATTCTTCTCTTAGAGGGAAGGATTCTTCTTTTTATCAGGTTTATAAAACCTTTATATAAGCTTCTTGTCAAAAAACTTCGAAGAATTCAATGAGTTCAATCTTACGTTTATCCATTTAGCTTATGGGGTAAGGAATAATCATAACGGTCTAAAAGAGTTTTCTAAAAAGAGTTGACATCTTTAACTGTAAATATTATTATTACAGTGTACCCGAAATTGGCGTGCATTTATTTTAATCATAACTGTTACTTTTTTTATTACATTTAAAAAGGAGTGTGTAAACACATGGTCAATTTATTTCTGACACCGAGCTGTACGTCCTGCCGCAAAGCGAGAGCATGGCTTGAGGAACATTCCATTGAATTCGTAGAACGCAATATGCTGACAGAGCCATTGACGCCTGATGAGATCAAGTCGATCCTCCGCCTGACGGAAAATGGCACAGAGGACATCATTTCTAAACAATCAAAGGCGTACCAGGAGTTGAAAGTGGACATTGATTCGTTGCCACTCCAGGATTTATATAAATTAATCAGGGAAAATCCTCTCATATTGAAACGACCGATCATGCTGGATGAGAAAAGATTGCAGATTGGATATAATGACGAAGAAATCCGCAGCTTTCTCCCAAGGAAAGTGCGTAACTTCGAATACAGTGAGCTGCAAAAGCTGGCCAATTAACCGGGAACCGGATTCTTGACAGTGTGAACTGTAAAAGTTACCATTACAGTAACATCCGGGAAGGAGGCAGTCCATGAATAGCGACTTTACCTTAGCCATCCATAGTTTGACGTATCTGGCACTGCAGACGGACCGCATGTCGACAAGCGATGCGATTTCGGAAAGTGCAGGGGTTCATCCGGTCCGGATTCGCAAAGTCCTCAGTCTTCTGAAAAAGCAGGGATTCATTGCGTCTAAAGAAGGGACAGGCGGCGGATTCATCTTTGCCATGGACCTGAGCGACATTAATCTGTGGGATATTTATAAAATCACATCAGAGGGCGCCCTTCAGCCAAAATGCACCGCTACCAATGATAAGTGTCTCGTAGGCGCCAATATGAAGAATGTCCTTTTCCAAATCTTCCTCGGTGCAGAAGAAAAACTGGGGGATTACTTAAAGGACTATACGATTAAAGACATCGTCGAGATGATCCATCAGGAGAAAGCGTAGAGAGCTTTCTTTCTGGCTAAATGTAACAAATAACATTACAGTTTGGAAGGTGAAAAGGAATGTCAAACGAGCAAACACTATTAAAAATTGGAGATTGGGTCAAAGGGAAATTACTTACCGGAGAACTGGTCATCGGCTATATTGAGAACCTGGACACCAAAGGAGAAGCTGTTAAAGCGAAAATTGTGACCAGTGATAATAAAACCATCGAAGGGAAAATCCTTCCCCTGTTAAATAGACAAATCAACAAAATTCCCGATACACATGTCAAAAATAAAGAACAGATCCAATACTTGATCGACCTGGCCCTCGAAACGGGAGATGAAGAATGGTTCCTGGAGCTGACAGCTAAGTTGAACTCCATGCGTGAACTGGTTGAGGGTGTGAAGTGAATAGAGTAGTGAAAAGCTGAAGGAGTGGACTCTTCAGCTTTTTTTGTATGTGGGGGAATTTTCAACTTCTCTGCTTGTTAAAGACCATTCCGGATAAAAACAACACAATCATCGTGTACACCCCAAACATACCTGCATACAGATAAGGCATGATGATATCACCCAGATCTCTAATCGGTTCGGGTGGATATAGACTGATACCAAAGGAAGCAAAAAGTAGATAGAAAAGACCCGTACTGAACGAAATCACAATGATATCTTTTCTATCCCAATTTTTCTTCCTTCTATAGAAAAGAAATACAACAATCGTGAGAAGGAGTGACCAAGCAAAAGAGCCCCATAAACCGTCAACTATGCGAATGAAAAGAAACGAAAGTAATGAGAGTAAACTAAATAGCATTCCTGAACGATAGTTTTTCATATTGCCCCCTTATTTTCTTTAAAGATTTTTATCCCTAAACCAGAAAGAAAAGCTAAGCTGGTATATACAAAAACCCATAGCAGAAACGAATCATTGAAAACAGTAAACGTGGCAACAAGCGCAGATAGAAAGACGAATATAGGTGAGACAAAGAGATTTCTAAAAAAGAAATATCCCAGAATTCCTGCTATGATTGACAAAATCGGAAAGCCAACTAAAACCATGAACAAGATATCCAATGTAAAAATCACTCCTTTAGTGTAATATTACACCAAATAGACGTAGTTATCAATTGGATTTTGAGGACCTTGTAGATCTTTGAATTAAAATTTATCGATAAGCTCATAAGTCAGATTGATCTAAATATGGGAAGGTACGCCCATGGAGTAACATGAGCATTATAAATGCGATTATTTTAAAGAAAATTCGACAAGCTGGCACGATTATCTGAAATCCCGCATGATATGTTCCATATCCCGCTTGATCCTGAGTCATTCGGCATGAAAAATTCATTTCTCGCTTGAAAGGTCTCGAAACCCGCATGAATCCCGTCTCCCTTGTACATTCAATTCAATCAATCAGTCCCAAACAAGCACAAAATGACAGGTGTGAAGCAATCAGAAGGAATAGGATGGAATCAAGGAGGGATTTACATGCCGGATTTCAAACTACAAGTCTTTCAAATGAGGGGCAACTCATATGATATCGGAGTAGAAACAGGTGAAAAGATGAGAGATACTTCCATCTTACATATGCTTGGGTCAATCACTAAACAAGAGATTGATCTTCCAGAAATGAAATCGATTTATACCTCATTCTCCCCACACCTGATGGAGGAACTGGAAGGCCTTGCAGAGGGTTTCGGTATCTCATCTCTTAAAGCAGCTGCCTTATGCAGTGGGTATGATGTACCGAAGACTGAAGCGATGGGGTGTTCCAGCCTTCTTTCTAAGGAGTGTTATGTACGGAATTATGATTTTTCCCCGGATTTATATGATGGGGTTTTTAGTATGGTTCAGCCAAAACAAGCCTTTGCATCCGCAGGGTATAATCTTCAAGTCCTGGGAAGGCATGATGGGGTGAATGAACATGGTCTGGTTGCAGGATTGCACTTTGTCAGTCATGACGGCTACAGAAAAGGAGTCTCTCCGTGGGCGGCCATACGGATGGTTCTGGATACATGTTCTTCCCTCGAAGATGCAGTTGCCTTGCTACAGGAAATCCCGCATTCAGCCTGCTATAACTTTTCCATCGGAGACCGAAATGGAAAGATGGCCGAAGTGGAAGCTAGTCCTGAGAAGGTGACGGTCAGGTATGGAGAATCTTTTCTGTCATGTGTGAATCATTTTCAGGATGAACAAATGAATAGCAAAAACCGTCCATTCATTGAAGGCTCCCTGGAGCGAAATGAACATCTACTGAGATTAAACGAAGAACAGCTTTCCCATCGTCAACTGTTTCACCATTTTAAAGACATCGACTCCCCGATTTTCTTCAGTGATTATGAGAATTTATTCGGCACCCTTCACACCTTTTCGTATTCCTATCATGATTCAAGAATCCTTACAACCATTGCCGGGAGCAAGGAGGCACTGGACGTGAACTTTCACGATTGGGTAACAGGGGGCGACATTCTCAGAAAGAAACTGAGTGGCTACATAGAGTGAATAGAGAAAAGCTGATCCCATGCCAAGATGGATCAGCTTTTTCTTCATCCAAAAGTCGTAGAACCCATCCGCCCCAACGACCGAAGATAGGGATGGAAAGGATGAATATACTTAATTTATACAGTATTCAAATTATAGTGAATATTTTCATCTGTTGGTATAAAATAGAATTTTGTGAGGGGGTTCAACATGAACTTATTAAAAATAACGTTAAACCATTTTAAGCCTTATTGGAGGAAGCTGTTGGTGGCACTCCTGTTTTCCGTCATCGGCGGTCTCTTTACGATCGTGCCGTCAATTCTTGTGAAACGATTGGTGGATGACGTCATTGTCGGAGGGGATCTGAACTTTCTTGTCTGGGTAGTAGGCGGGATTCTCGGTGCGTATCTCGGTAAATCCCTGTTCGAAACGATGCAGGAATACGTGCAGGTGAAAATCGGTCTTGATGTGATCACAGATATGCAGATCCGGGCGTTCAGAAAGCTGCACCGGACCCCGATGTCGTTCTTCTCGAAGACGCCGAGGGGGGATATGCTCTTCCGTCTGACGCATGATGTGGAATCGATTCAGAACCTGAACAATACGGTCGTTCCCCGTATTCTGCAGCAGGTGGTGGGAGCAGTCGCTGCCTTTTCCACCGTGTTTGTTTTATTCTGGCCTGCTGCAATTGTCATGTTCGCGGTTTTTGCCATTTATATCATCCCTTCCTTCACCTTGGGTAAAAAAATGAGGAAAATGAGCGCGGTCCAGCGGGAGATGAGTGCGGATATGTATCAGCACCTGCAGGAAAGCATTGAAAGTGTCCGATTGGTGAGGACTTATCAGACACAGGATATAGAAGTTGGCACTCAGGAGAAGAAGCTAAGTGATTGGAAGCAATTCTCGATCCGGGCAGCGCTGATCGGAAAGGTGAACTGGCGCCTCGGGAATCTCTTTAATATCGCAGCACCGGGTGTCGTCATGCTGATCGGGGGCTGGGCAATCTGGGATGGAACGATCACCATCGGTACCCTAGTTGCCTGCCTGAGCTTCATTCCCATCATGTTTTTACCAGTAAGATCCATGGCAGAGCACGCCTTGACGATTCAGCAGGCGATTCCTGCCCTGCATCGGATTTATGAATATTTCGATCTGCCGGAAGAACATGAAGAGAAGCTTCCCTCTTTTGGTCCTGTAAAAGGAAAAATAGACTTGGAGAATCTATGGTTTTCGTATCCCGGGACGGATAAACAGGTATTAAAAGGTGTTTCTTTGTCACTCAACCAGGGGAATCATATCGGGATCGTCGGAACGAGCGGCGGAGGGAAAAGTACCCTTGTCCAGCTATTACTGGGACTCTATGAACCGCAACAGGGTTCGGTGATGATCGATGATAAAAATCTATTCGACTATAACAGGAACAGCTTTCGCCAGCAGGTAGGGGTCGTATCCCAGGAGACGTTCTTATTGAATAGTACCTTAAGGCAGAATCTGTTATACGGAAAACCAGATGCGACGACAGAAGAACTTGATCAGGCTGTAGAAGCCGCAGGTCTGAAGGAATTGATTTTTTCTCTTGAGGAAGGATATGAAACCATCGTCGGGGAGAGGGGATTGAAGCTTTCAGGCGGACAGAGGCAAAGGGTGGCCATGGCTCGTGCCATCCTGAGGCAGCCTCCTGTCCTGATCTTCGATGAAGCGACTTCTTCCCTTGACGGAGAGACGGAGGAGCGGGTGCAGGCTTCCCTGGAAAAACTGATTCCGGGACGGACAACGATCACCATCGCCCACCGTCTTGTCACCGTAAGGAATGCCGATGTCATTATTCTTCTCGATGGAGGAGTCGTGGCGGAAAAAGGTACTCATGAAGAACTGCTTCTGAAGCAAGGCAAATATTATGAATTATACAAGGCTCAATACAGCGAGCTTGAAAGGGAGTTGATCGGATGAGCGCGAAGAAGAATCGCGACGGCAGAAGAGTGCTGAGCTTTCTCCGTCCTTATAAAAAATGGGTCATCGCGGATTCCATAGTCATCGCGATCAGCCAGGTATTTTCGGCATTGATCCCGACTCTTGCCCTTAGCTGGCTCGTGGATACGATCATTCCGAATGAACATTACAACTGGCTTTGGGGGCTGATGTGGCTCTTGATCCTTTCAGCAGTTCTGGATCTGGTCATGATGGTCATCGACGAATATTTCTGTCACCAAACGGCGAAGACGGTGACGAATTGGCAGAAGCTGCGCTTGTTCCGCCATCTGCAAATCGTCCCGTATTCTTTTTATCATCATAATTCCACGGGAGAGATGCTTGCGAGGGTGTCGGATGATCCGGATACGCTTCATAATTTCCTCGCATGGGAAGGATCGACCTTCATGGCAAGCGTGCAGGGGGTATTCATTTACAGCCTGGTGCTCCTATGGATTCATCCTTATCTGATGATCACAAGCGTCGTCCTTGGCGTGATCTTCTATTGGACTTCCAATATGGTAGGGGCAAGGACCCGGTTGGCGTCAGCGGATGCCAGGAAAGAAGCGTCGAGATATCTTGAACGATTGAGAGAGTCCGTGACTGGGATCCATCTGTCCAGGGTCATGGGTGTGTCGGAGAGTGAAGTGGACAGCGTCATCTCCATCCGTGACAGTTTTGTACACCACTCGGTCAAAGAACTGAAAGCAAGGATGCAATCGGTCGTCGTCATTGCAAGTTATAACGGGTTTGCCCTGGGACTGGTTTATTTGATCAGTACGCTCTTAATCTGGAATCAAGGACTGACAAGTGGCCAGATGCTGACAGCCGGTGGACTCGTGACCATTGCGGCGAATGAGATGCAGCGCCTGCTCAGAAACTGGCTTTCTGTCAGACGGACCGGTCCGGCGTTGGATCGGTCGGAAGTTTTGCTTGCCGAGGAAGCTTCGGAAGCTGAGGTGTCAGAAGGCATCGCGGGTAAACGGGCAATCGGCAGTATCCGTCTTCAGGACGTCGCATTTTCTTATCCCGGTAAAGATGAAAATGTATTAAAGGGTGTATCTTTTTCCATCGGTGCCGGGGAAAAATGGGCATTGGTCGGTCCAAGCGGCTCGGGTAAATCCACGATTGTCGATCTCTTATTCAAGCTCTATGATACGGGAGTAGGGCGGATTGAAGTGGATGGCCGGGATATCAGGGAGTGGGATACAGCCTGGCTGCGTTCACAGATGGCCATTGTCACCCAGGATGTCATGCTGAGGAGTGGGACACTCGCTGATAATCTGCGGATCGGGAAACGGGATGCGACGGATGAGGAGCTATTGAAAGCCCTCGAAGACAGCGGGCTCGGTGAATTGATTGAAACGCTGCCTGAAGGGCTCTATACTTTGGTCGGTGAAAGAGGGAGCCTGCTTTCCGGTGGACAGAAGCAGCGTCTTTCCCTTGCAAGGGCCCTTTTAAAAGATGCTCCCATTCTTATTCTGGATGAAGCAAGCTCCGCCCTTGATCCCATAACGGAAACAAAAATCAACGAAGCGGTGCTGCGCGCCGGAAAGAACCAAACGATCATCATCGTCTCTCACCGTTTATCCACGGTCCTGTCCGCCGAGCAAATCGTCGTCCTGGAGGATGGACGGATCGCAGAGCAAGGGAAGCATGGGGAGTTGTTACAGAATCAGACCGGTGTGTACGCACGGTTGTTTGGCAGAGAAGCGGAAATTGGCGGAGCGACGATTGATTATGTGTCGTGAGATCATATAGGTCAGACTTAGTAGAAAAAACGATTAGTAGAACATAAAAGAGGACCCATTCCCTACTTCAAATCAGTTGGGGAACGGTCCTCTTATCATTATTGTAATATTTAATTATCCCACACTCTGAATTTCCTTCAATTCCTCCGTCAAACGCAGGAATTCTTTTTTATTCCGGTTACATAATGCCTGGTCAATCCCTTGTGCGATTTGCTCTTTCCGAAATGTCAGCAGTGCCTCGTCCAATATCATTTCTGCAAATAGTGAATCCATGTGATTTACATCAGACTGTGGTGAGTTCAGCAAATACTTCTTCATGAAAATCAGCTCCTTGACCTTTTTTCTATTATACTAACCATTTATAGAATATTCAAACATTTTATTAAAAAAATATTCTTGCCCTCAACCTTGGTTCAGGGTTTATTCTGAATTTAGAACAACAAAACGAAGTACATGGAGGAAAGATATATGACAAAATATGCTTTGGTAACAGGAGCGAATAAAGGAATTGGATACGAGGTCGTTCGACAGCTGGCGGAGAATGGGTTTGAAGTTTTCTTAGGAGCACGGAACGAGGATCTGGGCAAGGAAGCGGTGGAGTCCCTTGGCAAATCGAATGTAACATTCGTTCAATTGGATATCTCCAGTTCACAATCCATTCAGGACTCAGTCCGAACTATTAAGGGAATGACGGATCACCTTGACTTATTGATCAATAATGCCGGTATAGCGCTTGATTTTAACATTCAACCGAGTGAAGTGAAGGTCGAAATGCTGCGTGACATCTTTGATGTGAACTTCTTTGGGACATTTCAAATGATGCAAGCGTATCTTCCTTTATTGAAAAAAGTGGAGGGAAGTAAGATGGTGAACGTTACGACGGATATGGCATCCCAGACCATGTTCGACAATGGGGATGTTCATCCCCTCAATATCCTGGGATATAATTCTTCCAAGACGGCTGTGAATTCACTGACATTATCCTTCAGTAAAGAACTGGGGAGTGAGGGTCCTGAAGTCATGGGTGTCACGCCTGGTTTCACTTCCACTGATTTAAACGGGAATGCCCCTGGAGGGAAAACGACGGCCCAAGGAGCAGAAGTCATTGTGAAATACGCTTTGAGTGAGACAAACTATCATGGTAAAATCCTTAATAACGACGGGATTATTCCTTGGTAGAAGGAAGGTACAGAATGGATTATTCGATTGGGCAAGTTGCCAAGATGAACAATATGACGATATCGCAACTGCATTACTATGATCGGCAAGGGTTGTTACCCTTTATTAAACGGACGGAAAATGGCGACCGGACTTTCGATGAAGGCTCCCTTAAGTTCCTCGAGATGATCCTTTGTCTGAAAAATACCGGGATGCCGATCAAAAAGATCAAGGAATTTGTCGAGTGGACGATGGAGGGGGATCAAACCCTGCCTGCACGCATGGACATGATGCTCGATCAGGAACAAAACGTCCAAGAGCAGATAAGGGATATGCAAGCCAACCTAGAGAAAATTCAAATGAAAATTAAAAGATATGAGAATGAAATGAAGTAATAGGGAAAACCCCGATTCTTTTATAAAATCGGGGTTTTCACCTTTCTATTTGAGGGACGGACCTTCTCATTTGTCGATCGGTGATTCGTAATGGACTGGGGATTTCTCCCTTTGGCGTGCCTTCACCAGATAATACGCTGTGATGGCCGAGGTGACGGGGATGGCAAGGGCCACTCCGAGTCCTGCTGAGCCGATGAAGATCATTTCAGAGGTGAATACCTTGGAGTTCACGATGTCCCCGATGGAGTAGGAAAGGTCCTTAAACCAAATCAGGAGTCCCATGTAGCCACCGAAGAAAGCAAAGAACAGCGTATTGGCGCTTGTCCCCAATATATCCCTGCCAAGCCTGATTCCCGATGTGAATAAATCCTTCCGGCTGATATCGGGATTGTGATAGGCGATTTCCCTCATGGGGGAGGAAATGGATATCGTTACATCGATGATCGCACCGATCGTGCTCATGATGATCATGGACGCACCAATTTTGACGAAATCGACTCCGACATACAGGGAAAAGGCTCCGATCTCTTCGGTTTCTTCCTCACTGAAACCCTGTATCATGGCGGCATCGGTCAACTCCAAAATGAAGAAAATCAATGCGCCGGTCGTCACAATCGTAGAGATGAAGGCGGTGACGGTCTTGATATTGATTTCACTGATATAAAACAACGAGATACAGCTGATCAGGATACATGCAACCAACGTCAAGATGATTGGGTTCATATCCGGATCATTCATCATGATGATGGTGAGCAGGAGCACTCCCGTATTTAGGAATAAGGCTACAAAGGACCTTGCTCCTTTCTTGCCGCCGACTGCGACCATCAGGGCGAATAGAATGATGGCGAGCCATACTTGGACGGTCATACTTTCACCCGCTTTCTGTTCACAAAGAAAATGGCTGTATAAATGCCGATCGGGATGGCGAGTACAATCCCGATGCCTCCTGTGAGGGCCCTCGTCATTTCTAGGGAAAGATTCATGGAAAGGGTGAACGCGAGTGGTGAGGCATTTTTAAAATAAAGGATGAGCATGGGAATTCCACCGCTGATGTAGACGAAGAACAGGATGTTGGTCATTGTTCCCATGATATCCTTTCCGATGTCAAAACCTGACGTTCTCAGTGCTTTCGTAGAGATGTCAGGATTTTTCTCGAATAGTCCAAAGATCGAGGACGATAAGGTGATGGCTACATCCATCACTGCTCCCAGGCAGCCCACCAGGATCCCCGCCATGAATACCATTTGGTAAGGGCGGGTGAGATACTGCATTTCCTCATACCGGAGTCCGTCCCCGGCTGTGAAGCGGATGACAACATAGCTGATAAGGAGCGTCATGAACGTTCCGATCAGAGTGGCCACCACCGCCGCATACGTTTTCTCATTGAATCCATTCACGAATAAGAGGGAGACGAGGGTGAAGGCAATCACCCCAACGCTGCAAGCAAGCAGCAGGCCCACTTTCTCCGAGTTTAGATAAACATCCAATGCGTAAGAAAGAATCAGTGCATTGACCCCGAGCGTGATCAGTGAGAACAGACCCTGTCTTTTTCCTACAAGCAACAGGAAAAGGATGAATGCCCAGGTCATGATCATCAGATATTGATCCCGCTTCACATCTTCTATATGCCCATTCAATGTTTTATCCTTTTTGTCCCCGTCATCAATAGAGACGAATAATTCATTCCCCGGTTCATAGCGCTGATCGTTGGCGCCGGACATGGAGTATTTATTCGATAAGAGGATGGTCTCCCCTTTATGTTTGCCGTTTTTCACTACGGCTTTCAACTGTTGTATGTATACCCGGTCTTTATTCCCGGTCATGTCTTCCATATCCGTATCTTCCATTATCTTTGAACTCGTCACTTCTGCAATCGGACGGTCGCACAGACTCTGATTGTGGTTGACGAAATATAATGAAGCGAAAACACAGATTGCCAGGAAGGCGAATAATAGTAGTGTCCTATATTTTTTAATGACTATCACCTTTCATCCTCCAGCTCCCGGATGAACCCATCATCCAAATCGTAATCATTATTCCATATCGGCAGGGATTACGCAAAGGTGGACATGAAAAAAAGTGTCCATATAATATGAACACTTCAGAAGGAGATTGTCACGCCGCATTCCATGCGTTACGCCAATCGTATGAATGTGATTCCTCACCTTCTGCTTCAATATAATGTATGAAACGGGTTTCAGAACAAGGAAAAAATCAAAAACGTATCGAAAAAAAGGAAATCTGGCATTTATGGGGACGGATCTCCTTTGATACATGCAAAATGATTACAGTTCTTTAGCATAAAAGAAAGTTCGAACAACAGGTGGAACGAGCCACATACACGGTAAAAACACCAGAATAACCTCCGTTGTCTCCGTAAATGGGGGCAAAAAAAGAACGATGATTCCGATTAGAAATAAAGGGACGGACCATACGATCATCTGCAAGGCCCCATATCGATTGATCTTATACCAGGCTTCATCCGATTCGAATGATGTTGAAATTCTGATACCGTAATACGTATTCATCCTGATTTTCCCTAAAAGTAAAGGTAAGCTGATACCGATAAATATAAGGGAAGCACTCATATGTGTGAGTGAAACACCAATATTACTCATTTTATAAAGTCTCTCTATCTTTGAAGGAGGGACTCATGATCTGCCTCCACCAGCCTATCCAAAAATCTGCGGATTTCTTTGTTGGCCCGCATTTCATTCTTTTTCTTAGAAAAACCATGACCTTCATCATGAAAATGGAGGTATTCAACAGAGACCCCTTTGTTTTTTAATTCATTTACCATTCGCTCCGACTCCTCCGTCTTCACCCTCGGATCGTTCTCCCCGTGGATGATGAACATCGGAGAATTCATATGGTCGATATAGGTAATAGGTGAGTCTCTTACAAGCTTCTCATAGTCTGTTTCAGGATTTCCAACCAGTTGATCCATAAGGGTTCTCCAACTAGACGGTACATTATTCAGGAAGGTTAAAAGATTCGATATGCCAAATATGTCGACAATCCCACAGAAATACTCGGGATGTCTTCCTGCTAGAAGCAGACTCATATAACCGCCATAGCTTCCGCCCATCGCCACGATTTTGCCCTTTTCAGCAAACTCCTCTTGTATGAGCCATTCCATTCCAGCGACACAGTCGTGTCGAGGTCCGTCCCCCCAGTTCTGTTCCACCATCTTCTCGAATGTTGCCCCGTAGCACTTACTGCCCCGGAAGTTGGGGGCAAAGAGGGTGTAGCCGCTTTGGACGAGGTACTGGATCACAGGTCTGTAGATCATACGCTCTGCATTCTGAGGTCCCCCATGTGGCCAGAGGATGGTGATTCCATTGGGACTTTCCGGTTTGTACAGCAGGGCTTCGATTACCAGGCCATCATGGCTTTCATAGTGGACGATGTCCGGTTTAATCATGTTTTCTTCAGGCACGCCAAGTACTTTGGTATTCGTCACCTGTGTCCAGCTGCCGTTCGTGTCCCTTTTGTAGATGGTATCCGTTTTGTCAGCAGAAATCCCAAGCACATAGAGGTTTCCATTCTTGGTGACTATTATTTTTTTTATAACATCGCAGGGGGTATCGATTCTCTCTCCCTCATCCGTCGACAAATCATAGACATATAGATGATCCCTTACGCCTTTTTCCGCTGTGATGACGATCTTATTTGATTGTTGATGGAACCGGATCGAAGTGATTTCTTCTTTATCCAATGTAAAAAGAGGCTGGAATTCATAGGTTGAAAGGTTAAAAGAAGCAAGATATGAAAATTCTTTTCCATAGTTCGTTGTGAAATAGATAAACTCCTTGGTCAAGCAAATGTCCTTGATTGTATGAGCGGTGTGAACATCCGGGACCAGTGGCACTTTACTGTCTCCAGTCTGGTAAAAGGCAGTGGCATGGGTGTTGGAGTACGTTTCTGTATAAACATAAGACCCGTCGGAAGAGGCGGCTGCCACAACGATCGGAACATGATCACCTTGTTGGATAAGGGTGGTATGGCCCGTTTGTAAATCAGTTTTGTAAATGTTCAACAATGGGTTTTCGTGATTGGTAGAGTAATACATTTCCTGATTGGTAAAGCAGGCGTGATAACACGTTGAACCGGATTCCACCTCATGGAAGGGGAGTGGAGTCCCGCCTGATTTAGGCAAATGGTGCAATTGGTAATTTTCATCCCCATCCTTCTCAAATGTGGCGATGATTTGATTATGATGGATATGGATGAGACTACTATTCTGATTGATGGTCGTTAGCCGATAAGGGAACAAGTGGGGAAGATCCATGGCCCAAAGATTAAAGGTCCCGTTAAGGTTCGTGCTGAACACAAGTGTGTCTTCGTTTTCATTAATAGTGAACGTGCTGATTTCAGTAGTGTGGAAATAATGTTCGACTTCCGTTGCAGTGCGGATAAGTCATTCCTCCTTGGAAATACACTCAGTTATAGGTATATTATTCCATTTGGTGGGAGGATAGGCAAGATAAAATAAATGAGGATGAATTTCAGGAAATGAAGCAATCCTGTTACAAGTAGCCTGGATGGAGATTCGATAGGCAATAATCTTACATACTTCTACAACTATTTCCCCGGAAATTGATAAATACGTATACAATTCGACGCATCTTCCGCTTCCATGAACAGGAAAAGGAGCCAGGGGACCTGTCCCATGGCTCCTACAGATTATATTGCCACTTTAATGCTGTACTCTTTCAACCATCCATTCACTTGGATTAAATAATCCAATAAACCTTTTGCACTAGAATCAGAAAGGCTGCTTTCTCCGTCTGCAATCTTTCTGACAGCTTCTACATCGATCAACTGGAGAATCGGGGAGGTGGAATCATCCAATATATTGGTCATCCACTTCTGGACTCCTATGAGATACGCATCATCCTTCGTACTAGGATAGGCACTCTTCCGTCTGTTCCGCACATCATCCGGCAAATATCCTTTGAATGCCCTGCGGAGGATGCCCTTCTCGATGTCATCGATATTTTTCATCTCGAACGGGATATTCCATAAATATTCGACGAGTCGGTAATCACAGAATGGTACGCGCACTTCAAAGCCCGTCATCATACTCGCACGGTCTTTGCGGTCAAGCATGAACGGAAGGAAGCGGGTGATGAACATATAGGACATTCGCCTTTGCTTTGCTTCAGTATCGCTTTCGCCTTCTAACACGGGTAGCTCTGCGAGTGCTTCCTGATAGCGCTGCTTTTGATATTCCTTGATGTTCAGCCTGTTTTTCAAGTCTTCATTCAGGACACCGGCGATTCCTCCGATATTCAGGAGCCACGGGAATACATCGGCAGCGAGGAACTCCTCCTGATGGAACCACGGATATCCGGAGAACACTTCATCTGCGGATTCCCCCGACAATGCGACGGTGGCATCCTTTTTCATTTCCTTAAATAAAAGGTAGAGGGAGGTCTCAATTTCGCCGACTCCCGGCAGATCCCTTGCACGCATAGGGATGAGAAGATTTTCCACAAGTTTCTCCGCATCAAAGACAATCGAAGTATGGTCCGTCCCTACATGATCTGATACCCGCTTCACCCAAGGTTCATCAAGGTCGCGTCTCAGGAAATCTTCCTTGAAGCTTTCTTCATTATTCACGAAGTCGATGGAGTAGGTTGGAAGCACTTTGTTTTCCTCCTTGAACTCCTTACCTGCAATCGCTGTGAGTCCACTTGAATCGAGGCCGCCAGAGAGCATGGATACAAGTGGTTTATCTGCGATCAGCTGTCTCTTGACCGTATCTTCAAGCAGACCTCGAATGGTTTGTACAGTGGTTTCAACATCATCCGAATGCTCTTTGCTTTCAAGTTTCCAATATTGGACGGTCTTGCGATCATTTTTTGTGACAGTCATGTAATGGCCGGCGCGAACTTCATATATATCTTTGAAAATGGCTTTTCCTGGTGTCTTCATCGGTCCGAGGCCGAATACTTCAGATAATCCTTCTGTATCGATTTCTGCTTGAACGTCAGGGTGGGCAAGTAAGGCTTTGATTTCGGAGCCGAACAAGATCTGATCTTCTTTAATCGTATAAAATAAAGGTTTTACCCCCAAATGATCACGACCGAGTATGAGTTTTTCTTTTTCCTCATCCCAGATCCCAAAAGCGAAGATGCCGTTGAAGTGACGGACGCAGTCTTCACCCCATTCTAGGTAAGCACGCAGTAGCACTTCTGTATCGGAGTTCGTTGTAAATGGATGATTCCTCTCTGTTAGCTCTTTCCGGAGCTCCAGATAGTTATAAAGTTCTCCATTGTACGTTAACGCAATGGTGTTTTTTTCGTTTTGATAGAGCATGGGCTGTTTGCCGCCATCCGGATCGATGACAATCAATCTGCGGTGCCCGAGTGCAGCATGACCCTTCAGCCAGCTTCCCTCTGCATCCGGTCCACGGTGCTCAATGGCATCGGTCATATTCTTTAAGGTCCGTCCCTCATTTGTAAGGTCTTTGGACCAATCAATCCAACCTGCAATTCCACACATATTCCATACGCCTTCTTTCTTTAATTGCATTCACGTTGAGCGCTCAACTATGAAATGGGTTTTGAAGCATTTATTAAACGATCCCTGTTACGGGTTCACGTTAAATGGTAAATCTACTATCTTGTGAACGTCAAAGGATTACCGTTTATTTTTGAGAAAAAATGTAAAAGGTCGTTCTTTCCTTCCAAAAAACTCCTAAAAAGGCATGTCCTTTGCCTTAATAAAATTGAAGCGGAATTTTGAGCATACTTTTCTCTTTCTTTTAAAGGTGGGACATAGTACATTACTCGTATAAGGATAAAAATGATGATTTAAGAACGGACTATTAAACAATTGAACATCCTTAAAAGAGAGTAGGTCGAATATGCAAGTATCGGAAAAGTTTTATACGTTTATGAGCGAACGAACGTGGCAGTTGACGGAGAATTGGTACGAATCATTGGATAAAAGCGATCCCACTGGCGTATATGCCTCCCAGGATCTTAAAGTGATCCAGACACTGAAGGAACAGAATCATGCTTTCCACGAGCGATTCTGTAACCTTTTTAAAGACGTTGACCAGGATACTCTATGTAACTTTGAACAATGGATCGAAGAGATTGCCAAGGATGAAGAACACTTGCAGACCCCTACACATTTCATTCTTAGGGAGTTTTTCAGGACTCAGGACCAATATCTAGATATTTTAAAGGAATTCATTCGTTTGCATGGCAATGATTATTCACTTGATGAACTTGAGTCATTAAGAAATATCATCATCAAAACCTTCAGCCTTGTCATCTCCAAATTTGCAGAAGAAAATTACGAGTATTCCCAAAGACGGTTGAATGCCCAGCAGGAAATAATCAGGGAATTGAGTTCTCCAGTCATCTTGTTGAATAAAAAAACCGGAGTCCTGCCTTTGATCGGCGACATTGATACGGGAAGAGCCAGATACATTCTTGAAAATACCCTGGCTGAGTGTGTCGAAAAGAATGTCGAGCATCTTTTCATTGATTTATCAGGGGTCATAATGGTAGACACAATGGTTGCCCACCAGTTATTTCAAATTATTGAAAGCCTGAATTTAATCGGTGTGAAGAGTACGATTTCCGGAATTCGTCCGGAAATTGCCCAAACGGCGATTCAGTTGGGGATTTCATTTGAAAATATTTCGGTCACATCGACTCTCGAACGTGCATTAAACGAACAAGTATAGTAGATTGAAAGATAAAGGGCGTCTAGTTGAACGCTCTTTTTTTTTTATTTAATTACTCATACTTTGTTTGAAGTCATTTTATATAGGGAATTACCTCCATTATAGAGTGAATTTGGCAAGGTATGCCCTTGAATAAAATTCACCGTAGAAGGAGGGGGCGCCATGCAATTCGTCAAGATGATCCGTTTTCATCAAAATGGATTCACATGTGAATCACCTGCTACACATAAGGAGAAGGATCCGGGTTTCATCAACCGTGTCGTTCATAATCTGTTTCATACCGGTCAAACGATTTTCACAACAGAAATAATCTTTCCGAAAGAAGCAGACCGTGACTGGGACGGTTGTTTCTGCTACTTGGAGGAGAATACGATGCAAACGTCAGGTACAAGGACGATTGGGTTCCTTCCCAGGGAAAGCACCATATGGGTGAGGAACCTAAGCCATTTTGGTGATGGCATCCCATACTACAATCGTTCCCTCCATCCATTGGTGGAAGATGGATCCGGTGATGGAGAGAATATGATCACCGATACATGGGTGCAAATGAGTGTAGAGGATGCTTTGGAGCGAACCCGTCTTTGGAAGGAGAAGAGTGTGGACCTGCCTGGTTGGGTAACGGAGTGCTATTTGACCGAGCTCCAGGTGAAGAGGCTGATCTATCCTTCCACAAATGAAAAGGTCATGGAATTTTGGTTGAGTAAAAATTAACACACTGAAGTGTCTGCCTGTGCCATTTTTTTGTTATACTACATAGTAGTTAATCCTACAATCTAAGAGGACTTGAAGTGTAACGATCTTTCGTTCACTATCTATGTATTATATAAAAGGGGAATTCACTTGAAATTTGAAGAATTGAATCCGGAACTCGTGGCATTATGTCAGACAGCTGATCATTTTCACATGGCAGAAACCGTGATCGGCAGTCCATTAAGAGGATTAGATATCCTCTCATTGAAGGGGATAGAACGTAAGAAGAACCTTCCAGTCGACGTGACCAATCTGTTGATCATCTATTTCTTTACAGAGGTGAAAGGCACGGTCTATCACCGGAACGCCCTGGCTAAATTATATAATCACTGGGTATCGAACGAAGTGTTCACCTTTTCTAAAGCACAAGAGATGGTGAAACTCGATATGCAATCCCAGTTGGGTGAAATCGATCAATTATAATAGAAAGAAGGAGGTCTGGATCCAACGTGATCCAGACCTCTTTTTGTATGTTTGATGCCAACTCAATCAAATTTTAAGAAAAGCATTGTGAAGTATTGGGAATTTTGAAATAATTATGAGTAGGAAAAAGGAAGGAGGGAAGACGGTTATGGCAAAACTGGAAACCGGTACCGTACCGGTGAGCAGGACTTATGAAAGGGATATCGAACCGATCATTGCCCGGTACGAAGAGGATAGGCATTCGTTCTATGCATTGGCTCTGGCTTTCACGAATCATCATCAGGAGATGGAGGATCTTTTTTACCGCTCGATTATCCGCCTGGAAGATGAGTCTCGAAAACGGAAGAAGGTTCATTCAGCTGCGGCTACAAGGATTTTTCTGGAGGAATGTAAAAAGGTATCGGAACCATCTGTTAGTTCAGATGATGATCCCTTTCACCCGTTTCATCACTTGGGAGCAGCTGATAAAGAAGCGGTGGCCTTAGTCTATATGAAAGGGTGCGACCAGGATGACGCCGCCCATATTCTTGATATTTCGGTTGATGAAGTGAAGTCCCGCTTATTCAGAGGCATACGGAAGCTTCGTGAAATGATGGGGAAGGACCCTGAAGTGAAAGGCTGCCACAAGTATCGGAAGCATTATCTGGATTACTTAGGAAGAACGATGGATCGACCGGAAAAGGTGGATTTTGAAATACATATATATCATTGCACGAATTGTCAGGAAGACCTCGCTTCGTTTCAGGAAGTGACTCTCGCCCTTGCCGAATTGGCAGAAGAGACCCATCTACCGGCTGATGTCATGGAGAGAGTCAGAAACAGACTGGATCAAAGGGAAGCACAGAGACAGAAGCGGAGGAAGAAACGGAAATCGATCCTCCTTTCCTTCGCGGGAATATTTGTACTCCTGATCGTTACAGGGTTTATCACCGGTGGGTTTGCTAGTCTCTACTATTCTTACACGGAGGATGATGAACAGCTCCGGGCCATTCTCCAGCACAATCTTGGTGAACGTCTCGACCTGGAGTCGGAGAGTGACGGTGTAAAGGTTACGATCAAGAGTGTTGTCGCGGATGACGTGCAGACGCTCGTCTTTTATGAAGTAGAAGACATGAAGGGGGAAAATCGTTATATGATGAACCCTTATGAAGGGGTCATCATCGAAAACGAATACGATGTCATGAAGAGGGACGAGCAATCCAGTTTCTATTCTCCTCCCCGGGATCAGGAAAACCTACATAATGATAAGAAAAATGTCTATAGGGGAACCATCAGTCTCCAGCCGGTCTCAGTGGACGAGGGGACGATAAGATTACAGATTGTACGACTCATGCAATTAAACGAAGATCCTTCAACCGGCGAATTGATCGGCGGCGGGGAAATGAGATTTGCCGAAGGGGGTTGGAGCTTTGAGATTCCATTCGAAAAGCAGCCATCCCGTGTCCATAAGCTGGATAAGAAGATGGAAGTGGCAGGCATACCGGTCCGATTGGATCAAATGACGATCGCTCCAACTGCAACGGTTCTTGAATATAGCTTTCAGGAGCAAGAAAAGGATGGTCGGATCGATATGATGACCTTTGAGTCGATTGAATCGAAAGATAAAAAATGGAAAGCGGATAAATTCGGGGGTATGATGTATGGAGGAGCTTCTGATAATGAGGGATGGAATTCCTTTAAAACGGCCTTTGACACGCTTTATTTCGATGATCCGAAAGATGTGACCATCCGATTTGGAGCGGCTCATCTTTTTGTAAAGGATCAAAAAGTCATTGAACTCGATGTAAATAAAGAGTTGCCGGATACGATAGAGTATCTCGGTAACACGATCACCATTGATGAAATCAAAATCGGTAGCCCGACACAGGTGACCCTCACACACGACTTGCCGAAAGATCGTGAGTATGAAAGTGTGAACTATTTATATTATAAGACTGCGGAAGAAGAGGAAGATTACTACTCAATCGGAGTCAGTGGCGGGGATGGCATATTAATGGACAAGGATGGCAAGAAGTATGAGCCGGGTTCCTATGAGTACGAGAAACTGGACCAGCCCCGTTACTTTGAAACGGAACAAACCATTGATTTTTACAACGATGGCTCCAGTGATGACGTCGTGCCGACAGAGCTTGTCATCGACGGCTACAGCACCACCAAATACCTGGACGATTCGGTGAAGGTGAAGCTGGAATAACGGCTTAAAGGGAACAGTACCATGCTGTTCCCTTTTTTCTTGATCCACCACCGGAATATCTTCCCCATTCAGAGAAACAATAGGTTTGTCGTCACCAGGGTGACAAAGTTAGTTTTCATCATTCTTGAAACCCCCATGCTGTAAGGCCTATCATTAAAATAAGAAATTATTATTTATACATGAAAGGATGAGAGAAGTGGCGCAATCCAATATGAAAGTTGCGGTACAAAAGTTTGGTAACTTCCTCAGTTCTATGGTTCTGCCGAATATAGGTGCATTTATCGCTTGGGGTTTAATTACAGCGTTGTTCATACCAACTGGGTTCTTTCCAAATGAAAGCCTTGCCAAACTGGTGGGGCCGATGGTTACGTACCTGTTACCATTATTGATCGGTTATACAGGAGGTAAACTCGTACACGACCAGCGCGGTGGGGTCGTGGGTGCCATCGCGACAATGGGTGTCATTGTCGGTGCACCTGATACACCGATGTTCTTGGGTGCCATGGTCATGGGGCCGCTCGGAGCATATGTGATCAAGAAGTTTGACGGAGTGATCGAAGGGAAGATCAGAGCAGGATTTGAAATGCTTGTGAATAACTTCTCGGCGGGTATCCTTGGGGGAATCCTTGCCATTCTGGCATTCTTAGGTGTCGGACCTGCAGTGGACGCATTTACAAGTCTACTCGTTGAAGGTGTTGACTGGCTGGTTGCAGCAGGCCTGCTTCCATTAACCAGTATCCTGATCGAACCAGCGAAGATTCTATTTTTAAATAATGCCATCAACCACGGTGTCCTGTCACCAATCGGGCTGGAGCAGGTTCAACAGGGTGGAAAATCGATTCTCTTCCTATTGGAAGCTAACCCGGGACCAGGTCTTGGTGTCCTGCTTGCATTTATGTTCTTTGGAAAAGGAACAGCGAAGCAATCAGCACCTGGAGCAGGAATCATTCACTTCTTTGGTGGGATTCATGAAATCTACTTCCCATACGTATTAATGAAGCCGATGCTATTCATCTCCGTCATCCTTGGTGGAATGAGCGGAGTATTTACTCTTGTTTTATTAGGTGGAGGACTGGTTTCACCAGCGTCACCTGGAAGTATCATTGCTATTACGGCCGTTACTCCTCCTGAAGGAATGGCGTATCTGGCTAACTTTGCAGCGGTACTTGTTGCAACAGTCGTATCCTTCATCGTGTCTGCCATCGTCTTGAAATCAAGCAAAGCGACAGACGAAGATATTGAAGGTGCAACAAAGAAAATGCAGGAAATGAAAGGCAAGAAGAGTTCTGTTGCGGGACATGTGAGCAAGGGAACCCTGCCGGAAGAAGTAAACAAAATTGTCTTTGCCTGTGATGCAGGTATGGGCTCGAGTGCAATGGGTGCGTCCCTTCTGCGTAAAAAAGTGAAGGCGGCAAATCTCGATGTCAGCGTGACAAATACATCGATCAGCAATCTTCCATCAGATGCTCAGGTCGTCATCACACAAGAAGAACTGACGCCTCGTGCAAAAAATAAACTACCGAATGTGTATCATATTTCTGTGGATAACTTCCTATCCAGTCCTGAGTACGACAAGCTGATTGCGAGTCTTCAAGACGGGATCACGGACGAACAGGCAGAGGTTGTCGAAGAAGCAGAAGAGGAAGCAGTTAATGCTGAACCGAATGCAGATCACGATGACGATCTTCTTCTTGAAGAGAATATCTTTATGAATCAGTCATTTGCCACGAAAGAAGAGGCGATCCGTTTCGCCGGGGAAGCTCTTGTCAAAGCAGGGTATGTGGAAGAAAGCTATGTAGATGCTATGATTGATAGAGAAGGCATCACATCTACGTATATGGGTAATAATGTAGCGATCCCACACGGTACGGAAGACGCGAAGAAAGCCGTCATCAAATCCGGATTCACCGTGGTTCAAGTACCGGACGGCGTCGACTTCAACGGTGAAAAGGCGAAGATGATCTTCGGTATCGCCGGTAAAGACGGTACACATCTTGAAATCCTATCCGGCATCGCCGTTGTCTGCTCAGAGCAGGAAAACGTCGACCAGATGGTTCAGGCGAAGTCAGCCAAAGAACTGAAAGACATCATCAACAGCAACTAGAGAAATCATTCAGAAAGGCGGGATCCCTGCCTTTCTGTTCTCATTTGTTTTGATAAAAGCTCATGACAGGGAAAGAGGGGAAAGTATGTTTATTACTTCAAGGGAAAAAGCCATTATTGAATTGATAGTAAAAACATCAGGCAAACATACCGTGTACTCTCTTTCTGCATTTTTGAATGTGAGCGGAAGAACCGTACAGCGAAATTTGAAATCAATTGAAAGTATATTAAAACAGTATCACCTGGAATTGAAAAGGACGGCCAATGAAGGTCTGTTCATTGATGGGAAGAATGAGCATATCTATCGTTTAATACAAAATCTTGCGGATGTGAGTCCGACCGACGAAACACCTGAGGAACGAAAGCTGAATCTCCTGATCATCCTTCTGCATGAAGGTCCTTCTTTTAAAAAGCAGGTGCTGGCGAGTCAGCTCGGAATCAGCGTGACAACCCTGTCTTCATATCTGGATGAGCTTGCAGATTGGCTTCAGAAGTACGGAATCACCCTGACAAGAAAACGAGGGGTTGGGGTTGAGCTTGTGGCGGAAGAAGTCGACAAGCGTCATGCTCTGGCAAGTTTTTTTCTGGTTCATTTTTATGAAGACATTATCGAGACCCTGTATGGGATGCAAAAGGGCCATCATCTTGATGAACCGGTTCTCGGTTATTTCAAACCGGACTATTTACTCGCCGTCGACCAGGTGGTGAATCACCATTTGGCAGAAGAGCAGATCACGTTAACGGACAGTGATTATATCGGTCTTGTCGTGCATATCTGCCTGACAGTCCAGCGAACCGAGAAGGGCTTCGGATTACAGCAAAGGGAACCATCCGAAGAAGGGGCACCAGGTGAGTTCCAGTTGATGGACAGGATATGCCGGGAACTGAAACAGCGGCTTTCCGTTTCAATCAACCATCTGGACGTTCAATTCTTGACCGTCATCTTGAAAGGATCAAAGGTACAGGATCCAGAAGTTGTATACTACGACAGCATCCTTCTTGGGCATCTGATCAAAAATGTCATCAAGGATGTATCGGTGGACCTCCACGTTGATCTGTCCGATGATTTTTCCCTGTTTCAGGGACTCCTTGCCCATATGGGACCGTCCATCTTCCGTTTGCAACAGGAGCTCGATCTTTTCAATCCCCTGACGGATGAAATCAGGAAGAAGTATCCGGTTTTATTTTTAGCCGTGAAAAAGAGTCTGGAGATGGAGTTCAAGGATATCTCGTTTCCAGATGATGAGGTGGCGTTCATCGTCCTTCATTTCGGATCCGCCATGCTGATGAATGAAGAAAAGGTCAATATCCAGGCCGTGGTCGTATGTCCGACAGGAATCGGGACCTCAAAGATGCTCGCAAGCCGCATCCAGCGGGAGTTGAGCATGATCAACAAGGTGGAAATCCTGTCTATCAAGGATTTTCAGAATGCGGATCTCGAGGAGTACGACATTGTCATTTCCACCGTCAGGCTTCCCTTTACGGAAGTGGAGTATATTCTCGTGAGTCCATTATTGAGTGAGAAGGACATCGGTTTCATCCAAAGCTACCTCCAGAATAACGTGGAGAAGCTGACGAGGAAAAAATATTTGAAACCATCCCCGAAGTCTGACGGGAAAGGCGAAGTGAGAATGCTCCTTCAAGAGATCAAAGATGTCCATTCCAGCATGGAAGCCATCCTTACCAATTTCCGCGTATACCGGAAGCAGTCTGCGGGAAATCACGTCAGGATCCTGAGTGAAATGGTGGAGCAGGCTGACCGGGACGGACTTCTACAACAGCCTCAAGCGGTCCTGGACCAACTGATGGAAAGGGAGAAGAAAGGCGGACTGGGCATCCCGAACACGAATATGGGGCTTTTCCATTGCCGTGATCATAACGTAAATAAACTGATCTTCCAAGTGGCCCATCTGGATGAACCTTGCAAGATCAAGGGGATGGATGGTGCGGAGATGGAGATGAAGAGCCTTCTCCTGATGCTTGCCCCGGAAGAATTGAGCAGGCGGGAACAGGAAATCCTCAGCCTGATCTCAACAAGTTTAATCGAAGATCATCGATCGATGATGATTTATTCGTCCACGAACGAAGCGATCATTTTAAAGAAATTAGAAGAAATCTTTCTGGACTACTTACAAACTAATTTGATAAAGGAATGATGATGTTGAAACAAGCCGTACATTTTGGAGCAGGAAACATAGGCAGAGGGTTTATCGGGGCATTGTTTTCCCAATCAGGTTACCATGTGACCTTTGTGGATATTGCGGAACAAGTGATCAATAAACTGAATGAAGAGGGACGCTATGAAGTGAAGCTTGCAACGGAAAAGATGGAAACGGAAACGATCGAGAATGTGTCCGGCCTGAACAACCTTCATCAGGAAGGCGAAGTGATCGATACGATCGTCTCGTCTACTTACCTGACGACGGCAATCGGACCGAACATCCTGCCACGGATCGCACCCCTGATCGCTAAAGGGATCACGAAGCGAGTGGCCTCTTCAGATGAACCGTTATACGTCATCGCATGTGAAAACCAGATCGGTGCAACGGATATTTTGAAAAAGCATATCTTGGAAAATCTTGATGAAAATACGGCTGCAAAGCTTGAAGGTAAAGTCTTCTTCTTCAATTCAGCGGTGGATCGCATTGTACCGATGCAGGATCAAGGTTCATTGGACGTCCTCGTTGAGCCATACTACGAGTGGGTGGTTGAGACGACGGAAGAAATCCCGCCTGTTGAAGGAATGACGATCGTGGAAGATCTTGCACCCTTCATCGAGAGGAAGCTGTTCACGGTGAATACAGGCCACGCCGTCATTGCTTACCTTGGATATCTGCAAGGGAAATCTACCATTGATCAGACATTGGCCGATGACACAATCGCTGCACAAGTGAAGGAGACCTTGAAAGAAACAGGTGCCTACCTTGTGAAGCAATATGGTCTGGATGAAAACGACCATCTTGCTTATATTGAGAAAAACATCGAACGCTTCAAAAACGCCTACTTGAATGATGATGTGACACGTGTGGGACGTGCGCCGATCAGAAAGCTTGGTCCCGATGACCGCTTGATCCGCCCGACCACCGAAGCTCAAAAAGCAGGACTGTCTTATTCGTATCTTGCCAAAGCGATTGCAGCAGCGCTCCTGTTCGACAATCCTGAAGACGAACAGGCCATGGAAATCCAGGGCATGATCAAGGAGCAAGGACCGGCTCATGTGTTGGAAAAAGTGAGCGGACTGGATGCGGATAGTGAAATCGTGAAAGAAGTAATGGTTCAGTATGAAGCATTGAAGAAATAAATGGATGGACTGTCGGATGGAATCCGGCAGTCTTTTTTTTATGAGTTTTGACTACGTGTCCTTTCTGTGACATCCATCAACCCACGCCAATCCTACACCTAAGTCATCCTCATTATTTTTCAGCGGAAAATGAAAAAATAAAGATAGAATTCCCTTCATACCGGGTGTAAAATATATAAAAATACACTCTCATATTTTGACATGCAGGAGGAAACAACCGAATACAATATACAGTTATGCCTAAAGTTGCTATCGTTTTTCCAGTCTGGAAGATTCAAAGAATGCTTCCACCAATGTAAGAATTCAGAATGTTAAAAATACGATAAGAGGTTGATGAAAGTTGGCAATGAATACGACTGAAATAGCTGTAAAGGAACAAACGATTTTTCACCATACGGGGAATAAGATCAAGACGGAAGACCGGGATATCCAGATCATCGCGAAAATGGAGGAGCCCCTGATCGTCGTGCTTGGCAATGTGCTGAGTCATGAAGAATGTGATGAACTCATTCAGCTGTCCAAGGACCGTGTTGAGCGTTCGAAAATCGGAAACACGCGTACAGTTGATGGACTAAGAACAAGTAGTTCTGTGTTTTTAGAAGAGACTCATGACGTTGTGACACGCGTTGAGAAGCGAGTCTCTCAAATCATGAATATACCCGTCGAGCACGGGGAAGGTCTGCAGATCCTTAACTATAAACCTGGTCAGGAATACAAAGCCCACTTTGATTTCTTCTCAGCATCTGCAAGGCCGGTGAAGAACCCGAGGATCAGTACCCTTGTCATGTACTTGAACGACGTCGAGGAAGGCGGGGAGACGTACTTCCCGAAACTGAATCTATCGGTTTCACCACAAAAAGGGATGGCCGTTTACTTTGAATATTTCTATGATAATCAAGAGTTGAACGACTTGACTCTTCATGGCGGTGCGCCTGTTGTCATCGGGGATAAATGGGCTGCGACCCAGTGGATGAGAAGGCAGGTATTTAAATAATTAAAAGGAGGAGTAGCCCAAGTGTGGGTTACTCCTCCTTTTTAGCTTGCGGATTTCACCGGCTTCACGACTCCGGCATTCATTTTTTTCACGTTGACGGTGTGGACGATCATGCCGGCGATGATCAGGATGATGCCGAGGAGAGCAAACCCTGACGGAAGGGGAACGGAAAGGATGGCCGCTTCTCCCATGATGACGAACAGGATCTGGGTCGACTGGGTCGCTTCCACTGCCGCGAGCTTCCCGGGATGATGCCTTGCCATATTCGTCGCAAGGAAAAAGAGGGAAGTCGCAATCACGCCTGAGCAAACGGCCACGATAAAGGATTGTGTCACCTGACCAGTGGAGGGGACGCCTACTTTGAACAATGCATAGCTTCCAAGGATCAACCAGAAGGGAGTGCTTGCTATCGTCATTCCGAGTACCCGTTGAAAGGGATCAAGTTTTCCTCCGCATACCTCCATCATTTTACGGTTCCCAAGGGGGTAAGCGAACGCTGCGACAATCACCGGTAAGACACCTGTAATCATTTCTGAAAGAGACAGCCCACCGGCATTTTCCTGTTGGATGAACATCACGCCGATAAGAATAATCGAGGAAATGGCGAGAGCCCTTTTTTGAATGGTGTGCCTGCGTCTCACAGGTCCTGATGTGAAAAACAAGGGAGCGAGCAGGATCCCGGCCACAATCGTAAATTGCCACGTTCCCGCAACAAGCCAGCCGGGTCCATATGCCGCCGCATACGTCAAAGGACCATAAAAGAGGACAAACCCTACAAAGCTCCACGTCAGCCACTCGTATGGCTTCTTCCTCATTTCAATCCACACTTGATTTATATTCTTTCGTAAACCTACAATAAGGAAAAGGAAAGGGAGCATGAACAAAAAACGCAGGGACGAACTCCACATCCAACTTCCGCCGGCAAGCTCCATGGACCGGTTCAGGATGAAGGTGACGGCAAAGAACATGGATGAAATGATACCGATAGTCAGTTCTTTGATGAGAAGCACTCCTTTCAGATACATATACTATAGTTTGTTTTATATATATTATAATATACTTCAAAACGTTGAGGATAGAAAGAGGTAGAAAGATGAATAATGAAGGTTTGACATGGAAGGACCCGGAAAAGCTGGCCCGCCACGTCGGGAATACATTGAGAAACATTCGAAATGAGCGGGGGCTTAACCTCCAGGAACTTGCGGATAAGACCAGTGTCAGTACATTGACTTTAGGCAAGATTGAAAGAGGGGAGGCCAATCCCTCTTTGACGATCATCTGGAAAATCGCGAATGGGCTTTCGATCCCAATATCAGCCCTCCTCGTGGAAAAGCAGGAAGTCCAGGTTTCCAGGAGAAATGAAGGCAGCAAAGTGATTAGTGCCAATGAGTCCCTGACCCTTGAACCAATGTTCACTTCTTCAGGGTACGGATCATTGGAAACCCATCGTGCTTTCCTAAAACCAGACAGCGAATACCGTGCCGAAGCCCACCAGCCCGGCGTGACTGAATTTGTGACGGTCATGGAAGGGAAGGTACAGGTGAAAGTGGAAGGTGAAGTATTTGAGCTCTCTCAGTATGATTCGATCAAGTTCCATGCGGATAAAGAACACAGTTATATAAATATGGAATCAACCGAAGCGGTCCTCCATTTTGTGATGATTTATACTGGACGGGCAGATTGAATGATTCTGTGCATGGTATTGTAAAATAAAACTGAATTAAGAAAATCCCCGGAATTTAATCAACTCTGGGGATCTTTTAATGATAGGTGTCAAAGTTAAATACGGGGCTTTGTAGGGTCACAGTCCGGACCTTGCTGGCTGGTTGCTTCTGCGAGTTTCGTTAAGTAATAGCATTCTTCCCTCAGCATATGATCGGCCATTAAAGCGGCGAAGGTTCCGAGTGCTGTCTTGCTTAATTCCATTTCCTCAATCTCATCTAAAAAGCCCATAAAAAGCTTCATCTCAAGTTTGACATCATCATTGAATCGTTCGAGTGCAGGAAAGTGTTTCACTTCTGTCCGCAGGAACCCTGCCATTTCAACGGCCTTTAAGTAAAAGGCTTCAAAATCTGTTGTGAATTCATCACTTTGCTTCTTGATTTGTGTTTCTATCCGGTCCATATTATCGGAGATGGCTCCGGCATGTCCCGCCGCATCTAACAGCCACAAGAGGTGATGGTGGAGTTCATGGAAGATGGGAGGCTTTTCGCCTTCGGTCAAGTATTTTAAAACGCGGAGGTATTCTTCAAGCTCATTCACCATATGATTTAGAAATGTGGGTCCAAGACCTATGCTGATATCCCCTGTTAAATGACGTTTAATCAGTTCAAGTTTGAATTTCCTGAAACGGAGGCTAAGCTCTTCTGCCTGTCTGCTTAAAGAAATATCAGGATCCTGTTTCGAGCGTTTCAACAGTTGATCCCACTCATTTTTAAATGTATTGGCAGTATTGATTAGTTCTTTTTCTTTTGGAGCAAGAGAGTCATGGATAAACCGTGCATGATCTCCAAGTACCTGCAACCAAAAACCATGTTCAAATCGGGCTGTTTCTTGGTAACTTGCCATTTAGTATCCCCCTAGAGTAGTTTCCTTGTATATGTATTAAAGAAATTATGAAAAAATGTCCGATTGTTCGTCCTTACAGGGGGAACAAAAAGCATTGACAACCATTTCAAGAGAATGATATAGTTATGCCAATAAAAAATATACAGTCACTCTCTGATAATAGAGGCGCGAGAATGATGAGTACCTTCTTTGAGAATAATGGATTCCGGGATAAGTTGGGAAAGGCAGATCGCCGAAGCATAAAATAGCCAATTCTATTTTTTGTTGGGCCAGCATTGAAGAAATGCTGGACTGTCACAATGCAAAAGTTGTGGAGCACTATTGAAGAGATGTTAATACATAGTCTTCATCTTGGTTCCGTAACCTTTGATGGAAAACCGTATGAGCATCTGCTTCATACGGTTTTTTTGTGTTTTTTAGAGAGTCAAAAGGAGTTAGGGATATGAGTACAGTTGAAGTGAATGTTCAAGGGGATTTAACAATCGGTGGGATCGGTACGGGTGATTTGGTCGAAAGATACGGTACCCCCCTGATGGTTTATGATGAAGGGATGATTCGCGGGAATGCTAAATTGTTCCGGGATGCATTCAATGAAAGTGGTCTGAAATATCAGGTGGCTTATGCGAGTAAGGCATTTCTTTGTAAAGAAATGGTGCGCCTGGCGGAACAAGAGAACCTCTCCCTGGATGTGGTCTCAGGAGGGGAATTGTATACGGCCCTTGAAGCTGGTTTCCCGGCTGCACGCATCCATTTTCACGGTAACAATAAATCCGAAGAGGAACTTCTAATGGCTCTTGAAGCTGAAATCGGCTGCTTTGTCGTCGATAGTTTCCTTGAACTTGAACTGCTTCACGACCTGGCAAAAGAGCGGGAGCAGGAGGTGCAGATCCTCATCAGGGTCACACCGGGCGTGGAAGCCCATACTCATGAATACATCACGACGGGCCAGGAAGATTCGAAGTTCGGATTCAGCATTTCAAACGGTCAGGCGGCTACGGCGATCGGGCTTGCGATCAGGAAGCCATACTTCTCATTGCTCGGCCTCCATTCCCATATCGGATCCCAGATCTTTGAACAGGAAGGCTTCGATCAGGCGATCCGGGTGCTGTCTGATTTCATGCAGCGGATCCGGATCGACTTGGACATTACGATGCCTGTCTTGAATATCGGTGGCGGATTCGGTGTCCGGTACACGGATGAAGACCAGCCTCTGCCGATTCCGACCTATGTCAAAGGGATTACGGATAGTGTGAAAACCTATTTTGCGAAAAATGAATACCCGCTCCCGGAAGTCTGGGTGGAGCCGGGTCGAAGCATGGTGGCGGAAGCAGGTACGACGTTGTACAAAGTGGGATCAAAGAAAATCATTCCAGACCTGCGGACATATGTAGCGATTGACGGAGGGATGACGGATAATATACGCCCGGCGCTGTATCAGGCGAAGTATCACGCGGTACTGGCGAACCGTCCGAATGAAGAATGTACGGAACGTGTAAGCATCGCGGGGAAGTGCTGCGAGTCGGGTGACATGCTCATCTGGGACCTGATGCTGCCGCCGACGAATTACGGTGATATCCTGGCTGTGTTCAGTACGGGGGCCTACGGGTATTCCATGGCGAGTAACTATAATCGGATACCGAGACCGGCTGTTGTGTTTGTGGATAACGGGGAATCCCGGGTCGTGATTGAGCGGGAGACATATGCGGACCTTGTAAGAAAAGATCGGTAGGGGAAAGAAAGGTGGAGTCCAGAAGCGGCTTCACCTTTTTTTATGGGTTTTTTTGGCTTATTATGGTAATGTAAAGGTAACTTTATCCAATGAATTCGGAGGATCAATCTATGAATCTCAAATCGATCGGTTCCATGGTTTTGAAATTTGTCTTCGTTCTGTTCGGAATCATCCTTCTGACAGGCCTCATCGGTTTGTTCAATGAAGGGGTGGATCTCAGTTTGAAACAATATGTGCTCAACATTGTGGAGATATCGACCTCCCTCATCCATTCTGAATCGATGACCATCACGAATGAATCGAACAACTCATACCCGATGTTCCCGGCCTTCTGGGAGCCGTATTTCTATTCTGTTTCGATTTTTTTGTCTGCCTTTCTTTTATCCATCCTCATGGGCATCTTCCTTGCGTACCTCACACATTTGCTGCCATCCGGCTGGTCAACGTTCATCCTTAGGGCGACTAACTTGCTCGAATCCACACCTGATATCTTCATCTTGATCGTCATTCAATACAGTGTCATTTTCATCTTGAAAGAAACAGGGGTGCTTCTGTTTCCAATCGTCGGCTCCCAGGAAAAGGTGTATCTGGTTCCGGTTGTGACCCTGTCCATCTTGCCGACGATCATGTTGTTCAGGATCATCTATCTGTTGGTGAATGATGAATACAGGAAGACGTATGTTGATCTGATCAGAAGCAGGGGGATGTCCAAGCACTGGATTTTCTTCATCCATGTCCTGCGGAATATCGCGTTCAGTTTATTGAATCATTCCAAATCCATCATTCTGTTTCTCTTATCATCATTGATCGTATTTGAAAGATTATTTAATATTTATGGCATCACTCATTTCATCCTATCATTCTCTCAAATGGATGTGATCTGTTTCAGTCTGATCATGTTCTATCTGCCGGTTTTCGTCCTGCTCATCCTCATCAGAACCATCGTTGATCGTAAGACCGGGCAGAAGGTGGCGATATGATGCTGAAAAAATTGATGAAGAATCCGTCATTCATAATAGGGTTTATCTTTCTGTTTGGTATGTTTGCCGCAAGTCTTGTTTATTATGTCGGGTGGGGGGATGAGGTGCCGAAGTTGGATCTTTTGAAAAATGAAGAAGGGGAGCTTCTCAGCCCTCCCT
The DNA here is from genome assembly GCF_001591825.1 of Rossellomorea vietnamensis NBRC 101237. GTDB lineage: Bacteria > Bacillota > Bacilli > Bacillales > Bacillaceae_B > Rossellomorea > Rossellomorea vietnamensis. The sequence goes on from NZ_BCVQ01000015.1 coordinate 49,643, forward strand.
ATTCACCCGTGGAGTATCCACCCCTTGGCACCGACAATTTTAACCGGAATATCTTCCTTCTCGTCATCGTTGGCGCGAAATATACCATTGGGGCAGCGCTGGTGATCACGCTTTGCAGAGTATTGCCTTCGGTGTTCATGGGGTTGATCCTTCACTTTTATTTAAAACCATTCAGGAGAATCATTGATCACATGGTGGATGCCGCCAACTATTTTCCGCCTACCTTATTATCGTTTTTATTATTGAATTGGATGATGTTGGACGGTCCGTTGCATCATCCTGAGGGATTCCCTTATGATTTTACGGATAAAACGATTTTTTACCTGATCATTCTTATCATGATTTCACTTCCGAGTCTGACCCTGCTATTTACGAATGAATATGACCGGATCATGAGTCACGAGTTCATTGATAGTGCGAAAGTGCTGGGAGCAACGAAGCGTCATTACATCAGGAATCATATTCGTCCTTTTATTCTTCCGCAGATTCTTCTCGTGTCGATCAGGGAATTTATGATCATCATGCTGTTGATTGCACATCTTGGGGTGTTGAACATTTATATAGGGGGATCATCACTTGAGGTAGACCTTTTTGACAATCCGTTCCTGGCTTCCCTATCTCATGAATGGTCGGGTCTTCTCGGCGGCTGGTGGCAATTCCTGTGGACGACCTATCCGTGGATATCTTTCATCCCTGTCGTTTTCTTCACCTTGACGATCCTGTCTGCAAAGTTGATGCTGATCGGGGCGACACAAGTGGTGGAAACCCTTATGGAATCCTCAATAGAAGAAGGATCGGCTGAAGAAACTGAAACCACATGCCTAAAAGACAAAGAAATATTCCAACTTGTGAAAGAAGCGAAGTGAGAGGCTGTATCTAATGGCCTGTGTTTATAGTCCGGAAAACGAATGAGAAAGAAGGCAGCATCTGCCAGGATGCTGCCTTCTTTCTTTTCTGTTTCATCCTGATAGCCCGGATCAAGCGGGGAATGAGCGATTTGAACGCTTATTCCATGGAGTTTTTCACGATTATATAAGAGGACTTTAGTCTTCGGAGAATGGAATGGTAAGCTGCTTTTTCGTTATTCTTCACATGATATCCTCCACCAGCCACTGAATAACTGCACCTAATTTCATAGAATTGTTTCCTGCTCTCCGGGGAGCGTGGGCTTTTCTAGTACTCTCGTCCCGGAAAATAACCCCAATTGAGGAATCCATGTTCATACCCTTACAATTCAATTAACGACATGAGGTTCAATCGACTTCCAGGACATACCTTTTAAATCCAATCAAGGAGGCGGTGGCTGAATGATCTACGAGTAGTCTATCAATCCTGTATTGACTACATAGTTCCTTCCTTTTTTTCTCACCCGAGATTCTACCCTATGACCGAATCAAGACCTTAATAGAATAGGAGAATGATAATGAAAAAGCTGAACGTGAAACCCCTTATGGTCGGATCGATCGCTGCCTCGGTGATTGCAGGCTCGATATTCCAAGTGAATGCCCAGGGTGTAACTTCGAAAGACGTGAATCCTGAACAGTCGAGCGTTGATGTAAAGGCCAGCATAAAAGGTGAGCATACCATCACCCTCATAACCGGAGACGTAGTGAAAGTCTCTACGTTAAACAACGGAAAACAAATCATCAATGTGGAGCCGGCAGAGAAGAACGGTGAGGGAGTCAGGGTCATGACGATCAAAGATGAAACCTTCGTCTTCCCGAATTCTGCGATGCCTTATATGTCAGCGGGTAAGCTGGATGAAGATTTGTTTAACATTACAAAATTGATTGAGTATGGGTATGATGACAAAAACACAGATGCTGTACCGGTCATTGTCGAATACGAAGAAACGAAGGCGAAATCGATCAACGCTGCACCAAAGGGGTCTAAGAAAGTACGGGAATTGGAAAGTATCCAGGGAGCGGCACTTTCAGCAGAGAAAAAGCAGGCTGAGGTTTTCTGGAATGACCTGACGGTTCAAAGTGCTGAAAAGCAAGCAACGTCCGAATTCGAAAAGGGTGTAGATAAAATCTGGCTAGACGGACGCGTTGAGGCAGCTCTTGATCAGAGTGTACCGCAAATCGGAGCAGACGAAGCTTGGGAACAAGGGTATACAGGAGAAGGCGTCAAGGTGGCGGTCCTGGATACAGGGATTGACTCGCAACATCCCGACATTACCGGTCAATTAGATGAAGCAGTCAGTTTTGTGCCTGGAGAAGAAGTAAAGGACGTCCATGGTCACGGTACCCATGTGGCCTCGACGGTGCTCGGTACTGGAGCGGGTGACGGTAAGCATAAGGGAGTTGCACCCGATGCCCGTTTATTAGTAGGAAAGGTACTGAGTGATGAAGGATATGGACAGGATTCCTGGATTATTGATGGAATGGAATGGGCATCTGAGCATGCCAAAATCGTCAATATGAGTCTTAGCAGTGATATGCCGAGTGATGGAACAGATCCAATGTCAGAAGCGGTCAATCAATTGACGGAGGAAAACGGGACATTATTCGTTATCGCCGCAGGTAATAGAGGCGGGGAAGGGACCATTGGTTCTCCAGGGGCTGCCGATTCTGCATTGACGGTTGGAGCCGTGGATAAGTCGGACGAACTTGCCTACTTCTCTTCCAAGGGTCCGAGATATGGAGATATGGGTCTGAAACCTGATCTATCAGCACCAGGAGTAGACATCGTGGCGGCCCGTTCCCACTATTCAAATGGAGATGGATTGTATAAAAGCATGAGTGGTACTTCGATGGCCACGCCTCATGTAGTAGGAGCAGCAGCGATTTTAGCAGAGAAGCACCCAGAGTGGGACGGAGAAACATTGAAACAGGCCCTCATGAATACGACCAAGAAGCTTGATGGGTATCAGCCTTATCATGTGGGGACAGGTCGGGTGGACATCCCGGCGGCACTCGGCGCAGAGGTAAGGGTGACTGAATCCGTTTCATTCGGCTTCTTCAAATGGCCGCATGATGGGGCAGAACCAGTTGAAAAGGTAGTCACATACACCAACGAGGGCAAAGAAGAAGTGACGCTGGAATTGGATGCCACTTTTACGAATGCGGAAGGAAATGAAGCTCCTGCCGGTATGCTGACTCTTTCTCAAGAATCAGTCACGGTGCCAGCGGGTGGAAAAGTGGATGTTAACGTAACCCTCGATTCAACTCTGGGTGAAACAGGCTCACGTTATCAAGGATTTCTGACAGCGAAAGCAGATGGAAAAGAGCTTGTCCGTACGACAATGGCCATGGTCAAGGAAGAGGAACGTTATCCGCTGACCCTGAATGCAACTGATCGTGACGGGGAGAAAGGACTTGCTTATGTTGTGTTGTTCAGTGAAAAGATGGAGCCTGAAGTCGTGGCTGTTGATGGATCACTCGAGCTTCGATTGCCACCTGGTACGTATTCAGCCATGTCACTTATGGATGTAGATGCTGATACAGATGATATGGGGGTTGCGCTTGTAGGGGATCCTGAAGTGAAACTGGACGGACCGAAGACGGTTGAGCTTGATGCACGTAAAGCCAAGGAAATCAAAGCAGTCGTTCCAAAGAAAGCTGAAGCGAATTATAAGCGTCTGGAATATCATCAAACCATCGGAGAAATGCCGATGACAAGCCTTTATCTCATGCCGGTTTGGATAGATAAGCTGTATGCTGTACCGACTAAAGAGGTGAAGAGTGGGTATTTTGAGCAATTGACCCGCTGGCGTCTGACGAAGCCGACATTGACAATTGATTTTAAAGGCAAAGAATTGGATGATATCCCACTGGCGGGAAGTACGTTGTTAGATGGGAAGTATAATCTTTCCACAGTCTATGCGGGTAAAGGGAGCGCTGCTGACTTTGACCGCCTCAAAGCAAAAGGAAAAGCTGTGGTGGTCGATCGTAATGCAGAAGTGAGCGTGTCCCAGCAAGCGACGAATGCTGCCGCGGCTGAAGCGAAACTTTTGATCGTGGTGAACAGTGAAGACAAGGAATTTAGTGTGTATGCTGGAACGGCAGACTATACGGATAACCCGGTGGCCGTTGCAGGTATTAGTAAAAGTGAGGGAGACAAGCTCGTTAAAGCGGTCCGCTCAGGAAACGTAAAATTGAAGGTGGAAGGAACGGTCGATTCCCCATACCTGTATGATTTAATGGATGTCCATGAAGGGTCGATCCCGAAAAATCTGACCTATGCGCCAAAAGGGAAGGAACTGGCGAAGATCGAAACAAACTACACCTCGCCAGTTGAAACCGATGGAGGGGAATTCCGTTATGATCTTCGTCCACATACCATGGGAGCTGTAGGTTTCTTACAAAAAGTATCATTGCCAAGCGCCCGCACTGAATATGTATCGGCGATAGATGGGACAGGTTGGTATCATCAGGCAAACGTACTTGATGAGACCTGGCAGGTCCGACAACCGCTTATGACCTATGATGGAGGAGAGAAAATCTTTGAGAACTGGTTCTCTCCAGTCGTTCGTCCGAGTCTCGGAGATGGTTACTGGCCTCCAAGAAGACAGGGCAACTCGCTTCAAATCAATGTTCCTGCATGGGCTGACGGCGGGAAAGGGAACACCGGTGGGACGGATTGGGATATCTCAAACCAAAACCAGACCACCCAGTTATACATGGGAGATACGTTATTGAAAGAAGGAAAAGGACAGGCCTTGAATGTTTGGGACATTTTACCGCAAGAACGTACCCAATACCGATTCGTCACAGATGCCAAACGGGATGAAAACCGCTGGAAAACCTCAACCCGAACCCATACGGAGTGGACATTCTGGACAGAAGAAACTGAGAATTGGATGGAAGACCTTCCGTTTCTGATCCTTGATTATAAGGTAGATACAGATGTGAATGGAGATGCTCTATTGAATCGTCCTACCGAACTCAAACTTTCTGTGGATAAGGTAGAAGGAGCCATCGGTTATGGGGATGTAAAAGATGCAGCCTTAGAAGTGTCCTTTAACGAAGGGAAGTCATGGAAGAAAGTAAAACTTGATCGTGATGGAGATACGTTTAAAGCGATCATCAACAACCCTAAAAATGCCAAGAATGTATCACTTAAAGCCAGTGCCTGGGATGATCAAGGGAATAAGATCAGTCAGGAGATTATAAAGGCTTATGGATTGAGATAGATTTATAGTAGGAAGATGCCTGAATCATCAGGGCATCTTCTTTTATTTCACTGAAACCATTTGGGCATAGGCCCGTATATTAAGGTGACAAACGTTAAGAGTAGCTCTTTACTGAGAGACTATTACGAGGATTTGATCTAGGAGGAAGAATGATGAATAAACCTTTGGAAAGTATTTTCTTTCTGTCCGTCTGGATCGGGAAATGGATTGGAAAAAGAATTGGGAGAGGACTAAAGGGGCTTATCAGTTTCGTACTCATCTACTTCATCTTTACATTACTCCTCTCAATCTTGACCGATATGATTGGAAGTCCGTTCATTGATCAGTTGTTTTACTTTTTCAATACATATCTTTTGTTAGGAATGTTTTATGTATATGCTTATGATTGGAAGAGCTCAAAAAAATAGTCCTGGCAGATTATAAAGACCAATAGGAGTCCATGAAGGAGTCAATTATTAATTGAAAGGAATGACTGTATGAAACCTGAAATCGTAAATGTACACTCTAAGAAACTAATCGGAAAATCCAAGATGATGTCCCTTGGGGAGGATGCAACAAGAGAACTGTGGCAAAGCTTCATGCCTCATCGGAATTCGATTCCTCATCGTGTAGATGAAAAACTATATAATATGAAGGTATTTAAACAAGGGACTGATGTGAGGAATTTAAACCTTACTACTCCTTTTCTTAAATGGGCAGCTATAGAAGTAGAGTCCATTGAAACTGGACTGAATGGGATGGAGACCTATACTCTTCAAGGTGGACTGTACGCCAAATTTCTTCACCGCGGTCCCGCTAGTCGTTTCCACCAAACCCTTGAGTATATTCACACAGAATGGATGCCTGCATCCGAATACAAGCTAGACGATCGCGAACACTTCGAACGCTTCGACGAACACTATAACCCAGCCAATCCCAACTCAGTCGAAGAGGTCTGGATTCCCATTAAGAGAGGGACGGACCTCTAAATTCCAGGCAAACCCCAGTAGGGACGGACCTTCATTTGCAAAAATGAAGGTCCGTCCCTTTATAGTTGATTCAGCTTCTTCCCAATGTGATGGAAGTAGTTGATCATGAAGGGATGAAACTCTTTGGCGGTTCGGGTGAAGTGCCTTCGTTTGGACCAGCCGAGGCCGATGGTGCGCACGCAAGTTGGGCTTTTGATCCGGATTTTGTGGGGGAAGGGTGTCCGGCGGTTCATCCATGAGATGGCAGGTATGAAGGCGATGCCGAGACCTTGCCTGACGAGGTCACCTATGACGCCGGGTTCATCTCCTTCGAAGGAAATCACGGGTGAGAATCCTGCCTGCAAACAGATTTCATCTGTCAGGTTCCTGAGGCCGTAGCCTGTATTCATGCTGATGAACGGTTCATCCTTCACCTCGATTAAATCGATTTCATCCCTGTCTTCCAACCAGTGACCAGGAGGGACGATGAGGAAGATTTCCTCTGTCATCAGCGGCTCCCACACGATGTCTTCATCATCTTCCAACGGGATGGAGGAAATGCAATAATCCACTTCGCCATTTTTCAACTGTTCCTTCATTTCAGCCATCGAGTGGACGAATTGCTGAAATCGGACGTGGGGATTTTCCTTCAAGAACGACCCGACCAGATCCGGTAGAACCCTTGGGATCGTGACGGCCATCCGGATGGTATGTTCCTCGAGGTTTAAAGCTTCCCTGATCTCTCTTTTTCCTTCATAAATCTCCATGAATATACGCTCTACCCGGTTAAGAAACAGTTCTCCAAACCGGTTCAGTTTGATCTGGCGGTGCTGCCGTTCGAATAACGGTACGCCCAGATCGTCTTCCAACCGGGCGATCGTCTTACTGAGTGAGGGCTGGGCGATCCTCAGTTCCTCAGCAGCCTTGGTCATATGCTCCAGACGTGCAACCGTCTGAAAGTAGTGGAGCTGTTGTAGTTCCATAAGAACACATCCTTCCATAGACTGAAAGCTATATATGTATAACTCATTATGTATTATACATTATCATTTTATCCACGTATGATAAATGGATGTAAATGAGTATAAGAAGGAGTTTGTTATGAAAGGATTCACATTATTAGTACAAGATTTAAAAGCCATGGTCAGCCATAAGCATAGAAGGATCGCCCTGGGCTTTCTTCTTTTAGTTCCATTAATCTATTCGGGTTTATTCCTGTCAGGCTACTGGAATCCATATGGAAAGCTTGAGCAATTACCTGTTGCCATCGTCAATGAAGACGAGGGAAGCGTAATGGAGGATGAACCGATAGAGGCAGGGAAGGATTTTGTAAAGGAACTGAAAAATTCAGAAGATCTGAACTTCAAGTTCGTTTCCTCTACTAAGGCCAATGAAGGTCTTAAAGAAGGCACGTACTACATGGTCGTGACCATCCCTAAAGACTTCTCGGAAAAGGTGAGCACCTTGATGGATGAACATCCCGAGCCTGCCGAACTACTTTATAAAGACAACCCTGGTAAAAATTTCGTCGCCTCGCAAATCAGTTCGAGTGCTACGGAAAAAATGAAAAGCAAGCTGTCTGATACGATTTCCAAATCCTATGCAGATGGAGTGTTCTCAAAGTTTGAGGAATTAGGGAAGGGATTAACGAAAGCGAGTGATGGAGCGAACCGGCTGCATGAAGGAATCGCAGATGAAAAGGCAGGAATGAACAAGTTTGCAGCCGGAATCGACTCACTTGGTGAAGGTTCTCTCACTCTTCAAGCTGGCAGTGAAAAACTATCTGATGGAGCAGGTTCCTTTGAAAGTGGGCTTCATCATCTCGATTCAAGCTCAGCTCAACTAGCCGGCGGGATGAAGAGCCTGTCACAAGCCGGAGAGAAAATGAATAATGGCACCGAACAACTGGCGAGTCAAACGAAACAGCTTGCAGGTGCAGAGAATAGGCTTACAGAGCAGCAAACGGAGGCTAGACAAGAGGCAGAAGAGCTGAAAAACGAGCTTCAAGCCTATCAGGAATCACATCCAGAGGTGGAAAATGATCCTGCATTCGCAACGATTCAATCACAGGCGGAAAAATTGTCAGCATCCACCTCGGAGCTTGAAAATGAACAAGTGAAACTCCATCAACAATCAGAACAGCTTGCCGGAGGACAAAGTAAGCTGCATGCAGGGTTTTCTCAATTGGCAGACAAATTGACCCATGCATCCAACGGAGCTTCTGATTTAGCGTCGGGTACATCCACGCTTTCTTCCGGCTTTGCCGATTGGAACAGGGGATTCAGAACCCTGACTGCCGGAATCGACCGTATAACCAACGGAACGGACAAGCTTTCTTCAGGAGTAGGTGCTTTGAATGAAGGATTGACAAACCTGGAAGCAGGCTCAGGAGAATTATCATCGAAACTCAGCGATGCTGCAGAAAAAACGTCAGCCGTTCATTCGACGGATGAGTTAACGTCCATGTTCTCGGATCCCGTCCATCTTGTGAAATCCAATGTGTCAAAGGTTCCGAACTATGGAACAGGGATTGCTCCCTATTTCTTGTCATTGGCGTTATACGTCGGAGGAATCATGGCAGCGAATATCCTGCCACTCGCTAGACGCAATGATCTTCACGTAAATGGAACGACCCACTTCATCAATAAGTTGGGGTTGGTGTTTTTCATCGGTGCCATTCAGGCACTCATTGTCGACGGGGTCCTTTTGTTTGGATTCCATTTAGAGGTCGTAAATATACCGCTGTTTATCCTATCAAGTGTCATTGTTTCCTTTACGTTCATGACGTTTATCTTCATGCTGATCACCGTGTTCGGTTTCGTCGGGAAGTTTCTGGCCGTCACCTTCCTTGTCCTGCAATTGGCGACATGCGGAGGGACCTTCCCGAGAGACTTGAATACACCGATATTGCGCATTATTGGGGAAAACTTACCGATGGCGCACTCATTAAGCAGCTTCCAGGAAGTCATTACCCTCGGGGACTTCACTCAGCTGACGCACCAGCTGTGGATCCTGTTTGCCTATTTGGCTGTGGCCGGTGGGATCGCCTGGTTTACCACCCATATGCAGCATTCCAAAGCCGCTGAAGTCGCGGAATGATCATAAAAATGCCTGCCCCCGATCAAATGGGGGGCAGGCATTTTTTGTTAAGAAAAGGCATCCATGACATATCTCTTCGTTACATCCTGATAAAATCCGGCCTGGACCGTCAAAACGGATACAATCATGACATTAAGGACTTTGGTGAGGTTTTCCTCCGCAATTCCATCAAACGTTGCCAGCATAGCCCGGCACTCATCCTTGATGAATCCATCGATATGTTCGTTCACTGAACCATCCGCCGTTTTGATTGACGGGAGGGACTGGTGGTGGATCTGATCGAAAATGGATGCATAGGCAAGATAAAGATCCGTGGGATTGACGATGTCATCGGTTCGGTCTTCAATATTATTGAACACAAGAGTCAGGATCTTACGAATTGATTCGAAATCAAGGGTCGCTTTCAGGTCTTCGACGATGAATAACATGGCGGCCTGTTCGGTGGTGTACTTTTTACCGAGTTGGGGGGACCCGATCAATCCTCTTACATCCCGTTTCACCCAGTTCTGGACGGTGCTTTGGGGAAAATTGGTGAATTCGATCAGGTTTCCCAGGGAGACGATCTCTTTAAGGGAAAAGCCGATGTCGCCTTTGACTGGTTTAAGGATTTTTTGGATGATGGGAGGACGCTCCCTTTGAATGGGGTCCGACCAAATTGCCCCGATCACCGCATGTGGAGTCCTGCTCGCAGTGCCGTTCAGAGAGAGCAGCAGGTCGGCCATATTTTTGCGTGTCAGTTTAAACGTTTCCATCGTGATTACCCCGTCTCTTTTGCAAATATCTTCTTCTATACTACTGGTTAGGTGAAGTCTCGTCAATTTCACCTTTTGCTTGTATTTTGAACATGAAGGATTTATAATATTATCAGATACAGGTTCATTTGAACTTGAAATAGGAGTGAGAAAAGATGGGGAAACGAATATTTTATTTCCTGTTAACGAACGTTTTAGTACTACTGACGATTAGCATCATTTTTTCCGTCACAGGAGCGGGGAATTACATCACGGCTTCAGGCGGATTGGATTTAGGGGCACTGCTCGTATTCAGTGCGATCATCGGTTTTTCCGGATCGTTCATCTCTTTAGCGATGTCACGCTGGATGGCGAAGAGGATGATGGGTGTACAGGTATTGAATCCGGATGGCTCTTTATCATCTGAGGAACGTGCCGTTGTCGAGAAAGTCCACCGTCTATCAAAAGCGGCAGGACTCATGCATATGCCGGAAGTGGGAATCTACCATTCTCCCGAAGTGAATGCATTTGCAACAGGACCTTCTAAGAAACGCTCCCTTGTTGCCGTTTCAACTGGATTGCTTCGTGAAATGGATGATGATGCGGTTGAAGGTGTCATTGCCCATGAAGTGGCCCACGTGGCGAACGGGGATATGGTGACGATGACCCTGCTGCAAGGTGTGGTCAATACATTCGTTGTCTTCCTCGCACGGATCGCCGCATGGATTGCATCCCGATTTGCAAGGGAAGAAATGGCACCGATCGTGCATTTCATTGCTGTGATCGTATTCCAAATCGTCTTCTCGATTTTGGGAAGTCTAGTTGTCTTCGCTTATTCACGTCATCGTGAGTATCACGCAGATAGAGGCGGAGCGGATCTTGCCGGTAAGGATAAAATGGTCCATGCCCTGCAGATGCTGAAAGCTTACTCAAGCCGCATGAAGGGGGAAGACGACACGGCGATTTCTACGTTGAAAATCAATGGACGACGTAAATCGGCGATGTTCTCGACTCACCCGGATTTGGATGAGCGGATCAGCCGTTTGCAGGCGAAATAATAGAAGATTAAAAGGTGTCTGACTCCATTAAGGGGGCAGGCGCCTTTTTTATGTTTCTGAAGAAAATGGTAAAAATTCCTCTACGAATAGATTCTATTCTTTTCCTCTCGCCGTGACCATTTCTCTACTCTATGAATATTTTACTAGTAAAGGAGGATACAAAATATGGTAAAAGCTAGTGATTATTTAATAGCATTGGATGATGGGCACGGTCTTGGGACAGCTGGTAAACGGACGCCTTATATTCCGTCCATCGGAAGGCAGATCCGGGAAAATGAATTCAATGAAAAAGTGACCTTATTTTTGAAATGGGAATTGGAGAGATGTGGATTCCGGACGCTGTTAACGGCTCCGACCGATGCAGATACCCCGCTTCAGGCGAGAACCGATGCCGCGAATTCCATGGGGGCGGATGCAATGGTTTCCAACCATTATAATGCTTTTGATGGGAAGTTTGATGGCCCGGGGAAGGATGCAGAAGGGCATTCGCTTCATGTATATTTCAATGATGCAAAGGATAGGAAACTTGCTGAGAGCATTGCAAAGTACTTGAAACAGGGGACAAAGCAAGTGTACCGGGGGATCATTGAGCAGAACCTTCATATGACGAGGGAGTTTGATGGGCCGGCGGTGCTTGTAGAGAATGGGTTCATGGATAATGAGAGGGAAGCGTTGCTCATGATCAACGAGGATTTTCAACGTGAGACGGCAAGGGAGCAGGCACTGGGGGTGTGTGATTTCTTCGGGGTGCCATATGTGGCTGCAGGCAACGGCGGAAACGTCGGGTCACCTCCCGTATCCGGTGGGACAAGCACCGGAAATGTTGTCGGCAAACGCGTTGAGAGTATTTACAGAGGAGCAGAAGGTCTTGACTTCTACAGCCGGCCGACCTTCGATGATACCTACCGTGCAGGAATACTGAAGTACGGGTATGGATTTCCGACGATTGTCCGGAAGCTGAAGGTGGAAGGGGCCGATATGTATGAAGTCATGAACTCCAGGGGCTATGTGTTTTATGTGACCGCCTCACCGAAATATGTGAAGGTGGAAGGAAGCGGACAGCAAGGGGGCCAAGCCTCACCGCCGCCTGCAACAGGAGGGCCGATTGCCATTGGGGAAATCACCATCATAGGAGTCGCCAATGCCGCCATCATACAAGATCGTCCGGATCGCTTGACCTCAAAAGATTTGGGTACCATCAGAAAAGGACGTACCATTCCCGTCACGGGATCCGTCAGAGGGAAAAACAGCAGCTCAGGCTATTGGGAAGTCGTCTACAACGGAAGAAGAGCTTATATCACCGGTGAATTCGGACGTTACAAAGCCTATTAGTCTGTTCCGATCAAAGAGGAGCCTTGCATGCAAGGCTCCTTCTTTGTGCTCTTTGCCCCCTATATCCCCTGTTGCAATCCGCCTCCATTTTTAATAAAGTATAGAGTTAGAGAGCAATTTGAAGGAGGACGTAGATAGTGTCGAATAATAAACCAGAAACAATGGTTGCTACTATAGAAGAATTAGATCAAAAAGGGTCGGGACAGGCTGTGATCTGGCGTGAGAATGAGCTGGGGAATCCGAAGAAGCTGCGACTCACCATCCCTCAGACCCTGATCGGGGAAAAGGTGAAGGTGACGGTCGATCAACCGGATCGCAGGAGACGTAAGGCGATGGCGGATGAAATCCTGGAGGCGAACCCAGAGCGTATCGAACCACCTTGTCCACATTTTGACCGCTGTGGAGGTTGTGTGTGGCAGCATTGGGACTATGAGGGTCAGCTGAAGCACAAGACCGATCACGTGAAAGAAGCTCTGAATGGGCAGGGGTTTGATCCCGCACTTGTCCGTGACACGATGGGAATGGACAACCCTTGGCGTTATCGCAATAAGATGGAGTTTACCTTCTCACCGGATGGAGCCCTTGGTTTACATGAGCAGGGGAATTTCCGGAAGATCATTTCACTTGAAACCTGCCTGATTGCAAGTGAGGAGATGGTGGAAGCGACGATGGAAGTCGCTGATTGGGTGAAGGATCATGACTTGCAGGGGTATGACAAAGATAAGCATGAAGGGTTATTGCGCCATTTGATGGTTCGCCAATCGTTTGCGACGGGTGAATTGATGCTTGCTGTGTTCGCTACGGAAGCACCTCATCTCCACTCAGATGCGGTTAAAGATTTAATGAGACGTGTTGAAGAGAAATTCCCACAAGTGAAGAGTCTATTATGGCTTGAAAACACGGCATGGGCAGACCGTACCCAGGCAGAGGAAATCCACCTGCTTTCGGGACGTGATTTCATCTATGACGAAATGGACGGCTACCGTTTCCGTCTATGGTTCGATACGTTCTTCCAGACGAATCCGACGCAGGCACAGAAGCTTGTGGACCTGGCGGTTGAGATGAGCCAGCCGAAGAAAACGGAGAAGATGATCGATCTTTTCTGTGGAGTAGGGACGTTCTCTCTTCCATTTGCAAGCAAAGTAGGGGAGCTTGCTGGTATCGAGATCGTGGAAAGCTCCATTGAATCGGCGAAACGGAATGCAGATGATAACGGAATCTCCAATACGACATTCCTCGCAAAGGATGCACGGAAAGGAATCGACCAGATGCTCGAAACGTTCGGTCATCCACAGCTGTTGATGCTTGACCCACCGCGTTCCGGTGCCGGTGGGAAAGTGATGAGAAGGATCGGTCGCGCGAAACCTGAGCGAATCGTGTACGTTTCATGCAATCCGGATACGTTCGCGACGGATATCAAGGAACTTGAGCCCTTCGGCTATACCCTTGATGCGGTTCAACCCGTAGACCTATTCCCTCATACGGTGCATGTGGAATGTGTCGCCACACTGACATTGAATTCATAAGCGGGAAGGACTTTCCACTCCCCTTATCAATAAAACACCCGACCCAATGGGGGCCGGGTGTTTTTTGATGGTTCATTATTATCTATCAAAGATAGTAAGAGGGACGGACCTCCATGGAGGTCCGTCCCTGAATTTTTCATTTGATCGGCCTTGATTTTTTGAATACGTCTGTCAGGTTCCATTTTACGCCATTGCCGCTTGGGTCAGAAATGTTGACGATTGGTGCGACCTTAATTATGCCGGTTATTGTTCTTCCATTGTGCTTGAAATCTGTCCGGCCGATAGTGGCAGCAATATTTTCTCCCCACAATCCGTATGTTTCCTGGATCTTTGATTTTTGGATAGCGGGATTGAAAAGAACCTCCAATTTGTAACGTTTATCAGGGTTGACCCGTTCCACTTTGATTTGGAACTTCCCTTTTTCGTCCACTACCCCGGTACTTTCTGTGACGTATTCCATGTCTTCTTCCCCCTGCCAGTTGATCACCCTTGCATACGATTCATGGTCCCCGTATTCCTTGAGTCCGGCAAACATGATGGAGTCTTTGGGAAGGTTGCTTTGTCCATCCACCACCAGTTCGTTATCCTGAAGGAGTACCGTCCCGGTCAATTCAATCCTCACCCCGGAAGGAGCTTCCTGTTTTGGAGGAAGTTCCGTTGCCATTTCAACCCGGCATCCTGTCAGGAACAGGATAGTGAAAAGGATAAATAGTAGCCGACTTCTCAATGGAATTCCTCCTTTGATCGGTTTGTGAATGAAAAAGGATCTTCAAGGTATGACGGATTTTCCGGCTGCTTGGAAGGCTTCTCATCCTTCGTGACAGGAAACGTATCCTCGAGTAGGACTTCTTTTAAATACCTGGTCAATTCATTGATACTGAAGATCGAAACGGCAAAGAAAGCGAGAGGGGTCAACACGAGCCACGTATGAAGGAAGACCATCTGAATATTGATGCTCATGGTGGCCGCCCATTCATTTGTGTAAGAGAAATATTCAGGTACGGGCTCAGTGATCCCGAAGTTTGCTATTTTTAAGCCTCCCAAACAGATATGAAGAACCCCGATTTGAATGAGGAGATAAAGGGTTTGAGAGATTTGTTCCGAAAACATGACGAGAGCATGACGGCTGAATTGTGGACGTAAATGCCGTCTGATGATATAAAATCTGCTCGCCCCAATCTGTCGGGAAACGCTAATGAAATCATTTTTCAAATACTCTCTCATTTCTTCCCCGATATACATCCCCAGTGAAGGGATCACAATGATGGCAATCACCCCAATTTCGATGATCAAAAATTGAAACGAATACATAGCCCCTGACTCAAATGCAAGCTGGAGTGGGCTTAGGAGAACGAAGGCAATGATCGCTAAGGGGATGAAGTTGAACGTGTCCCCGATTCCTTTGATCATCTGTCTCGTCCAATCAGGAAGAAAAGCATATATGATGCCGAACAAGAATCCACCGACCATACGGAGGAGGGCGATGGCGATAGCAGACAGCAGCGTGTATTTGGCACCTGAAAGGAGCAGATAGAATAGATTCCGCCCCAGTTTATCGCTGCCCAAAGGGGCCATTTCCTCCATTGAATATGGAGGATCTGCAATCAATCTTCCGGCATCGTCTTTTAAGAACGACGGCCCGGGCTCAAGGAGTTCCGGATACAACGCAGGCACGATGAAGCTGGCTGAGAGAAGAATCAGAAGAAATCCGAGTGGGAGCCAAAAACGAAATGATCTAAGAATGATCATGAACGGACCTCCCCGCCGGACAGCCATTTCTTAAGTAATACGGCTCCCAAAGTAAACACAATGAAAAAGGGTATGTAAATCATCAGCATTCCGATAAAAAAGGCACTCGGCGTATTGATCGACACATCCAAAAGCACATTCATAAATCCATTAATGTTAAAGAGAATCTCGATGATCAACAAATTGGAAAGCATGAGAAGAAAAATCGGTTTGATATGATAATAAAAGTGGATCCATACATTCCGGAATAAGTGAACCCAGATCGTATAGGCCTTCGAGAATCCTTTTGAATAGGAATACTCTACATACGGTTTTTCTTCTTCTTCCCGAAGCTGAAATAAGAATTGCTTTGTCAAAAACGCGATCGGCATGATGGCAAGACAAATGATCGGGAGTAGGTAAGTTTTTTCATCCCCAAGGGTATAGATTTCAAACAGTAGGATATCCGTTTTCTTAAAAAACCAGACGATGAATAGCTGGATGAATACAATGATCATGACGTCCGGAAGGGAATCCAGTGAATCGAGTAAGCGAAAGCAGACCCGGTAGACCTTCCTTGGTAAAAACATAAACAAGTAGCTTATCAGTGAAGACATGCCGGCAGCAAGGAAAAGGGCAAGCAACAGGAGCGAGAAGGAATAGCCGAACAGTTGGAAAAACAATGGGTAAAACGGATAGCTTTTGTAGTCCATCGGATCGCCGACTTTGATGATGATGGATCCGGGTTGAAGTATTTCACGGGCCATTTCCTGAAGGGTTTGGAGATACTTTCCCAGCATGATGACCAATTCAGTATCGAATGCCAGGAGAGAACCTGCAGCGCTGAAAAGGAATAGACCGATACATGTGAGTAGGAATTGAATGGGAAGACCGACGATAGGTAATCTTCTCAGTTGACACACCTCCAATGTCTTTTAGAATTAGTATAACTTCACATTACAAAAATTTCAAAATAATTTTAATTTTTACAATTATGTTAATTTGCTGGGAGGACAACCTTTGTATAGTAATCCGCACCGATGAAAATCCTATCTGTAGGAGATATAGACGAAAGGATGGTTGAATGAAAGACGAGCATTTATTGACCCAGACGGTAGCCCATCACCAACAGAAGAAGCAGGAGAAAAGGGAAGGGACCAAGCTCAGCTGGTGGCAGCTGTCCCTGATCGGGATCGGGTCCGTCATCGGAGCGGGATTCTTTCTCGGAACGGGGTTATCCATCAAGACGGCCGGTCCGTCCATTCTCATCGACTATATGATCGCAGGAGTGACCGCTTATTTTGTGTTCAGTGCCCTGGCGGAAATGATCACGAATGATCCACAAAAGGGAACATTCAGGATTTACGCGAAGAAGGCATTCGGACATTCATTCGGGTTTGTCTCAGGATGGATGTATTGGTTATCAGGTATCCTGATTATGTCCAGTGAAATCGTGGCGTTATCGACGTTCACCCAGTTTTGGTTTCCCCACGTCCCGTTATGGATTTTCTCCATTCTTTATGCGGTCCTGGGTTTTGGCATCAATCTACTGGGGGCAAGTAATTTCGGTAAGATCGAATCGGTATTTGCCGTGATCAAATTGTCGACCTTGCTTATATTCATCGTTTTCGGTGCCCTGCTTTTGTTTCATATCATTACACCATCCGAGCTTCAATCTGCCAAAAATGCCGGTATTTCTCCTTTTATGCCAATGGGGATCAAGGGAACATGGGCGGCTTTGATTTTTGTGTTTTTTTCTTTTGGTGGCATTGCCGTTCTTGGTATCGCTTCGAATGAACTGCGTGACAAGAAAGATGTCCCGAAAGCGGGGAAGGGCACGTTGTTTTCCCTGGTGACGGTGTATGTTCTTTCCTTGTTCTTTGTCATGAGCATGGTGTCATGGACAAAGATCAACGAGTCAGAAAGCCCGTTTGTAACGGCGCTCTCGGCGTATCACATCCCGTTCCTTGATTCGATTTTCAATATCATCATCATCAGTGCGGCCTTCTCGACGATGGTCGGGGCCTTATTCTCCATTACGAATGTGATGATTTCCCTGGCTGTCGATGGAGATGCGCCGAAAGGATTCGCTGAGAAAAATGATCGGGGTGTGGCAGTGAAATCCTTGATGGTCACAGCGATCGGGCTCGGGATATCGATTCTATTTTCCTTTCTCCTCCCCAATGAAGTGTATGAGTATATCACCACAGCGGCAGGGGTCATGCTGATCCTGAACTGGGTCATTATCCTGGTCTCCCATATCAAGCTTCATCCGTCATACGATGCATCGAATGGGAAGTTTAAAATGTTTGGTTATCCATTTACCTCCTACCTTGGGATCGCTTTGATCCTACTGGCAATCTCAGGTGCCATGGTCCACGCGAACCAACGAATTGGGTTATTCATTTCATTGGGATTGATCTGTGTGATTTACCTTTCGTATTGGGGTGTTTTCCGCAGAGGCCATAAAGGACATTAGGGGGAAAGAAAGGTATAATGAAAGGGAGATAAAAAGGAACTTCACCAAAAAATCATAGAAGGAGTCTATGGTTTTTTGTTTTATTTATTAAAAAGGAGGAGAGGACGATGATGGAAAAGAAAGCAGGTTGGAATCTCGAAAACAGCTATAAAAGCCTTCCTGGAACATTTTTCACCCTTCAGGTTCCTGAACCTGTGCGTTCCCCAAAGCTGGTGGTTTTAAATAAGAGAGTTGCTGAGTCCCTGGGGCTCGATGCCGAAAAACTTGGAGCGGATGTCCTATCGGGTAATGAAATCCCTGAAGGAGCCGAACCCCTAGCCCAAGCCTATGCGGGCCATCAGTTCGGACATTTCAATATGCTGGGTGATGGTCGGGCTGTCCTGATTGGCGAGCAGATTACGCCGGAGGGAAAACGATTCGATATTCAGCTTAAAGGGGGAGGAAGAACCCCTTATTCTCGTGGAGGGGACGGTCGGGCAGGACTCGGTCCTATGCTCCGTGAGCACATCATCAGTGAAGCCATGCACGGACTTGGGATTCCGACTACCAGGAGTCTGGCGGTAGTGACAACAGGTGAGCCCATTTACCGGGAAACGGAACAACAGGGTGCGATCCTGACCAGGGTCGCGGCCAGTCACCTCCGCGTCGGGACATTCCAGTTTGCTTCAAGATTCGGAGAGGTGGATGATCTCAGGGCCCTGGCAGACTATGCCCTCGAGCGCCATTATCCAGAGGGCAAGGATGCTCCAAACCGCTACCTTTTGCTATTGAAGGAAGTCATCAAACGCCAGGCATCCCTCATCGCCAAGTGGCAGATGGTGGGCTTCATCCATGGGGTCATGAATACAGACAATATGACGATCAGCGGGGAAACGATTGATTACGGACCCTGTGCTTTCATGGATGCGTATGACCCGAAAACGGTCTTCAGTTCCATCGATGCACAAGGGAGGTATGCATACGGAAATCAGCCGCCGATTGCTGGATGGAACCTCGCCCGTTTTGCAGAAAGCCTGCTTCCGATCCTTCATCCTGAACAGGAAGAATCCCTCAAGCTTGCCCAGGAGGCGGTCCTCGAATTTCCCAAAATGTATGAAGGGCACTGGCTTGACGGCATGAGGGCCAAGCTTGGGATATTCAATGAAGAAGAAGGGGATCGCGCGTTGGCAGAAGAACTGCTGGATCTCATGAATAAACATCAGTCAGACTTTACGAATACGTTCCGGAGCCTGACATTGGATCGTGAAGAGTCAGATGTATTCAATACACCTGAATTTACGTCTTGGAAGGAACGTTGGAAAGAAAGGCTGAGCAGACAGGACGAGACGATGGAAGCTTCCAAGCGGCGGATGCGCACGAGTAATCCGTCGGTCATACCGCGTAACCATAGGGTGGAAGAAGCACTTCAGGCGGCAGTGGAAGAAAATGATTTCAGTGTGATGAACGACTTGCTTTCAGTTCTGGAAGATCCATATGCATACTCTCCCGGCCAGGAAGAGTATTGTACGCTTCCAAGTCCGACGAATCGTCCGTACCGAACCTTTTGTGGAACTTAACGATCATGAGTTGAGGGTAGGATTTTCGGTAACACTATAACAGGATAATGGAAAGGTGGGACGCTCATGAAGGCCGTTCAAGTTACAGGATATGGAGATGTCGATAAGCTCGAAGTCGCGGAGATTCCGGTCCCCGCCCCTCAAAAGGGGGAAGTTCTTGTCAAAGTAAAGGCGTGTGCCATTAACAATACTGAAATCTGGATGAGAGAAGGCGCATATGGAACGGAAGAGAAGTCTGGGTGGAGGCCTGAAGGGGTTCAGTTTCCAAGGGTTCCCGGTTCGGATATTACAGGTGAAGTGGTTGAAGTGGGTGTGGATGTTTCCGAAACCATGCTGGGTAAAGATGTTGTCCTGTTCCCATTCACTTCAAGCGGCACAGAAGGAAGCGAACATATATCAGACGATATGTCGTTCATCGGCTCTGAATATGACGGGGGATATGCTGAATACGTCGTTTGGCCATCGGAACTCTGTTATGACATGCCTCTCTCCACATATGAAGAAAGTGCCGTGTTTTCCGTCAGCGGTTTGACGGCTTGGCATATGGTGGAACAGATCAAGGCTCAGCCTTCGGAAACGATCGTCGTGACCGGTGCCAACGGCGGTGTGGGATCATTGAATGTTCAAATTGCTTCCAGGGTATTCGGAGCAAAGGTCATTGCCATAGTAGGGGACTTGGCTTTGGAAGACAGGATGAAAGAGCTCGGTGCCACACACGTATTATCCTATAAGTCGCCAAACCTTGCCGGTGAAATACTTGATGTAAATGGTGGTCCTGTCGATTCCGTGTTGGATGTAGTAGGGGATGCACTATTCGAAACATCCCTTGAAGTCTTGAAAAAAGGCGGCAAATTCTGTATATCAGGCTCAGCCGGTGGTCAGAAAACACAACTCGACTTCAGAACCCTTTATTTAAAGCATATCACGTTCTATGGTTCGGTCCTGGGGACAAGAGAAGAGTTCAAACGCATGCTTGCTGCGATCTCGGAAGGGAAAATCAAGCCGGTCATTGACCGGACGTTCCCGCTCGAGCAAGCCCGTGAAGCACAAACCTATTTTAAACATTCAGGAAAGCTGGGGAAGATCGTCCTGCTTCCTTGACATACATGCGATGGAGCTCGGAGTCATATGTGATTCCGGGCTTTTTTTGCTGTGTGAAAGGATTGTAAGGGAGAGAAGCCGAACTATATACATATAGGCTTGGGGCGGTTCATGATGAAAAAGATGACCGAACGACATCCGTTTAAAAGAGGACTAAAATCGTAAAGGGGTTTTGTAAGTGAATCAGGCATTACTTGTCATTGATGTGCAACAGGAATTAGTGGAAGGCAACGAAAAGGAACAGGCTGTCTTTCAAAAAGAAAAACTGATCGAGACCATCAACAGAGTGATCGCAAAGGCAAAGGAAGTGGACGCCCACATCGTTTTCATCAGGGATAAGGACGTCGCAGGCGGAACCGGCGAAGGGTTCGGGGTACATCGGGACTTAGAGATTCCGGATCATGCAGAGGTATTCGATAAGCTTGCGACCAATTCATTCTACGGGACGCCGTTACTCTCCTTTTTAAAAGAAAAAGAGGTAGAGCATCTCGTGATTGCGGGCTGTCAGACCGAGTACTGCATCGACACGGCTGTCCGTTATGCGACGGTCAGCGGATTCGATGTCACACTGGTGGCAGACGGCCATTCCACCAAGGACTCCCAAGCCTTGAAGGCCGAGCAAATCATCGCCCATCATAATCTTGCTTTAAGAGGGCATTACAATGTGGATCATTTCTCGGATGTGAGACCATCCAGTGAGGAACTGTTCCAGCCGAAGCATGATGAGTACCGGAAGGAATATGGTATGTAAGAAGTACGAGCCCATTTCATTTGATGAAGTGGGCTTTATTATTTCTGAGACAAGCACGGTTTGACAATCAATATTCTTCCAGTTAAAATATGAATGTATTCATAAATGAACGCATTCATATTTTTTATAACCAAAGGAGCATTGATCATGGCAGGATTACGTGAAGATAAGAAACGGCAAACGCAGCTGAACATCATGGAATCAGCGAAGAACATTTTCTCTCAAAAGGGTTTCGAAACGGCTTCCATGGCTGAAATTGCGAAGGATGCGGGTGTGGGGACGGGGACCATCTACAATTATTTTCCTTCTAAAGGAGCTTTGCTGCTGCGGATTTTCACTGAAGAAGCGGAGGGGATGAAAGGAGCGCTTCAAGATCCGTTTTCCTCAGAAGAGAGTGGCGATCTGGTAGAAAGTGTGGTTGGGGCCATGCAGGGGTTTGCAGAGTTCTTCCAGTATTATCCGAAAGCATTTTGGCGCGAGCTGTTTCACGTGATGACGGGAGAAGTGGAAGAGAGCATCCGGTTGAGACAGGGGTTATTCGGCATTGATGAAGAGATGATGAAGTGGGTTATGAATTTGATCGAAAGCCATTCAGATTGCTTTGCCGTAAAGATCGATCCTGAAGAAGCGGCTTATGCCATCTATAGTGCAGCCATGTCCGATACGATGTTCTATATGTATAACGAAGAAATGGATCATGTAGCGTACAAGGAGCAGTTGGCGAGGCACATCCGATTTTTATTTGAAGGAAAAATGAAACCGGGAAAGAAGGAATGAACATGAGCATCTTAAGCATCAATGGAGTTCATAAAACCTATCAAAGCGGTCAAACCACCTTTCAGGCACTGACGGATATCCATGTAGAGGTGGAGGAGGGGGAGATTGTCGTCATCCTCGGTCCCTCGGGTTCCGGGAAGTCCACATTGTTGAATGCCATTGGAGGCATTGATGCAATTGATTCAGGGAGCATTGTGGTAAATAAGAAAGAGATCGGCCGATTGAGTGACCGAGATCTTGTGGACTATAGAAGGGAAGACGTTGGCTTTGTCTTTCAAATGTATAATCTGATCCCGAATTTAACGGTCTATGAAAATATCGAATTGACGGCGAATATCAGCCGGGAGGCAATGTCTATTCCGGAGGTGATTCATGCTGTTGGATTATCGGGGATGGAGGATCGCTTTCCACGTGAATTAAGCGGAGGGCAGCAGCAACGGGTTTCGATCGCCCGTGCCGTCGTGAAGGCTCCGAAACTATTATTATGTGACGAGCCGACTGGAGCATTGGATTCAGTCACATCGAAAGACATTCTGCAGTTGATCGAGAAAGTGAATAAAGAATTTAACACGACAGTCCTTATCATCACCCATAACCAGGCAATCAAAAGCATGGCGAACCGGGTCATCACCCTGAAAGATGGAAAGGTAGAATCAAACTTTGTCAATGAACACCAGACCTCCGCTGAAGGGGTTGAGTGGTGATGCCTCTTCGGAAAAAGCTTTTTCGAACCATAATGGAAAAAAAGGCGCAGTTCTTTTCAGCGTGGTGTCTGATTGTCATCAGCTCCATCGTATTTTACGCATTCACAGCAGCCGGAGCAAATCTCATTGATAATCTACAGATATTTTTTAACGAGAATAAAGTAGAAGATGCGCAGTTCATGACCCAACAGCCTTTGAATGAAATCGAAGAATTGGAAAAGGAAAGTGGCGCGGAAATCGAGCAAAGGATGGCAATCGATCTTCCATATAGGAAAGATTCGACTCTCAGGTTGTCGGATGAGACGGATGCCCTCAATCTTCCTACTATAGTGGAGGGGGAAAAACTGTCTTCGGACCGTGATATATTAGTGGATAAAGGTTTCGCCAAAGCCCATGATGTGGCGATTGGAAATGAGGTTGAACTGGGAGGGGAAACGTTCCGTGTTGCAGGCTATATGGCGATTCCGGATTACATCTATCCATTAAAGGATGAATCGGGTTTCCTGAAAAATCCGGATGCTTTCGGTGTCGCCGTCGTGAAACCATCTGTTTTATCAAAGTTTGAAAATCACCGGATTTACTATAGTATCCGTCTACCGGATGCTTCTCCGGAAGAACTGAAGAAAAGGATCAATCAAACAAATCAGATCATTAAATGGACGGATAAAAAAGATAATAACCGCATTTCCTTCATCAAAGGGGATATTGCCGGTGTCAAAAAGATGGGACAATTTCTTCCGATCGGTATTTTATTCATTAGTATGGTGATCATCCTAATATTATTGTGGCGCTTAATGAAGAAGGAATATGTACAGATTGGCACATTGTATGCACTCGGCTACAGGAAAAGAGAAATTATCCGTCATTATCTTTCTTATGCCGGAATTCTTGCCACAGCAGGAAGCGTGGTCGGTACGATCCTTGGATGGGTATTCCTGCATCCATTGCTATCCAGTTTTGCGGCTTATTATAATCTGCCCGTACTGGATGTGAAACTGCATGTGGGTTATTTACTTGTGAGCATTTTTCTGCCACTTGTGCTGTTTCTCCCGTTCACCTATTACTTGGTTCACCGTGTCTTGAAGATCCCTCCGGTGAGTTTGATAAAAGGTGGGGAACGAAAGGTCAAAGTGAGCAGGCTTGAGCGGTTGTTTAAAATGAAGAAGCTGCCGTTCCGGCGGAAATTCGTGATCAGGGAAATCATGAGAAACCTTCCAAGAGCACTGTTTTTGATCATAGGTGTGATGTTTGCGACATTATTATTGATGTTCGGATTCGTCACCAAGAATTCGATGGAGTACCTGGTGACCGATCATTTTCAGCAAGTATACGACTATGAGTATAGCTATCTATTCAATGCTCCACAGAGCATAGAGCCGGAATCGGGACAGGTGGGATCCGTGGCACCATTTACGACAGATGAGGAGAGCGTCATGATCACCGGCTTGAAGCCGGACAATACAGCTATTCGCTTGCAGGACGGTAGTGGAGAAAGGCTGACATTCAATTCAGTGATCATGAATAAATCACTCTCAGATAAATTGGGGATTGAGGAGGGGGATTCGATTCATGTGACAAATGAATTGACGGATAAATCCTTTACTCTCACCATTGATCACATCGCTGAATCCTATCTCGGAAATATGATCTATATGCCACTCGACGAATTCAACCAATTAAATGACTACCCTTCAGGAAGTTATACGGAGATTTATTCAAACAAAGAACTCAACTTGCCGGAAGATCAGATTCTCTCGACGACAAAATCATCCGACACGATTGACGGTTTCAAGGAAATGATCAAGCCGTTGAACTATGGAGTGGCGGCGATTGCCCTTGTTGCCGCGATCATTGCGGTCATCATCATCTATATTTTGATTTCATTATTAATCGAGGAAAATTCATTCAAAATTTCACTGATGAAAGTCATCGGCTATCGGGAGAAGTCGATCATGAAGATGATGATCGGCTATAACATTTGGTTCATCATCCTGGGGTATGTAATAGGCGTTCCTGTAACGATTTTCTCGATATCAGCCTTTATGAATTCCATCACTTCAGAAATGAATGTGACCATACCTATAAGGCTGGACTGGATGAGTGTCATCATCAGTTTCATCATCATGATCCTATCGTATTATGTTTCCCTGTGGCTGAATCGTCGGAAATTAAAAGGAGTATCAATGAAAGAAGCGATTAACCGGAGTACCGAATAGAAACTGTGGTTGGACGTTAAACTGATAAAAGGGTACCTGGCGTTAAGATTGCCACGTACCCTTTTATCGATCATACGATTCCCTGACAAACCGGACAATGGTAAAGCCTTCTTGAAGCGGCCACCGTCTTCTCGATTTCGCTTCCACAGATGAAGCAAGATTCCCCTTCACGGTTAAAGACCCAGTGACGATAGCGGGATCGCTTCACACCTTTGGCTTTCAGTTTCTGTGCAAGGACGGGATCGTTGGTGATCCCTCCCGTTTCATACGATTGCTTTATTAAATCCATGATCCCATGGGCAGCTTTGTTTAATTGATCTTCCGTACAGTCGACAGGCCTTTGGGAAGGATGTATGCCGGCAACAAACATAATTTCAGATCGCAAATAATTACCGATTCCGGCGACAAAACCTTGATCAAGCAATATAATCGACCATTTCCGGTTTCGGAATCTTTTATCTTTCATCCGCACGACCAGTTCATCTACGGATACCTCTTCGCTTAAGAGGTCTGGTCCGACCTTTGAGATGAATGGGTGAGACGGCACCTCTTCGTCCCTGAGAACCTCGATATCCGACGCACTATAGAGAAGGGCGGATTTTTTCTCGTTATGTAGGGCCAATCTGAGCTGACGATTTGTTTTAGGATAATTGTAGGTGTTTCTGATATACCATTTTCCGTAAAGTTGATTGTGGGAGTAAATCGTGTAACCATTATCAAAGCGGATGAGCATGGCTTTTCCTTTCGTATCGACTCTTCTTACGATAGACCCTTTCAGCAGATCTTCGTAGTCTTCTAAATGAGGAAAGGCAAAATAAACATCTTCCACTGTTTTATTTTTAAGAGCACGCTCAACGTTATCGGCTGCTCTTCTGATTTCGGGACCTTCTGGCATGATGGTTTCTCCTTTTTTACTATAATGGTTCCCCTTTTCAGTAAGTTGTAACATTTCGGTGGGTTAAAAGGGAAAAGAAGAGGGACGGACCTTGCAAGGTCCCTCCCTCTTCTTAATAAAGCTACTCGATCATTCCCACAATCCGTTCACAAATCTCATGGGTGATCAATGAATCCTCGATGGAAGGGTCCGGTTCCTGCCCTTTTTCCACACATTCGATAAAGTGATCGACCAGATCATAGAATCCCCGTTTATACAGTGTGGGTTCCCAGTCCCCAAAGGAGGAAACACTCATTTCTTTGTTATGATAATGTGTCGTTTCAACAAGGCTGTCGACGATGTATTTGTGATGTCCGGCAGAGAATTCGATGATTTCTTCCGTCACCCCTCCGTCACGATTCATGATGCCGACTGCCGTGCAGTCCTCACCGATAAGCTGTATGACGAGATGGTGAAGGAGATCTCCTTTTTTCAATGACTGAACCTTTACATCTTTTACAGTTGAATCCATCAGGAAGCGGAGAGTGTCTACTACATGAATGAAATCTTCGACAACAAATCTTCTTGGCTTGTCCGGTGCAGCAAACCTATTTTTCTGCATCAACAAGAAGCTCGGTTTTCCGTGCTCTTTCAGTTCTTTTACCTTGGGAATGAAGCGTCGGTTGAATCCAACCATGGCAATCTTCCCGTTCTCTTTTGCAAGTTGAACGATTCGTTCGGTTTCCCTGAAGTTGAGGGAAATCGGTTTGTCTATGTATACATGAATGTCATTCTCCAAGAGCTTCTGGGTTATTTCATAGTGGGCTTCAGTGGCTGTACTGACGAAGACTGCGTCGATGTTTGCAGCGATCAGTTCTTCAACTGTCTGAACCCTCTCCTCCACTCGATACTTTTCTCCAAGTGTATGTAGCGTTTCGGTATTTCTTGTGCAAAGGACCAATTCAATGCCTTCTTTTTCAGATAGGACAGGAAGATAGGCTTTCTTTGCGATATCCCCTAATCCGATTAGCCCGATTTTCATCGTCTTCACCTCTTCATTTTTCTTTTATTATAGTATTCTACAATAGGATTTCAAATGTAACGCTTTCAAACTGGAAGAGAGTCTTTCTTTTAAACACGAACAATAACTAAACTTTTTGGAATAAAATTCGTATTTCGGTTGATTAAAAGCAGAGGGTTTGTTATAGTAACACCGTACCACCATTACATATCGTTACTCGTATATCCTCAGTAATATGGTCTGAGCGTTTCTACCCGGTTCCCATTACAAGAACCGGACTACGGGTTAAAGTATTCGGTTTTTACGGTTTTTACGGTTTTTTGCCGTTTATGCTTTTACTTTGACTTCTGAGATCTGGAACGTAGATTCACTCTGCCATGACAGGTCTTTTTCTTTTGACCAAAATCAGCGGGATCCAATCACCAAGAAAAGGGAGAGATTCACATGAAAAAGAAAATCGCATCACTCGCAGCTGTGTCGGTACTAGGTTTGTCCTTATTTACGGGGTGCAGCTCAACAAACAAAACGGAAGCGAAAGATAAAAAGGAAGAACAGCCGATCCTGATTCAGGGGCCGATGCCCATTGAAGCTGAAAAATTCGCTGGAAAACTTGAGAATGTGAAGGAAGAAACATCCGGCTCATTCGTTTTTTATAAAGGAACGGTGGACGACTATCCGGTCATCGTTGCCAAAACGGGGAAGGGAATGGAAAACACGGCAGCAGCCACGGCTGTCGCGATTGAAAAATACGATCCCGTCGCCATCATCAATCAAGGGACATCAGGCGGTCATGATCCGGCATTGAACGTGTTTGATATCGTACTCGGGGAAAGAACCGTCAATCTTGGTTCATTAAAAACGGGGAACATGGCAGATGAAGAAGGAATCGAACCCACTTCCTGGAAGCCGATGGACCTTATGGCATCTGAAGGAAGTGCCGGGGAAGACCCAAATGCAGAAAAAATTCGCTATTACGACGGTGACGAGGCACTGCTTGCGGCGGCTGACGCCGTAAAGGACACATATAAAAAAGGCAAGGTCGTCGAAGGCACAATCGGTTCTGCTGACGTGTGGAATAATGAAGTGGACCGTATCCAATGGTTCCATGAGAAATACGGTACTTCCGTAGAAGAAATGGAAGGGGCAGCGGCCGCACAGATCGCTGGGGCATATGATGTGCCTTTCCTTGGAATCCGTGTGCTGTCAAATAACAAAACGAACGGCGGAGCTTACAATCCCGACACAGCAGCAGCGAACCAGGGGTATGTGTATGAAGTGGTGAAAGAATATATTAAAGAGATGGAGTAATTGATCATGAGGGACCGACCGTAATCGGTCCCTTTTATATTGATAAAGTTTTACTGATTCTGTAAAAGGGAAGAACATACCATACTAGATTGCCAAGGAGGAAACAGAATGGGTAAAACAATTTTCATTACTGGCGCGGGAAGCGGTCTCGCCAAGGGAGCGTCTCTTGGTCTTGCGAAGAAGGGCCACCGTGTCATTGCGACGACAGAACTAACCTCGCAAAAGACCGACCTCATGAGGGAAGCGGAAGAACAAGGATTGGATATGGAGGTATTTAAGCTTGATATAACGAATGCAAGGGACCGCGAGCAAATATCGAAGTATGAGTTCGATGTCTTCGTAGCCAATGCAGCCATCAATGAAGGAGGACCACTCGGGGAAGTCCCGATGGATCGTTTTCGTGCCCTCTTTGAAGTGAACGTGTTCGCCACCTTGGAAACGGTTCAGTTGGCCGCCCAAAAGCTCGTGAAGAAAGGCAGTGGGAAAATCGTGTTCATGAGTTCCATGGCCGGGATTTCAGCAACACCTTATGTCGGTCCGTATACGGCAACGAAACATGCGATTGAAGGGATTGCCCAAACCATGAAGTCCGAGCTTGAAGAATTTGGAGTGAAGGTCGCAACCATCAATCCAGGGGCCTTCGAAACCGGATTCAATAAGCGGAGCGGGGAAGAAATCTGGAAATGGTTCGATGACGAGAAGAATTACACGAGAAAAGAAGATATTCTCGAACAGCAGAAGGGATTGGAAGATCAGTTCGACCCTGAAGATATGATCCAAAAGATGATTGAAATCATCCCTGCTGAAAATCACAAATTCCGTACGGTTTATCCGGAAGAAACGGAGAAACAGTTGAAACAAACTCAGGCAGAGCGTTGGGAAATGGAGATTTAATATCTTTTCATATTTATAAAGGGAGGGACCCTGGAGAAGGGGTCCTTCCCTTTTTGTGTTACAATGGTGAAATGCATTATCTCATTTTGTACATCATACGGAGTTGATCATAATAGAAACGAAAAACTATTTATATACGTATTCATGGGAACCGAACGAAGAATCACTATGTGCATTGGAAAAACGCACATTGTTCGGTGAAAGTTCTGAATCTGGTATTCTTGAAAGTACGGTGAAAATAGATCCCAGCAGGAGTCCTTTTATTCGGGAGAGGCTTGAGGTCATCAGTGAAGCTGCCGAGTTCGAAGGATTATTGAAGGAAATACAGGGACTAGATGCGGTGGATGGATTCAAAGTCGTGTTCGTACAGAATCCC
Source organism: Rossellomorea vietnamensis NBRC 101237 (assembly GCF_001591825.1). Lineage (GTDB taxonomy): Bacteria > Bacillota > Bacilli > Bacillales > Bacillaceae_B > Rossellomorea > Rossellomorea vietnamensis. Next base: position 79,258 of record NZ_BCVQ01000015.1, read on the forward strand.
GATGCCGATCGTGTCGGCTTCAAGAAGCTGAGAAAGATCGAAAAGGAAGTCGGGCTTCATCTGAAAGGCGAAGCAGAACTAGTCAATCCGGACATCTGGTATGGGGTCATCAAGACAAATGAACGCTGGGTGTTTGGGTTCTATAAGAAGAATGAAGCGGTTTGGCTGCATCACGTGAAAAAGCCCCATAGTTACTCCACAGCTTTGAGTACCCGGGTGGCAAGAGCTGTCGTGAATATTGCGGCTCCCGAAACGGACGGGCTCAAGATGATCGATCCCTGCTGTGGAATCGGGACGGTACTGGTTGAGGCATTATCCATGGGCATTGATATCGTCGGGAGTGACCGCAATCCGCTGATCCTCGACGGGGTAAGGGAAAATATCGCTCACTTTGGTTTTGATGGGGACGTGTCATTAAGGGACATCAATGATGTAACCGGGAGCTACGATGTCGCGGTCATTGACCTTCCTTATAATCTTTGCTCCGTCATAACGGATGATGAACAACTGGAAATGCTCAAGAGTGCGAGGCGATTTGCTGAAAAGGTCGTGATCGTGACGTTGGAAGATGTAGATAGAAACGTTGAAAAAGCGGGCTTCGATATTGTCGACCGTTGTGAAGTAAGTAAAGGAAGATTTGTCAGACAGATACTAGTATGCGCGTAAAGAGTGTGGGAGACCACGCTCTTTTTTTTTATGACACTTTCTCACTAAAACAAGAATATATTTCTTTTTCTCAATAATAATAAAGTTAATTGAACGGTTGGCTGTATGAGAGGAAGTCAGGTTTATCAAGGGTTCCGGGCGATGTAAACGCTTTACATTTTCTCCCTTATGACATTTGTCATGCCCAGCATATGACACCTACTACTAACACGATGATCCCCCTTATCCTATAATGAATCCAACGCCTTAAACGAAGGGAATAATGACATGACAAATATAAAAACGTTGAAAAAAGAAGTTGCTCCTTATGAAAAGTCTACAACGAAAGAAAGTGTATGGCAGATGATCAACACGCTTGGACCGTTCTTTCTATTATGGTTCCTTGCGTATCAAAGTCTGTCGGTATCATACTGGCTCGCACTCATTCCAATCGTGATCGCCGCAGGGTTCTTGACGAGGATCTTCATCATCTTTCATGATTGCACCCACTTTTCTTTCTTTAAAAGCCGTAAAGCCAACCGGGCAGTCGGAACGGCCATGGGTGTACTGACACTGTTCCCGTTCGATCAGTGGGGACACGATCATGCCGTGCATCATGCGACAAGCGGAAATTTGGATAAACGTGGAACCGGTGACATTTGGACCCTTACAATTGATGAATATGTAGCAGCACCTTTGAAAACTCGTTTAGCGTATCGGTTTTACCGCAATCCGTTCGTCATGTTCGTTCTGGGACCGATTTATGTATTTCTATTGAAAAATCGTTTCAACCGTAAGAACGCTCGTAAGAAAGAGCGCAATAACACGTATTTAGTGAATGTGATCATCGTGGCACTCATTGCACTGCTCTCTGTCACGCTTGGATGGCAGGAATTCCTTCTTGTGCAAGGGTCGATCTTCATGGTTTCAGGTTCGATCGGAATCTGGTTATTCTATGTACAGCATACATTTGAAGATTCCTATTTTGAAGAAGACAAAGAATGGCAGTATGTGCTGGCAGCCGTGGAGGGAAGCTCATTCTATAAGCTTCCGAAGGTCATGCAGTTCCTGACTGGAAATATCGGTTATCACCATGTCCACCATCTGAGTCCTAGGGTACCGAATTACAAGCTGGAGCAAGCGCATGAAAATACGGAGCCGCTGCAGAATGTACCGACGATTTCACTCTTAACGAGCTTGAAATCCCTTCGCTTCAAGTTATGGGATGAAGAAAATAAGACGTTTGTAAGCTTCAGGGGCATCAAATCCTCAGCGAAATCAAGCGCGCGCATTTCCACAGAAGCCAAACCTGAATTATAAACTCAGCCGACTCTCCTTATGACATTCATATAAGGGGAGTCTTTACTTGATACGGTATCAAAAGGAGAGGATACAGATGATTCGCATCGTGATAGCAGAGGATGAAGAATGGGTGTTAGGAACAATCGGAGCACTGCTCAACCTTGAAGAAGACATGGAAATAGTGGGAAAGGCGAGGGACAGGGAGCATGCACTCGAACTCATCCACTCTATGCAACCAGACCTCCTTATCCTCGATATCGAACATCTCTTGAGGGACGGACCTCTGGAAGTGCCGGAATGTCGGCTGCTGGTACTCGCAACATTCCCTAGAGAAGGATATCTGGAAAGGGTACAGAACACCGGTGCAGACGGCTACTTATTAAAGGATAGTCCGAGTGAAGAATTGACATCTTCCATTCGCCGTTTGATGGAGGGGACGCAGGTATACTCATCAAAACTCTTAGAGAAGAAAGAACCTGCATTATACGAAATCCCCCATGCACCAGGACCGGTGAAGAAGAATTATTTTACGATGATCATGGATAAGATGAAGCATCCGACAGGGTGAATAATTCGTCAGCCCCTCACAGCGGTGGCTGGCTTTTTTTAGTTGTCATCATCAGAATCCCCGACTCATATACGTATTAAAATGTTAAAATGTAGAAAAAGAGTCAAAGGGGGAAATGGGGATGTATAGTGGTGGAGACTTTATGTTTCAAGTGGTCCCGATCTTCATTGGCATCATCTTCGTGATCGTGATTTCGTTCATTTTGTTTTCTGCCGTAAAAGGAGTGTCACAGTGGAGTCAAAATAATCAATCTCCTGTCTTGAATGTATGGGCCAAGGTGCTGGGGAAACGGACGGCTGTGAAAGGCGGAGGAGAAAGCAGGGCATATAGCCATTATTACATCACCTTCGAAGTGGAAAGCGGAGACAGGATGGAATTAAAAGTGAAAGATTCAGATTATGGGATGCTTGTCGAAGGGGATGAGGGGGAATTGTCCTTCCAGGGCACGCGTTACCTTGGTTTCGAGCGTAGTCATCTAAAAGCGCAACGATAAAAGGAAGTCAAAGGGGAGGAACCTCCCTTCTGACTTCCTTTTTATTAGAAAAATAGATTCAGGATATAAAAGAAGATGGCGGCAAGACTTGCCGAAATGGGCAAAGTGATGACCCATGTGATCAACATTCTTTGAGCCGTTCCCCATTTCACACCCTTCAGTCTGTGGGCAGAACCCACACCAAGGATCGAAGAAGAAATGACATGTGTCGTACTGACAGGTAAGTGAATCGCCGTAGCCCCAAAAATGACAGCTGCTCCCGTCAAGTCTGCTGCCACACCATTCACCGGTCGGATCTTCATGATCTTTCCGCCAACGGTTTTGATGATCTTCCATCCGCCGATCGAGGTCCCGAGACCCATGGCCGTGGCACAGGAAACCTGAACCCACGTCTGGATATCATCGGAGGTTTGATAATTGTTCACGATCAGGGCCATCGTGATGATCCCCATCGCTTTTTGCGCATCGTTCGTACCATGGGTGAACGATTGAAGTGCCGCTGTCGCAATCTGGATCGAACGGAAATTCCGGTTCGTTTTCGCCAGGTTCCGATTTTTGAAAACGACCTTGAATATGCTATAGATGATGAACCCGATGACAAAAGCCAAAATAGGGGAAAAAATCAACGCCTGGATGATTTTAATGAACCCTTTGTAATTCAGCGCTGAGACACCAGCCGCCGCAATGGCCGCCCCTGCGATCGCCCCGATCAATGCATGGGAGGAACTGCTCGGTATCCCGTAATACCACGTCACTAAATTCCACGTGATCGCGGCAAGGAGCGCTGCCAGGATGACAATCGTCCCGTTCTCCAGGGAAAAGGGGTCGACGATGTCCTTGGTGATTGTTTTGGCGACTCCTGTAAATGCAAGTGCTCCCGCGAAATTCATGACGGCTGCCAGGATGATGGCATGCCTGGGCTTCAGTGCCTTTGTCGACACAGCTGTCGCGATGGCATTGGCCGTATCATGGAACCCGTTGATGAAATCAAATGCAAGGGCCCCCACAACAATAAGTATGGTTAAAATTAAGATTGTATCCATTCCTGCAAGACTCCTTAAGCATTCTTCATAATAATGGTTTCAAACGTGTTGGCCACATTTTGACAATGGTCTGCGATTTCCTCAAGCTCTTCATAGATCTCCTTATATTGAATGATACGAATGGGATCTTTTTCTGTATGGAAGAGATGCTTGATGGATTGACGGAGAATCCCATCACATTTTGATTCTAAATCTTTGATCTTGATGGCATGCTCTCTGATCTGGATCCATTTCTTTGTGGATAACAGTTCGACAGCCGATTCAATCTCATCGGAACATTGACGGATCGCTTCGACAAACTTCAGCATATATTCGTCTGCCTGGGTGATGGAATACATTTCAAACATAGCGGATGTATGCTCGAGCCCATCCAGTACATCATCCATACTCATAGCCAGCGCCAGGATATCTTCCCGTTCGATCGGTGTGATGAACACTTTGTTCAAGTCCAAAATGACTTCATGCACAAAAGAATCCCCTTTTGTTTCATATTCCTTCATCTGACTGGAAAATTCTTTTAGGTCGCTCACATTATTCAGTTTATAATCAGCAAAATAATGCGCACTCTCTTTCAAATTACCAGCTATTTGACTAAGAAGAATAGCGAATTTATCCTTTTTCTTGAAAACCATATGTTCTCAAACCTCCACAAAATCTAGTTAGAATTTCTAAACCATTTAATAATAGCGTATATTGTCGAAAATAAGAAGAGTAAATCCATTCGTTCCTGGAGCCTGAAAAGATAAAAAAAGACCGGTAACCCGACTGTCATGCAGTCATGGGACCGGTCCTGTCTGTTATTACCATTCTTTTGGTTCGTAATTTAAATCCTGAAACAATCGCGTTTTTTCTTTTTTGGATAGATCGCGCCACTGTCCGACAGGAAGATTTCCTAATTGTATATTCATGATCCGTGTACGCTGCAATCGGTATACCTCATATCCGAGTGCTTCACACATGCGGCGGATCTGTCGGTTCAACCCTTGGGTGAGGGTGATCTGAAATACATATTTCGAAATCTGCTCCACTATACATGGCAGTGTTTTCGTTCCAAGAATCTTGACGCCCTCTGACATCTGCTTAAGGAAGTCTTCAGAAATCGGACGGTCAACCGTGACGATGTATTCCTTCTCATGTTGATTTTCAGCACGGAGGATTTCATTGACAATGTCCCCGTCGTTCGTCAGGAGAATCAGTCCGTCGGAATCCTTGTCCAGGCGTCCGATATTGAATATTCGCAGGGGATGATTAACGAGATCGACGATATTCCCCTTGACCCCTTTTTCTGTTGTACTCGTTATTCCAACAGGCTTATTCAGAGCGATGTATACATTATTCCGAGCGACTCTTACAGGTGCGCCGCTCACCAACACATCGTCACCGGGGTTTACCTGGTCACCGATCTTCGCCACACGTCCATTGATCGTGACCCTGCCTTCCGTGATTAACTTGTCGGCACCGCGTCTCGACGCCTTCCCAGCTTCACTGATATATTTATTAATTCGCATATTCAACACAACCTTATACTCAAAGTGATTATACTAAGAATATCGGACTGGCACGTTATTTTCAAGAAAATCCACATTCGCGGATTTTAGAAAAAATCCCTTTACATTCACGCTGCGTCAACCTGTAAAGTAAGAATTGTCAGGAGGTGACATCATGGAATATACCGTTAAGAAATTGGGGGAGATCGCTGGGGTGAGCACGAGGACCCTCCGTTATTATGATGAAATTGAGCTTCTGAAGCCGGCCAGGATCAATTCGTCAGGATACAGGATTTACGGACAGGAAGAAGTCGACCGCCTGCAGCAGATCCTCTTTTACAAAGAATTAGGTGTTGGACTGGATGAAATCAAGGATATTCTGGATGATCCCGCCTTTGACGCAACACTTGCATTACGGGAACACCGGAAAATCTTACTGAACAGACGCGCTCAGCTTGATCAACTGATTGCGAATGTCGATAAAACACTACGTGTAAAGGAAGGGAGAATCACCATGTCGGATAAAGAAAAATTTAAAGGGTTCAAAGAAAAAATGGTGGAAGAGAATGAGAAACAGTATGGAAAAGAAGTGCGGAGGAAATATGGTGACAAGAGTGTGGACGAATCCAACGCGAAAGTCATGAACATGTCAGAGGAAGAGTATGAAAAGGTAACGGGACTCGAGCAGGAAATCAAAAAAATACTGGGAGAAGCATTTCAAGACGGTGATCCCGGAAGTGAGATGGCACAGAAAGCGGCTAATCTTCACAGGCAGTGGATTTCCTTCTATTGGGGTCACTACAGCAAGGAAGCTCATGCTGGACTCTCACAGATGTACGTGGACGACGAACGATTCAAGGCGTATTATGATGGAGAACAAGAGGGAGTGGCCGAATTCCTGCGGGATGCGATCCACATTTATACCGGGAAGAAAAAAGAAGTGGAATAAACAAGAAGTATCCTGACGTACTAATCCATGTTATGATATGGGGACGAACTTGAAAGAACGAACCTGATTATAACGGAGTGAAAAAATGAGTAAACCTAAGAAAAAGAGCGGAACAGGCCAGGGGACCGGCAAGAAAGGCTGGAACCGGTGGCAGGCAGGCGCCAATAAGAAGAAGAGCAACAAGCCTTACACGAGTAAAGGTGTAAAACACGGAAACAAGCGGGAAGAGTAAGAATGCACGTCCATTACCTTTTGGTAGTGGGCTTTTTTTCTGCAGGTAGGCGAAGGAAGGGAATAGCATCTTCTTTCTATATATAAAGAGAGTGATGAAGCCAGACTTTCATTAAAGCATTTATTAAAAAAGAAAAAAGAATTTGCTATTCTTACGATTTCCTGTTATTCTAAGAGAGAATTATTTTTGTTCGGTCTGTAAGGAATGAAAGTATTTAAACTTTTCGCCTTTGATATCTAATTGAGCAATAATAGTAATAAATCGTGGATACAATGTCCACACAGGAGGATACACACATGCAAGAAGGTACAGTAAAATGGTTTAACGCAGAAAAAGGTTTCGGTTTCATCGAAATCGAAGGTGGAGAAGATGTATTCGTACATTTCTCAGCTATCCAAGGCGAAGGATTTAAATCTTTAGACGAAGGTCAAAAAGTTTCATTCGAAACTGAGCAAGGTCAACGCGGCCTTCAAGCGACTAACGTTAACAAAATCTAATTGCTTTAAAAAGAAGATCCTCTCTGAGGGTCTTTTTTTTGCGAAAAAAAAGTGCCTGCAATTAGGCACCATCCAAGTTACGTCAAAGCGTATTTCATGATTCCTTGAATGTAGATGAACGTTTCCTTCAACTCACATTCCCTGATTTTGATCTTTCCTTCTCTTTCTAATTCAGCTGCCACATTTTCGATGGTTTCCGCTTCTTCCCTGGATTCCACAGGAAGTTCGATCGTGAAAAAGTTTCCGCGACTTGCTTGACTCAGCTTTTTGAGCAATGTGCTTTTATTCATTGGCCCATCCCCTTTACATCTTCATTATATCTTTACTTTCGACAAAGGAAGGATATATTCCTTTAAGGAGAGAGAGTGGGAGTGATTTTCCGGACGGATTTGCTTTTTATCAGATTATCTGTTAATCTTAGTAAGAATTATTTTTGTTCGGTCTGTAAGGAAAGAATAAGTTTTAAACTTTTCGCCTTTGATATCTAACTTGAGCAACGATAGTAATAAATCGTGGATGCAACATCCACACAGGAGGATACACACATGCAAGAAGGTACAGTAAAATGGTTTAACGCAGAAAAAGGTTTCGGTTTCATCGAAATCGAAGGTGGAGAAGATGTATTCGTACATTTCTCAGCTATCCAAGGCGAAGGATTTAAATCTTTAGACGAAGGTCAAAAAGTTACATTTGACACTGAGCAAGGTCAACGTGGACTTCAAGCGACTAACGTTGTTAAAGCGTAATAGCTTTTAAGGAAAAAGGACTCTCTCAGGAGGGTCCTTTTTTTATTGGTGAGGAGACGTTTTGGGTGGATCTGGGGCCGCCTGCGCTTTAGGGTTCTTCCAGCTCCGGCGGCTAGAGGCTCGAGGTCATAAGGTAAATTGGCCAGGAAGGCAAAGAGCGCCTTCCCAGCCTATTCATCTTATGCTTGTCGCCTCTGAACG
>NZ_BCVQ01000016.1 GCF_001591825.1 Rossellomorea vietnamensis NBRC 101237
CGGTGTAGCAAGCAATCCTAACTAATTTTATAATCGCTCGTCTTTAGAGGAATGGATATAGTATATCCAGCCTCTTTTTTTGTCCAATGAAAGGTACCTTCATTTTAAGGCAGAGTAGGGTACGTGAAAGTGGATCATAAGGATTAGGATGATGGGGATGGAGATGATCCAGCCTAGGAGCGGGTTTTTATGATGGACGATCAGTACTGTGAACATCATCAGATTAAAAAGAAGATCCCAGCCGAAATGCCATCCGTTATGATATGTCATCATGCCGATGAGGTGGGAAAGGCCTTCTGTCAAACCATAGATACCTGTCCATAACAAGATCCAACCAACCCTCATCCATAAACCCGTCGGAAGTCTCCCGATAAAAATGGTAATGGTGACTGTATATTGAATCGCCATTTTGCCCAATGAAATCATGGTGTGATTCAAATGAAGAGAGTCCCCAAAGGGTGTGACAGTACGGAACTCCCACATGGAATAATCAAATAATAGAAATTGAGAAAGTAGATCCCCGATAATAAAAAATAATAAAGTGGGATAATAGCTGTAGAAATCCTTCCAATTGCCAAACTTCCACCCTAAAAACGCATATGCCAGCAAAAAAATTAGTATCATGTCCTATCCTCATTCGCCATTTTTCCTTAGTTTCCGGAGTAAATGTTGAATTATTCAGTTGAGTGAATACCTATTTTTAGAAGAATGGAAAAGGGTGAGGTGGGAAAAATAAGCTCAAAGGAGATGAGTTATAAATGAAACGTAAAGCACAGTATGATGCTGCTGAAAAGAATAATCAAACACCCCTTAAAAATAAGCAGGAGACTGAATTTTCTGCTGAATTCTCACAAGGTGAGGATACGGCAAAAGGAAAGAATAGAAATTCAGCAAAAGGAAAAAAAGGGAGAGGCTGATGAAAGATAAAAAACAGTCTTTCCGTGAAGAATTCGGTCAGGAATTTGGAGATGTCAATGCAGCCAAAATAATGGAAGTGACCCGAAAACAATCAAAGACAGAAGAAAAGAAGAAAAAATGTTAAGCGATTCGCTTAACATTTTTTCTTCTTTATCATTGTACAAGTTGACGGTCAAACTCGAATACGGTAGATTGACCGGATGAGGGCTCAAAGTAGGCAAGAACGTACTGATCCTGACCTTCTTTTGAACGGATCGTTTCGAGGAGTGTATGTTTATACAACTCTTTTTCATTTAATTTAAGACTGGCAAATGCATCGCCTGCAATGGTTGGCTGTGCTAAAAGACTTTGATAAATGGCAGATCGCTCTTCCTTCGTCAGCTCATGGGTCCACCATGGTTTTCTTGGTTTGTATTTTTGATTGTCTAAATAGTCGAGCTTCATGAGACCTTCAATGACTGAAATGTGAAAGCTTGTTTCATTGGATAAAAACTCATGTAGTCGTTTGAACAGATCTTCCAACTGATGGCCGATCCTGGACCATCCGCGGTTTTCCCAATAGGAACCAAACTGCTGGAAGAAATCAAATGGAGTGTCAAAGCATTCAGTGACCAGATACTCAATCGTTCGGTCCATGCGGTGATCGTTCCAATATTTCTCCAATACGTCTTCCACCTGCTTGATCCGAACGATATCGTCGAATGACAATACATTATTCCCCAAGATTTCATAAGGGGAATGATCCATATACGTATACTGATGATCATTTGCGCGAATTCTAAGGCCCGTACCCCGCAGCATCTTAAGAAATCCTAATTGTAGCTCTTCAGGTCTCATTTCAAACACATCATTGAACGTTTTACGGAATGATTGGTAATCCTCTTCAGGAAGACCAGCGATCAAATCCAGATGCTGATCGATTTTTTTACCCTCTTTCACCATAGTGACGGTTCTCGTGAGCTTTTTATAGTTTTGTTTTCTCATGACCAGATCATTTGTTTCATCGTTGGTTGATTGAATGCCGATCTCAAATCGGAATAGGCCCCGTGGAGCATGTTCATTGAGGAATTCAATCACTTCGGGACGCATGATGTCTGCCGTGATTTCAAATTGAAAGACGGTACCCGGCAAGTGCTCGTCAATAAGGAATTGGAACATTTCCATTGCGTAGCTTCGGCTGATATTAAAGGTCCGGTCCACAAACTTAATGGTCTTTGCCCCATGTTTCATCAGGAATCGGATGTCTTCTTTTACCTTTTCACGGTCAAAGTAGCGTACACCCACTTCTATGGAAGAAAGGCAGAATTGACAGCGGAACGGGCATCCTCTGCTTGTCTCGATATAGGTCACCCTTTTGCCGAGCTCTTGCAGATCTTCCTGAAAACGGAAAGGGGAAGGGACCTCCCTTAAATCAATTTTATTTTGTTGCGGCTTGATAACAGGCTTTCCATTATCTAAATAAGCCACTCCATGTACCTTCGACCAATCTTTATCACCATTAAGCTGATCCAATAATTGTTTGAAGGATTCTTCTCCTTCGCCCATTACAATGAAGTCGACGTCTTCAAGGCGCTCCAGCCAATATGGGACGTCATATGTCACTTCGGGACCTCCGAGGATGATCGTTACCTCTGGCATGATTTTTCGAAGGATCTGAATGACTTTGATCGTTTCTTCGATATTCCAGATGTAGCAGCTGAATCCGATGATGTCCGGCTTTTTAGAGAATAAGTCGGTAACGATATTAAGGGTGGGATCCTTTATCGTGTACTCTGATAGCTCAATTTCGTGTTGGGGTTCGGCATAGGCCTTTAGACAGCGAATAGCTAAATTCGTGTGAATGTATTTTGCATTTAACGTACTTAAGACGACTTTCTTCATTCATATTCTCCTTTATTCTAAGTCCGTTTGACTCTCAGTCATATGACTTTCAGTAACCAAATGAGGATCTGTTTCAAGTTGTTCGTACAACGTTATAAACCAACCTGACTATCATTTTATCTAAGCTTGCGATAAAGCTCAATGTTTGTCTTAAATGAATTTAAATTTATTGTAACTATTAGAAGGAATTTTAGGAAAAGGTGCGAATAATATAAGGTAATATACGTTTTTTGAAAATTGTGTTGAATAATGAACCAGTTGATTCTCGACCATAAGCGAATAGTTAATCATGAAAAAGGGACTGACCCGTGAATACAATGGGGTCAGCCCTTTCTAGTGAGATTTTATCTTGTTTTCATTTCCCTTTTGGAAAACAGTTTCTGCAGCCTGGTTGATCTAAACTCGATGATAGGTTGTGTGATGCTCGTAAAGAATTTTGTTGAAAATATCATCGTCAGTACAAAGGATACCCCGAGTAACAGTAAAAGACTGGTGTTAGGGTCAATCGTGTCCTTAAGATGGCTTTCACGGAACAACCGAATGAGAAAACCGTGGAGTAAGTACACATAGAGAGTGTTTTTCCCCCACTTGGTGAAAAACTGTCTTTTTGTAGGAACAAATGTGAAAAAGCTGAAGATCATCACGACGTTTAATAAATAAACAGCCGCCCTGACACCCATGCTGATGACGTTGTTCCATTCAAAATCTCCGTAAGGTTTGGAACCAAGGAGCCATTTATCTGAGAATTCAGGTACAAAATACATCCCTAAAAATACGATTACAAATAATGAACCTGCCACTAAACGGGCTTTACTCGTTTTAAAATATTCGAAGTGCTCCTTCTCCATGTAGTACCCCATCAGGAATATAGGAAAGAACACAAATGTTCGGGACAGACTTAGATAATTTGAAATAACATCGGCGAACCCTACAAGCAGTCCAAGTGAAAAAGCCACTGTCAAGCCTATTCCAGGTTTGAATTTAAACCATTTGATGAAAGCATAAAGGAGTGCGTTCCAGCAGAAAAGGCTGATAAGGAACCACAATGACCAGTGAGGATTAAGTGGATCCACCTCGAATGTTGATTTTTGATACAGAAAATGATAGTACACCGTATAGATCAGTTGAAACACAATGTAAGGAAGTATCAACTTTTTAGCAAGTTTCTGGATATATCCCTTTTTATAGAATCCTTTCGCGAAGAATCCTGCCACAAGTATGAAGGCCGGCATGTGGAAAGTGTAAATCGTTTTATACAGTGAAAGGATAAAGGGATCGCTTTCGATATAGGATCGGATGACATGTCCAAATACCACTAAAAAGATCAAAATGAATTTGGCATTGTCGAAGTAATAGTCGCGCTGTTTCATATCTTCACCATCTTTTAGAAAAGTTTAATCCTAATTCATTCTTACCCTAGGATACAATGAGCAAAACATGATTTTCATTGTTAATTATCACCAGAAGTACGGGGAGCTATGCGGATTCTGTAAGATTTAAGCCAATGGTCGTCTTTTAATTTAGTAGGGGGATGAGGAAATGACTAATAGTAGTAATGTGAAGGAAGAGCAAAATAGGGATTTATGTCATCCCGTCGATAGGGAAATTTGCTCAGCTTCACCCATGCCGATGCTTGTGATCAATAAAGAGTTGAAAATCGTTTATGCCAACCCCGAAGCATATGAAACCCTGGAGTCAAATGATGAGAATGTTGTAGGGAAGCTCTTCAGCACGTTTTTCTCTTCAGTGCCCGCGCCCATAGTTGCCCATTATAAGGAAGTAATGGAAACGGGAAAAACCTTGGAAGACGAAACCCTGATGAATGTAAATGAGAAGAAAATCATCCACGTCGAACTTTTGCTGAAAAAATCGACCATTTCACCTAATGCATATTTATATTTTAAGGATGTAACGGAACTGAAGGAGAAGGAGCGCAAAGATCATTTAAATGTACACTTACTATCGAACATTTTCCAGAATGCTTCAGAGGGGATCGTGCTATTCGATATTGATGGAAATATCAATGATGTGAATCATGCATTCAGTTTGCAAGTGGGACTCGATAAGGATGAGATCACCAAGAGGAATATCAGTTCCTTCATTCCAGAGAATGCCCATTATAAGGTTGAAAAAATCAAAGAATTGATTTCTCAAAATAAAAAAGCCCGTGGTGAAATTCCAATCAAGAAATCACAAAGTATTTCAATCGTGGAATTTACGACAAGTCCATACGTCCATCATAAGCTCCACATGGCCATTCTCAGAGATGTAACGGAAAAAAGGCAGATGGAGATCCAACTGAAGCGTAATGAGGAATTGTTCAAAGGGTTGTTTGAAGAAGCGATAGATGCCATTGTCTTATGGGATCAGGACGGAAGGGTCCTTAAAGCGAACTCTTCAGCACTGAAAATATTTGAATGCACACTTTCCGAGCTCCTTTCAAAAAAAATCAGGGATTTCGTTTACCCCTTGGAAAGCCAGAAGTTTGATTTGGTCATGGAACAATTATATAGAAGCGGGGCTGTAAGGGATGAGGTGTTGTTCCTCATGCCGAACAATCAGCTCAAACATTTGGAATTCACGTCCAAGCTTCATTCCGTGGATGGTTATAATATGACCATATTCCGTAATGTCAGTGAACGATATCAAATGGAGAAGGAACTGCGTGAGAGTGAGGAAAGGTTCCGGAAGATATTCGAAGGTTCATTGGACGGACTGCTTCTGACCAATCACAATTATGTCGTCGTTGATTCGAATCCTGAAGTGAGTAACATCATTAAGTTGGATAAAGATCAGCTCATTGGTAAAGATGTACGTGAGATATTGAATATTGAACCGGGTGAGGAAGCCTATGAGGATTATCTGCATCAATTGAAGGAAGAAGGTCAGGCAACGTTTTTAAAAACGCTGACATCCTCCAGGGACAGGGTTCAATACGTTGAATTATCGTCGAAATACAATTTGCTCTCTAATCTGAATTTAACCATCATCCGGGACATCACAGATCAAATCGAGATGCAGGAACAACTGAGGAAGTCTGACACATTAAGTGTGGTAGGGGAGCTTGCGGCAGGGATCGCCCATGAAATCAGAAACCCGATGACGGCACTTAAAGGATTCATCCAACTGCTTGAGAACAGCGTCGGAAAGGATCATGAGATGTACTTTAATGTGATCACTTCTGAATTCCAGCGTATTGAGTCAATCATCACGGAGTTTCTCGTGTTGGCCAAACCTCAGGCGATCCAATACCAGGAGACGAATTTAATCAGGATCATGAAGGATACTGTGGAATTGCTGAGTGCACAGGCCGTCATGCATAATGTTCAGTATGAGGAAAAGTATCAGGAAGACCTCCCGACCATAGTAGCTGAACCCAATCAGTTAAAACAGGTATTCATCAATGTCATTAAGAATGCAATTGAAGTCATGTCGGATGGAGGGGTGATTTCCATTAGCATCGGGGAGACCGATGACGGGTTGATTCATATCGAAATAAAAGACCAGGGAGGCGGAATCTCAAAGGATAAAATCAAGAAGCTCGGCGAACCTTTTTATACAACAAAAGAAAGAGGGACTGGACTTGGGCTTATGGTAAGCTTTAAGATTATTAAAGAACATAAAGGCAGCGTCCAGGTTGAAAGCATCGTTGGAGAAGGAACCGTTTTCCATATCTATCTGCCTAAATCATAAAGGAGTCCTGTAAATGACCATTCATACGATTGTAATCGACAGCCCCATCGGGAATCTTAAGCTGACGTCCGATTCGACTCAATTGCTTTCTGTGCAGTTTGTGGAGGAAGAAGCGTCCATCGAAACGGATCATCCCATTTTGATTCGAGCAAAGGAACAGATACTGGAGTTTTTTAAGGGTGATAGAAGAGCATTTGATCTTCCTTTGAAAATCGAAGGGACCGAGTTCCAAAAAGAAGTATGAAATATCCTCAAGGAAATACCCTATGGCGAAACCTGGTCGTATCAGGATGTAGCACAAGCCATTCAAAGACCGAAAGCGGTCCGGGCTGTGGGGCAGGCGAATAAAGCCAACCGTTTTCCCGTCATCATCCCTTGCCACCGTGTCATTGGGAAAAATAAGACACTCACCGGTTATGCAGGAAAGCAGATAGACAAAAAAGAAACGTTACTCTCATTAGAACAATAACAGGAACAGGCATTTTCCATGTGGAGAATGCCTGTTTTTGGTTTTGGCGACACGAAACGGTCATGCGGGGGGAAATTCTGAAAATAACAGTTGATGATTTTTTCTATTTAGATTATCATCTAATTAGATGATAATCTAAATAGGTAGGAGGTGGAACGGTGCAATTAAGCAAACAGATCGCATTTCATAAAACGATGGGGGACGCGACCCGCATCAAGATCGTTTATTTATTGGCAGAAGAGAGTTTGCACGTGGGGGCCATAGCAGGAAAGCTTGGACTTACTGCGCCAACGATCTCCCATCATTTGACGAAACTGAAAGAGTGCAACCTTGTTTATTCACGGAAAGAGAAGAACACGGTTTACTACCATTTGAATAAAAAAGTATTAAGCCATCATGGGGACGTTCTGCACAGGTTCGCTCAAGAAGAGAAAGGGGACAGGACAATGTCAGAGAAGTTAATGAAAGAAAAACAGAAGGTGAAGAACAATTTTCTGGAGAAAAATGGACGGATTAAAAGTATTCCCGCCCAACAAAAGAAAAAACTATTCATTCTTGAACACCTCGTGGAAGGTCTGAAGGTGGGGGAAAAGTATAAGGAAAAAGAGCTGAATGAGTACATTCTACAATTCCATGAAGATTTCGCCACCTTGAGAAGAGAGTTCATCATCCATCAGTTCATGTATCGGGAAAACGGCATTTATGAGGTGAATCCGAAGGAAATGTGGGCATCTTCAAAACTATCAGAATGAAAAATGAAAGAGAAGGGTGAATTCCTTCTCTTTCAATCTATTTATTCCTGATTTATCGTCCGTTGAATGCTTTCTTGAAAACCTGGATACAGCACACCTTTTTCGGTGATGATGCCGGTAATCAGTTCATGGGAAGTCACATCAAAAGCGGGATTATAAACATGAATGTGTTCGGGTGCGATCATAGAGCCACCTATCATCGTGATTTCGTCTGGCCCTCTTTCTTCAATCGGGATATCGTCACCTGTTCTCGAGGTGAGGTCGAATGTAGAAGAAGGGGCAGCCACGTAGAATGGTATATTGTAATGATGGCATAGGATGGCAAGCATGGACGTACCGATTTTGTTCGCGGTATCCCCATTCGCAGAAATCCGGTCGGCTCCAACGATCACAGCTTCCACACCTTTCTCCTTTATTGTATGAGCGGCCATGCTGTCCGTAATGAGGGTCACGTCGACTCCTGATTGCTGAAGCTCCCAGGCAGTGAGTCGGGCGCCCTGAAGGACAGGGCGTGTCTCACAGGCGAATACTTGGAACCCTATTCCCCTTTCCCTGCCTAGGTGAAAGGGGGCAAGTGCCGTTCCATATTTACCCGTGGCAATGGATCCCGCATTACAGATGGTCATGATCTTCCTCTTGTCATCCAATGCATCCAATGCGTGTTCACCGATCATCCTGCATATTTCCTCATCCTCCGTATGGATCTGAATGGCAGAATGAAGCAGATTGGTCTTGGCTTCATTCACGGATTGTGCATGGGCAAGAACTTGTTCCAACCGATTCAATGCCCAGAACAGATTGACTGCCGTCGGCCTTGAATCAGCGAGGTATTCTTTATCCTTCCTGAAAAGGTGATTGAATTCTGTCAGATTGTCTGTTTCATAATGAGAAGCAGCATGTGCCAATCCATAGGCGGCTGTGATCCCGATTGCCGGGGCACCTCGCACTTTAAGCGAAACGATGGCTTCATAATAGTCTGTAATGTTCGTTAGCGTCAAATATTCCACAGTGTTCGGCAGCTTTTGTTGATTAAGAATCAGTAAATGATCTTCATGCCACTCGAGTGAAGTTGGAATGGTCGGTGTATGTGTCATGAGTATCTCCTTTAATTATTCAGAATGGGACCGTACTAAAGTCAGAAGCTCTTCAATGGAAGGAATGTGTTTCCGATTTACAATCAATTTTTTTCCAAGGTTGAGGCATGCTCGTTTTGCCTTTAATCTTTGTTCTTTATCTTCGATGCTCTCGAGGTCTTCCACATGTGCAAGACCGATTGTCCTTCTTATACATTCGCATCCTGCAAACCCGATGCTGTCCTGAAAACTCTTCTCCAATACATACTCAAGGTACCCATTCACCTTCGTATAGGCGTCACCACTTTCCTTCCAATGTCTGGAGAAAGTAGCAGAGAAGACGTTCCAAGTATTTTCGATATGGTGGAGGATGAATTCCTTTTCACCTGGATTCGCGATCACTTGGAAAATAAGATTGGCAATAAACTGACCGATATCGAAACCGATCGGCCCATAAAAAGCAAATTCCGGGTCAATGACTTTGGTGTGTTCGTCATCCACAAAGATGCTGCCTGTATGGAGGTCTCCATGAAGCAGGGCTTCCCCTTCGGTAAGGAAACTCCTTTTAAGTTTTGCGACCTCGAGTTTTACAGTGAAATCATCCCATAATTGCTGGACATCCCCGGATAATTCCTCCTCAAACTCATTCGTTTCACTGTTGAAAAAAGGATCCGTGAATACTAGGTCCTCCGTGATTTTGCATAGCTCAGGATTAGAAAATTCTTTCACATATTCTTTTTTCTTAAATGGATGAAGGGCATAATCAGACGTGAAGTACAGTGTATTTGCAAGGAATGTACCGATGTCGTCTGATAGCTTAGGGTACTTATTCCCATTGAGCAGGCCGGCACGTGCGATGGTGAGGTTGCTTAAATCCTCCATCACCGTGACGGCAAGGGATGGATCAGAATGATACACTTCCGGTACGAGATCGCCTACAAATGATCGCTGAAGTTGTAAGGCACCCGCTTCAATCCTTGCCCTTTCGATCGTCAGTGGCCAGCTTTCACCTACAACCTTTGCATAGGGGAGGGCTTGCTTGATGATGATTCCTTTACCTGAATTCCTCTCAACTACATGAAAAACGAGATTAAGGTTCCCATCCCCGATTTCTTCACAAGTTAAAAGTGAACCGTCTTCAAATATTCCTACATTCACGGCTATAGCGATGGCCGACTGTTCCGTTAGTGGTTGGTACGTATTGAGCTTAGTGATTGCCATTTTCGTTCCTCCTTTTAGTGCACCCTTATGAAAGAAAGGGTGTTAGGGAGGCTTTTCCGCGGCATAAGAAAAGCCTCTTTCCATGTTCGAAAGAGGCTTGAAGAGTCATCTTCTTCGCCTCTTATCTCCCAGAAAGATGATCTTTCTGTTGGAATTAGCACCGTGCCTTACTGGATTGATCATCCGGCGCATACAGCGCCCCGTTTTACAACGGTATTATGGTCGGTTGCTGGGCTTCATAGGGCCAAATCCCTCAGCCAGCTCTTGATAAGAGTTGCGTATGTCCTATTTAATTAAAATTCTGAATGTTCATTTGAATTGAATGGTACCATTGAAGTATTTTCCATGTCAACGGTTTTTTAATATCTTCTAATAAAAATTTGGTCTCCGGTCTTGAAAGATCGGAATTTGTTTACGGACCTTTTCTACTTCCTGCAAATCGATTTCAGCAGCGACCAACTGTTCACTTTTGGTTCCTTTTGCAAGGATTTCCCCCCATGGATCAATGATAAGGGAAGAGCCGCCAAATTCATTGTCAGGGTCACTCCCCACACGGTTGCATGCAATCACAAAGCATTGATTTTCAATCGCACGTGCCCTTAAGAGGGTCTCCCAGTGATCCATTCTGGCAGCCGGCCATTCAGCCACCACGAAGACAATCTTTGCTCCCATCATGACATGTTTCCTGAACCATTCAGGGAAACGGATGTCGTAACATATGAGTCCTGCCATCATCGTATCATCAAGAGAGAACGCCCCGTCTTCCTCTCCGGGAAGAAGATAATGATGTTCATTCATTAGTTTGAATAAGTGAAGCTTTGAATACCGTTTCACCAACACGCCATATGCATCAGCCACCAATAGTGTATTTCTAACTCCATCTGTTGATTTATTGGCAACAGAGCCTCCTATGATGTGAATGGAATATTTTTTTGACAGGGAAGTCAGAAAGGAGGAAGAATCTTCGGCTCCCTCATCTGCGATCTCATTTATCCGTGTAAGATCATAACCTGTCGTCCAGAGTTCAGGAAGAACGACGATACCGCATCCCTCTTCCTTTGCTTTTTTGACCCACTGTTCCACTCTCACCTTGTTTTCTTCAGGATCCCCAAACACAATATCCATCTGGGCGAGACCCACCTTTTGAATCATTACCATCACCTCGTTATGTATTTTTATTATTTATTCCTTTACATTCTTTATGTTCCGTTATATCATTTGTGACTAGAATTTGAAAGTAATTAATTTTCAAAAAAATGAGTGGGTGAATCTATGAAACACTTTGAAAAAGCAAAACGCTTGGAATCATTACCGGAACAATTTTTCGCTTCCCTTGCAGGAACTGTGAATGCTGTTGTGAATGAGGGGCATGATGTCATTAATTTGGGACAGGGAAATCCAGATCAGCCGACCCCTCCACATATTGTGGGAAAATTAACAGAAGCGGCCAAGTCTCCTTCTAATCATAAATATCCTCCATTTCGTGGTTTATCGACCTTTAAGGAGGCGATTGCAGCTTTTTATTTGCGGGAATACGGGGTGGAGATAGATCCCGAAACCGAAGTAGCGGTTCTCTTCGGAGGAAAAGCAGGTTTAGTGGAGATCCCTCAATGTTTATTGAACCCCGGGGATGGAGTATTTGTCCCGGATCCAGGTTATCCGGATTATGTATCGGGGGTCGCATTGGCAGAAGCCAGTATGATCAAGATGCCGTTGAAAGAGGAGAATGGGTTTCTTCCGGACTATCGTGTACATTCCCCTGAAGAATGGGAAAGGGCGAAATTAATGTTCCTCAATTACCCCAATAATCCAACGGGTGCTACCGCCACAAAATCCTTTTTCGACGACACGGTGGAACTTGCTTCAAAGCATGATATTTGTGTGGTGCATGACTTTGCTTACGGGGCGATCGGTTTCGATGGACAGAAGCCTTTGAGCTTTCTTGAGACGGATGGTGCAAAGGATGTCGGGATTGAGATATATACTTTATCGAAGACCTTTAATATGGCAGGCTGGAGAGTCGGTTTTGCCGTTGGGAATAAGAGTGTCATTGAAGCGATCAATCTCCTCCAGGATCACCTTTACGTAAGTCTGTTCGGCGCGATTCAAGAAGCAGCCACCACGGCTTTGCTGAGTTCCCAGGATTGCGTAACGGAACTGGTTGCCACATATGAAGAACGAAGACAACTCCTGATCTCGGGTCTACAGGGAATTGGGTGGGATGTAAAAGCTCCACAAGGTTCCTTCTTTGCCTGGCTTAAGGTGCCGGAAGGGTTCACATCTGTTGAGTTCTCAACCTATTTACTTGAAAAAATCAAAGTGGCCGTTGCTCCTGGTGTAGGATTTGGAGAATATGGAGAAGGGTATGTACGGGTCGGTCTTTTAACTACAAATGAACGGATAAAAGAGGCGATTTCCCGGATAGAAAGTTTAGAATTATTTCACAAAAGGGATTGACATATGTTGAAATTGGTGCAATAATCCAACTGAATTAATATAATGAAATTCTTATCAAGAGCAGGCGGAGGGACCAGCCCGATGAAGCCCGGCAACCGACTTATTTAAGCACGGTGCTAATTCTTGCAGCTATACAGCTGACAGATAAGAAAGAGTGCCGAATGTAAACCTCTTCTTATCTGGAAGAGGTTTTTTTGTTTGCCGGCGTGATGAAATCAAGACGCGGAAAAGAGCTTTTACATAGGGAGGTAATATGAATGAGCGAAGTGATCGCAACATATCGACTAAAGGGAAAAAGTGGTTCATACGAGAAAAAAGCAGAAGGGATTGCTTTGGGACTCACGGTCGGATCATGGACGGACCTGCCGCTACTTGAGCAGGAACAATTAAGA
This sequence comes from Rossellomorea vietnamensis NBRC 101237, assembly GCF_001591825.1. Lineage (GTDB taxonomy): Bacteria > Bacillota > Bacilli > Bacillales > Bacillaceae_B > Rossellomorea > Rossellomorea vietnamensis. Next base: position 12,857 of record NZ_BCVQ01000016.1, read on the forward strand.
AAATACAAGGGGAGAGTCGTTTCTGTGGAAGAGAGGGAGGACGAAGGCACCTGGGCTGAGGTGAAGATTGGGTATCCCGGTCATAATTATTCCAATGATATTCCGGCTATCCTTACAACAGTATTCGGCAAACTTTCTCTCGATGGTGAAGTGAAATTACTGGATCTGGAGTTCTCAGAAGACTTAAAAAAGTCATTTCCCGGTCCACGTTTTGGGATAGAGGGCATCAGGGAATTAACAGGGGTTCATGGTCGACCGCTGTTAATGAGCATATTCAAAGGGGTGATCGGCAGGGATCTCACGTTCCTTGAAAATCAGTTAAGAGCTCAGGCCCTCGGCGGAGTCAATGTCGTAAAAGATGATGAAATATTATTTGATAATTCCTTGACTCCATTTTTTGAAAGAGTGAGATTAGGGAAAAAAGTGTTGCACGACGTATTTGAGGAAACGGGTAAGAGAACCTTGTATGCCGTAAATCTGACAGGGAAAACCTCACAATTACGGGACAAAGCAAGAAAAGCCAGGGAGCTTGGTGCAGATGCCCTTTTATTCAATGTATTCTCCTACGGTCTCGATGTTCTGCAGGAATTGAGGGAAGACCCTGAGATTTCATTGCCGCTCATGGCTCATCCTGCCTTTGCCGGGGCTGTTGCAGCGTCTCCAGTATATGGGGTGAGCTACTCTTTATGGTTGGGTAAATTATTGCGAATGGCCGGGGCTGATTTTTCATTATTTCCATCCCCATACGGAAGTGTGGCACTAGAGAAGGACAACGTCCTCTCCATAAGCCATGAATTAACGAAGAATGACGAACATTTGAAGAGAACATTGCCAGTTCCATCAGCAGGCATACACCCGGCTCTTGTACCCCTTTTGGTAAAAGATTTCGGGACAGATTGTGTCATCAATGCCGGAGGAGGCATTCACGGTCACCCGGACGGTGCAAGTGGGGGAGGAATGGCATTTGGCCAGGCAATCGATGCTGTTATAAACGGAACGTCACTCCAGGAGGCAGCCAAAACCCATGAAGAACTGCAGAAAGCCTTGTCCCTATGGGGTGGGGAGGTAAAAGTATAATGAGTCTTCCAGTGATATTCTGTGATTTTGATGGGACGATCACAGAAACAGATAATATCATTTCTTTAATGAAAGCCTTTGCCCCACCGGAATGGGAGCCTGTAAAAGAGGACATTTTAAGCCACTCGATCTCGATCAAAGAAGGGGTAAGCAAGTTGTTCTCACTCATCCCTTCTTCAAAGAAAGACGAGATGATCCAGTATTTGATGGAAACAGCGGTTATTCGTGAAGGCTTCAAGGAATTCGTGGACTATACAAAAGTCAATGAGATTCCCCTGTATATTGTGAGTGGGGGAGTAGACTTCTTTGTTTTCCCGTTACTGAAAGAATTCGGGCCTTTTAAGGCTGTATATTGTAACGAAGCGATCTTTAACGATTCGAACATAACCATTCATTGGCCATATCCATGTGACGTGCACTGTGAAAACAAAGGCTGTGGATGCTGTAAGCCTTCCATTTTGAGGGCATTATCCCTGGAAGATCATGAGGTGATTGTAATAGGGGACTCTGTTACAGACATCGAGATGGCTAAGCTTGGCGATACAGTACTCGCAAGGGACTATCTCGCACGTACGTGTGAAGAAAAAGAAATCCCGTATCAGCCTTTTGAAACATTTCACGACTGCATAAAAGTGATAGAAAAAGGAGTGACAATATGAAGTCGTATCAATCCGAATGGGAAGAGCTCGCTGATATCAAAAGAGAATTGGCGGGGAGGGACTGGTTTATGGGAACCAGTGGGAACCTGGCGATACGTGTGGAATCATCGCCTGTATCTTTCCTGGTTACAGCAAGTGGAAAGGATAAGCGAAAGCACACGAAAGAGGACTTCCTCCTTGTGAACGCGCAGGGTGAGGCCTTGGAGGAAACCCAACTGCGTCCATCAGCCGAAACCCTTCTCCACAGTCACATATTCAGTGGGAGTTCAGCAGGATGCAGCTTGCATGTCCATACTGTTGCCAACAATGTGATCAGTGAACTGTATGGGGATGAAGGTGTCATCACATTCAGAAACCAGGAACTGATTAAAGCCTGGGACAAATGGGATGAACATGATTCCCTCTCGATACCCATCATCCATAATCATGCGCATATCCCAACCTTGGCGGATTCCTTCCTTCCTTTCATTAATGGAGATAAAGGGGCCGTACTCATTCGCAATCATGGACTTACCGTTTGGGGACGTACAGGATTTGAAGCTAAGAAACTATTGGAAGCGTGTGAGTTTCTGTTCCAATATCACCTTACATTATTATCATTAACAACTTCGAAATCTATTTCCAAGGGAGGAGTAAAATTATGACAACGATACACATTCAGGGGAAAAATCAGATCATCGATCACCAGGAAGAGGTAGTAAATTATTTAAATGACCAAGGGGTGATCTACGAACATTGGAACATGGATAAACTGGACGAATCACTGAGGGACCGATTCGCTTTAACCGATGAGGATAAAGAGGCCATTCTCTCCACCTTTAAAGAGGAGATTGAAGATATTTCATCTCGCAGAGGGTATCAGGCAAGGGATGTGATTTCCCTTTCCGAAAGCACTCCCAATCTTGAAGAGCTATTAAAGAATTTCCAACAGGAGCATCATCATACGGATGATGAGGTCCGATTTATAGTAAGTGGACATGGCGTTTTCGTCATTCAAGGAAAGGATGGGGATTTCTTTGAAGTACACCTGAATCCCGGTGACTTAATTTCCGTACCTGAAAACATCCGCCACTATTTCACTTTAAGTGATGATAAGCAGGTAGTGGCCGTTCGCATTTTCGTCACCCAGGAAGGTTGGGTACCAATCTATTAATCATCCATCAGGATAGACAAAGAAACTCTTCTTTTGTCTATCCTTTTTTTGCACGTTTGGCGAAAAATGTCTAATTCAGCAATAATACTAGTTATTTTGTCTTGTTTTGCGAATCTATTTACTTTTCTGATAATACTTGCGATAATGCTCAAGTAATGATTTTACTTTAAATAGACTAGGAGCTAAAAAAGGAGTTTAGTAGAAATGGGTCGTTTATTAAAACAGAAGTGGCTATTATTGAAAATCAACCACAAGCGCTCGGAAATGGTATCAATGGGAGTAAACTTAGGATTATGTGCTGAGGAAACAATCAAATGCAGCCAGCAATTGGATCAGCTGTTGAACGACTATGAAAAGTGCACGGGCAATGCTGGATCAGAGCCACTGCACGAATCATCAAGCGAGTTAGGGCAATACATTAAGAGTTTATTGAAACGCACTGCTTCTTGACCACTCACCAGGAATTCCCTCATCATTCAGACACATGAGAGAAAGAATCTCCGTTCAATTCCACATTCACATCATACGAACAAAACTAATTTGTCGTTTTTTCAAAGGTAAAGGACGGTTCGCCAAAAGCGGGCCGTCCTTTGCTTTCTCCTTCTGCAGAAAGACTCTGACAGTTGACAATGAGCAGATATATTTGTATAATATTTTGAAACTGAGATATATTCTTTAAAGGAATGAATGCCATGACCGAGAAACAAGATACAAAACAATCGTTGAAACTTTTCATTGTCCTTTCCAGAGCCTTTAAAGCGTTAAATGAAGAGATAAATAAGAACATTCAAGAAAATGGTCTAAACCCGACAGAATTTGCCGTGTTGGAGCTTCTGTATCATAAGGGAGACCAGCCTTTGCAACAAATTGGAGGGAAGATCCTGCTAGCTTCAGGCAGCATCACGTATGTAGTCGATAAGCTTGAAAAAAAGGGATACCTTAAACGCGTTGCCTGTCCAAAGGATCGTCGGGTCACTTACGCCCAGATTACCGAAAATGGCAAAGGGTTGATCGATGATATTTTCCCGAACCATGAGAACCGGATACACGAATTGATGTCTGCCTTGTCTCCCGACGAAAAGGTAGAAACCATACAAATGCTGAAAAAGCTTGGACTATCCATCAAAGATCTTTCCTACTAGGCCACATCAATCTGCCCTGTCTATTATAGACGGGGCTTTTATTTTTAGGGGATATTAATGAAATCGATCCTTCTATCAACAGGAGATTCGGGCTATGAAGTCGAATTATTATAATCGGGATCAATTTAAGAGGAGGAACAAAGTATGAAGTTTGAAGAATATACATATGAAAGACCGATTCTGGAAGAGATTAAACCGGCATTCGAAAAGGTGCTTCAGAAGTTTAAAGCAGCTTCAAATGTTTCTGAACAGATGGAAGCGATCAAGGAAATCAATGAAATCCGACTTACCATCGACACCATGCAGAATATATGCTATATCAGGCATTCCATCGATACAAATGATAGGTTTTACAAAGAAGAGCAGGAGTACATCGATGATATGATGCCTGAGGTTTCCGGCATGGTCACAGAATATTATCAGGAACTGGTAAACTCCCCGTATCGGAAGGAATTGGAAGAGAAGTGGGGAACACAGTTATTTTCCCTGGCAGAGAGTGAAATCAAAACGTTTTCCCCTGAAATTATCACTCTGCTTCAAAAAGAAAATAAGCTGTCTTCACAGTATACGAAACTGATGGCTTCTGCCAAGATCCCATTTGAAGGAGAAGAGAGAACATTGGCCCAAATGGGTCCCTTTACACAATCTGTAAATCGAGGGACAAGGAAAGAGGCAGCCTTTGCAACCGTTTCTTTCTTTGAAGAAAATCAGGAAGAATTAGATCGTTTATTCGATGAGTTAGTGAAAGTCCGTCATACCATAGCGACGACTTTAGGGTATAAGAATTTTGTTGAGTTAGGATATTATCGTATGACGAGAACGGATTATACACCTGATATGGTAAAAAAATTCCGTGATCAGGTGAAGGCGCATATCGTCCCTCTTTCCTCAGAGCTGAAAGAAAGACAGGGGAAGCGGATTGGTATCGACTCCATGAAGTTTTATGATGAAGGATTTAAATTCACATCCGGCAATGCATCCCCTAAAGGAGACCCTCAGTGGATCATTGACAATGGTAAGAAAATGTATGAAGAGTTATCACCTGAGACAAAAGAATTCTTTGATTTCATGATCGAACGCAACCTCATGGATTTAGAGGCGAAGAAGGGGAAAGCGGGAGGAGGATATTGCACATATATTGCTGGGCATGAAGCGCCATATATCTTCTCGAATTTCAATGGGACGTCTGGCGATATCGATGTATTGACTCATGAAGCTGGCCATGCCTTCCAGGTATATTCAAGCCGTGGATTCGATATCCCGGAATACATTTGGCCAACGTACGAAGCCTGCGAGATCCACTCCATGAGCATGGAATTCTTCACATGGCCATGGATGAACTATTTCTTTAAGGAGGATACGGATAAGTATCAATTCTCTCATTTGAGTGAGGCGCTGCAATTTCTCCCGTACGGTGTAGCAGTGGATGAATTCCAGCATTTTGTGTATGAGAATCCTGAAGCTACACCTGCTGAACGGAACGCAGCCTGGAGAAAGATCGAGAAAGAGTATCTTCCGCATAAAGAATATGATGGGGTGTCGTATTTGGAAAATGGCGGGTTCTGGCAGCGTCAATCCCATATTTACAATTCACCATTCTACTATATTGATTATACGTTAGCTCAAATCTGTGCTTTTCAATTTTGGAAGAAAATGAATGAGGATCGTGAAGGGGCCTGGAATGACTATGTTGCCCTTTGTAAACTGGGAGGAAGCCGTTCATTCACAGCACTGGTGGAAGCGGCCCATCTAGACTCGCCATTCCAGGAGGGAACGGTCGAAAAAGTAATCGAACCAATCAGGCAGTGGTTAAATGGAATCGATGATACAACCCTATAATGAAAATCAGGTGGCTGGAGTATAATTAATTCCATTTACTTTAAAGACGAATAATCTGAATAAATGGTCTGAATAGGAACTTTTTTTACACCGCTGTTGATTTCCGTGCAAGACTTCGCTTTCCTCGGGCGGAAGGCAAGCCTCCTCGTCGCTAGCGCTCCTGCGGGGTCTCGCCTATTCCGCTTTTCCCGTAGGAGTCTACGTCTTGCACTCCAATCAACAGCTAGAATCTGCAAAATACCTATTATATGCTTTTACAAAACCAATAAAATTCCGTACGAATTCGATTTCATTAAAGAAATTCGAATGGTCGTTCGGTTTTTTTTTGACTTACGCTTGGACAGTTGATTGAAGCGGAAGGTGCTCGACTCCTGCGGGAAACGCTGGACAGGTGAGACCCCGCAGGGCAATTGCCCGAGGAGGCTCACCGCCAGCCCCGCGGAAAGCGAGCACCTGAAGCGGAAATCAACCACTACACTCTTTTTCATAATCAACCATGTTTACGAAGAAATCTATTTAATAAAAGAATTCTGTTCTTTTGCTTCTGATTTTCCATGCTTGTACATAAGGTGAAGTAGAAGGTGTCAGAGGTGATGGGATGAAAAGATTGGCTGGATCGTTTCAGATTGCAGCAGTATATGTAGGAACTGTGATAGGAGCCGGATTTGCCACGGGAAGGGAAATTGTCGAGTTTTTCACCCGGTTTGGTTTTGTCGGGTTTATTGCCATATTACTAAGTGGATATTTATTTATTACGATGGGGACCAAGATCATGCTCAAATCCCATGATATTAAAGCGAAGTCATTCGAGGAATTCAATGAATATCTATTTGGCAAATGGTTTTCAAAGATCATGAATATCGTCATGATGATCATGCTGATCGGAGTTTCAGCCGTCATGCTTTCAGGGGCAGGGGCCGTTTTTCAGGAGCAGCTCCTATTATCCAAACAGTTAGGGATTCTGTTGACCATCGCATTGGGTTTTTTAACGATGATGGTAGGGATGAAAGGCTTATTTGCTGTGAATACGTTTGTCGTTCCTCTTATGATTGTCTTCAATCTGCTCCTGATGGTGTATTCCGTTCTCCATGCGGATTTTATGGAAGCATTCCTCATGATCCCTCATGCGGAAGATGGATGGAAATCGGTCGTCGCCCCATTTTCATACGTTGCCTTCAATCTCGCCATGGCACAGGCTGTTCTCGTTCCAGTTGCAGGAGAAGTGAAAGATAGGGAAACCATTAAATATGGGGGATATCTTGGCGGTTTTTTTCTAACACTCATTTTGATCTCCAGTCATATCACCCTTGTCACGATTCCAAATGTAACCCAGTATCAGATTCCCATGGCCGTGGTGATGAAGTCATTCGTATCAGGTTTCTACTTTATCTATATCCTCATTATCTATGGTGAGATTTTCACTTCCGTCATCGGTGGTGTATTCGGCCTCGAAAAACAGCTCGGAAGCTATTGGAAAGGCTCTTCTTTATGGACTTTTACAGGGATTTTCCTGATGATTTATTCTTTGAGCTTCTTTGAGTACAGTGAACTCCTATCTTATTTGTACCCTCTATTTGGCTATATGAGTTTGTTATTCATTATCCTTCTGTGGATGAAACCGAATAAATAATGTTCAAAAAGAGTAAAAAATGTGTCTGCAGCTCATGTTAATAGAGAGTAAATCAAAAGGAGTGATAAACATGACACAGTCCAAACATGAAAAAGAAAGACAGTGGAATGTAAGAAAAGAGGAGCAGCATCCTCACGGCAAAGTTTCTTCATTCAAAGAGCTCTCAGAAGGAAAGAAAGAAAAGCAATAAAAGGAAAACGGATGCTAAAGGGCATCCGTTTTTCTTTTGGTTATAAGTCTTTTTTATGATGATAAGAGTCATCGGTTTTGTATTGCTCAGGGAAATATTTATTTCGTACTTCATCCTTGTCCCAATCGTCTTTACCACAAGCTGCTGCCAATTCGTCCAAATGTCTCATGATGTACTGCATATCAAGGTCCTGCAGGCTGTCATAGTCGATGCCTTCAAGTATATAATTCTTGAAGGTCCACACTAGCCGCTTCGTTTCACTGCTGTTGTTTTCACCAATCATTCTAAGGGAACGGAAGATTTCTGCAATGATGGATACATCTTGTTTACCGTAATGCCTTAATTGATAAAAGCTTTTGTATAAATAATCGACAAAGGTTGGCTGTTCTAAAATGATACGCAGCTGGTTTTCATCATCTGTCAAATAAGAGCTTGGAAGCTTATGTTTAGCGAGCTTTGACAGGATGATGCCGATTTCTTCAATGCAGTTCTTAGCTGTATTAGGGTCGTTGATGGCCGGTGAAATGGCCCTTAAGGCTATTTCTACTAGCTTCCGGATCCCGAGTTCAATGTCTTCCATCGGCTCTTTATCAGGACCCAAGACTAGATGGTCCAGGTAGTCTTCTGCGTCAATGTCTTCGTTCGTTGTCCAAATTGTCATTACGGGGGTCCCTTCAAGTAAGTATTCGCCGGGTGTCTTCACCATCCGTACAATACTCTTGTCCTTTTTGGCCTTTTTAATCATCCCTTCGATATCAATCTGTTGCAGATATCCGGATGCTTCACTGAACACATTGGTCGGCTCCGTTTCTTTAAAGAAAGAGTCATTGAATGTAGAAGGTTCCTCTTGAATGGCATTTCTTCTGTAAAGGTAGCTGTTATCAATTTTTTTATTGGTTTTAATGGTGATATTGTGGATTAAATTACTTACCTTCACCCAGTTGGAAACATGATGTACGAAATAAACGAAGACAAATAAACAAATAACGGCCACTATGCCGGCAAAAGCCGAGGAAATATATAATTCCTGACCTGATTCATCCTGAAGGAGGACCAGCAGGGTTATGCAGTAGACCACACCGGATACAAAGATGGCAAGCACCCTCTGAGTCGGGCGGTCATTAATGAAATTCTGTAATGTCCTCGGTGAATACTGGGATAGAAATGTCGTGAGGACAACCATGATGGTTGAGAAGGTAATGGTCGTCATTGTCATGATGGATGAGGCAATCGTACTGATGATGGTCATGGATAAATTAAAATTAGAGAACAAAACCTTTGGAAATATCGGATAATTATGCTGACTTAACCACCAATCAAAATAAAAGGTGACAAGAGAAAGAAGCAAAGAGATCAGCGAAAATAAAAATGGCACAAACCAAAAGCTTTTTTGTGCTTTATTCAATATATGTATATTCAGGTTCATAACAGGGTTCCACCTTACGAGACAGTATGCTATCAGAATAACCTCAAAGCTGCCGCCGTAAACCTTTCTATTTTGGTCCTACATCAAAAAAGGAGGAGGAAGTCCTCCACCTTATAAGGAAATTTCTTTAGTATTATGCCTCTACGATCTTATAATTTTTATGGTTCACCACCGTCTTTTCTTCTAATTCAAGTTCGCGGTAATTTTTCATATAAGTTAAGTCGACGATTACTGAATTTTCATTCACTTTTTCAACGATTCCTTTTAATCCTTCTCTAAATTCAATGACATTCCCGATTTCTGCTTTTTTCATCAAAAGCCGCTCCTTTTTGGCAAATTTCTACAAACAATTACTAATATTTTGACGCAAAGTCATGGAAAGGTAAAGAGTTTTCTAAAAATTGCATATAAAATTTATGTCTTGAGCTCAGTAGCCTTTTGAAACTACAATAGAAACAGTGAAGATGGAGGTAGTGGATATGAGTGAAACAGAAATTCTTGAACAGCTGCAATCATTGCGTACAAGAGAAGTAGAGGAAATAATGGTATTGAAGGAAGATTTTCTTGCTTTCCGATCTGTGCTGGTAAAACAGGAAGACTTTAAACAGTTCCGTGGGATAGCTAAACAAGGCGGGAATATCCTCTTTCAATACCTTGATACACCGAGAAGTTAAACGAAGTGGAGGAGATCATCCTCTGCTTTTTTTGTTCGCAAATGGACATCGTATTCTTGTTGTATATAAAACATTATATGAACGGGTTTCTTCATTTAGTATAGAAGCGTGAACCATTGGTGGTAACCATTACCTGCTGAAATTCTCCCCATTCATTGTTATCTTATGAGGGAACGCTATTTGGGAGGTAGAAATATGATCAAGAAGAGCTTTATATTAGGAATTGCAGCACTTTCTTTTGTTACGTTCTCCACTCAAACATTTGCTGCAGGGGGAGAACACACTGTAAAAAATGGTGAGTCCCTTTGGGAAATCGGTAAAGAGAAATCCGTATCCGTCATTCAATTAAAGGAAGCAAATAATCTGAAATCCAATGAAATCCAACCGGGTCAAACCATCAAAATCCCTGATAATAATGTGACAGCCGAAGATCGGGAGCTGCTTGCAAAGCTTGTGCATGCAGAAGCAAAAGGTGAGCCATATGCAGGTAAAGTTGCAGTTGCAACCGTCGTATTGAACAGAGTGGATTCTAATGAGTTCCCTGACACTATCAAAAATGTAATCTATCAGGTTTCAAATGGATATTATGCCTTTTCGCCTGTACAAAATGGACAAATCAACCAGGCGCCTTCACAGGAAGCAAGGGACGCGGTCCAGGAAGCCCTGGCATTCAGAGGCCAAGGAAAGGGATCACTCTTTTTCTATAATCCAGTGACATCTACAAGTGACTGGATCACAAGCAGGGACACCTTGCTGACAATTGGAAAACACCGTTTCGCAAAGTAAGGTTGATCAAAAATAATAAATGAGCGTTCCTATATCTTTTTTCTTTCCTCTATGTGGGATTAATAGTAAAATAGAGAAAAGAAATAGAGGTGATGTTGATGAATGGGACAATTGTTGCTCAAATTGAGTTGGTACGGTGGAAAATGATAGAGTCAGGCCTTCGTTTAGGGCTGGACAGTCCCACTACGATCCAACTTAGTAAAGAGCTGGATGCCTTGATCAATATTCATCAGCGAAATGATACAAAAAAAACAACTCAAAATAAAATGATTCAATAAATAGAAAAGGGTTAACCTTTGGTAATCTCTCTTATTTTATAAAGAGAATTCCAACCGGGTTAACCCTTTTCTATTAAAAGAGATTGAACTTTCAGGGCGAAGGGTATCCTTCTATATAAACAATTAATGGGAGATGAAGAGAATGAAGAGCAGAATTGTATGTATCACAGGGGGAGCCAGCGGTATAGGGAAAACCCTGGTTGAAGAATTTGCCAGAGAAGGCGCCATGGTTGAATTTGTGGATAAGGACGTGGAAAAGGGGAGAGAACATTCCAACAGGCTTAATGCAGAGGGATATACCACGAGATTCCATGAAGCAGATGTCGGTGTCCCCGATGAGGTGAAAGGCGTCTTCAATAAAATAAAAGAAGATCATGGGGTGCTGGACGTTCTGATAAATAATGCAGGCGTCTCCAGATTCATGTCCTTTTGGGAAATGGAACCTGACGACTGGAACAGCATTCTATCTTCAAACTTAAGCAGCGTATTTTATTGCAGCCGGGAAGCGGCTTCATTAATGAAGAATCAGGGTGGATGCATCATAAATATGGCCTCAACAAGAGCTACTATGTCTGAACCGGATACCGAAGCCTATTCAGCGACAAAAGGAGGCATTGTAAGCCTCACCCATTCTCTGGCCATAACTTTGAGCGAAGTGGGGATCCGCGTCAATTCCATCAGTCCAGGATGGATTCAAACAGAAGATTATGATACCTTGAGAGACATCGACCACAGTCAGCACCCTTCCGGAAGGGTAGGGAAACCTGGAGATATAGCGAGGGCATGCTTATTCCTTGCCCACCCCGATAATGATTTCATCACAGGTGAAAACATCGTGATTGATGGGGGAATGACAAAGAAGATGATGTATGAACATTAACGGTAATAAAACGAACCGTTCACCTATCCTGGTGAAGTGGTTCGTTTTTTTTATGAAAAAGGGATAATTTAACAACGAGTTATGATAGAATAAAAAAATAATATATTTAGAAAATTTAATCAATATAGTCAATGAGGGGGAAAAAGAATGAATCGAATGGATTCAATCAAGAGAGAGATGAATAAAGTGCTAGTGGGGAAGGACAAGGAAATCGACCTGTTGTTAATTGCATTACTTCAAGAAGGACACGTTCTATTGGAAAGTGTCCCGGGTACAGGAAAGACTTTGCTCGCCAAAACTTTCAGTCACTGTATCGATGGAGCGTTCAAAAGGATCCAATTCACACCGGATGTGTTACCGAGTGATGTGACTGGTATACAATTTTTCAATCCGAAAACACAGGAATTCGAATTAAGGACAGGGCCCGTGGTCACGAATGTCCTCTTGGCAGATGAGATTAACAGAGCCACTCCTAGAACACAGGCGAGTTTACTCGAAGTAATGGAAGAAAAACAAATTACCATAGACGGGGAAACCGTCCCATTAGAGCCACCATTTATCGTGGTCGCGACTCAGAATCCGATTGAATCCCAGCAGGGGACTTTTCCACTGCCTGCGGCTCAGCTGGACCGATTTTTATTGAAGATTCCGTTTACGTATCCTGATTTTGAAGAAGAAAGAGGAATATTAAATCGCTTTAAATCAGGCGAACCATTAAATACAGTCAACAAAGTGTTAAGACTTGATGAGTTACAATCATTGACCCGCCAAGTCAAAGAAGTACATATATCCGAGGATATTGAAACATATATTCTTCAAATTACGAGGGGAACAAGGGAACATGAATGGGTGGAGGTAGGTGCAAGCCCACGGGCGAGCCTCGCACTTCTCAAGGCCTCTCAGGCTCAAGCATTCCTCGAAGGAAGGGATTTTGTGAGACCGCAGGATATCGTAGCCGTTGCCCCATATGTACTGCAACACCGGATCCAATTAACGATCGAGTCTTCCTTGACGAGAACGGCCGAGGAAGTGATCGAGCAAATTGTGGAAATGGCCGTTACTCCTGTAGAAGCGAGGCAAGCTTAGTGAATTGGAAACGTGATATTGTCGAAGATCCCTATATATCCTTGACTCTGGTCCTGCTTGTCATCGTTGGGGCAGCAAGCTTTTATGTACATTCCTATGTAGGGTTAGGTATTTTTTTGTTGATGATCCTCTATTTCAGGGTCCATCAATGGTATCTAATGAAAATTGGTGATGGGATCAGCATTGGAAGGACCACGAAGAGAATTAGGCTGCATTGCGATGAAGAGCAAAAGTGGGAATTTCAACTTCAAAATAAAGGCATGTCCATTTGGGGTGCGACATTGAAAATCACATTTAAAGATATCGTCATCCCCACTATGCATCCCTACTCGTCAGGGGTGGAGGACAAAATTGAAGTGTCCGTCCCCTTCTCCATCCGTAAAAATGAAGAAGGGAGCATTTCCATACCCGTTAAAGGAAAAAGAAGGGGATTATGCAGGATTACCAACATGCAGCTGGAAATCCCCCACTTATTCGGAAGTGGTAAAGTACTTTTGGATTTACTCGATAATGTCCCGTCGACCATTATCGTATTTCCTTCAGATTCTCCCGTGAAAATGGCCGAACAAAAGCTTACATGGAAACAGGGGGACGTCCCCATCCAACATTCATTATTTCATGATGTCTTTCATCAGATAGGGACAAGGGATTACATTCAAGGAGACCGCTTTCAGGATGTTCACTGGAAGGCAACTGCCAGAACGGGCAGCCTTCAAACGAAGATCTATGCACCAGCTACTCAAAGAGAGTGGATGATCGCCATCAATCTATCGGATCGCTATGCCATCACCAACCAGCTCGAAGAAATCATTCAATACGCCTCCTATATGATGAGGCTTGCGGTAGAACAAAATATCACTTTCTCCCTTGTCTTAAATGTTAGATCTCAGGGCGGGACCCCTTACTATTATCTTCCGCCCGGAATAGGAAGGGTTCACAGGCAGAGAGGAATGGAAATGCTTTCTACTCTATCGACAGATGAGTTTACAATCCCATTCCATATTGTTCTGAAGCATTTATACCTCAGACAATTGGTTCCTTCTGTATTTATAACGGCAGGGGCACTGGGGGCACGTGAAGAAGCTTTATTGACAAAGATTGAGAAACAGAAAATCCAAGTTTACAAGTTGAATTCAGAACAAAAACAAGGAGTCGTCACATTATGGAATCGTTCGCTGAAAGTTCCTTCTTGATCAAACATAAACAATTGCTCATGGTGAAAATGGGGCTCGATGTCGGAATCGATATATTATTCGCCCTATTGATGGCCACATTCCTTTTTTCCAAAGAAGTACTATTAAGCAGCTATGTACCGGCCCTTTGTATGGTGTTTATCATAATAATGACATTTCTCATAGTAAGCACGTTGAAACCTTGGATCTTTAAACTGTTGTTAGGGGCACTTGCTATCTCTCTTATATTAAGTATCTATTTCTTCTCTGCTGCATGGTGGGTGATGTTGGCTGTCCTTGTTTTTTTACATTGGAAAATCACGTCTTATACCAAAAATAAAGATGCATCCATCGAAGTGAGCAGCGGGTCTGTCCTGATCTTTTTATTTATTGCATCGGTTTCATTACTGACAGGTTCCATAAGAGACATGGGCAATACGAATCTCATCTACTGCCTATTATTCATTTTATTTTCAATCATCATCACGCTCACGCCGATCCAAAGAATGCTCGGAGATTTGAAAACCGGTCATAAAAAAGTGCTGCTCAAACCAATGGGGTTCTGGTTTTTAGTAACATTGGCAGGGGGGCTACTGGCGGTATTCAGCTCTTTGGTTAGTAAAGGGATTTATTGGATAGCAGAAAAGGGATTTTGGGTATTTTCTTTCTTGGTTGATCCAATTTATCAACAGTTAATAATATTTAGAGACAGGTTCTTAAGTACGAGGGATGCTCAGGAGGGAGAGGGAAGCGAAGTTCAAAAACAGGATTTCTTAGAGGCCCAGAATTATGAACTTAGCCAGGGATTATCATTTTCCTGGGTGAATGAAGTTCTCCTGGGGCTATTTGTTATAGCAGTCGTCATTTATTTCGTTAAGAAACGAAAATCTTCCTTTGACACGTCAAGGGAAAAAGAAAATTCTCCAACCATGATGACTCAAAAGATTGTAACCCTGGACGAGGATCCTGAAACAGAACAATTTTCTTATTCAAAAGCAAGGGACGTCATCCGGCTATCCATGGAGAAGCTCGAAGGGGAAGCCCACATATGGGGGGCGGGAAGACAACAGAATGAGAACGTTCAATTATGGTTCAACCGGATCGGCCTCAGTGAATCTGAACGTTTTTTCTCTCTTTATGAACGTATCAGATACGGTCAATCCGTTCCAAGTCAGCAAGAAGTCGATTACTTCACAAGTCAGATCGAACACCATATTGGTGAATTGAAACAACGGGAAGATCAATAGA
Organism: Rossellomorea vietnamensis NBRC 101237; assembly: GCF_001591825.1. Lineage (GTDB taxonomy): Bacteria > Bacillota > Bacilli > Bacillales > Bacillaceae_B > Rossellomorea > Rossellomorea vietnamensis. The sequence goes on from NZ_BCVQ01000016.1 coordinate 28,097, forward strand.
AGAAGCTGGTGCTTACATGAGTCATTTCGTGTAAGCATTAGCTTCTTTAATTTTTGTTCGGTGGGGTATGATAAAGATGAGGGGGAATCGTTTATGTTGTATGAATTAAGAGACGTACACTATAAAGATATTTTACATATAAAGGAGATGGATATTTCTGAGCACAGGACGACCTGCCTTGTTGGGGAAAGTGGTGCCGGAAAATCTACTTTATTGAAATTGTTGAATAAAATGAATATACCAGATAGGGGACATATCCGTTATAAAAGAAATTCCCTGGAAAGTGTGGATCCGGTGAAGCATCGGAGGGAAGCTGTCATGATTTCCCAAACCCCTCTTCTGTTTGGAGAAACAGTGGAAGAAAATCTTCAGAAGGGGCTTGTTTTTTCAGAAAAGCCTCTGGCTAGCAGGGAAGAACTATTGAAGATGTTGAGCATTGTGAAGCTGGATAAACCACTGGATGCTCGTGCAGAACAGTTGTCTGGCGGTGAACGCCAGCGATTATCTCTGGGGAGGGTGTTAGTAATGAAGCCTGCTGTTTATTTATTGGATGAACCTACGTCGGCTCTTGACGAAGAAACAGAGATTGAAGTGATGAAAAGTTTTATAACGTGTGCAAATGGGCATGGAGGGACCATCATCATGGTGACCCATTCGACAAATGTGGCCGAAGAGTACGGCGAGGAAATCATTACGATTAGAAAACAGGAGATGGAGGGTTAGACATTGGAAAAAGGAATTATCGATATAGAATTATGGAGATTCATTGCAGCGTATGCCTTTGTCCTTCTCTTGTTATTTATCGTGAAATGGAGAGGGATATCGAGGGAAAAACAAATCATACTGGCTTCTTTCCGGATGACCATTCAATTGATTATCGCTGGATACATCCTTACATATATTTTTGATCACCCAAGCCCTTGGCTAACCTTGAGTATCATAGTCGTAATGGAAGTATTTGCAGTAAGGAATATATTCAAGCAGGTCAAATATGAAATGGATCGAAAGCTAAAAGGCATCGCTGCCATTTCATTATGCGTTGGAACGCTGATCAGCCTGTTTTATTTCAATATGGTCGTCATCCATTTCTCCCCATGGTATGAACCAAGATATTTCATTCCGATCGCAGGGATGATTGTGGGGAACGCGATGACGGGCATAACGCTTGGAATCAATACCCTCCTTGGAGGATTGATAGAGCAGAGGGAAAAAGTAGAAGGAGCTTTGATGCTGGGGGCAACCCCTAAGGCAGCCTCTAAGACGTATTTGGATAATGCATTTGATTCTGCCATACTGCCCACACTGAATAATATGCTGGGGATGGGTATCATTTTTCTTCCTGGGATGATGACTGGGCAAATTCTTTCAGGAGTAAGCCCTCTGGTGGCCATTGAATATCAGATTGCCATTCTGTTAGGAATTGTCGGAAGCGTTGCATTGACTGTCGTCCTGTTTATTTTATTAGCATATAAGCGACTATTTACAAAGGATGCCCAATTGAACATTTGATAGCTTCCCCGTTCTAATCTAGTTTCCACGGCATATGCTAGAGAAAGAATGATAGGAAGGGGAGGGTTCCATTTGAAATACGAAATCGAGCAGGCACTGAGGGTGAAAAGTCTTGCCATCGATGTGATGGAGGAATTGATGAAAGAAGACAGGAAGTATGAGGTCCAGGAATTAAAGCAGCTGTCAGAGTTGTTCTCCCGATGTATTTGCGACTTGGTGAATGTATACTCCAATATCTCAGAAGATCATGAAATGACCTTGAAAGGAACGGTCATCAAAGCAAAGATCGGCTATAACCTCATGAAGGCAGAAACAGTAGAAAAAGAATAGTATGGTAATCCGAAGAATGACTCATACTAAGGACTCCGTATCAGATGGATATGGGGTCTTTACTGCGTTTTCTTCTTTAGGCTTTACAATAAATCATCAAATTTTACATAATTAGGTTCATAACAGTGGCAAATTAATGAAATACTAAAAAAATCAAGCTTTACAATTGTGTATATCCTCATTGCATGCTATTCTTTTTTATTGAACAGCTTTATAGGAATATTGGATTAATCACTAGAAATAGTTGACGTTTTCTTTATAATCCATTACTTTTATGAAGCAACTAAAAACAAGATAATTGAAGGAGTCGATTCACATGGCACAAAAAACATTTACAGTTACAGCTGAAACAGGAATTCATGCTCGTCCGGCAACTCTATTGGTTCAAACGGCAAGCAAATTCGACAGCGATGTACATCTAGAATACAAAGAAAAGAAAGTAAACTTAAAATCAATCATGGGTGTTATGTCTTTAGGTGTTGGTAAAGGTGCAGAAATCACAATCATTACTGAAGGTAGTGACGAGGAAGAAGCGTTAAACAGCTTACAGGAAACATTGAACAAAGAAGGTTTAGCTGAGTAATGTCCAGTCTCTTAAAAGGTATTGCGGCATCAAATGGTATTGCCATAGCAAAAGCGTATCGCCTGGTCGAACCTGACCTGAGCTTTGAGAAGAAAAGCGTAGACAATGCTGAACAGGAAGTTTCACGCTTCCAGAATGCCATTGCGACATCTAAATCAGAGCTTGAAGCGATCCGTGATAAAGCGAGAGTTGATTTAGGGGAAGACAAAGCTCAAATCTTTGAAGCGCATCTTCTTGTCTTAAGCGATCCAGAACTACTGACACCTATCGAAGACAAAGTAAAATCAGAAAATGTAAACGCTGAATCCGCACTTAAAGAAACAGCGGATATGTTCGTATCCATGTTTGAATCCATGGATAACGAGTATATGAAGGAACGTGCGGCGGATATCCGTGACGTGACGAAACGTGTCCTTTCACACTTATTGGGCGTGCAGATTGCAAACCCAAGCATGGTAACAGAAGAAGTGATTGTGATTGCAGAGGATCTAACTCCTTCTGACACGGCACAATTAAACCGTGAATTCGTTAAAGGATTCACAACGGATATCGGTGGAAGAACATCACATTCGGCCATTATGGCCCGTTCAATGGAGATCCCGGCTGTAGTGGGGACGAAATCCATTACTTCCTCTGTTGAAAATGGGGATATGATCATCGTTGACGGATTAAATGGAGAAGTACATATTAATCCGACTCCGGAAGTCATCGAAGAGTACAAGAAAGAGCATGCCCGTTATGAAGAACAAAAGGCTGAATGGGCGAAGCTCGTGAATGAACCGACGGTATCCAAAGATGGGGAGCATGTTGAACTTGCTGCCAATATCGGGACACCTAAGGATCTTGAAGGCGTTAAGAATCACGGTGGAGAAGGTGTAGGACTGTATCGTACAGAATTCCTATACATGGGTCGTGACGAATTACCGTCAGAAGATGAGCAATACGAAGCATATAAGGCTGTATTAGAAGGAATGGAAGGGAAACCAGTGGTGGTTCGTACCCTTGACATCGGTGGGGATAAAGAGCTTCCTTACTTAAATCTACCGAAAGAAATGAACCCTTTCCTTGGGTATCGTGCGATCCGTCTATGTTTAGATGAGCAGGATATCTTCCGTACGCAGCTTAGAGCGTTATTGAAGGCAAGTCCATTTGGAAACTTGAAAATCATGTTCCCGATGATTTCAAATCTTCAAGAGTTCAGAGAAGCGAAAGCGATCCTGGAAGAAGAGAAGAAAGCCCTACTTGAAAATGGGACAACGGTAGCTGATCACATTGAAGTGGGAATCATGGTGGAAATTCCTTCAACTGCCGTCATGGCGGATGTATTTGCCAAGGAAGTTGATTTCTTCTCCATCGGGACAAACGACCTGATTCAGTACACAATGGCTGCCGACCGTATGAACGAGCGCGTTTCCTACTTATATCAACCGTATAACCCTGCCATTTTACGTCTTGTGAAAATGGTCATCGATGCGGCTCATAAGGAAGGAAAATGGGCAGGTATGTGTGGAGAAATGGCTGGAGATGAGATTGCCGTACCGATCTTACTTGGATTAGGTTTGGATGAGTTCTCAATGAGTGCAACATCCATTTTGAAGGCACGTTCTCAAATTCGTCAGTTGAACCGCGCTGAAATGAAAGAACTGGCTGAACAGGCACTACAACTAGACACCAATGATGCGGTCATTTCTGCAGTGAAAAAAGCCACATCAATAGAATAAATATAGGTTTAAAAGGTGGAAATGAGGGTATTATATCTGAGAAGAATAAGGCACACACCCTTTGGGCCTTTTTATTCTCATTTCCCCCTTTCTTGTGGATTGAAGGAGCGCTTGGTTCTTTCAATCCCTTTTTTTCTTTTCAAAAGGGATTATACAAAATGATTACCATTCTGCAAGTCATGGTCAAACTTCTATATCAGAATTCCCTTGTTTATTATACTGTATGAAAGCGCTTTTTTAAAGTGTTTTACTAAAATAACTTTTTTGGGTACCTGGGTTGTTTGAAGGCCCATAAATAGACATTTTTCTTCATTGGAGCGGCGCATCGGTGAATGAAAAATTTTTTATAAAAAAAGTAGAAAGATGGTTTATCATCTTTAAAAGCGGGTATTCTATTACTAAGCATGAAATTGGAGATTAATTTCTCACTAACACCCCCTTTTCCTTTTTTTTATTGAACTAACTCAGTTAACTGCGTTAGTTCTTTTTTTTTGGATATTTGTCCATTGAATAGGACTTCAGATGAAGATGAATAATAAACATATGCTGATCGATTAAGCGGTTCAGCAGTTATAATAAAGGGGGAAATAAACGATGGCTAAAAGAACAAAGAAAAATGATCCGCAACAGAAAAATAAAAAAGGCTTTGATTCTTCAAAGATCAATGCTGAATTTGCCCATGAAATAGGGAGTGCAGCAACAAATAAAATCCACAACGACAAAGCGAAAAAAGAAAAAGCACCTAAAAATAATGGTGAATATAAAGGGTAATGAACAAAGAGGGACGGACCTTGATGCAAGGTCCGTCCCTCTTGTTAGGATTGAATAAAGGATTGAAGCCGGTCGAGTCCTTCTGCCAGTTGCTCCATGGAACAGGCATAAGAAAGACGGAAGTACCCTTCTCCAAGTGGTGAAAAGGCATCGCCAGGGACGACAGCCACCTTTTTTTCCTGTGCCAGGGCAAGGGAGAAATCAAATGAGCTTAACAGGACGTTATCGGGTATTTTCACGAAAAAGTAAAAGGCACCGTGGGGTTTGACGATTCCCTCAAATCCCATATCAACAAGTCTGTCGTATACATAATCCCTTCGTTTCTTATACTCTATCTTCATATCCAGGGCATCGTCTTTCCCGGCTGTCAAAGCTTCATAAGCCGCTTTTTGGGAGATGGACGAAGCACAGGACACATTATATTGGTGCACCTTCAGAAGGTGCCTTGAAATGGCTTCAGGAGCGAAGATCAGCCCGATCCTCCAACCTGTCATACTATGTGACTTTGATAATCCATTCACGATGATCGTTTGCTCTCTTAAATACTCTGCAATGGAATGATGTGAACCATCAAAGGTAAGTTCGCTATATATTTCATCAGCCAATACAAAAATGTCCCGGCTCTTGAATAATTCGGCAATTTCTTTCAGTTCTTCCTTTGATAAGCTGACCCCTGTTGGATTCGAGGGGTATGGGAGGATGATGCATTTGGTAGAAGGGGTCAGGCTGGCCTCGATCAATGCTGCATCTAATTTAAACTCATTTTGGGTAATGTCGATATGGACCGGATTGGCACCACATAGTTTGATGATGGGTTCATATCCAGGATATACGGGCCCTGGAAGAAGGCAGTCGTCATCCTGACAAAGGATTGTACGCAGGATCACATCGATTCCCTGGGACGCACCATTTGTGACAATGACTTCTGTTGCAGGATCATACTCTACATGATATTTTTCTTTGACGAATGAAGCCGCCGCTTCCCGTAATTCGATATATCCAGCATTGTGGGTATAAGACGTGAAATCTCCATCAATGGCTGCTTTTCCTGCATCTTTAATATGTTGAGGGGTTGGGAAGTCAGGCTGACCGATTGTCAGGGAAATCATATCGTCGATGTCTGACACCATGTTGAAAAATCGTCGTATACCAGAAATTTGTATGTCTCTGACCCTGGGGTTAATATGCTGTTCCAATATGTACACCTACTTTGATTGTTTGATTCATATTTTAACATTAAATTGAATGGTAACGCAGTGGTTTTGTTTGAATGGGAGAGAAATAGGGAAAGGATAAAAAATGAAAAAAGACAGTTAGGGAGAGCCATATGATCCGAACAAGTATAATTATGGAAAACGGGGAGATCCAAAGCGATGTTCCCTTATCAAGAATAAAAGAGAAAGATGTAAAATGGTATTGGGTCGATTTCTCTGAGCCTTCAAGCAAGGACATCAGACTGCTGAAGCTGTATTTTCGATTTCATCCCCTTGCGATTGAGGATTGTCTGGATGATTTCAGTCAACGTCCCAAGCTTGATTTTTATGATCAATACATCTTTGTGCTCATGCACGGAATCAATACAAAAACCCTTGATTCCCATGAGGTGAATATGTTTGTGAATTCAAGGTTTATCGTTACGTTCCATAAAGAACCTGTCAGTCAGTTAAATCAAATATGGGAAGAGATGAAAGAAGAAGGTGGCCAGCTCAGCCCGTTCAAAATCATGCATAGAATCGTCGACCGGCTCGTGGATGATTATTTTCCCCTTGTGTATAAGATAGAAGACCGCCTTAATACGATTGAAGACAACACGAATGAAGGAGCCGATAGTGATCTGATGGATGAATTATTTGATATCCGACACGATATGTCAAAGCTGCGTCGCACCCTCGTGCCGATGAGGGATCTATTGTATCGCATCAGTAATTCGGGCAGATTGAATGCCCTGAAGGAAGAGCAGCTATACTTCAATGACGTCTATGATCATTTAATAAAGCTGGTGGAAATGCTTGAATCTTATCGGGAATTCTCATCGGATATACGTGATAATTATTTATCGATCAATTCAGATAAAATGAACAACATCATGATGACATTGACTGTCATCACGACGATTTTCATGCCCCTTACCTTTATTGCAGGTTTATATGGGATGAACTTTGTCAACATGCCTGAACTCGATGAGCCCAATGGGTATTTCATCGTCCTGGGAATCATGGGACTCATTGCACTGATCATGTTTGGGTTCTTCTTGAAAATAGGCTGGCTGCGTTTCGGCTCGAAAAAAAGAAGGAAAAGGAGAAGGCTTCTCCGGTTAAAATAGTCATGCCCCTATGGCTTCCCGATATTTTCGGATAAATTGTACGTGAAATGTAGATTTTTTTGTGAAAAAACGTTATATTGGTTGAGGACAATAGAAGAAGAATTGGGTGACTGTATGGTACCCGAGAGGTTCTAGCACAACCCTCTATAAAAAACTAAGGAAAACGGCATCCTTAGGTGTCGTTATTTTTTTGTTAGTGGCAAACGTAAGCCTATATTATAGAGTCTGACAGAATCTCTTTCTTCTTTTCATGGCAGAAGCCTGTAGAAGAGAAAGGAGAACCTTTTATGAACACAGAGAAAGCGTTAGTCGTATTCAGCGGAGGTCAAGATAGTACAACGTGTTTGTTTTGGGCAAAGAAAGCATTTAATGAAGTAGAAGCAGTGACGTTCAATTATGGTCAGAGACATGTTGCAGAGCTTGACTGTGCGAAAGAAATTGCTGAAGATCTGAATGTACCACACCATATTTTAGATATGAGTTTGTTAAATCAACTGGCCCCGAGTGCCCTTACAAGAACGGATGAAGAAATTACCCATCTTGAGGGGGAATTGCCTTCCACATTTGTTCCTGGGCGAAATTTATTATTCCTGTCATTTGCGGGCATTTTAGCCAAGCAAATCGGAGCTAAACATATTGTGACGGGTGTATGTGAAACGGATTTCAGCGGGTATCCGGACTGCAGGGATATCTTTGTGAAATCTTTGAATGTATCCCTCAATCTTTCTATGGATGAACAGTTTGTCATCCATACCCCCCTTATGTGGATCAATAAAGCCCAAACGTGGGAGATGGCCGACGACTTGGGAGCATTTCAATATATTCAGGAAAATACCCTCACATGTTATAACGGTTTGAAAGGGAGCGGGTGCGGGGAATGCCCTGCTTGTGAACTGAGACAAAGGGGATTGGATGAATATACGAGTGGCAATAAAGGAGGAAAGGGATCATGATTCAACAGATATACCCTGTTCCCGATCACCCCTATGAATATGAATTAAATAAAGATATGCATTTTGCTGCTGCACATTATATTCCCCATGTGGAGGCAGGAAGCTGCCAGGAGGTTCATGGTCATACGTACTTTGCCAACATTACGATTGGTGGAGATCAACTAGATGATTCAGGATTCCTCATTAACTTCCAACATATAAAAAAACTCATTCATAAACGATTTGATCATACGTTGATCAATGAGGATGAACGGTTTTCTCCAGAAAGAGGGACGGAATTCCCAACGACGGAAGTAGTGGCGAAAGTCATGTGGGAAATCATCCAGGATCATTTAGACACGCTTCCCCACCGACCACAGTGTCTTCAAGTGTTCTTAAGGGAAACCCCTACCAGCTACTGTATATACAGACCAAAGAGGAAACGCTCATGAAGAAAATTCCCGTACTGGAAGTATTCGGACCAACCATTCAAGGGGAAGGGATGGTCATCGGCCAAAAAACGATGTTCGTCAGGACGGCAGGATGTGATTACAGCTGTGCCTGGTGTGACTCAGCCTTTACGTGGGACGGATCCGCCAAAGAGGATATCATGCTCATGACGGCAGAAGATATTTGGAATCGATTGCTGGAAGCGGGTGGGGATAGATTTTCCCATGTAACGATTTCAGGTGGGAATCCTGCCCTGTTGGCAAGTTTAAAGGAACTTATTGATATCTTAAAGGAAAATGGTATTGAATCTGCCCTTGAAACACAGGGAAGCCGTTGGCAGGATTGGTTTTATGATATCAGTGATTTGACCATATCCCCGAAGCCGCCAAGTTCCGGCATGGAGACGGACTTTGAGAGACTTGATGAAATCGTTGATCGATTAAGTGAGAATCGTTCACAGTTCAGTTTAAAAGTCGTGGTATTCGATGATCTGGATTTAGAATATGCCACACGTATCCATCACCGTTATCCCGGTGTACCATTTTATATCCAAACGGGCAATCCTGCCGTTGCAGAAGGTGACACAGCCAAGCTGGTGTCGGATTTGCTGTTGGATTATGAAACGCTCATAGACAAAGTGTGTGAAAGAAAAGATTTAAATCATGTTCGTGTGCTCCCGCAGCTCCATACATTGGTATGGGGGAACAAGCGAGGGGTGTAGGAAGAAAAGCGATTGATGGACTCCCATTCAATCGCTTTTTCTATTGGGGTGATCCACTTAAGCACGGGGGTCTTCATCTGCCTGATTCCGTCGCTTTTGCCCTTCAATATACGAAAGTTCATCCGGTTCATCCTTGCCATCTGCATTCTTCCCGAGAGCAATCAAAGGAAAATTATTCTGTGCAGGCAGAATATGATCAGTAATATCATCAAAATCAGGCAGGCCCCTGCCATCACGATCCGTCATAACAACACCTCCTCTCCTTAGTATGGATTAGGAATCCATTACTAATCAGTTATTTTTCCTGCTCGCATGTAAAGAAGTTCCTGGTTTGTTCGATATAAGTAGGGAAGGCAATTATGTATGGAAGGACGAAAACCATTGAATCAATCAAACGGAATACTTCTCGAAAGCGGTACAAATGAACTTGAAATCGTTGAATTCGAGGTTCAAAACAATAAATTTGGAATTAATGTCATTAAAGTGAAGGAAATCATCCAGCCGACTGCGGTGACACCGGTTCCCCACGCACACCCGCATGTAAAGGGACTTGTTCAATTAAGAGGGGAAGTACTGCCGGTGGTAGACATGGCGAGGGTGCTTGGGGCGGAAGAAGAGGAAACCACGAAATCAAAATACATTGTAGCTGAATTTAATCAGCAGAAGGTCATCTTTCATGTCCATAACGTCACTCAAATCCATCGCATTTCCTGGAATCAAATCGAAAAACCTTCAGAAATGTATTCTGGAGTCCATTCGGGGATAATCGGGGTGATCAAGCGGGAAGAAAGTATGATTCTTCTTTTGGATTTTGAGAGCATCATGCTCGAGATAAATCCTGAAACAGGAATCCGCGTTGATCAAGTGAAAAAATTAGGTCCAAGAGAGAGAAGGAACAAGAGAATTGTGGCAGCTGAGGATTCCCCATTACTTCGGAAGCTGTTGAATGACACACTGAGAGAAGCAGGGTATGAGGATGTAGAGTTCTTTGAAAATGGAGCCGATGCCTTTCAATACTTAGAATCCATTGTGGATGGAAATCAGGACGTGAAAGAAAGCGTACATCTTGTACTGACGGACATTGAAATGCCACAGATGGATGGGCATCATTTAACAAAAAGAATCAAAAATCATCCAAAGCTCAATACCCTCCCGGTTATAATATTCTCATCTCTTATTACAAATGATTTAAAGCATAAAGGCGAGATGGTAGGGGCGGAAGACCAGATCAGCAAACCGGAAATCGCTGAGCTCATTTTAAAGATCGATCAGTACATTCTGTAATCCAACTAAAAAGGGTTCTGACAAGTGTCAAAACCCTTTAGAGGATACATGCGTTACTGTACTAAAATCAGTGGGTATTAAAAGAAGCTGTCGCCCAATTTTTTGAATACAGGTTTTTGATATTGATTTTTTCCCGGTTTCCGTATCTGATCGGTATGATCTGACATTCCTGTATACTGTTCCAGAATTCCTTTTGCCTGTTGTAATCCCATTTTGCATTTCGGGTTACGCAGGCTTTGATCGAGTGATCCCAAATGTGGAAGCTCTTTGAAATCTTCCTTGGAAGGAGGGAGATGGAACGTATATTCTCCGCAATCGATCAAGACATCAGATTGTTGCTGACTGTTCTTTGGATTTTTAGAGAAGTGAAGTCCCACTTTTTTGGCCTTACCTTCCCTGATCATTTTCATTAACGCTCGTTTTTTTAATGAGTATAAGTATTTTGGGTTACCTGCTGTTTTCGCATGGCGATTCACAGTGAAAATAGCTTGAGAGAGGGTAATGACAGATGTGGAAGAAGGGGTGGATTTACTAGTGTTTCTCAAGTTATTGGCTCCTTTCTAGTGTATTCCTCTCTATTATACCCCCTTTCCCTATGATTGGAAAGGGTACCGAGGGGAGTTTATTGGTAAAGGTCAGAGGAGCTGCGATGGGGAATGCGGTGAGGCAGTACAATAAAGGCTCTACCTAAACAATGGAAGGTTAGGCGAGCCTTACGATTATCGTCCGGGATATATATTAATATTCTCAGTAAAGTTATTCGGTGAAGCTTGAAAACTGTTGACACCATAGGGTTGTGGGTAGCCGCCGGGATAAGGATACCCTCCGTAAGGCGGATAAGGCGGATAGCACGCAGGACCATAGCATGGTCTGTTGAAAAGCAAAGGACTGATGGCCAATCCTGCTAAACCTCCTGCTAAGAATGGTAATCCAAAGAATGGGAAGAAACGCTGATCGCCCCCTCTGTAAGGCGGATAGCTTCGATGTGGGTAATATGCATATTGGTACATAATTAAAGAAAACCTCCTCTCTCTAATTATTCTATGGTTCATGATCAACCTGCGCGCCTGTCCCGGATATAATGGGCTTAAGAGGGGGATATACGTTTCTCAACTAGTAGGAATATTCCTACAAGAATGTAGGAAAACCATGGCTGAGCTAGTAAAATGGAATCAGGATATATGATACAGATAAAAACATCAGCATAAAAGGATGACGAATCCATGAAATGGACAGACGATACCATCATCAGTCAAGATAAGAAGAACCTCGATACCGTCTTGAAGGAATTCATTTTAGACCATATCCACGATATGATCTTCATTATGAAGGTAGAAGAAGGTAACATTTTCAGGTACGCCTATGTCAATGAGTCTGCTAAAAGGTATACATCCATCCAACAGGAGGATATGGGGCGCTTGTTGGAAGATGTGATGCCTTTGGATATGGCACTCGACTTACAGAAGAGATATACGGAATTAGTGGAGACGGGTGAGTGCATGACCTATCAGGACACATTTCAAGCCATAAATGGAAATCATGTAGTGAATGAGTCCATTCTTACACCAATCATGAATGAATGTGGACAAGCAGAGTATGTCGTGTCCATTACACGGGATATTACATCTTCAATTGAAGAAAAGAGGAAATTGAAGAAAGCCAAGGAACGATACAAATCCATCATAGAACATAATCTGGATGCGATTTTTATTTTAGACTCACAAGGAGTCATTAAGGATTTGAATAGAGCAGGGTGTTTACTTTCAGGCTATTCAAAAGAGGCTCTCATCAACATGAATATCTTTGAATTAATGAAGGCTCAGAATCGTACGGGATTGCGTGATGCTCTTTTCCAAACGTTATCGGGGGTTCCGTCTTCCATTGATTATTGTCTTCTTGTAAATGAAAAAGGCGATGAAAGAATCACTCAATTGAAAATGGTCCCCATCCTGGTAGATCAAAAGTGTGACGGATGTTATATCATCGTGAAAGATATTACCAAGCATCATGAACAAAGTGAAATGATCCATTATATGGCCCTTCATGACCAACTAACGGGAATATGGAACAGGAAGGCCCTGGATGATCATATCCCCATGATCATTCAGAATATGGAAGAAAGGGGGGGAGAACTTTCCCTTCTATACCTGGATTTGGACCGGTTTAAATTTGTGAATGACACATTGGGTTTAAAGGGTGGCGACCGTGTCCTGAAAAGGATCACAGAGCGCCTGATCACTCTCACGAATGAGGAGTGCCTACTGTACAGGCAAGGTGGAGATGAATTTATCTTCCTCTTGAAAAACAGCAGCTTTGAAGTGACAAAGACAAAAGCAGAAGAGATCCTGACATTATTTATCGCCCCTTTTACAATCGATAATCAGGAATTTTATATATCGCCTTCCATTGGTATCAGTTGTTATCCTGCAGACGGCTATGATTCCAATTCCCTCATTCAAAAAGCCGCCCAGGCTCTCTTTGAGGTGAAAGAAAAGGGAAGGGCACATTATCGGTTTTACCAAACACATATGAAATCGAGTTTTCCAAACTATATCATTATGGAATCCCATTTGAGAAAAGCGATAGAAAAAGGCGAGTTGTATGTCCATTATCAGCCACAAGTCAATTTATCGACTGGAGCCATCGACAGCTTCGAAGCTTTGATTCGCTGGAATAATCGTAAATTTGGCTTCGTGTCACCTGCCCAATTCATTCCGCTTGCAGAAGAAACAGGACTAATTCATCAAATCGGTGAATGGGTGTTGGAGCAGGTTTGTATCCAGTTGCAAAAATGGAGGGACAAGGCGTACAGGTCGGTGCGGGTGGCCATCAACATTTCCCCTAAGCAATTTCTGCAAGAGCAATTGGTGGAAACCATCGATTTCTATTTATCCACGTATATGATTCCCGCTAGCTGCATAGAAATTGAAATTACGGAGGGAGCCATGCAAGATACTCAGCAAACCTTGAAAGTGCTGAAGAAACTGAAAGATCTTGGAGTGTTTATATCTGTGGACGACTTTGGTACGGGTTACTCTTCCCTGCATTATTTAAAACGATTTCCCATCGACGTATTAAAGATCGACCAATCGTTTGTCAAGGAGATTGGGATGAATCATAAGGACTCAGCCATTACGACTACGATCATCCATCTTGCCCACAGTCTGGGCCTGGAAGTCATCGCAGAGGGAGTGGAGCGCGAGGGTCAAGTCGACTTTTTGAAGAAGGCAAATTGTCAGAAGGCTCAAGGTTACTTTTTTAGTAAACCGATAGGGCCGAAAGAAATTGAGCAGCAGCAATTCGTCCTCATGTAAATACATCGTTCGGTTGTGCATGTGACACAGAGGATCACCTCAAATGTTTGACAGAGTAATTCCTATGACTTATTTTAAAGTGAGGAGAGTAATAGGTTCATAGAAGGACAAGGGAAGGATACATTTCCGAATGAATCACGGTTCCTAATGCTTTATGAAGGAGAGGGATTATGAAAAAGACAAAACGTATGGAAGTCCTCTTTCTCCCTACCGAAAGAGGAACGATCAGAGTGTATGTATACGGCTTTAAATCTCCTCGATCTTTAGGTCAGGTAGTTGTTTCATATAATGATGTTTCAGTTGAAGCAAAAGGATATAAGCGAAATAATACCATTATTAAGGCGCTTGCCCAGTTACACGAGCTCATCGTGAATAATCCGGATGGTTAACACGGCAGACTGATTTTTAAGAAAATGCTATTTTCTTAAAAATCAGTCTTTTTTTGAGGTAAACATGGTTGTATCGTATGGTTGTATGGTAAAATATGAGTGAGTATTCATTCATTACTAGGGGGAGTTACATATGGGAGAAGAACAAGTTGTCATCGTAACAGGCGGTTCGAATGGTATGGGGAAGTATATGGCAAAGCACTTCGTAGAAACAGGGGCAAGTGTCGTTGTTACGGGGAGAAATGAGGAAAGGCTTCAATCGGTGAAGGAGGAGTTCTCTTCTCTCAAGGGAAAAATCGAAGTCTTCCAAATGGACGTAAGGGAGCAGGAACATGTGAAGGCCATGGTTGAGTTTACGGCAGAAAAATTCGGCAAAATCGATGTTCTGATCAATAATGCAGCCGGAAACTTCATATGTCCTGTAGAGAAGCTCACTCCAAATGGGTGGAAGTCCGTTATTGACATCGTTTTGAATGGAACATTCTTATGTTCACATGCTGTCGGGAACTATTGGATCGAACATGATCAAAAGGGATCCATCATCAATATGGTGGCAACATATGCTTGGAATGCCGGAGCAGGTGTCGCTCATTCGGCAGCGGCAAAAGCCGGGGTTTTATCATTGACAAGAACCTTGGCCGTTGAGTGGGGTCATAAGTATGGTATCCGCACGAATGCGATTGCCCCGGGACCGATCGAACGTACCGGAGGAGCTGAGAAGCTGTGGATCTCGGAAGAAGCTGCCCAAAGGACCATCGACAGTGTACCATTAAAACGCTTGGGTACACCGGAAGAAATTGCAGGACTTGCCTTTTTCCTCGCATCAAATAAAGCTGCCTATATTAATGGAGAATGCATCACGATGGATGGTGGTCAATGGCTGAACCCATTTCCATTTTGATCTAACCCCTTCATAAAAAGCGCTAAACCTAAAGAAGCTTTCCCCATTCCTGTTCAGGTGACTGGAAAGGGAAAGCTTTTTGGGTTTTTCTTTTTTAATTCATCTGAATAGTTGTGTTATAATTATGCAAAAAAACATGAACGATGGCGGGGGAGTGCGAATGGACGCATTAGAGATACTATCCAATATAGAAAAAGTGATTCCGTACTTTCAACCGATCTTCAGTGCAGATGAACATAAGATCATCGGGTACGAGGTATTTGGAAGAATGAATATGGGGAATGATGGGGTCGAAAGCCTTGGCCCATTCTTCGGTGACGATGAGATACCTGATGAATATAAAATGGAAGTGGATGAACGTGTCACACGTCTTGCACTGGAAAAATTTTTAGCAGAAAAACAAGAGGGTTACATATTCTTGAACCGGAATGCCAGGTTACTAATGCTGGATCATGGTGAGTCCTTCCTTGAGCTTCTCCTGGAATATGAAAAGAAGGGGTTGGACTTAAGCCGGACAGTAATCGAATTGTCAGAAAAAACGTTTGTAGGGGATTTTGATCAATTGGTCCATCTTCTCCTTTATTACAAAACATATGGAATAAAGATTGCCATCGATAATATCGGTGGTAACAGTGGTCAATTGGACCGGCTATCACAGTATTCGCCGGATATACTGAAAGTGGATTTATATCAACTTCGTAATGATGCCGGGAATAAAGTGTATAAAGATATTTTATATAGCTTATCGATGCTTGCCAGAAAAATAGGGGCATCCCTTTTGTTCGAAAATATCGAAATCAACTACCAGCTCCAGTTTGCCTGGCTGAATGGGGGCAGGTATTACCAGGGCTTTTATCTGAAGCATCCTTCCGACTCCTTTTTCGAACCGGACCTGTTAAAAGAAAAGCTGAAAGAAAAATGCCAGGACTATATCCGATATGAAAAGAAGCATCTGGAAGCAGGCTATGAATTCGCTGATGTCCTTCATAAAGAGATCAGTCAAAAACTGATGACTCTAAAGAAACAAACGGTGGAATTTGATGAATTGCTTTTTGAAGTGGCGAGGCATTTTACGGATAAATGTTTTCGGGTTTACATTTGCGATGAGAATGGGTTTCAAGTTACGAGTAACGTCGTGAAATCCGATCAAGTTTGGACGATTGAACCAAGGTACAAAGGGAAAAATTGGAGCTGGCGCCCGTACTTCCTGGAAAATATCATCCGGATGAGAATCGATAAAAAAGGTTTGCTATCTGATATTTACAGTGACATTGATTCTGGAGAATCCATCCGTACGTATTCCTACCCGTTCGGAAATGGACTGTATCTCTTCATGGATCTCTCGTATGAATTTTTATTCGAAGAAGACGGTTTGCTTTTTTAACATGCATTTCTTGAATAGCCACCTCTTGTTGGGACAAATTATTCTAAAGGACATTTTGTAAGGAGGGGCTATTTTGAGTATATTTATGATTGTGCTTGCGTTGATTGTTTTGGCGCTTGCTGGTTATTCACTTGTGTATACCTTTAAACTAGCGGGGCAGGAAAAGCGGTTGAAGGGTGATTTTGATACGGACATTCCCGACGTCGTTAAGGAGCACCCGTTCATCCGTAATCCCGTGTTTTTATCCATCCTGATTGGGACCATTCTGATTACATTATTCATCATATATTGGTCGATACGTTATTTATCATAATCATTGAAGGATGCTGCATGAACATCATGCGGCATCCTTTTTTGGTTAAATGTTCCACCAAAAATCGTGTTTGAGTGCCACTGACAGGGGGAATTTTACAATCAAACCAAAAAATATGTCAGTCATTGTTGGGATTTAACGACAAAATGGTATCCCATCGACATTTTTCCATTGCTACAATCATTTTATCTATAGAAAAGGAGTGAATATACATGGGGAAGAAAAAATTATCGCTATTATTTTTCATTTTAGTTCTTGTAACAGCCGCCTGTGGACAAGCGGGGCAAATACAGGCATCCGGGTTCACGAAGGACAATGCCTTATCCCTTGTAAAGGAAGCTTTCCAAACTCAAGTATCCTTGAGTGAAAAACCACAATCGAAGAATCAAATCGAGGAGAAACTCTCACAGTATCTTACACATAGTCTTACAGCAGGTTTTATGAGTGAAAACGTATATGAGGTAGACGGTGGGTACATCACATTCGGCTCTGATTTCGCCTCGCACTACGTACCATATTTCCATTATGATGATAGCACAAGGGCACAATACATAGATGGGAAATGGTATGTCTGGGAAGAAAGAACAGAAGATGAGGAGGGGCCGGTATCCAGTACTAACGGCATCGAAGCCGTGGTTTTGAGTGAAGAAGAAGGAACTTGGAAGGTTTCCTCGATTACGTATGAATTACCGGGATCCGTTCAACCAACACACGAATAGGTTAAGGTGGCCCGGAGATGCTTTGAGGATGAAAGCATCTCCGGGCCACCTTTTTAGGAGAGGGGATTATTTGTTTAAGGCAGCAGACAGGGCTTCCAGGTTGAAACCTGAAATAACTTCCGAATCGATGGTGACGGTGGGAGTGGAATAAGACTTCAATTGATTGATAAGATAGTTTCTTGCTTGCTCGTCATTTTTTATGTTGATTTCTTTATAGTTCACCTGATGTTCTTTCAAGAACATCTTGACCACTTCGCAGGGTGGGCATTCGGGTTGTGAATATAGTATGACTTCCTTCATGATGAACGGTCTCCTTTTTGTTTTATGAAATAATCTACGATTCCCATTGCAGAAACGTTCATATCCAACTCCAACAATGAGAAAATAGGGTTCTTTGGATCGATCCCTTTTTGCACCAATTCCCTTCCTGTCAGGTCAATCAGTGCTGAGGTGATGGTTCTTACATTCTCCTCCATTGTAACATGGGAAGAATACTGTTCCTCACTCTTTTTTAGAAAAAGATCCAACCACTTTTCTACTTCTGAAAGGGCAAAGGATACTTCTTCGCTTACCCCGTAATGGCCAAAATACAACCGATCGAGATGAAGGCTTCTATACAGGCGAATGGAGGTCTTCATTTTTTCGGGATCAAATTGATTGGGAGAGGTGGAAGGGAAATAAAACCGCTTCGATCCTATGGTGTATTGAATTCCACATGTGTCGCCGGTGAACATCCCCTTTGAAGCGGAATCAAAGATACTGAGATGATGTTCTGCATGTCCCGGGGTATGATAGAACGTAAGTGTACACGTATCACTGAGATGGAGCTTTTCCCCATGATCAATCACCAGGATCCTCTCTTCGGGAATCGGTGCAATCGGGTCGAATAGTTCATCGAATTTTTCACCATAAACCGCTCTTGCTCCCGAAATTAAACGGGTGGGATCAATGAGATGACGCCTTCCTTTCGGGTGGACGACAATCCTCGCGTTTGGACACTCTTTTAGAAAAAGACCTGCTCCTCCAGCATGATCAAGATGGATATGGGTTAAAATTATGTATTGAATATCTTCAAGATTAATGTTTAACTTAGAGAGACCTTTTTTTAGATGAGGGATTGAAGGACTGGCGGATGTTTCGATTATGGTCAGCGCCCCTTCGTGTATGATATAACTGCCTGTGCGTTCCTTTAAGGATAAATCCATTAGGTCAACTAATGATATTCGGGAATCTATACGGTAAATACTCATCGAATCAATCCTTTCAGTGAGAGAAGATAGTAGTCACCTTTCATTATAAAGGAATTTATGCAGAAAAAGGACAAAACATTAGATTTCACAGGATAGAATCTGGTACAATGCAAAAGCTATGACCAAGAATTAGAACAGGAAAGGAGAGAGTGATTATGTCTCAGCTTCTTGGAATTATACAAAGATTAAAATCATTACAAGAACAAGGTGAACAAGGGGAAACTCAACAACGATTTTTTGAATACAATGGTAAGAAAATCTGTGAGGTGAAGTATCTTCCCAAGCAGGATACATTCGAAATTGAAGTCATGAATGAAAAAGGAAACAGCTTTCCTTTTGATAACATAGACATTACAGCCATTGAAATTTTCGAACTTCTACAGGAAGCCCAACAAGATTAAAACAAGCAAAAGGTAACCATACGGTTATCTTTTTTAGTCTTTAAACCGATCGTTTTAACATACATTTTTCTTCCAGTATGTTAAAATGGGAGGTGTCAGTTTCTTTTGTCTGTAAGCGTCAAGCAAATTCTTATTGATTGAATGAGGGGTTATACATGATTTCATTGAGTAGCAAGGAGTTATTAGAAACGAATATTAAGGACTTCATTATTCCTTCTGAGAAGGTGGCTCACGTTCAAGTGGGTAATTCCCTGGAACATGCGTTACTATTACTCACAAAGAGCGGTTACTCAGCCATCCCTGTCCTTGATCCAACATTCCGTTTTCAGGGGTTGATCAGTTCCAGTTTAATTACCGATTCAATTCTAGGTCTCGAACGTTTTGAGTTTGAAAAACTTGAAGAGAAAAAGGTAGAGGAAGTCATGACGACAGATTTTCCGATCATCTCTTTACAAGCAGATTTCAAGAAGGCTTTGGAATTATTAGTCGACCACCCATTCTTATGCGTGGTGTCCGACGATGGCTATTTTGAAGGAATCATGACAAGAAGAGTTGTATTAAAGCAACTTCAACGACAGCTGTTTAAAAGGGATTAAACCCCTTAAGGCAGTTACATACAGGAAAAATGGTAGAGGATGGCACACTTGTCATCCTCTTTATTCTTTCATTAAGTAAGATAAAACAGTTTCGGATCGCTTCACTTTTTTTAGCCGTTCCATGGACCTTCTTAAAAGAACAGATTCTTGCCGAGCTGCACGATCAGAATGAATGTCAAAATGTTTAATAGTATCTTGAGATGTTTCATAGAAAGCCTTGCTGCCAGTCTTACAGCCAACTGAGCACCTATGAGGGCCCCAAAGGCAAACGGAACGGCTGCACCCCATTCGACGTGTCCATTTTGAAAATAGACTGTGAATGCCCCTAAACAACTGACAAAGGTTTGAAAACGGGTAAGGGCCACTGATTTTATATAAGACAGTCCATGAAATAAATGTGTGAACATAAGCATCGTTGCCTGCCCTGGTCCGAACAATCCGTCGTACGTACTGATAACATACAGAAGCCCGTAGACCCTGTACTGTTTCTTTGTCCTTTCCTTTGGCTGGAATCCCTTCAGCAGGCTTAATGCCAGGGCAAAGAGAAGGAAGAAGAAAGCCATCCATTCAAGGAGGGAAGGGGATATTTTATCCGACAGAAAGGCCCCCGACAGCCCGCCGGCGAGTGCTATGGGAAGGATGGGCAAAGATTCCTTCCATGTGATTTTCCGGTCCCGCACCAGGTAAATGAAACTCGAAAATGAACTGATGATATTCGAGAACTTAGCCGTTGCAATCGCGGTATGAATCGGTAACCCCAAAAGGAGCATGACGGGCATACCGATCAGACCGCCGCTTCCGGCAAGCGTACCGATAAGAGCCACAATCAAACCAGTGAAAAACAATATCACTTCCATTCGTACCACACCTCTTTTCTATCTACTCTCAGTGTATTCGACTTCAGCTAATAATGAAATTTTATAAAAGTTAAGATATAATATAAGAAAAACTTATGTAGGTGAACACAATGGCATTTTCGGAATATCAGCTGCTCCATGTACTTGCCCAGGAAATGAATATGAGGAAAGCTGCTGAAAGGTTATTTGTATCTCAGCCTGCATTGTCCCAGAGACTGCAGACGATTGAGAAGGAATGGGGGACGAAATTATTTATCCGATCCCAAAAAGGCCTTTCACTGACACCAGCCGGAGAACTTGTCGTGAATCTTGCAGATGAGATGCTGCAGAAGGAAGAGAGTGTGAGGGAACGTATTCAGGCCCTTGAGTCTGAAGTGCACGGAACGTTGAAGATCGCCTGTGCCTCGATTGTAGGTCAAAACTGGCTTCCGAAGGTTCTTAAGCGTTTTGTGGAGACCTATCCACATGCCAAGATTTCTTTGATGACCGGATGGAGCAGTGAAATTCTTAAAGCCATTTATGAAGATGAAGTGCATATCGGGATCATCCGGGGCACTCCGGACTGGAAAGGGCCGAAACACCATTTATTTCAGGATACACTGTACTTGGTCGATAGAGAGATCCAGTCCATCGATGAAGTCATGAAAACGGATCGGCCATTTATCCAGTTTAAAAGTGATTCGAATTATTATCAGGAAATTCAAGATTGGTGGCATCGTCAATTCCAGACCACTCCGAAGCGGACGATCGTGGTGGACCAAATTGAAACATGTAAGCAGATGACTCTAAACGGGATCGGCTACGCCATACTGCCAGCCATCACGTTGGACGGCATGGAAGAAAATATTTATAAGATACCCCTCATTGATGAGCACGATTCACTCATCCACCGTGACACCTGGTTACTTGGTTACGAGTCTGCCTTCCAATTACGACAGGTGGAAGCATTTCTAGAAGTTGTAAACGGATTCATACATGAAAACTCATAGGATTCAACGATATGGGTTGTCTTCCACCCTTTAATCTGATAAAGTAATTCAAGAAACGAATTCTGAATTTATACATAATTACGGAGGGAATTTTCATGAACATGATGGATGCAAACGAAATTATTTCTTTTATTCAAAGTAGTACTAAATCGACTCCAGTAAAGGTTTATGTGAAAGGTGATCTGGATGGGATCAACTTCGGTTCCGCCCAAACGTTCCTTCAAGGGACATCAGGGGTTGTTTTCGGAGAGTGGAGTGAACTTTCTACTATTCTTGAAGAGAATAAAGATAAAATTGAAGACTATGTAGTGGAAAATGATCGCCGAAATTCTGCGATTCCTCTTCTTGACCTTAAAGGCGTAAAAGCCCGTATCGAACCGGGTGCCGTTATTCGCGACCAGGTCGAAATCGGTGACAATGCTGTCATCATGATGGGGGCCATGATCAATATTGGTTCTGTAGTAGGAGCAGGAACCATGATTGATATGAATGTTGTACTCGGTGGACGTGCAACGGTAGGTAAGAATTGTCATATCGGAGCAGGTGCTGTGCTTGCAGGAGTCATTGAACCGCCATCTGCTAAGCCTGTGGTTATTGAAGACGATGTCGTCATTGGTGCCAATGCCGTGGTCCTCGAAGGTGTAACGGTCGGTAAAGGGGCTGTTGTGGCAGCCGGAGCGATTGTCGTGGACGATGTTGCCCCATACACGGTTGTTGCCGGGACCCCTGCGAAGAAGTTGAAAGATATCGATGACAAAACAAAATCAAAGACAGAAATCAAACAAGAATTACGTCAACTGTAATCCATTCGATCATAGAAGATAGAAGAAAGAACGGACGATCATCCATCGTCTGTTCTTTTCTTGTAGATTCCAGTTTTCACAATCCATCATTTTAGTTTTCCCTTAAAGGAGGATACCCATGTCGACAGTAGACTTTAAGGCAATCAGGAGAGATCTTCATCAAATTCCTGAACTTGGGTTTCAAGAGTTTAAAACGCAAGCATACTTACTGAATTATATGAGCACACTCCCTGCAAACCGATTAGAGATCAAGACTTGGAAAACGGGCCTTTTTGTTAAGGTTCACGGTACAAGGCCAACGAGGATGATCGGGTACCGTGGGGATATTGACGGACTGCCGATCCAGGAGGAAACGGAGCTTGAATTCCCTTCTTCACATGAAGGGAAGATGCATGCCTGTGGACATGATTTTCACATGACGATCGAGTTGGGGGTCCTCACCTATTTTGTTCACCACCCAATCGAAGATGACCTTCTCTTCATTTTCCAGCCGGCAGAGGAAGGGCCTGGTGGCGCAGAGCCGATGCTCCAAAGTGAAATCATGAAGGAATGGAAGCCGGATTGTATATTTGCCCTGCACATTGCCCCTGAATATGAAGTGGGGACGGTTGCCGTTAAAGAGGGGCTGCTGTTTGCCAATACGTCTGAACTATTCATAGACTTTAAAGGGAAGGGTGGACATGCTGCCTACCCCCATCATACAAAGGATATGATTGTCACGGCTTCCTCCTTTGTCACCCAAATGCAGTCAATCGTCTCAAGGAACGTTGATCCTTTAGACAGTGCGGTCATCACAGTCGGAAAAATGGAAAGTGGTACGGTCCAGAATATCATTGCAGAAACGGCACGATTGGAAGGGACCATCCGTACCCTCTCACTACAATCGATGCATAGTGTAAAAGAGCGGCTGGAAGCATTGATCGAAGGAATGAGAATCAGTTATGACTGTGAAATCGAAGTGAGTTATGGCAGCATGTACCGGCAGGTCTTTAATGATCCCAAGTGGACAAATCACTTTATGTCTTTCCTGCGTGAAACCAACCGGGACCTTGTCATCTGCAAAGAAGCGATGACTGGGGAAGACTTCGGTTATATGCTTGAGGAAATACCCGGCTTTATGTTCTGGCTTGGTGTCGACTCCCCATACGGCCTCCATCATTCTAAATTAAACCCGAACGAAGATGCCATTGACTTTGCCATCACTCTTCTAACGGATTATATCGGTTCATTAAAATAATCTCTCTTAATCACGGGACGTATCCAGGATACGTTCCGTGATTTTTTTGTTTTTGACCGGCACAAACGAAAATACTTTTCATTCATTTCAAAAACAGTCTTGCGAATAGGTGAAAATAGTGTAAAATTACACTTGGGAAAGTGGGTAATTAAGGAAAAAATAAAAAAAGAAACTTTTTCCTGTTACATTTCGTCTATGTTTTAGAGAGAAAGAGAAAGAGAAAGGGGAATGCATGTGAATAGGTGGGGGAAAGTATTATTCGTTGTGTGTTTAGGCATACTGATGTTCCTGTTCATAGAGGACACAACATTGGCAAAAGGACAAATAAAAATTTCAGTGGAAGAAGGAATCGATGGAAAAGTAAAGGAAGGCCGGGGATTTCCTCTTAAAGTCACCGTAGAAAATACAGGTTCAGATTTTAAAGGAGACCTTTTGTTTGATTATGCGCCATCCTATCAGACAGGGGGAGCGAGGGCATTATCCATTGATGTTCCTGCCAACTCCGAACGTACATACACATTTTCCATTCCAGGTTTCAATGATGAAATCAGACATAATTCAAATCTTCAAACCATCCATTTGTTCGAGGGGTCATGGGAAAATGGGAAAGAAGTGACATTCAAAGGGGATAAACGCTTAACACCTAATTTCATTTATACCAATAATACAACCATTGGATTATTAAGTGAGAATCCTGATCGATTGAAAGGGATCAAGGGCTCGACCATGGGAGGTAACAGGGTAGAGGCGTTGACACTATCAAAGGATACATTTCCTGAGGAACAGGGCGGTCTTCAGATGTTTGATTATATCGTCTTAGACCAATTCAACGTAACGGGACTCAGTCAGGAACAACAGGGGGTTCTGAAGAGCTGGGTTGAAAATGGAGGGGTCCTATTTATCGGTGCTGCCCCTCATCTGGAAGATACACTTGGGTCAGTAGCCGACATGGCTCCTCTTTCACAACAGGAAGAAGCGACACTTTCCGATACGTCATCCTTTAATGTAAAGAAGAACATCAAGGCTTCATTCAGCTCATTATCCGTCTTTGAAGGTAAAGTGAAGCAAGAAGCGGAAGTAGTGGCCGAACAAGGGGGTATCCCAATAGTTGCAAAGAGCGCAAGAGGTCTTGGGGAAGTGTGGCAAACGACTTTTTCATTGGGTGATCCTGCTTTGAACGAATGGGAAGACTATGATGAGTGGTTTGCAAACATGCTTTCTAAAACAGAACCCTATTTCTTATTGGGCCAGAACAATGGTGACCAAAGTTTTCTTGAGAGAATTTATTATGAGGTGGCAGATAGTAACGAACTCTTCCCCTCGACAAATTTTAAAGTAAGCACATTAGTCATCATCCTGTTAATATACTTGGTCATCATTGTGCCGATACTTTATTTCTTATTAAGAAAAATGGATAAACGTGAACAGGCATGGTGGATCATCCCTGCCATATCGATCCTTGTCTCGTCGGGAATATTTATAACAGGAGCCAAAGACAGAATCTCAAAGCCTCATTTGAATCAGATGAACATCTTGAAGGTGGAGGATGATAGGAGTGCCCATGGGATTTCTGCCTTCACCGCCCTTTCCAACACAGGGGGGGACTATGACTTTGTTTCAGACAGAAATCATCTGGAGCTTACACCGGCAAGGATGAGAAATAATCCGGGTGGAGGCAATCAGTATAAATTCGCCGTTGAAGAACTGAACAAAGATCAAAGAACGATCACGTTCAGGGATGTCGAGTACTGGTCGACGAGAACCGTTTTGGGCACCGGCGAAAAAGAGGACCTGGGGAAATTCATCCCTGAATTAAATATGAAGGATAAGACGATTTCGGGTACGATTCAAAATGATTTCCCTTACGATTTCACCGATGTATATATTTGGTCCGGATCCCGGATTTACCGGGTGGGTGAAGTGAAGGCAGGGAAAACACTTAGTGTCGATAAGAAGCTTTCCACCGACTATCTATCATCGCCGATTGGTAATCCCAATATGTCGGCACCGTTCCCGAATCAACAAAGCATGAAGCAGCAAAAGAAGGAACGCTTGGAAAACTTCGCATCACAAATGATTTCTTCCGATAATGAAACAAATTCTCCCGTCATTTTTGGATATACGGAAGCTGAGGTTTTCGATATGAGCATTAAGAATAAAGTATCAAAATCGGAAAATTTCTCGTTGCTTTATCAGCATTTTCCTTCTCTAGGCACTTATAAGGGAGCCTTTACCCTTCGGAGTGAGCAGCTTGACCCTGATGTCAAACCTGTAGATGGGCAAATCATCGAGCATTATTCCCATAGTGGTGCAGATGAAATGGGGCTTGAAGATGGAACGTATGAAATGACCATTCAACTTCCTAAACAAATCGATTTATCAAAGGTCGCTCTTCATTCTTTAAATATGACTCTTCATTCGGGAGGGGTCCTAAAGTTCTCACTTGTAGAGCCCTATACCGGTGAAAAGTTCCCTCTTGAAGAGACATCTGCAGGAGCTTTAGAAGTGAATGAGAATGTGAACAACTATCTGAATGGCAATGGAGAAATCGTTTTTGAGTTTGAAAAGCGTTCTCAAGGGGATCCTTTCGTTCGTCTTCCTGCCATTGTATTGAAAGGGGAGGTACAACCATGATCGAAATCCACAACTTATCCAAACGATATGGGTCATTTCTGGCCCTGGACGACCTGAATCTATCCATTGATAAAGGGACCGTATTTGGGTTTGTCGGTCAGAACGGGGCAGGCAAGTCCACGACATTTTCCATACTGGCCACCCTTTTGGCTCCTACGAGCGGAACGGCCACTGTGAATGGATTCAATATTAGTAAAGAGCCTAAATTGGTCCGGAGACAAATTGGTTATATGCCCGACTTCTTCGGTGTGTATGATCAATTGAAAGCGGAAGAGTATCTTGATTTCTATGGTGCAAGCTATAAGATCCCGGCTGACCAGAGAAAAAAGCTCATCCCTCAGCTGTTGGAATTGGTGAATCTTACCCATAAGAAAGATTCCTATGTGGACCTGCTGTCAAGGGGAATGAAGCAGCGTCTGTGTTTAGCCAGGTGCCTCATTCATGATCCGGAGGTTCTCATACTCGATGAACCGGCATCGGGACTGGATCCGAGGGCAAGAATCGAGATGAGGGAAATATTGAAGGAATTGAAGAAAATGGGTAAAACGATCTTGATCTCGTCCCATATCCTTCCTGAGCTCGCAGAAATGTGTGATGAAATCGGGGTCATCGATAATGGAAGGCTTGTGGCCCACGGTTCTGTTGCGGATATCCAATTTCAACTTCAGGCAGATAAGTTGATCGTGGTGAAGGTGAGGGGATTAGTAGAAAGTGCCGTGGCATTTTTTGAAGATGATCCTTTTGTGTCGAAGATCGAAGTGAATGAAGAGGACAGAACTCTTCAATTTCTCTATAAAGGGGATGAGACCGGACAAACAGAATTACTCAAAAAAGCCATTCTGAATGACATTCCCATCTTGAGTTTCAAAGAAACAGAGACGAACCTCGAGGATGTCTTTATGGAAATCACGAAAGGAGTGACCCTTTCATGAAACAATTACTCATCAATCCCATGTTGAATAAAGAATTCAAGCTTCGCTTCCGTTCATTTAAAGCGTTCATCGGAATGTTATGCTACCTGATTGCCGTAGGGATCGTGGTGATCGGCTTCATTTATATGCAAACCAGATTTTCCAATACGGGCTATTTTCGCCCGGAAGAGAGCAGGGTGATGTTTATGATTCTCTCATTCTTGCAACTTGCTCTCGTATTATTCATCACCCCGGGTTTAACGGGAGGCGTGATCAGCGGTGAAAGAGAGAAACAGACGTTAAGCATGCTGCTGACGACAGAACAAAGCTCCATGAGCATCATCCTGAGCAAGCTCGTTTCATCCGTTTCTTACTTGTTATTACTTGTGATATCAAGCTTGCCCTTATACAGCTTTGTTTTCTTATTCGGAGGCGTATCTCCTTCCGATTTACTCACTGTGTTTGGATACAGTTTGTTTCTCGTCTTTACATTTGGTTCGATCGGCGTGTTTTATTCAACGGTCATAAGGAAAACGATTGTGTCCATGGTAACGACCTATGCGACGGTTCTATTTCTGGTCGGGGGGACGTTGTTTCTCTTCATGCTTTCCATGGCTATCGGTAACGGTCCTTATCAGAATCAGACCACTCCGGTTCCGTATCTCATCGCCATGTTCAATCCTGCCATTGTCATCATGGGGCATTTTGAACCGATGGCGATTGATGAAATTTATTCACGCAGCGGGATCACGTTTCCGCTCTGGATCTCATTCATGATCATCTATTCAATACTTGCCGTGATTTCCCTGTCATTAAGTATTATGAAGCTGAGACCGAGCATGAAGGTGAAGAGTACAAATAAAGGGTGAGAATATGGACGCGAATTTTCTTAAATTACTGAACCAATTAAGAAAAAAGATCTTGATCAGGCAAATTTGGTATGTCTTCCAGCTCCTGCTTGTTTTCGCAGGGGCATTTGTCCTGTGCTTGATCACTTTGGCGTCAGTCATCATCATCCCCTATTGGGATAAAATGCTTTGGATCGGGATCCTTTTCATTGTCGTATCCGGAGTGGTGATATCTTTTCCCAGAAGGGTAACCTTGAAGGAAAGTGCCCTGTTTTATGATCGATTCGTTGAGGATGATCGGGTCACAGCGGCTTATAGCAGTCTTCGCAATGGTCATGTATTATCCCCGCTGATCATCCGGGACGCACTGGTCAAAATGAGAGAAACCCCTCCAGATATGAACATGTACCGCAGAAGAATCATCCAGCCAAGGTTGATGATTTCTACCATCCTCCTTGTTTTCTTATCCCTGCTGATTTTCACTCAACGGGATGCCACTTTTCAAGAAGCGAAACGATTAGAGAAGGAAAAGGAGATCATTGCCCAATCAAACAGCAGAATAACCAAACAGGCAAATAAGAAAGAGAATGCCTCTATCAAAGAAAGGCTGTTAAAAGAAAACGAACAGCTTAAAGAAAAGAAGGCAGCGACAGAACGTTATGAAGAAATAAACAAAAAAGTCAAAGAACTGTCCCTTCAAAAGAAAACGATGGAAAAACAGAAGGCTAAACTGCAGGAAGTGAAGAAAGAGTTGAATGGATTGGATTTCCCCGATATAAAAGAAGCCATACAAGAGACTGACAGTGATAAACTTCAGCAAAAGGTTAATCAACTATCAGAGGAACAGAAAAGGCAGTTGCTTGAGGTGATGGAAAAGCAGGGGATTGCCTCCTTAGAAGAATTGGCGAATGTATTGAAGGAATCGGAGGGGTCCAACCAACTAAATGAAATAGCCAACCTTCAGGAAGAGATGCAGAGGGAAGCCGACCTTTTAGGTAAAGCAATCGGGAAGAGCAGGACAACTGATCAAGGACAGGCAACTCAAAAAACGCCTTCCAAACAGAAGGGAGAGGCGGCTTCATCCACACAATCCAACAGCCGTTCTGAAGCAAATAAACAGAATGCTTCTTCTACTAAAGGGAGCGGGGCTACAAGCTCTTCCGGACAAAATGGCCAAGGAGCAGGAACGGGTTCAGGCACCGGGAAAGGCAGCAGCGGCAAAGGAAACGGGACCGGGGCAGGCTTTGGACAAGGGGATAGGGAATGGCTCTCCGTTCCTGAAAAAACAGGCGGGGAAAGTCGTATAGAACTTGATGCGGGAAAGTTGGGTGATGGGAAGAAGGGAGATCAGTTCCAGGCAAATGGGCCGGTTCAAAAAGGGTCTCTGAGGCCATATGAAGAAGTGTATCAACAGTACTATTCCTCGTATCGGAGCGGAACAGATCGAGCCACCATCCCTAAAGATCTAGAGCATATCATCGAATCGTATTTTAGTGAGATTGATCCAGGAGAGTGAAAAGGATGAACATAGAAGAAAAGGAGCAACAGTTCAAGGAAGCATCAAAGAAGATAGAGGAAGTAAAAGCAGAGGTTCAGAGATTCATTGTAGGACAAGGGGATATTGTAGAAGCGGTGCTTTGGACCATCCTGGCGGGAGGACATACTCTCCTTGAAGGACTGCCGGGGGTAGGGAAAACCATGCTCGTAAGGTCTCTTTCCGATGTGATGGATCTCAGTTTCTCCCGCATACAATTCACCCCCGACCTGATGCCTACGGATATAACAGGCACCATGGTCATGAAACAAGCCCGTGATGATGACCATCCTTTTACCTTTCATGAAGGTCCATTGTTCCATCACCTGGTATTGGCCGATGAGATTAATCGTTCAACGCCCAAAACCCAAAGTGCCTTACTCGAGGCCATGGCCGAGCATACGGTGACCGTGGTCGGGGAAACGATGACGTTAGAGAAGCCCTTTTTTGTCCTGGCAACTCAGAATCCCATCGACCTTGAAGGGACGTACCCTCTACCCGAAGCACAGGTCGACCGTTTTATGAGTAAAGTACTCGTTTCCTATCCTTCCAAACAAGAATTGAAACAAATCATCAAGAGAACAACGGGAACCGAGAAAGTCTTTCTTGAGAAAAAGCTAAGCCAACGGGAGCTCCTGACGATTCAGGCCCTTGTGAAAGAAATTGTCGTAACAGATGAAATGATTGATTTCGCCATCGACCTCATTGACGCCACGCATCCGGCCTGCGAGAAAACAACCGGAGGAATCAAACAATATGTCGAGTATGGGAGTGGACCCAGAGGGCTGCAGAACGTCATATTAATGGCAAAGGCCCGAGCGTTGACACATGGCAGATACCATGTGTCAACAGGGGACATCAAACAGGTGGCCCCTCTCGTTCTGAGACACCGGATCATCCTCAATTTCGAAGGTGAAGCCACGAATGTGCATACCGATGACCTTATACGGGAATTAATTGATTTTGTTCAAAAGGGTGATCATCTATGAACTTTCACAGCCAGTTTTTAGCTCAGCTCAAAAGGCACAGGATCAACGGTGCCAGCTTGAAGATGGGTCACCATAAAGGCTCCCGCCTGGCAACCTACCAGGGCAGTTCCCTTGAATTTTCCGATTATCAACTCTACAAACTTGGTGACGATGTCAGGCAAATCGATTGGAATGTGTATGCAAGGACTGAAAAAGTCTATATTAAGAGGTATTTGGATGAGAGGGAATGTAAGATTCACATTTATCTTGATTGCACCAACTCCATGGTATCAGAAGATAGAAAATGGAAGAGAGCAAAAGAATTGGCAGGAGCACTTTCCTTCCTCGCCCTGTCAAATGACGACCGACTCACCCTGCATTGTGTAGGGGCCCGAAAGACTTTCATGAAGAAAGGGCCCCGGGACGCAAAAAGCATTCTCTTTGATATTGGACAGCTTTCACCTGAAAGTCCCGGAGTCACCTCGTTTTATGGGGAAATGATAAAAGGCGTCAGAAACAATCGCTCGATTTCCTTTATCATCTCGGACGGTATGGAACCTATTTCTAGGATTGAGGATGCCCTTAGAAGACTGTCTATAAAAAAGGAAATGACCTATTTCATTCAACTGTTGCACGAGGACGAGCTTTCGCCATCTTATGAGGGTGATGTGAAATTGATTGATAGTGAAAAGCATCAGGAAGTGAATGTAACATTGAACCGCAATGTAGTGGATCAATATCAGAAGCGTTTAGTGGAACACAACACAATGATTGAGTCATTGTGCAAGAAGTGGGGATTCGGCTATAACCGGACAAACTGTCTGACCCCATTGAACACAGTATTCTTTAAGGATTTCAAAGAAAATGGATGGATTCGCTGAGGTGATGGTATGGGAATAGGAAATCCGGTCTTTTTTTTCTTTTCAATTTTCATAGCAGCCGTCATTTTAATGTACTTTTTCCGGAAGCAGTACCGGGCTCTTATTGTGCCTTCCAATCTATTATGGGAGGAGGTCATGAAAGAATGGCAGGCATCACCATGGTTTCATCGATTACAGAGAAATCTCCTTTTACTCCTGCAGGTGCTCATACTGTCCTTGTTGATGTTCGCCCTTGTCAAACCATATACTACCGAGGATTTGAAGAAAAAAGATCATGTCATCATTATATTGGATACCTCTGCCACCATGAATGCCTCACAGGACGGGGTATCCCACTTTGAACTGGCTAAAAGGGACATTCACTCACTGATAAAAGAAAGTGAGGGTGACATCACTATCTTGGCCGTGGGGAATTCCATTTCCACCGTTGTTTCAGAAGAATCAAACGATCAAGTGGTATTCAACCGATTGGAGAATATTTCGGTAACAAATGATCATGAAGATATGAAGAAAGCTCTTCGATTGGGTGAGGCACTTGGGAAAGGCTCGTCATCGGTCATTCATGTCTATTCTGACTCGTTGTTAAAAACCGATTATAAGGAAGAAACAATACATACACCGATCAAGGTTCATAACTTCATACCCCACCCGAAGAATGTTTCTCTTACAAGCTTCGGAGTGGAAAAATTGGGGACGGCCTATAAGGGAGTCGCCGTCGTTGAAAATCAAAGCGACGAATTACTATCAGGGACGATCACCATATATGATGATAAAAAAGAAGTCATATCTAATCGACTCAAGATCGGTGCAGGGAAGGAAGCCGTCATTCCCCTGGATGAATTACCTTCAAGCCCGGTATTAAAGGCCAAAATCGACTTTCAGGATGATTATAGGGGAGATGACATCCTTACCAGTGTTCAGACAACATCAAAACCTGCCGTCCTTGTGCTGGGGGAGATCAACCCTTTCCTGCTAAAGGGTTTTCAATCACTTGGCGTAAATGTGAAGACAATTGAAGAAAACCAGATGAAAACAGGTGATGAAATCATTGTGACAACGAAGAAGAAATGGAAAGAGCTATCGGCCGCCAACCCCGCCCTGATCATCCCTGGACCATCGGACACGTCCACTGCTCTTACAACTGATGTGGAAGTGAATGGTGATGACCCGCTTTTAAAGCATGTTGACTTTGAAAAAGTATTTGTTGAAAAAGCAGGTTCCATCGGGTTAAAAGAATTGGATACCGCCGCTCAGAGTGGTTCCGTACCGCTTATTCAGAAAGGTGAAATGAACGGGGCGAAAATGGTGGTCCTGAACCTTCATCTAACTGACACAGACTTTCCCCTGCACCCGGGATTTCCGATCTTTCTTCACAATGCCTATCAATATCTATCAGAAGATGGAGGATTCATCGGGTATTTTCAGCCGGGAGAAGAAAGGACTGTTCCACTTGCCACAGGGGATTGGGATATCTACTCGGGCGATGATGAATTTATTAAGAAATCGGACCAGGGGGACTGGTTTAAAGCTCCTCTGACCCCAGGGGTTTATCAAGCAGTACAAGGAGACGTGACGAAGTATTTTAGCGTCGTACTTGACGACAGAGAAAAGAAGCCGGGAGGCGAGGCATTTTCATTGGAACCAACAGAAGATAAGGGAGAAGAAGAGAGAAAAACCATTCCCCATAACCTTTCTTCCTGGT
Source organism: Rossellomorea vietnamensis NBRC 101237 (assembly GCF_001591825.1). Taxonomy (GTDB): domain Bacteria; phylum Bacillota; class Bacilli; order Bacillales; family Bacillaceae_B; genus Rossellomorea; species Rossellomorea vietnamensis. The sequence goes on from NZ_BCVQ01000016.1 coordinate 61,352, forward strand.
TTCTGGTGTTGGCGATCCTGATCTTATTTATAGAGTGGGAGGTGTACAGGCGTGGGAATCGAGTTTGAAGAAGTACTCTGGCTATTGCTCCTGATTCCACTTGGGTTGGTTCTCTTTCTCTTCGCGAAACAGGGGATGAATCGGAAGGAAAGAAGGCTCATCCTGGCATTAAGAGGATGCGCCATGGTCCTGTTGATCTTTGCCCTTGCCAATCCGTCCCTTGTTTTACCCGAAAAGGCAAAGCCGGTCATCTTCTTGGCAGATCGCTCCGCTTCTGTATCCCTGCAAGAAGACCGTATCCTTGATTTGATCAATCGGGGTGTCCATTCCAAACATGAACGGGACCGATACGGTATTGTTTCATTTGGTGAAAATGCGGCAATCGAACAGACGGTTTCAGATGAGAGGGAATATCCTGAACTGGTGGGGGAAATCAAGGAAGGAAATACAAATCTTCAGGAAGGGTTGGAATACTCATCGAATCTCCTCCCCCGTGGCGGGAGGATCATCGCCATGACAGACGGGAAGGAAACGATGGGGGGAGGGGGGGATCTCATTCCTTTATTAAAAGGAAAGAAGATCGAGGTTGACTGGATGCCCATCGCCTCCGATACGAAGGAAGATGTTTCCGTAACTGATGTGTCTGCTCCATCTGTCCAATATAAAGGAGAAGAAACAACTCTCAATGTCAATACATACAGCACGACCAAAAAAGAGATTGAAATGCGCATTACTTTGAATGATCAACTGATCATTAAGGAAAACCTTCAGGTGCAAGAAGGCAACAACGAGTTTCAGTTCAAGCATGTAGTCGATCAATCCGGATTACTCGTGTATAAGGCAGAAGTGTTCTCTAAGGGAGATGGGAGTCCGGAAAACAATACACTCTACCACCTGGCACGCTCAGAAGGAGCCGCAAAAGTCATGCTGGTGGAAAACGCCGGCGGGGAAAGTGCATTGGCACCGTTACTAAACTCAGCCGGGTTTACCGTCGATGTATATAAACCGGAACAACTGCCCGGCAAGCTGACATCCTATCTGCAATATCAAAGCATCTTGTTTGATAATGTAGCTGCCACAAGCATCCCTGAGGAAAAAATGCTTTTAATAGAAAAAAGTGTAAAAGAGTTTGGGAGAGGATTCATTATGTTCGGTGGTAGTGACAGTTTTGCCCTTGGGGGATACTTTAAGACACCGATCGAACGAATACTTCCCGTCGATATGGATGTGAAGGGGAAGAAGGAACTACCTTCTCTTGGTCTGGTGATCGTTCTGGATCGCTCCGGCAGCATGGACGGGCAAAAGCTGGCCCTTGCAAAAGAAGCAGCAGCCAGGACCGTCTCCCTCCTAAGAGATAAAGATACGCTGGGAGTCATTGCCTTCGATGACCGGCCATGGGATATCGTCAAAACGAAGCCGCTTACTGATCGTAAAAAAGCAGAAGAAAAGATTCGTTCCATTTCGCCAGGTGGCGGGACAGAAATCTACAGCTCCCTTCAGCAGGCTTATGCGAGTCTTGAGAATCTACCACTAAAAAGAAAGCATATTATTCTTTTGACAGACGGACAATCAGCCACCTCAGGGAGTTACCAGACACTTGTAGAAGACGGCCATGATAAACAAATCACCTTATCCACCGTTTCAATAGGAGAAGGGGCTGACAGAGGCTTGCTGAACGATCTGAGTCAGTGGGGAAAAGGAAGATTCTATGATGTCACCGATGCCAGCGTGATACCGAGCATCTTGACAAGAGAGACCGTGATCACGACAAGGACCTATATAGAAGATCAACCATTTTATCCAAGGATTACATCATCGGATTGGTCGCCCCTATTTAAAGACGGTGTTCCTCAGATGAATGCTTATATTGCGACCTCCCTGAAAGGGACTGCCCGCATGGAAATGGAGAGCGAAAAGAACGATCCGGTACTGGCTACCTGGAGATATGGTCTTGGTCGATCATTCGCTTTTACGTCGGACACGAGTGGGAAATGGACGGGTGATTTTGCTCGGTGGCAGGGGTGGCCGGCATTTCTCAATGAGCTTGTAACACGCTCGTTTCCTGATCTTCGTTCAAATCCTTTCGCTATCGATGTGAAGGAAGAAAACGAAAATACCCGACTAAAGTTGTCATCGTCCGAGGGGGACATCTCACCACTTGAGGTGACGGTCCTGTCTGAAGATGGAAAAATGATTCCCGCAACAACCAGGATAAAGGCACCGGGGGATTATGAGGTCATATTTGAAGAACATTTATCACCGGGTCTGTACAATATGAATATTGCCAAAAGGGGGGAGGATGGTGAAAGCACATTTCAGACAGGTTTCTCAGTCCCTTATTCGAAAGAGTACTCTTTCAAGGGAGGATACCAGTCACTTGATACAATCGTAGAGGAGACGGGGGGAAGAAAGGCTTCTTCCGTGAAAGGGGCATTCAGGGACCTGCATGAACCCTCGTTTACAGAACGGTCCATTCAAACCATTCTCATTACGGCAGGTTTCCTTTTATTCTTTTGTGAGATTTTTATAAGAAGATTCGGGGTTGGACCGATTATGATGGTGGTTGACCTGATTAAACCACGGAGGACGTCACAAGAGATGAAAGAGGAAACAAGCATCGAACAGCTTGGCAGAAAAGTCAACAAGGAGCGCTGGAATGATGAGCGGAAGGGAACTGACCGTCGGCCAACCTTGGAAGTGACCAAAGAAGATAGGGCATCCGCCAAAAAAGTGAAACGGGAAAAGAAAACAGCGGAACCTGAAGTGAATGGTGATGACGTGCGACTGAAACGTCTTCTTGAGGCAAAAAAGAGAAGGGAGAAATAAAGAAAGAGAAGGCAGCGCCTTCTCTTTTCCGTTACATCAATCTTCTTTTTTCTCGATATAAACCTGGTGAGGATAAGGAATTTCGATCCCATTCTGATCGAGGGCTTCCTTCAATGCTTTACGAAGCTTTCGTTCCACGCCCCATTGCTCCATGTTCTTTGTTTTGCATAATACCCTGAGTACGACATCAGAAGCACCCAGTGTCTGAACACCTAGCACATTCGGGCCATCGACAATGTTATCATCTTCCTGTGCAATGGTATCGCATACTTGCTGAAGTACGACCATTGCCTTATCGATGTCATCATCATAAGAAATACCGATATCGACAAGTGCCCTCATGTTTCCACGTGAATGATTGCTGACACTCGTGATTTCCCTGTTCGGCACATAGTGAAGGGTCCCATCAAAGCCGCGGATATGAGTCGTCCTTAAACCGACCTCTTCCACAATTCCTGAGAAGCTGCCCGTTGTCACATAATCGCCAACGTCAACCTGCTTCTCAAGAAGAATGAAAAAGCCGGTGACCACGTCACTTACCAACCCCTGGGCCCCGAACCCGACGGCAAGTCCCACAATACCGGCTCCTGCAAGGATCGCGGTCACCTGGATACCGAAGATTTGCATGATCGTTACGAAGAAAACGAATATCAGGATATAGCCGACAATATTTTTTGAAAGACTTTGTAATGTCTGAGCACGACCAACTGATACATCATTTCTCTTTCGATATTTTTCAAAGATCCTTTCAATCACTTTGTTCGCCGCACCTTTTACAATGATAAAAGCGATCCAAATCGCTAAAATTTGCAGTGCCCCTATACCAATCGACACTAAAAGACCGCCCCAATTAAAATTGGATAGTCGATCACTTAAAGCGTTTAAACCAATTATGTATTCCAAACCAAAACATCCTTTCCTATTAAATAATGACCATACTAGTATACACAATACCCCATAGGTTATGTCAAAGGAGATCCCCCATAAAAAGCATACTGATTTATTCCCTGGTGGATAATTAATAAACTTAATCCTGGCAGACAGTAGAGACTAAATGACATCTGTTTTGGGCAAAACAACTAAGGGATGATGGAAACAAATTATAATTATTATAATATTGAATTAATTATAATTGACTAAAAAAATCCAATCCTATATAATGATATTTGTGAGTTGAAATGGACAGGCTTATAAAGCCATCCTTTCACAGACATTATTTCATCAAACACTCATTGGAGGGATTTATTCATGGCAGAACGCATGGTTGGTAAACAGGCTCCACGTTTCGAAATGGACGCTGTAATGCCAAACAAAGAATTCGGTAAAGTTTCTTTAGAGGAAAATATGAAAAACGATAAGTGGACAGTATTGTTCTTCTATCCAATGGACTTCACTTTTGTATGTCCGACGGAAATCACAGCAATGTCAGACCGCTACGATGAGTTTGAAGACTTAGATGCAGAAATCATTGGTGTCTCTACAGACACTATCCATACACATTTAGCATGGATCAACACAGATCGCAATGCAAATGGAATCGGTGAACTGAAATATCCACTTGCGGCAGACACAAACCATTTTGTATCCCGTGAGTATGGTGTTCTGATTGAAGAAGAAGGTGTGGCTCTTCGTGGCCTTTACATCATCAACCCTGAAGGAGAACTTCAGTACCAGGCTGTATTCCACAACAATATCGGCCGTGACGTGGAAGAAACATTACGTGTACTTCAAGCGCTTCAAACCGGCGGACTTTGCCCGGCGAACTGGAAACCAGGTCAAAAAACTTTATAATTGTCAAATGAATAAAGGCCTAACCGTTTGTTGTTAGGCCTTTTTTTTACTCATAAATGACCATCTAAACAGAAATTAAAGGAGGCAATCGTAATGAAACTGCGTGAACCTATGCCGGAACTCTCCGGCGCTACTGAATGGTTGAATGGAGAAGTGACAAAGAATGATCTCATTGGAGATAAACCGACCCTGATCCACTTCTGGTCGATTTCTTGTCACCTCTGTAAAGAAGCCATGCCCCAAGTCAATGAATTCCGTGACCGATATAGTGATAAACTGAACGTAATGGCTGTTCATATGCCCCGTTCAGAGGAGGATTTAAATCTGGACGAAATCAAAAAGGTGGCTGCGGAGCACGATATCACTCAACCGATTTTTGTGGACAGTGAGCATAAATTGACAGATGCATTTGAAAATCAATACGTCCCTGCTTATTATGTATTTGATAAAGACGGGAATCTCCGTCACTTCCAGGCAGGAGGAAGCGGCATGAAGATGCTTGAAAAGCGTGTGAACCGTGTGCTGGATGAAATGAATAAAAGCGAGTAGGGATCAAACGTAATATGGAGAAGAGATCGGTCAAAAGACCGATCTTTTTTTGTGGTTTCATTTTTACAATATAGATGAATAGTAAGATTTGAAGGAGAATTCACAAAAAGGAAAAAATTCTAAAAAAAGGGTAGATAATTATTTCGAAAGCCGATATATTTAGTAGTACGTTGTTTTTTAATGGAACACGGAGGGGAGAGAAAATATGGATACATTTAAAAAATTAAAAGCCTTTTACTGGCCTTATAAAAGGCATTTTATCATTTCAATGATTTTCTTGATTTTTGTTACAGGGATCACAGTGGTATATCCTATGATCTTACAAATTACAATTGATGATGTTATCCTCCAAGGGGAATATAAGTGGATTCCATACCTTGCATTCGGATTTATCGGCATCATGGTCGTGAAAGGGATCGCCACATTCATCCAACAGTACAACGGGGATCTATTCGGAATCACATCGGTCTACCGTCTGAGGAACGAATTGTATGAAAAACTTCAATTCCTCCCATTCAGTTATTATGATAACGCCAAGACAGGGGATTTGATGTCACGCTTGACGGCGGATGTAGAAGCTTTCCGCTTTTTCTTATCATTTGGTTTCTCGGAATTGCTCCGCTTCTTCCTGTTGGTGACGATCAGTTTTGGGGTGATGTTCTACTATTCACCATCATTGACGTTTGTCACCCTGGTTTCCCTGCCTTTTCTGGCCATTGCCGTATACAAATTCGATAAGGCGGTCCATCCTGCATTCCGCGGTATCCGAAAGTCCTTCGGAAAGCTGAATACGAATGTCCAAGAAAATATCTCAGGGATCAATACGGTGAAATCACTGTCCCGTGAAAGTTTTCAAATCAATAAATTTAATCAGTCCAATGGTGATTATAAAGATAAGTATCTTTTCACCTCGGATATTTGGGCAAAATACTTCCCGCTCATGGAATTCTTAGGGAATGTGAGTGTCGTGACACTCCTTGCATACGGTGGATATCTCGTCATGAATGGAAATCTACAACCAGGTGAGCTTGTCGCCTTCTACAGTCTGGTCTGGTATATCATCTGGCCAATCATGAACCTTGGATTCACAATCAACCTTTTTTCCCAATCCAAGGCGTCGGGAGAGCGATTACTGGAGATTTTGGAAGTGGATGAGAAGATAAAGGATCATAGTGGTGTCATCCATGTTGATCGATTGAAAGGCGAAGTGGAATTCAAGGACGTATCATTGAATTACACGGTGCATGACGAAGCAGCCCTGGAGGATATTTCCTTCAAGGCAGAACCAGGCAAGGTCATTGGTCTGATCGGGGGGACCGGATCAGGGAAAACGAGTATCACCCAGCTGATCACACGTTTCTATGAACCGGATAATGGAGAGATCCTCATTGATGGAAGGGATGTAAAAGATTACTCGCTAAAATCACTCCGTCAAAATATCGGATTCGTACTACAGGAGTCATTCTTATTCTCCTCTACCATCAAAGCCAATATCTCTTATGGTCGACCGGAAGCATCCATGGAAGAAATCATCGAAGCAGCAAAACGTGCCGAGGCACATGAATTCATCTCCGATTTGCCTGATGGGTATGACACAAGACTGGGAGAAAGGGGATTGGGTCTTTCAGGCGGTCAGAAACAACGGATCGCCATAGCACGTGCGATCTGCACGGACCCGTCGATCCTCATTCTCGATGATGCTACAAGCGCCGTGGACATGGAAACGGAATTCAGAATACAAAAAGCGCTGAAAGAAGTCATGTCCGATCGTACGACCTTCATCATCGCACACCGGATTTCATCGCTTAAACATGCCGACGAAATCATCGTCCTGGAGAACGGGAAAGTGGTTGAACGAGGGGTTCACGATTTCTTACTGAAAAATAACGGACCATATCAGCGAATCTATGATATTCAATACCAAGACCAGAAAAAAATATTACAAACTCAGGAAGGGTAGGTGAAAGGGTTTGAACGAAAAAAAGAAAGTGAATAAAACCATTCTGAGCAGGTTCCATTACTCAACCGATCAAGTGATCGATAAGCCATTCAACTGGGAACAGCTCTACCGGCTACTGACATATTTAAAACCATATTCTAAAAAATTGTTGCCTTTGTCAATCATCACCGTTCTGATCACAACGGCTGTCCGTCTGATCATTCCGATCCTGATCGGGGTGTACACACTCGATAAAGCGATCAGGCAAAAAGATGAGAATCTACTCTTTACCCTTGTGGGAGTCATAGCGGGACTATACGTACTGAACTATATAGCCAATGTCCTCAGGATCAAATGGATGAATCAATTGGGGCAGGGAGTCATCTATGACCTCAGAAAACATTTATTCAGTCATGTCCAGTGGCTTTCCCATCGTTTCTTTGATCAGCGTTCGGCAGGCTCGATCCTTGTCCGGATCATGAATGATATCAATTCCCTGCAGGAGCTTTTCACGAACGGTGTCATCAATCTGTTGATGGATATCATTCTGCTCATCGGAATCATCGTGATACTCTTTACGTTAAGTCCGGAACTCACACTTGCCGTCATGGTCATTTTGCCTATCATGTTCTTTATCTCTACAAGCTTACGCAAAAAAATACGCAAGTCCTGGCAGGTGGTAAGGCTCAAGCAATCAAAACTTAACTCTCATTTAAATGAAAGCATCCAGGGGATCAGGGTGACACAATCCTTCACCCAGGAAAAAGAAAATATGGCCTTCTTTGATGGAGTCAACACGGAGACCTTCGATAGCTGGAGAACGGCCACAAAGAAAAATGCCATGTTCCGTCCACTGGTGGAATTAACGAATGCCATCGGAACGGCCGTCCTGATTTGGTTTGGGGCCCATCTCATACAAAATGGATCACTGGAGCTTGGTGAATTCGTCTCATTCGCATTCTATCTCGGTATGTTCTGGGAGCCGATTTCAAGACTCGGGCAGGTGTATAATCAGCTGTTGATCGGGATGGCTTCATCCGAGCGAATCTTTGAATTCCTCGATGAACAACCGATTGTAAACGAAAAGGAAAATGCCTTGAATCTGACCGATATCAAGGGAAGAATCCAATTCGAACATGTTGAATTCTCTTATGATGACAAACGTAAAGCACTCAGGGACATCAATCTGGAAATGAAAGCCGGGCAAACCGTTGCACTCGTAGGACATACGGGTTCTGGGAAGACGACCATCGCGAATCTCATCAGCCGATTTTACGACCCGACAAATGGGGTGGTAAAGATTGATGGAGTGGATCTACGGGATGCCTCTGTTTCCAGCTTGCGCAGTCAAATCAGCATCGTCCTGCAGGATACATTCATCTTCTCTGGAACGATCATGGATAATATCCGATTCGGACGCCCGGGTGCATCCGATGAAGAGGTCCTGAAGGCAGCCGAAGCCATCGGGGCAAACGAATTCATCGAAAAATTATCCAACGGTTACGAAACGGAAGTCGAGGAACGGGGAAATGTGTTGTCTGTAGGTGAAAGACAACTATTGTCCTTCGCACGTGCCCTTTTGGCAAATCCTCGCATCATCATCCTGGATGAAGCGACAGCATCGATCGATACAGAAACAGAAGTTAAGATCCAACATGCATTGAAGAAATTACTGAACGGCCGTACAGCGATCATCATCGCCCACCGCCTTTCCACAATCCGTGAGTCCGACAATATTTTTGTCCTTGAAAATGGCAGAATCAAAGAGTCTGGAAATCACGACGAATTGATGGAACAGGAAGGAGACTATTTTGAACTGGTGAAGTCACAGTTCAGGATGTTGGATGCGATGTGATATGAAGTATTAAGGTCCCCGCACTGGTGTGTGGGGTTTTTTTTGTGGAGTGGTGGCGGTGAAACGGTTTCGTACCCAGTTGGAGAAACTAAACCGCAGAAAACTTTGTGAAAAACGTCACAAAATATTCATTGTTCAATACTTCACAAACTTACCCGTAGGTTTTATAATGAACAATAAGTGATAAACAGTAGGAAAGAGCTGTTTACGATAAAAAGTAATTCGGTAGGGGGAGTAAAGAATGGTTTTGGATAGTGTGATTTTAAGCAGGATGCTCACGTCGACAACCCTTGCATTCCATATTATTTTTGCAACGATTGGGGTAGGGGTTCCGGTTATGATATCCATAGCGGAGTTCATGGGGATCAAACGAAATGATCCTCATTACCTTTTGCTGGCACGAAGATGGGCAAGGGGATTTACGATTACGGTGGCTGTCGGGGTGGTGACCGGGACTGCGATAGGGCTTCAGCTGTCCTTGTTATGGCCATCGTTTATGCAGGTCGCCGGACAGGTGATTGCCCTGCCTTTATTCATGGAGACTTTTGCGTTTTTCTTTGAGGCCATCTTTTTGGGGATTTATCTTTATACGTGGGATCGATTCAATAATAAATGGATTCATTGGCTTCTGACGATACCGGTGATGATCGGTTCTTCGGCTTCAGCACTATTCATTACGACGGTGAACGCGTTTATGAATACGCCACAGGGATTTGAATTGGAAAATGGAAAAGCAATCAATATCGATCCGATTGCAGCGATGCTGAATCCCGCAACACCAACCAAAGTGTTTCACGTGCTGACGACGGCATACTTAACATCTGCCCTCATACTGGCAGCTATCACAGCATTTGCGATCCTCCGTAAAAAGGGAGGGGACTACCATAAGAAAGCCCTCCGTTTAACGATGGTATCTGCGTTGATTTTCGCTTTTGGCTCTGCTCTCGCAGGGGATTTGTCGGCCAAGTTCCTGGCTGAATATCAGCCTGAGAAACTTGCGGCTGCAGAGTGGCATTTTGAGACGGAAGAGAATGCTGATTTAATCGTTTTCGGGACGCTTGGTGAAAACAATGAAGTCCATAATGAGATACGATTACCAGGTTTCCTGAGCTTCCTGGCGGGAAGTTCGTTTGATACAGAGGTCATCGGCTTGAATGAATTTCCGGAAGACGAACGGCCGCCTTTATGGGTCCATTATCTGTTTGATTTGATGGTGTCCATCGGGTTTTACAGTATCTTCATTGCCGGGGCATTCATCGTATTCTGGAAGTGGAAAAAAAGGAATGAATGGAATAAAGGATTGCTATGGGGGATTGTTGCGAGTGGACCGCTTGCGATGCTTGCCATCGAATTTGGCTGGATTTACGCTGAGGTCGGACGGCAGCCGTGGATTTTGCGTGGTTATATGAAGGTGGCGGAAGCGGCAACAAAGGCAGACGGGGTTGGCTTGACGTTCGCGCTTTTTGTGGGTCTCTATATACTCCTCGGCATCCTGTGTGTCTTTGTATTGATTAAAATGTTTAAAAATAAGCCGGCAGAAGCTGAGTTGGAACAACGCTTTCCTAAAAAAGCGAGTTAGCATGATGAGGCTCCTTATAAAGAAGGGGCCGATTGATTTTGTTAAGGGGGAGGAATGAATATGAGTTTGGAAATCGTGGGGATCACCGTCCTGTGGATTTTCCTATATGGTTATCTGATAGTGGCTTCGATTGATTTTGGAGCCGGCTTCTTCGCCTTTTACGGTAGGATGAAAGGGAAAGAGCATACGTTAAATGTGTTGATCAGTCGATATCTTTCTCCTGTATGGGAAGTAACGAACGTCTTTTTTGTCTTCTTTTTTGTCGGTTTGGTGGGTTTTTTTCCTGACGCGGCCTATTACTACGGGACAGCATTATTGCTTCCGGGGAGTATCGCGATTATATTGCTTGCCATCAGGGGAAGCTTTTATGCTTTCGGAAACTATGGTTCCAAAGACAATATCGTTTACTTGTTTTTATACGGGGCAACAGGGTTACTGATCCCGGCTTCCCTGTCTACGGCATTGACCATTTCTGAAGGAGGCTTCTTGGAAGAGCAGGGTAATAAGGTCGTATTCCTGGCCCGTGAATTGTTTACCAGTCCTTATTCATGGAGCGTGGTCGTCCTGTCCATCGTATCGGTCTTATTCATCAGTGCTACATTCCTGACCTATTATGCCAATCGTGCGGGGGATATGGATTCAAGAGAAGAACTGAGAAAGTTTTCATTGTTCTGGAGCCCGCCGACGATTTTAGCGAGTTTACTGGTTTTCGTATCTTTAAGAGAACACAATCCCGAGCATTTCAATAGCGCCATCGAGATCTGGTGGATGTTCGGATTATCCCTTATCTGCTTTCTTGGTGCTTCATTTTTTATCTATAGGAGAAGGAATTTTGGCCTGGCATTCATCCTGGTCATGCTGCAATTCTTCTTTGCATTCTTTGGCTATGGGGCATCACATTTACCATATATCTTGAAACCTTTTATCACGATTGAAACGGGTGTCACGAATCCAACGATGGGGATGGCACTGGTCGTAGTCTTTATCGCAGGACTGTTATTGCTGATTCCCTCACTTTATCTCTTGATGAGACTTTTCTTATTTGATGCGGATTATGTTAAGGGGAACAAGTGACGAGTTGGAACTTGAATGAAATACAAAAAAGGAAAGGGAGAAATGTCATTTTCTCCTTTTTTTTATGCTAAAATATAGATTATAGAGACTGCGGGGGGATACATGGTGAAAAAAGAGTTTGTAGTTATTGGCTTGGGCCGATTTGGCGGCAGTATCGTACGATCATTGACGGATCAAGGCATGGAGGTCATGGCCATCGATCAGGATGAGGACAAGGTGAATGAATTTTCTTCCATTGCTTCACATGCGGTTGTTGCGGATTCAACCGATGAATCCGTATTGAAGAGTCTGGGGATCCGTAATTTCGATCATGTCATTGTTGCGATTGGAGATGATATCCAGTCCAGTGTACTAACCACATTGATGTTAAAGGAAATCGGCGTCAAGAAAATTACCGTGAAAGCACAAAATGATTATCATGAAAAGGTCCTTCGTAAAATTGGGGCGAACCAGGTCGTTCATCCGGAGAGGGATATGGGAAGAAGGATTGCTCACAATATCATTTCAAATAATGTACTGGATTATCTGGAGTTGTCAGATGAACATTCAATCGTAGAGATTGTAGCGAGTGAACGTCTGAGTGGAAACTCCCTTATCGATTTGGATATCCGTGCTCAATTCGGAATCAACATCGTGGCGATAAAGCGGGAAAAAGATATCATCGTTTCCCCACAAGCCGATGAACAGATCCGGGTTGGGGACATCCTTATTGTCATCGGTGCCGATACGGATATTAACCGGTTTGAAAAAAAGGTACTATAAAACGCAGAAGAGGCTGACCCATTTGGGTCAGCCTCTTCTGCGTTTTATACTTCCATGATGATCGGTAGGATCATCGGGCGACGTTTCGTTTTTTCATATAAGAATGGAGCAAGTGTATCTGTGATTTCATTCTTGATTTCTGACCATTGGGATGTTCTTCTTTCAAGCACTTTGTTCAAGTGTTTAGAAATGAGCGTTTGCGCTTCATTGATAAGGTCGCCTGATTCACGCATGTAGACGAATCCTCTTGAAATCAGGTCCGGGCCGGAAGCGATCTTGAAATCTTTCATGTCGATGCTGACAACGACGATCACAAGACCTTCTTCTGATAGGATGCGGCGGTCACGAAGGACGATATTACCGATGTCACCGATTCCGCTTCCATCGATATAGACGTTTCCAGAAGGGATCTTCCCTGCTACCTGTGCGGAGTCATTGCTTAGTGCAAGGACTTCACCGTTATCCATGATGAAGCAGTTTTCCGGTTGGACGCCACAATCGACACCGAGTTCGGCGTGCATCTTCTGCATACGGAACTCACCGTGTATCGGCATAAAGAAGGTTGGATTCATCAGGCGAAGCATCAGCTTCATCTCTTGCTGTCCACCGTGACCGGATGTATGAATATCACTTAATGGTCCATGAATGACTTCTGCACCGGCACGATATAAAAGGTTGATCGTACGGTTGACACTGATTGTGTTCCCCGGAATTGGTGAAGAAGAGAAGACAACGGTGTCACCAGGCTGAATCTGGATTTGACGGTGGGTACCGTTTGCAATCCTTGATAATGCAGCCATCGGCTCACCTTGGGAACCTGTACATAGAATAGCCACTTCATTCGCTGGAAGGCGATTGATCTGGTTATGTTCAATGAATGTATCCTTAGGAGCGTTGATATATCCTAATTCTTGTCCAATCGTGATGGCTGCTTCCATACTTCTTCCGAAAACAGCAACCTTTCTGTTATGGAACACTGCTGCTTCGACCACTTGTTGAAGACGGTGAATATTCGAAGCGAATGTAGCAAAGATGACCCTTCCGTCCACTTTACGGAAAATATCATTGATGCTTTCCCCGACTTTACGTTCCGACATCGTGAAGTTTGGAACTTCAGCATTTGTACTGTCAGACAGTAGGCATAGAACGCCTTCTTTTCCGATCTCAGCCATTTTGGTTAAGTTCGCGGGCTCACCAACCGGCGTGAAATCGAATTTGAAGTCACCTGTATGAACAACATTTCCAGGTGGTGTTTTGACAACGATACCGTAAGAATCCGGGATACTGTGTGTTGTTCTGAAGAAGGTTACAGATGTTTTGCGGAATTTCACAACATCATCTTCCTGGATGACATTTAATTTCGCATTGCGTAATAACCCGTGCTCTTCCAGCTTATTCTTAATAAGACCAAGGGCAAGTTTCCCACCGTATATTGGGATGTTTAACTCTCGAAGTAAATAAGGGATTCCTCCGATATGGTCTTCGTGTCCGTGAGTGACGAAGAGTCCCTTGATTTTATCTGCATTCTTCACGAGATACGTGTAATCAGGGATTACATAATCGATACCGAGCAGTTCGTCCTCAGGGAATTTGATTCCTGCATCGATCAGGATAATTTCGTCTTGGAATTGTACGCCGTATGTGTTTTTACCGATTTCACCTAAACCGCCAAGGGCAAATACAGCGGTTTGGTCATTCTTTACAAATTTCATTAATTATTGCTCCATCTCGAAAGAATGGTGGTTTTTTTCATACTCTAAAAAAGCGCCCTCAAGCTTTTGTACGAATTCGATGTTATACGGTTTGTCTTTTAAATTCAGGCGTACTTCACGTTCTGATTCTGCTTCCATGTAAAGAGATTGAGTGCATTCGCGAACAGGCACTTCTGCTTTACTTTCTTGATAAAATACTTTAAAAATCATTTTTCTCTCTCCTTATCCGTTTTCAAAAAATCTAACTTTCATCTATGATAAAAAAGTTATCAACTACATTAACATTAACTTATATAATAGCCTATCATTTCTATAGGAACGAATCATTCAGTTATGTATGTATTAAATTATATAGGATTCTCCCGTGTAAATAAAGCTTTTGAATAATCCTGTACTAAATCATGACAATAGAAGAGGGACCAATGCCAATGGAGGAAAAGCTCACTAGTGGCGTCAGTCCCTTATTCATTGTGCAATTGTATGTCAGTATATCCGATTGTCATGGATTCTAATAGTGTTTCCCCAAAAAATCATTTCACGAGAAACAGAGGGATTATGCAATCGTCTTTTTTCTAAGCAATTCTTTCCACTGTTTTAAAAGCTTTTTCCTGAGCTTCTTTAACATGGTGGATCACTCCTTATTAATAGTTTACCGAGATTTACCTTTGAAGTAAAGGAACAATAATACGGACGTCTCTGTTGTGTTACTTATATTGTACGGAATTTATGGAATCTCTTACATGGTTAAGTTTGGTAAATGGTTCTGTCTGACTGTCTTCATTGACATTTTCCGTGTAAAGGATTACCTTATACAACGGGTAAAATAGAATCGCAATTGAATATTGAGAAAAGGAGAACGATCATGTCTAAAATAGTTTTCTTTGATATAGACGGCACGCTGCTTGATCACGATAAAAAACTGCCACAGGCCACAAAAGAAGCCATTCGTACACTGCAGGCAAACGGAACGTATGTTGCGATTGCGACTGGGAGGGCCCCATTTATGTATGAAAGTCTAAGAGAGGAATTGGGAATCGAGTCCTTCGTATCGTTTAATGGGCAGTATGTGGTTTTTGAAAATGAAGTGATCTACACGAATCCTCTGCAAGTTGAAACGTTGGAGGAATTATTGGAGGATACGTATACAAAGGAACATCCAGTCGTTCATTTGAATCACGAAACGATGAAAGCGAATCATAAGCACCATGACTATATCGAGAAGAGTATGAACAGCCTGAAGTTTCCCCACCCGGGATACGCTCCGGATTTTTATAAAGGAAGGGACATCTATCAATCCCTGCTATTCTGCACAAAGGAAGAAGAGAATTTTTACCGCGAGAAATATAAGGATTTCACGTTCATCCGCTGGCACCAATTCTCCATGGACATTCTTCCGAAAGGTGGTTCAAAAGCAGAGGGAATCAAAAAGATGATCGCGAAGCTTGGGTTCAACATGGAAGATGTCTATGCTTTCGGGGATGGACTGAATGATATCGAGATGATTCAATCCGTCGGTACCGGTGTTGCAATGGGCAATGCCGTGCAGGAAGTCCAAAAACACGCAAATCTGATTACAAAGCACGTGGATGATGATGGAATCTACCACGGATTGAAAGAACTCGAATTGATCTAGGGCATGCCAAAAAAGACTCCCACAGATATCTGTGGGAGTCTTTCTTTGGGTTTATCGTTCAATGGCAAGGGCATCAGGGATCGGCTCAAAAGGATTGGCAGGATTGATATGGTCATAGAACATGATCCCATTCAGGTGATCGATCTCATGCTGGAACACAATGGCCGGGAGACCTTTGAGGCGAAGTTTTACTTCATTGCCGTCCACATCCCAGCCCCGTACAGTCACTCTGGCATATCGGGGGACAAAGCCTGGTACGTTCCGATCGACGGATAAACAACCTTCCCCGGAAGTTAAATAGGCTTTTTCTATGGAATGGCTGATGATTTTCGGATTGAATAATGCGTAGCTGTATAATTTCCCCTGATTGTCTGTAACGTTGACGGCAAGCATCCGTTTTGAAACATTGATTTGGGGCGCTGCAAGGCCGATACCGGGTCTCAATCCATATTTGGCAGCCGTTTCAGGATCCTGGCTGTTTATTACATATTCCAATAAGCTTCTCAGGATTTCCCGGTCTTCTTCGGATGGCGGGATGGGCACTTCCTTAGCTACCATGGTTAATGTGGGGTGACCCTCACGGATGATGTCATTCATCGTAATCATTGTTTTTCCTCCTAGGATACATAGAGATAGAAACAGCTGGCCCCGTCAGGACACAAAAAAGACAGGGCCATCCAAATTGATCCCTTCTCTACTTTACGTATTAAGATTCTCTATTATGTATGGTACTAGTTTATCATTTTCCTTTGAAAAAGTTAATGAATGAGATTTGATATTAACAGGAATACCCGGCGGCAAATAGACATAATGATTTTAATAGGGGGAATAGTCCAATCGACATTTTTTTCCACAGTTGTAAATCCCTATTGTCAAAAGATGTAGACATAGATATAGTAGAAGGTGGTAAATAGTTAAGGGGGATCTAGTTGTGTCGAAATTTCGTTTTGCTTTCATTTTAGGAGCCGCTATTTTTGTATTAATGGGGTGTGTCGGTGGTTCTACACCTGAGGAAGATGTGTATAAGGTTCTTGAAGAAACAGTGGCCAAAGAAAGTCAATATGAGAAAGTTCAGAAGCCTCTTCAAGAGTTGGAAGAAAAGGAACAAGAAATCTATACGAAAATCATGGATCTTGGAATGAAAGAGTTTGACCAGATTGTAAAGCTTTCCGATGAAGCTCTGGACAACATCGATAAGAGAAAAGAGAATATCGAAAAAGAACGTGAGTCCATGAGTGCAGCAAAGAAAGAGTTTGCCAAAGCAGACGAATACATTGATGAGTTAGAAAGTGATGATCTTAAAAAAGATGCGAAAAAGCTGAAACAAACGATGGAAGAACGTTATCAGCTGCATGAAAAGCTTACAACTTCTTACTTAGAGGCCCTTTCTCTTGATAAGGAACTATATAATATGTTCAAAAAGAAAGACCTTACGATGGAAGAGCTTGAGAAGCAAATTTCCTCTATTAACGAACAATACGATAAGATAGTGAAGTTCAATGGGGACTATAATGCAAAAACAGAGGAATTCAATAAACTTAAACAAGAATTTTACTCAAAGGCAGAACTTGATGTCAAAGAGTCCGAATAAACAGGTACATATAAGATGAAGGGAGGCGAAAGCCCACCTTCATCTTTTTTATGTTTTAAAGCTGTTCGATGGCTTCTTACTCTATAACAGATGAGTTATAAGGATATGTTTATATATAACAGAGTGTTTCCAGGTATTAATACAGTTTTGAAAATTTATGGTAGATCGTTACAAAAAGATTGGAAAGAAACAAGAATTTATAATACTTTGTCGTTGACTAACTGATTTTTAATATTGTAAACTAGGATAGGTATTCATGAATTGTATTAGTCGATAATAATTTTTGACTGGTACAGATAAACTCGAATGTAATTTCGGGTTTTCTTTCTTGGTGTTTGTGGAAAACTACTTATAGTGTGTGTTTTTCCACAGGTACTGTGGTAGGTCATACTGAATTTGGGTAATCTAAACTATGTATGTAAAAAAACCAAAATAAATGTATAAAGAAAGGATAGGTGACTTCGATGGCTTCTAAATCAAAGAAGGCACAATTCGATGCAGTTAAGACGCTCGAACAAATTGAAGACAAGTTTGAAATGTTCCAAATTTTGAACGAAGAAGGCGAAGTAGTGAACGAAGATGCTATGCCGGAGATCTCTGATGAGGATCTACAGGAGTTAATGCGTCGCATGGTTTACACTCGTATTCTAGATCAAAGATCAATCTCACTGAACCGTCAGGGACGATTAGGTTTCTATGCACCAACAGCTGGACAGGAGGCATCTCAGATTGCTTCTCACTTCGCACTTGAGAAGGAAGACTGGATCCTTCCTGGATACCGTGATGTTCCACAAATCATCTGGCACGGTCTTCCACTTGCGAAAGCATTCTTATTCTCACGAGGACATTTCCAAGGTAACCAGGCTCCAGAAGGTGTAAATGTATTATCACCACAAATCATCATCGGTGCTCAATACATTCAAACTGCCGGTGTGGCACTTGGCCTTAAAAAACGTGGTAAGAAAGCAGTTGCCATTACGTATACAGGAGACGGTGGATCTTCACAAGGTGACTTCTATGAAGGAATCAACTTTGCAGGATCTTATGCAGCTCCTGCGATCTTCGTCGTACAAAACAACCAATTTGCAATCTCTACTCCTCGCGACAAGCAAACAGCAGGACGCACGATTGCTCAAAAAGCGGTTGCTGCAGGTATCCCTGGTATCTTAGTCGATGGTATGGATCCTTTAGCGGTTTATTCTGCCACTCTAGAAGCGCGTAACCGTGCAGTGAATGGGGAAGGTCCTTCACTTATCGAAACACTTTGCTACCGCTATGGTCCACATACAATGGCTGGTGATGATCCAACTCGTTACCGTACATCAGAAATGGATACAGATTGGGAAAAGAAAGATCCATTGGTACGTTTCCGTAAATTCCTTGAAGGTAAAGGGTTATGGAGTGAAGAGAAAGAAAACGAAGTGATCGAAGAAGCAAAAGAAGATATCAAAAAAGCGATCAAGGAAGCAGATTCAGCTCCTAAACAAAAAGTGACTGACTTCATCAACAACATGTATGAAGAACTTCCTTATAATCTAAAAGAACAATTAGAAATCTACAAAGAAAAGGAGTCGAAATAAGCCATGGCGCAAATGACAATGATTCAAGCGATCACTGATGCACTGCGCACAGAACTACGCAACAACGAAGACGTTTTAGTTTTTGGTGAAGACGTAGGTCTAAACGGTGGTGTATTCCGTGCAACGGAAGGGCTTCAGAAAGAATTCGGTGAAGACCGCGTATTCGATACTCCACTAGCAGAATCAGGAATCGGTGGTTTAGCAATCGGTTTAGCATTAGAAGGGTACCGTCCAGTACCGGAAATCCAGTTCTTCGGTTTCGTATACGAAGTAATGGATTCAGTAAGCGGACAAATGGCACGTATGCGTTACCGTTCAGGTGGTACGTATACATCACCTATCACAATCCGTTCCCCATTTGGTGGTGGAGTACATACTCCAGAACTTCATGCGGACAGCTTAGAAGGTTTGATGGCTCAACAACCAGGTCTTAAAGTGGTTATCCCATCAACTCCATACGACGCTAAAGGACTATTGATTTCATCCATCCGTGATAATGACCCTGTCATTTTCTTAGAGCATATGAAATTATACCGTTCATTCCGTCAAGAGGTTCCTGAAGAGGAATACACAATTGAACTTGGTAAAGCAGATGTTAAACGTGAAGGTACAGACCTTACGATCATCTCTTACGGAGCTATGGTACACGAATCACTGAAAGCTGCAGATGAGCTTGAAAAAGAAGGTCATTCAGTTGAAGTAATCGATCTTCGTACTGTAAGTCCACTGGACATTGACACGATCATGGCATCTGTTGAGAAAACAAACCGTGCCATCGTGGTTCAAGAAGCTCAAAAGCAAGCGGGAATCGCAGCGAATGTAGTGGCTGAAATCAATGACCGTGCGATCCTTAGCCTAGAAGCTCCGGTTCTTCGTGTAGCGGCGCCGGATACAGTATTCTCTTTCTCTCAAGCAGAGCCTATCTGGTTACCAAACCACAAAGACGTCATCGAAACGGCGAAAAAAGTACTTAATTTCTAATTGGAAGGAGCTGAGAAGCTCCTCCATTGATAGATAAGTGAAAACAGAAGGGCATGCCACCCTTCTCTTTTCCAATTATAGATATAAGAAATAGAGACAGATATAACCAAACATTCATCTATATATTCATTATTCAATACAGGAGGTCGAGTCCATGTCATTCGAATTCAAATTACCAGACATTGGTGAAGGTATTCATGAAGGTGAAATCGTCAAGTGGTTTGTAAAGCCAGGCGATAAAGTGGAAGAAGACGATGTACTATGTGAAGTGCAAAACGATAAAGCTGTTGTTGAGATTCCTTCTCCGGTAGCAGGAACGGTTGAAGAACTTCTTGTTGACGAAGGTACAGTAGCCGTTGTAGGAGATACTCTTATCAAGTTCGATGCACCTGGTTATGAGGATCTGCAATTCAAAGGTGGAGAAGAAGATAAGAAAGAAGAAAAAGCTGAAGAGAAGACGGAAGGTCAAGTTCAAGCAACTGCAGAACAAGGCCAGGACGTAAAGAAAGAAGCTTCTCCAGAAGCTGCCGAAGAGAAATCCGATGCGGAAGTTGACCCTAATAAGCGAGTGATCGCTATGCCTTCAGTACGTAAGTACGCAAGGGAAAACGGTGTTGAAATCCGTCAAGTGTCAGGTTCAGGTAAAAATGGACGTGTCGTGAAGGAAGATATCGATGCATTCCTAAGTGGAGACACCAAGCCTGCTTCTACCCAAGAAGAAGCGAAAACGGAAGAAAAAGCGCCAGCATCAGAATCTAAACCGTCTGCACCTAAAGCTCCTGAGGGTGAATACCCAGAAACACGTGAGAAAATGAGTGGAATGCGTAAAGCGATTGCGAAAGCAATGGTGAACTCAAAACATACAGCTCCTCACGTAACGTTGATGGACGAAATCGATGTAACGAAACTTTGGGCCCACCGCAAGAAGTTCAAAGAAGTTGCAGCTGAAAAAGGTGTGAAATTGACTTTCCTACCTTACATCGTCAAAGCATTGACAAGTGCATTACGCGAGTATCCAGCTCTGAACACATCGATTGATGATGCAACAAGCGAAATCGTACAAAAACATTATTACAATATCGGTATCGCGGCTGATACGGATAAAGGTCTATTAGTACCGGTTGTGAAAAATGCAGACCGTAAGTCCATGTTCTCCATTTCAAATGAAATCAATGAACTGGCTGGAAAAGCACGTGATGGTAAACTTTCAGGCGATGAAATGAAAGGTGCATCTTGCACAATCACGAATATCGGTTCTGCCGGCGGACAATGGTTCACTCCGGTCATCAACCATCCAGAGGTTGCCATCCTTGGTGTTGGACGCATTGCAGAAAAACCTGTGGTTAAAAATGGTGAAATTGTAGCGGCACCTGTGTTAGCATTATCATTGAGCTTCGATCACCGCATGATTGACGGAGCTACTGCTCAACATGCACTTAACCACATCAAGCGTTTGTTGAACGATCCAGAATTATTATTAATGGAGGCGTAATACAATGGTAGTAGGAGATTTCCCAATTGAAACAGATACAATCGTAGTAGGTTCAGGTCCCGGAGGATATGTAGCTGCAATCCGTGCAGCTCAACTTGGACAAAAAGTGACAATCATCGAAAAAGAAAACATGGGTGGAGTATGCTTGAATGTTGGCTGTATCCCATCCAAAGCTCTTATCACAGCAGGTCACCGTTTCCATCAGGCGCAACACTCTGATGATATGGGGATCGTCGCTGAAAACGTAAAAGTGAATTTCGATAAAGTTCAAGAATGGAAAGCTGGAGTCGTTAAGAAATTAACAGGCGGTGTTGAAGGACTTCTTAAAGGGAATAAAGCTGAAATCGTTCGCGGTGAAGCTTACCTGGTAGATGCCAATACATTACGTGTCATGGACGACAACTCGGCTCAAACATACAAGTTCAATAACTTGATCCTTGCAACTGGTTCACGTCCGATTGAAATCCCAAGCTTCAAATTCTCTAAGCGCGTGCTTGATTCTACTGGTGCACTTGCATTGGAAGAAATTCCAAGCAAGCTTGTTGTCATCGGTGGAGGGTATATCGGAACCGAGCTTGGTACTGCTTATGCCAATCTTGGATCTGAAGTAACGATCTTGGAAGGTGCCGACGATATCCTTAGCGGATTCGAAAAGCAAATGACATCTGTCGTGAAAAAAGAGCTTAAGAAAAAAGGCGTTGAAGTTGTAACGAAAGCTATGGCTAAAGGCGTTGAAGAAAGTGACAGCGGAGTCGTTGTGAAATATGAAGTGAAGGGCGAAGAGAAATCGGTTGAAGCTGATTATGTTCTAGTAACGGTTGGCCGTCGTCCAAACACAGATGAAATTGGTCTTGAAGAAGTTGGAATCGAGATGACAGACCGCGGAGTTATCAAAATCGATAAACAATGCCGTACGAACATCCCGAACATCTTTGCGATCGGTGATATCGTTGATGGACCACCACTTGCTCACAAAGCTTCGTATGAAGGTAAGATCGCTGCAGAGGTTATCTCAGGAGAGCCAGCAGAAATCGATTACCTTGGTATCCCTGCTGTCTGCTTCACAGATCCTGAACTTGCAACAGTAGGTTATTCAGAAGCAGAAGCGAAAGAAGAAGGCATTGAAGTAACTGCTGCCAAATTTCCATTTGCAGCAAATGGACGTGCTTTGGCTCTTAATGCAAGTGATGGCTTTATGAAGCTTGTCACTCGTAAAGAAGACGGTTTAATTATTGGTGCTCAAATTGTTGGTTCTGGTGCATCTGACATGATCGCTGAATTAGGACTTGCAATTGAATCCGGAATGACAGCTGAAGATGTTGCCATGACGATTCATGCTCACCCGACTTTAGGTGAAATTTCTATGGAAGCAGCAGAAGTTGCAATGGGAAGCCCGATTCACATTATCAAATAATAGGCATGACAAAAGGATGATCCCTATGATGGGATCATCCTTTTTATTATGGAAAAGAAAAGGATCGAAGCCTACAAGGCTTCGACCCCCGATGATTATTTCATGCATTATTGTTCCCAGGTTTGAATGGCTCTGGAAACAGGCTTGATTATGTTTTCTTTAGATTTATGCCCCTCCACTTTACATACGATCTGATTGTCCTCTACCACAACGATGGCAGGAGAAGCGGGTGGAGTATCAGCGATATCATTTGTCGTCTTCGTGTTTAAACTGACAACCTTTAGTTGCTTAAAGTGATCCGGGTATAGTTTTTTAAGCTCAATGATGGCATCGTAGTATGGTATTTCCCTCGAAACATTTCTTTCATCCGTAAAAAAAATCACCTGTTTTTCTATAAATTGATCTTGTGCTAAAACCACTTTATTGGATGAGATGTCATCACACGAAGTCAAAATCAACATAGTGGAAGTAAGTATCGCAAAAGCTAATATATGTTTCATACATCATCCTCTTTTCTTAAACGATGCTATGAACGTGGAGTTATAAATGTATAAATGAATTACTATTTAACGTATCTTACGTCACATTTTATCATAGGGAAAAATGAAAAAGCGCCAAGTCATAAAAATGTTACAAAATTGAAAAGTCATACATAATGAAAGTCATCTCAAAAGAATATACTATGTTAATACCATGCTTTTGATTGAAATAGATATAGAAGAGCCATCCGAGAGTTTTTATTATAGTGGGGCGGGTAAATGTAAATAAATCTATTAAAGGATGTTTTATCATGAAATCGTACATCGCTTTTTTGGTCCAAATGATTTTATGGAGCGTGTTTTCAATAGCTGAATGGATTTCTGAAAAAGATCATATAGAATATAAATGGATTATGTTTGTCCTGTTTTTTTACCTTGCCTTTATGGCTGCAAGGAAGATCGTTCAATCAAGGAGGCTTACGCTGTTCATCACTTCATTCAGTCTGTCATGCTTTTTTGTTTTTAAAATGGCGTTTGAAAATATATTGGAAATATTTTAATTCTTTCCCAGATTCCCTTTAGAATATGTTAAAATATTCAAAGTGAATACGGAAAGGTGAGAGACATGAAAAAGATTTTAGCATCCGGATTAACCCTCCTGCTCCTGACTGCTTGTGGAAGTGAACAAACGGGATCCAGCCATGAAGCGGAAAAATCTAACCAGACTGAAGTGAAAGAAGCGGATCAGACGCAAAGTGAAGGACCGGAAACGGAAGTATCGGAAAAGGAAACACACGAGAAGGAAGAACCTGCCAAAGAAGTGGTGCAGACCAAGGATTACAAGATAAATGAGGCTAATTGGAGCATCGAACCAATCGATAAAGCCAATCCTAAAGTGGTCCTCCTGACGATTGACGATGCACCCGACGAACATGCACTTCAAATGGCTAAAGACCTAAAAGAGTTGAAAGCACCAGCCATTTTCTTTGTGAACGGTCATTTCCTTGATACGCCTGAGGAAAAAGAAACGTTAAAAAAGATTCATGATCTTGGATTTATGATCGGGAACCATACATATAGTCACAGTAGTTTGAGAGATCTTTCTCCGGAAGAGCAAAAAGAGGAAATCGTCTCTGTCAGTGACCTTGTGGAATCCATCACAGGGGAGAGGCCACAATTTTTCAGGGCTCCTTTCGGACAGAATACGGACTACAGCCGCGAGCTTGCAGCTGAAGAAAAGATGTCCTTGATGAATTGGACTTATGGATATGACTGGGAAAAGCAATATCAAACGAAAGCAGCCATTACAGATATCATGATAAACAGTCCATATTTGAATGACGGAGCAAATCTCCTCATGCATGATCGTACATGGACGAGTGAAGCGTTGAAGGACATTGTGAACGGCCTTCGTGCAAAGGGATATGAAACCCTGGATCCCCACAGGATTAAAACAATAGAATAATAAAAAAAGATGCATGGATGAATCACTTCATTTATGCATCTTTTTTTATTGAATCCTACATATTCCGGAAAGCCCTTACATACACTCTTATGATTAAAAGTATGATTGATTGGGAGGATAAAAACTTAAATATGTTATACAATTTAGGCTTGATATTTTAAATGTGTTATATTATTATAGAAGCAGATAAGATAAAGCGTTTACAAAACCACTTAAAGGAGAGGAAAAAAGATGGGAACAATTGTATGTCAATCATGCCTAGGTACTATTGAGCATTATGAAGATGAGAAGGTTTCTGTTTTATTCTCTAACTGTTGTGACTGCAACGACGATAAAGAATTAGATGATTAATGCCTGCTAAGGGGAGCGGGTATGAATAGCGTCTTGAAGGGGTTCTTATAAATAAAGAATAAAAAGGATGAAGAAGGGTCCCCTTCTTCAT
>NZ_BCVQ01000017.1 GCF_001591825.1 Rossellomorea vietnamensis NBRC 101237
CCACGCCCCGCGGAAAGCGAGCACCTGCAGCGGAAATCACACCACTGGCTAATATAAACTCAAAAATGACTTTTACAAAGTATCAATAAACCAAATAACTATAGAGGTGACCACACATGGAACTATCAGAAATCAGAGCAGAGTTAGAAAAATCAGCTAAGACATTAGCGGACTTCAGGGGGTCTCTTTGACTTAGAAAACAAAGAGGCACGAATCCAGGAACTGGACGAAATCATGGTCCAACCCGACTTCTGGGATGACCAGCAAACAGCACAGGGATTGATCAATGAAGGAAACGGCTTGAAGGAACTTGTCAATGAATACAAATCTTTGCTAGAATCCCAGGAGAACCTTGAACTGACCCTTGAACTGGTTAAAGAAGAACCGGACGAAGAACTTCAAAAAGACCTGGAAGAAGAGCTTGCTGATCTGGTCAAACGTCTAAACGACTACGAGCTTCAGCTTCTTCTCAGTGAAGAACACGATAAAAACAACGCCATCCTTGAACTTCATCCCGGTGCAGGCGGAACCGAGTCCCAGGATTGGGGTTCCATGCTCCTCCGCATGTACACACGTTGGGGTGAGAAACGCGGATTCAAGGTGGAAACACTTGATTATCTTCCAGGGGATGAAGCTGGGATCAAGAGTGTAACGTTAGCGATAAAGGGTCATAACGCATACGGCTACTTGAAAGCTGAAAAAGGCGTGCACCGTCTTGTTCGTATTTCACCGTTCGATTCGTCCGGCCGTCGTCACACTTCTTTCGTTTCGTGTGAAGTCATGCCTGAATTCAATGAAGAAATCGAAATCGACATCCGTACGGAAGATCTGAAAATCGATACGTACCGTGCAAGCGGAGCCGGCGGTCAGCATATCAATACGACTGACTCAGCTGTCCGTATCACTCACTTGCCGACCAATGTGGTGGTAACGTGTCAATCTGAGCGTTCTCAAATCAAGAACCGTGAGTCAGCGATGAAAATGCTGAAAGCGAAGCTCTACCAGAAGCGCATCGAAGAGCAGGAGCAGGAGCTTGCTGAAATCCGTGGAGAGCAAAAGGAAATCGGATGGGGAAGCCAAATCCGTTCCTACGTCTTCCACCCATACTCCATGGTCAAAGACCATAGAACCAATACAGAATCAGGAAACGTACAAGGCGTCATGGACGGCGACATCGATCCATTCATCAACGCCTACCTGCGATCCAAAATAAAGTAATATTAGATAAAAAGCTGACCTCGTCAACCACTGGCGGGGTCAGCTTTTTTGAGGGACGGACCTCTAATTAGCACAATTAAGCCACTGTTTCACCCCCAGCCAAGGTCCGTCCCTCAAACCTCACCTCATTAATGCTTTAACACGTTATTGAACTGTTATTTACACCTTTATGCGCCCATGCTATACTCTCAAAGGTTGATACAGAAGGGTTTGATGGATGAATTACCCTTTATGTCATCTTCATTATCACAGGTTTATGAAAATAGAAGTGCTGCTTTTTTGGATGAATATGTTTACTTCTTCACAAACAAGGCGTGCCCTATCGGAGGTCCGTCCCTGAGGAAGTGGTGCATCAAAGAAAGCGTTTGTACTCATACTATTAATACATAGGTTAAAGGAGTCGTACTGGATGGGTTTGAAGGAAAGGCGTCGTGAGCAGGTAGTTAATCCACGGAAAGAGAAGTTGTTAGAGTATTTGTTTGTAGTGTTCGGTTCAACGATTGTAGCCATAGCGTTTAATGTGTTCTTACTACCGAATGAGGTTGCCTCTGGAGGAGTAAGCGGGATATCCACGATTCTGAATGGACTGTTTGATTGGAAGCCCGCATACGTTCAGTGGGCATTCAATATACCATTATTCATAGCAGGACTGATCTTCCTGGGTCTTCAATTCGGAGTCAAGACAGCCATTGGTACGGTGTTTTTACCACTAGTCGTATTCTTGACCGAAGACTGGAAACCATGGACGGAGGATCCGTTACTTGGTGCCCTTTTCGGCGGAATCGGTGTAGGACTTGGGTTAGGGATCGTATTCCGTGGAAGAGCTTCTACGGGAGGGACGGACCTTGCCGCCCAGATCGTCAATAAGTTCACGGGGCTGTCCTTGGGAACCTGTGTTGCCTTGATAGACGGGATGATCGTCCTTTCTGCAGCCATCGTCTACGATATCGAACGTGGATTATATGCTTTGATTGGTTTATATGTAACAAGTAAAACCATCGATCTCGTCCAGGTAGGAATCAGCAGATCGAAAATGGCGCTGATCATTACCAATCGCCAGGAAGAAGTTCGTGAAGGGATTCTGAATAAAATCGACCGTGGAGTGACAAAACTATCAGCATACGGTGGTTACACGGATGACGAGCGCCCGATCCTCATGTGTGTCGTGGACCAGACAGAATTCACAAAACTGAAACAACTGGTCAAAACCATTGACCCTTCAGCATTCGTCGTAACTATGGACGCTTCAGAAGTATTGGGGGAAGGTTTCAAACGGGTTTAAACTTGGTATAATTATGTAAGAGAGGGACGGACCTGACAACTGATCCGTGACTCTGAAATATGTTTTCCTTAGGGGGATAAAAATGAAGAAAAAGCTGCTAGGTGTTCTTTTTGGCGCTTCATTGGTACTTGCAGCCTGCGGTGGTAACGGCGGCGACAGTACAGAAACAAGCTCCGGCGGAATGGATCCTGAAAAAATCGTAAATAATAAGTGCTCCAGCTGTCATGGTGGGAACCTTGAAGGCGGAATGGGGCCGGCCCTTAAAAATATCGGGGCAGAACTAAGCAAAGATCAAATTCTTGAAACCATTAAGAATGGTAAAGGACAAATGCCTCCTGGACTCATCAAAGGTGATGAAGCAGAAGCGGTGGCAGAATGGTTATCGAATAAGAAGTAAAATCGGGAGAAGAATCCAATGGGTTCTTCTTTTATTTTTGCCGAGATTTGCTATAACTTCCCCAACAGAGGCTTATAATTTTATAACAAACCTTCCTATCAAAAGATATCCACAGACTTTTTTCAATCATTCTTTAAGTCTTTGTTACAGAACTTTTTCTCATGAAATCCACCAATCAAAACTCTATAAAGCGTTCTCACTTATAACCTAGTAACTTAATCAGATTAGCATCATCTTGGCGTTTGCCATGATAGAATCCTTATACATAATAATGTAGTATTAGTACCAGGTAATAGGTAAAAATAACTATTATTTTATTGTTTTATAGGTAAAATCGACAACAAAACAGGTAAAAAATTCACATTTTTTCAAGTCCTGAAATGAAAATGTAATAATTTTTTTCCTTAACTTACTATAAAGAGATGTTATAATAATTTTCGGAAGCGTAATTCGAGGTTTTTCACCAATTTTTGTCTAATGGTGGTAAAGACGACTTTAGTTACGTGCCGTGTACATATGTCGATAACAGCCAAGAGGGTAACTACATAATACAAATTAGGTGATTTGAAAATGATACAAATGAAAGACGTCTACAAGCAGTACAGCAACGGAGTCATGGCTGCTAATGGCTTTAACGTCCACATTAAACAAGGTGAGTTTGTCTATGTTGTGGGCCCAAGCGGCGCCGGAAAGTCTACTTTTATTAAAATGATGTACCGCGAAGAACGTCCTTCCAAAGGAGATATCATTGTAAATGGTATCAATCTCGCAAAACTGAAAAATAGTAGAGTTCCATACTTAAGAAGAAACGTGGGGGTTGTATTCCAGGATTTCAAGCTGCTACCACCGCTGACAATCTATGAAAACATTGCCTTCGCACTTGAAGTAATAGAAGAACATCCAAAGCAAATTAAGAAAAGAGTCATGGAAGTACTGGACCTGGTAGGGTTAAAACATAAAGCAAGAATGCTGCCGAATGAGTTATCGGGTGGAGAGCAACAGCGTGTATCGATTGCACGATCCATCGTCAATACGCCCAAACTTGTAATAGCAGATGAGCCTACAGGGAACCTTGACCCAGAAACATCTTGGGATATTATGAACATTTTTGAAGAAATCAGCAACCGTGGAACCACGGTGATCATGGCTACGCATAACCGGGAAATCGTAAATACAATCAAGCATCGGGTAATCGCCATTGAAAATGGCCGCATTGTCCGGGACGAACAGCGAGGTGATTACGGTTATGAAAGCTAGAACGTATGGCCGTCATCTTAGAGAAAGTTTCAAAAGCATCGGACGTAACGGCTGGATGACATTCGCATCAGTGAGTGCTGTTACTGTAACATTACTACTTGTTGGTGTATTCATCGTCTTAATGCTAAACATGAACAAGGTAGCAACCGATATTGAGAAAGACGTTGAAGTACGGGTCTTACTCGAAATTGGTACTGAAAAATCCCAGATTGATCAAATAGAAAAGAAGATACAAAATATAAGTGGTGTGGAATCAGTTGAGTATTCTTCCAAAGAAGAAGAACTTCAGAACCTGGTCAAGGATCTTGGAGACGATTTCAGATTATTTGAACAAGATAACCCATTATATGATGTGTTCATCGTAAAAGCAGACAATCCAAGGGACACCGGGAAAATCGCAGGTCAAATCAGCAAATTTGATGGTGTCAATGAAGCCCTTTACGGGGAAGCGAAGATTGAAAAGCTATTCAATGTACTGGAAATGAGTCGGAATGTTGGACTTGTATTGATCATCGGTCTGTTGTTCACGGCAATGTTCCTCATTTCAAATACAATCAAAATTACCATTGTCGCCCGAAGAAGGGAAATCGAGATAATGAAACTCGTGGGTGCAACCAACTGGTTTGTACGCTGGCCATTCATATTAGAAGGTTTATGGCTTGGAATTTTAGGTTCTATTATCCCGATCGCTCTTGTCTCAACAGGTTACTACTATGCCTATGGATTTATTAAACCAAAACTACAAAACAATTTTATTCAGATATTAGATTTTACCCCCTTTATCTATCAAGTAAACGGATTAATTCTATTAATGGGTTGCCTGATCGGGGCTTGGGGAAGCTTTATGTCTGTGCGTAAATTCTTAAAAGTGTAAAATTTGATAGGTTGATAGAAGCTGAAAGGAGCATGCCGCTTGAACAAGAAGTATTTCATATCATTATCTATTGCAGCAGCATTAACAATCGGAAGTCTACCAACGTTAGCAACCACTGCTAGCGCTAACTCCTCCGTGGAGGACTTGAAGAAACAGCAGGACGACGTTTCATCTAAAAAAGAAGAGATCAATGGCAAGATTAGTGAAAAAAATTCTCAAATCGACCAAACGATCAATAAACAAAAAGACCTTGAATCACAGATTGCCGAAATCAGTACGAAATTAAAAGATACAGAAACGAAGATTGCCGAAAAAACAAAAGAAATTGATGAAACAACAGCAAAGATCAATAAACTTAAAGCGGATATTGAAGAGTTAAAGAAGAAGATTGAAGAGCGTAATGAACTTCTGAAGGAACGTGCTCGTGCCATTCAAGAAAAAGGCGGCTCTGCCAATTACCTAGACGTACTACTAGGAGCGGAAAGCTTCGGAGACTTCATCAACCGTGTCACAGCAGTGAATACCATTGTAAGTGCAGACAAAAAGATCATGGACGAACAGAAACGTGATCAAGAGGAATTAGAGAAGAAGCAAGCGGAAGTGGAAAAGGAGCTTGCTGATCTAGAATCGTCTAAAGCAAACTTGGAATCGTTGAAAAAAGATCTTGATAGTCAAAAGGCTAAAAAAGCTGAACTATTCAAACAGCTTGAAGCTCAACAGGCAACATTAAAAGTAGAAAAAGCCGATCTTGAGAAAGAGTCGGATGAACTTTCGAAAATGGAACACCA
This sequence comes from Rossellomorea vietnamensis NBRC 101237, assembly GCF_001591825.1. Taxonomy (GTDB): domain Bacteria; phylum Bacillota; class Bacilli; order Bacillales; family Bacillaceae_B; genus Rossellomorea; species Rossellomorea vietnamensis. The sequence continues at coordinate 5,817 of NZ_BCVQ01000017.1, forward strand.
GCTTGAAGGTGAGATCCAGGCTGAACAAGCACGTCTGGCAGAGTTAGCCCGTCAACGTGAAATCGAACGTAAGCGACAGGCAGAAGCGGAAGCGGCGAAACGTGCAGCAGCACAACAACAGGCGACAGCAAGCAGCAGCGGCGGTTCTTCTTCAGCAGCAGCTCCAAGTGCACCTGTAAGTGCAGGGGCATGGACAGCACCAGCACGTGGAACAATCACAACCAATTTTGGTTGGGATGTCTTAAATGGCGAGCGACGTTTCCACTATGGTACAGACATTGCGGCACGTGGAAGTGTTCCAATCTCTGCAGCAGCAGATGGTTATGTCATTAAGAGCCATTACAGCTCAAGCTATGGAAACGTAGTGTACATCACGCACTCTATCAACGGTCAAATGTATACAACTGTGTATGCTCACATGTCTTCTTCACTAGTGAGCACTGGACAAGCAGTAAATAAAGGTGACCAAATCGGTTACATGGGTAACACAGGATTCTCTTTCGGACAGCATTTACATTTTGAACTTTACAGAGGTTCATGGAGTGCTTCCCACTCTAATGCTGTAAACCCACGTCAATATATTAACTTTTAAGTTGAAAATCCCCACTTCTCTTTAGAAGGGGGATTTTTTTGAGTGAAGGCAAAGTGCCCTTTCTTCCAGCTACCCAATCTAATACATACTAAGAATATCAACAACTTGTTCACTAAATACTGTTTTCATATCCTTATTCTTCTAGTATAATGGCAATATTCAAGTGATTTTTCGCAAAAGGCAAACTAATTGAAAAATTAGGACGCAAAACCACGGGTCTGCCATTTTATTTAAATAATGATCGCCGGGTTACCGAAAACAATGGAAGCAATGAATACTAATTCGAATCTTTTTCTAGTATCATTCAGCCTGCCTTTTTGGTGGGCTTTTTCTCTGGAAATGTTTGTATTGGTTGGATTTGAATCTGTATGAAGGATGATGATGTTGGAGTTAGCAGATATAAAAAGACAATTAAGAAGTTTCTGCAGAAGAAATCGCACAGCACTGAAGTACACTCATATTGGTGAGTATTCTGCGGAAGAAGTGTGTGAGATGTTTATTGAATGTGTCGGAATCGAAGAGATCCAAAAGATTCTACATGACATTGACATTATCAATCAACGCGGTGGAGATACCGTCAAATACTTCATGCTCATCCTGGAAGGGTTGAGAGCAGCTTAAGTTCTAAATTCTCCTTCACAGGGGCACTTATTTTCACGTCGTATACGAAAGGATCCTTCAGTGAGGGATCCTTTTTTGCCGGGAAAAGAGCGCTCTCACTGTCTGTAATCATGACAGTAAGGGAATACACTATGAGTAAATGACTTGATTAATGAGTAGAATTTAAAGATACTTAATACATAACAGGGTATGTTCGGACGGAGGAATCGGAATGATTCAGTCGGAAGAAACCGCTATGAAAGGTGTAGAAACAATTGGATGAAAGATGGTACACCATAGGCTCTCTTACTTTCCCATCAACATGGGGAGCGATCATTGCCTCGTTCATTTTGACATTTCTATTCCTCTACTTCTGGAATCGAAAGGCTAGCGACTGGTATTCAAATGGTGTTTTTTACTTTTTGGTCATCTGGAAGCTGAGTGTCATTGTCGTTGACTTTCAAAATGTCATCGAACATCCCATTACGATCCTTTATTTCCATGGTGGCAAGTTGGGGTATTGGATAGGCTTGTTGACAGTGCTTTCATATATATTCGTTAAAAGGGCGGATAGGACGTCTCACCTGGTCATTGCCTGGATGGGCACGGTCGTTTTCTTTGAACTAGTCGTTCACTTGCTCCAATTTGATATTCTTGCAGGGGTATTCCAATTTATCATCAACGGTGCACTGATCTTATTTTTACTGAAAAAAGAAAATGACAGCGATACTTGGGCCATCCAATTGGTGATAGTCTTCACCCTTCTTCAATTGCTATTCCAATCCATTAATGGAGGCTTTATGTTTACCACTGTCACCTGGACGTATCTCATCGTGATGGTTTATCTTATCTTTTTCAACGGAAGGTGGAAAACGAACATTGAATAAACGAAATTTTGCTCTGGCGATCGTTGCCCTGCTGATCGGAATCTTCCTTGTGAATTTGTTCCAGGATCAACAGGAAAAAAAGGCAAAAGAAGAGGCTGACCAGTTGGCCAAAGAGTCCATGGATCTGACTGATGCCAAGCAGGGGCTCACGAAAGGGGATCGTGCACCAGACTTTACCTTGACCACTTTAGATGGTGAAGAAGTCCAGCTTTCCGACTATCAGGGAAAGAAAGTGATCCTGAATTTCTGGGCCACCTGGTGCCCGCCATGTAAAGCGGAAATGCCCCATATGGAACAGTATTACGAAAAAAACGCGAAAAAAGAAAGTGTCGAAATCCTTGCCGTCAACTTGACCTCACAGGATGAGGGGGAGAAGGCAGTCCAGCAATTTGTCGACGGTTACGAACTCACTTTCCCCATTCTCATGGATGAGAAAGGGGATATCGGAGACGAGTACCGGGCATTCACGATCCCGACCACTTACATGATCGACACAAACGGCCTCATCCAGCACAAAATCGTCGGCCCCATGAACGAAGAAATGATGGGTAAAATGGTCGAAGGCATGGAATAATGGGAGGGACGGACCTCTAAGAAGACGTTTCGTTTTATACGCTATGAGGTATAAGTAACCATGACTCAAAAAGGAGGATCAATATGTTCCACTATACAAAAGAAGTTTCAATGAATGTGAAGGATGCCGTATCAGCAGTAGAGGCAGCCTTGAAAGAAGAAAGCTTCGGGGTTCTGTGGAATCTTGACCTGGCCGCCAAGCTTCAGGATAAAGGGCTGGATTTTAACGAAGAAGTCATTGTCCTGGAAGTATGTAATCCCCACGAAGCGAAAAAGGTGCTGGAAGAAAGCATGCTCGTCAGCTATTTCCTGCCTTGTAAAGTGACGGTATATACCGAAAAGGGAACGACGAAGATCGGGATGGCAAAGCCAAGCAAGCTGATTGAAATGGTAGATAACGATGAATTGAAGCGATTGGCGTTGGATATTGAAAATCGCCTGATGGGGTGTTTAGAAAACATCTGACGATGAGGACCTGTTGCAAAAGCGACGGGTTCTTTTTTTTTTGCATCCAACACCTCATACTCCTCACAATCTTCTGAATATGGTACACTTTTAAAAATACATAGCTTCAGGAAGGATGAACGTGAAATGAAATTCACCACCAAGGTCGTACATAGTCAGCTGAAAGGAACAGAGGAAATCCGTAGTAAGACAACACCGATCTACCAGACGTCTGCTTTTTCTTTTACGTCTCTGGAGGAGCTTGAAGGTTTCTATGAGGGGAAGTCTCCCTATCTTTATTCAAGAACGGGTAATCCCAACACGGATGAGCTTGGGAAGATGGTAGCAGATCTTGAAGGAGCGTCTGCGGGTGTCGCCACGTCTTCCGGCTTGTCGGCGATCCTCGTCGGAATCCTTTCCGTTGTTCAGGCGGGGGATCACATCATCGCAGCAGAGGATTTATACGGAGGCACCTTCCACATGCTAAAAGAAGAGCTGAAATCATTTGGCATTTCCACCTCCTTCGTTGATTTTACGAGTAAGGAAGAAATCGAGGAAGCCCTCACTCCCGATACGAAACTTCTCTACAGTGAGACGGTGACCAATCCGTTTATGCGAGTAGAGGATATTTCAAGAATGGTAGCACTTGCCGAAAAACACAACCTGAAAACGATGATTGACAATACATTCGCCACACCATTTCTGCGTCAACCGTTCCTTGAAGGGGTCGATTTGGTCGCTCACAGCGCTACGAAGTATATCGGCGGGCATAGCGATATTACAGCGGGAGTCGTAGTCGGAAAAGAAGAGCTTGTGCAAAAGGCAAGGGAAAGAGTCGTCAACATCGGTTCCAACTTAAGTCCATTTGAAGCCTGGCTCACATGCCGGGGGGCGAAAACATTGGCACTCCGCGTCGGGACCCAGGCTCAGAACGCAGGAATCCTTGCAGAGAAACTGCGCAACAATGAGCAGGTGAAGAGGGTCTATTACCCAACTGATTTATCCGAAAAAGGAAATGGCGCAATTGTCACCATTGAACTCGATGCCAGCTGCGATATCAGCACATTCTTCAAGTCCCTTGGATGGATCAAAATCATCCCGTCACTGGCCGGAGTGGAAACAACGGTTTCCTATCCACTTGGAACCTCTCATCGTGCCCTTCCGAAAGAAGCACAGGAAAAACTAGGCATCAACACCCATGTGGTGCGCATATCGTTAGGTATCGAGGATGGGGAAGATATCGTTTCTCAATTTAACGAGGCGATTGCAGCTTCCGTTAAAAAATAAAAAATTCTGAAAATGGTCTTGACGTTGAGGCTGGTTACCCTTTATAATTCATCTCAACGCATGAATTTTTCACATTGACAATTAAATGCTCTTATCCAGAGAGGTGGAGGGACTAGGCCCGATGAAACCCGGCAACCTTCATGTACGCACTATGCGTCGCATGAAAAGGTGCTAATTCCTGCAGGCGATTTGCCTGAAAGATAAGAGGAGGACCCTATTCAATTAGACCCTCTTCTTAGGAAGAGGGTTTTTTATTTTATCCTCTTCTGGCTTCTTAGGCTTTTGCATGGGGGTTCAGCAGGAGAATGTTTGGGTATATTCAGCTGCTAATATTCTGTGGAAAATCAGCAGGTGAAATCATCCCGAAAATCAGCAGCTGAAATTCTTCAAAAATTCAGCAGCTAAAAAAACTATCCAATTCAGCAGCTGAACCCAACCAACCATCCACACCAATCCAAAACCAAAAAACTCTAGGAGGAATTCCCAATGACCAAATCATTCGATTTCGACACACTGCTTCTTCACGGCGGCCAGGAGCCGGATCCAGCTACAGGCTCAAGAGCGGTACCCATCTATCAAACGACATCCTACGTGTTCGACAACAGCAATCACGCCGCAAAGCTATTCGCCCTTGAAGAACCGGGAAACATCTACACCCGCATCATGAACCCGACCGTTGACGTGCTCGAGAAGCGACTCGCCCTTTTAGAAGGGGGAATCGGAGCCCTGGGTGTATCATCCGGAATGGCTGCCATTTCTCTTTCCATCCTGAATATAGCCGGTGCAGGGGATGAAATCGTGGCAGCGACCAATCTATATGGTGGAACGTATAATTTATTCTCTACGACTCTTCCGAAATACGGAATCAAGGTTCATTTCGTCGATCCGACTGATCCGGAGAACTTCCGAAAAGCGATTACGCCGAAAACAAAAGCGGTATTCGCAGAGACGATCGGAAATCCGAGCCTGCATGTCCTGGACATCGAGTCGGTGGCGAAAGTGGCCCATGACCATCATGTCCCGCTCATCATCGATAACACATTTGCCACACCATATGTGTGTAAGCCGATTGAGTGGGGAGCGGACATCGTCATTCACTCTGCAACGAAGTGGATCGGCGGCCACGGTACGGCCATCGGTGGAGTGGTCATCGACGGTGGGAAGTTTGATTGGAATCATGAAAAATTCCCTGGATTCACAGAAGAAGACAGAAGCTATAATGGACTTCGCTACGCACAGGATGTAGGAGCGGCCGCTTTCATCACAAAATTAAGGGTGCAGCTGCTTCGGGATCTCGGGGCGTGTTTAAGTCCACAAAACGCATTTCTGCTGTTGCAGGGACTGGAAACCCTCCATCTCCGCATCGAACGTCACACGGAGAATGCCTTGAAGATTGCGGAACACTTAAATCAGCACAGTGGAGTTGCCTGGGTTTCTTATCCGGGTCTGCCGCAGCATCCGTCCTACGCTCTTGCTCAAAAATATTTGAAAAATGGAGCAGGTTCCATCGTCGTCTTTGGAATCAAAGGGGGCAGGGATTCAGGACGTAAAGTCGTCGACAACATTTCCCTCTGGTCCCATGTTGCCAATGTAGGGGATGCGAAGTCACTGATCATCCATCCAGCGTCCACGACGCATCAGCAATTAAACGATGAGGAAATCCGTGCCACAGGTGTAACCGAGGACCTTGTAAGACTTTCCGTCGGATTGGAATCTGCGAAGGATTTGATCGAGGATCTGGATCATGCGATTGAGGTGGCGTTGGAAACGTCCCGGGTATAAAAGGAACTGGTTTCACCGGGGTGACGCGGCGCCCCGAACAACATCAAAAAAAGGAGGTGGAGGAATGGAGAATTCATACTCATACGAAGTAAGCTCCATTACCATCCCATCCCTCACATTAGAGTCAGGCACCACGTTGCACAATGTGAATCTGGCCTATGAACGGACCGGGAATAAAGAAGGACCCGTCATCCTCGTATGCCATGCCCTCACCGGCACCCATATTGTAAAAGGGACGAGTGAGGACCGGGGCTGGTGGGATGGACTGATCGGTCCCGGATCCTACATTGATACCAATCTATACAATGTGATTGCTTTCAATGTGTTAGGGGGATGTGAAGGAAGTACGGGGCCGACGACTACGGATCCGGAAACCGGAGGACGTTACGGCCCGAATTTCCCGCACATTACCATACGGGACATGGTCCATGCCCAATATGAAGCACTCCAACAGCTCTCCGTCGACTACATCGAAGCGGTGATCGGCGGCTCGCTGGGTGGAATGCAGGCATTGGAGTGGGGGGCCCTGTATCCGACATATATCAATAAAGTATTCGCCCTCGCCGTTTCACCGGCCTTAAATGATTACGGCCTCGCGTTCAATCATATCGGGATCACAGCAATTGAAGGGGATCCCGATTTTCAAAATGGCCACTATCCTCACGGGTCCATATTAAAAGGGCTTGAGATTGCCAGGATGGTCGGGATGGTGACCTATCGTACACAGGAGTTGTTTGACCGGCGCTTCCAGCGGGAGAGGACGAATGAGCAATACAATGTGGAAAGCTATCTTGATTATCAAGGAAAGAAACTCGGAAAGAGGTTTGATCCTAACAGCTATCTTACCCTCCTGAAAGCGATGAATACCCATGATATCGGAAGGGGCAGGGGAGGGTCGGAAGTGGTCGCCGATTCTTATACGTGCGAGCTGGTTTCGATCAGCTATGAGGGTGATCTCATTTATTCCCCTCAGTATTTAAGGGATTTTACGAATCAAGTATCAAAGGGTGAACACTACTTTATCCCGACAGCCTTCGGTCATGACGGGTTTCTTGTGGAATTTGAGAAATGGGGAGGGATCATCTCTTCTCATCTGAAAAACCATCAAGATCAGAAAATCGTGACGGGTATGAAATAATCCGCTGCTAATCATAACTCGTCCCCCTCCGGCATATAGTTAGATAAGCAAAGACATCGCACCGCCTAAGCGCGTTTTTGTGTGGTGTCTTTTTCGTTGGATGGGAATACGTACGCTGCTCTCATCCATACCATAAACAAACGACAAGCTGGAGGGGAATATATGGAGTGGACGGGCAGAAAGCTCATCATCACCATCATCATTAGCATGTTGATCGGTGCAGGAGGAATGTATGGCGGCTTGGAGTGGACGGGCAGTTCCGGGTCCGGGGACGAGCTTGCCCAGTTTAACGGCAAAGGGGAGCTGAATGATAAGCTTCACAAGGTGGAAGTCGCGTATGATTTGATCAGTGACAAGTTCTTTCAGGATGTAGATAAGGGACAGCTCGTGGAAGGGGCGATTCAGGGGATGCTGAAGACCCTGGATGATCCATATTCGGTGTACATGAATGCGGAGACCGCTTCCCAATTCAATGACGCGTTGGATTCTTCCTTTGAAGGAATCGGGGCAGAGGTCACAATCATGGACGGGAAACTGGTCATCGTGGCTCCTTTTAAAAATTCACCTGCTGAGAAAGCCGGTCTGAAACCGAATGACCGCATCATTAAAGTGGATGGTAACAGCATCGACGGGCTGGATCTTTATGAAGCCACGTTGAAAATCAGAGGGAAAAAGGGTACGGAGGTGAAATTGGAGATTACGCGAGAGGGTCTTTCAGATCCGATCGAAGTGTCCGTGAAGCGGGACGATATCCCAGTTGAAACGGTGATCTCCGATGTGAAGGAAATCGATGGAAAGAAGACGGGCTATATCCAAATTACGACCTTCTCGGAAAATACCGCCGTCGATTTTAAAAAGCAGCTGACAGAACTCGAGAAGAAAAAGGTAGAAGGATTGGTTCTTGACGTGAGGGGTAACCCGGGTGGTCTCCTTTCCAGTGTGGAAGACATCCTCAAACAGTTCGTCACCGAGAAAAAACCGTATGTGCAAATCCAGGAACGAAGCGGAGAGGTGCTGAAATCCTTCTCTAACAGTAAGGAAAGAAAAGCGTACCCGGTGGTGGTTCTCATCGATGAGGGCAGTGCATCGGCATCTGAAATCCTTGCTGGGGCCCTTAGTGAGGCGGAAGGATATCCACTGATCGGGACGAAGAGCTTCGGAAAAGGAACCGTTCAGCAGGCAGTGCCGATGGGAGATGGGAGCAATATCAAGCTCACCATGTTCAAATGGCTGACGCCGAACGGAAATTGGATTCATAAGAAGGGAATCAAACCGGATATCCCGGTCAGACAGCCATCCTACTTCTATGCCCATCCTCTTCAAGTGGAAAAACCAATGGAAGAAGGCACGAACAATGAGCAGGTGAAAAACGCCCAGGAAATGCTTCAAGGATTAGGTTTCACCCTTGATCGGGTCGATGGTTATTTCAGTAAGAAAACGGCTAAAGCCGTCAAGGATTTTCAGATCCAGGAAAGCCTCGACGTCACGGGAGTCATTGATGCGAAAACCGGCGAAAGGCTGCAGGAAGAAATATTTGAAGCGGTGCAGAATGAAAAGAACGATTTGCAGCTGCAGGCAGCCTTGGAGTTTATAAACCGTACAGCCAATAAGGATCAGTAAAAATCAGAGATCTCTCTTCTTGAGAGGTCTTTTTTTTTGTGAGGGCATTTGATTCAATTTCGACTGGATGGAGCGGAGAATCCGCACTTATTCTCTCAATCTATCTATTATAATAATGACCTTCCATTTTACTAGAAAGGAGATTGATAGAATGTTCTCAGTTAAAGACAAAGTCGCCATCGTCACAGGCGGTGGACGGGGCCTCGGGAAAGAGATGGCCCTGGCATTGGGAAGGGCTGGTGCTCATGTTGTGGTGTGCTCGAGAAACCAGTCGGCGTGTGAAGAAGTGAAGGAAACGTTGATTGGTTGGGGTGTACGGTCACTCGCCATTCCTTGCGATGTGACGCGGAAAGCGGATGTTATACATGTAGTGGAAACGGTGATGAAAGAGTTTGGAAGAATCGATATATTGATCAATAACAGCGGGACGTCCTGGGCCGGTCCATTTGCTGACATCCCTGAAGATAAGTGGGACAAGGTGATGGATGTCAATGTAAAGGGGGCTTTTTTATTTTCCCAGGAAGTGTCCCGGATCATGGTCAGGCAAAAAGCCGGGAAGATCATTAACATCGCGTCTGTTACGGGATATGGCGGGACGAACCCCATGCTCATGGATACGGTTCCCTATAATACGAGCAAGGGTGCGGTCATGACGTTGACGAAGGATCTTGCTGTGAAACTTGCACCGCATAATATCCAGGTGAATGCCATCGCTCCGGGTTTCTTTCCAACCAAAATCACGAAGGAACTTTTTACTAGTCAGGGAAATATGATCAAGCAGCATATTCCTGCAAGGCGATTTGGACAGGGAGAGGATCTGAATGGAGTCGCCATCTTCCTTTCCTCTGCTGCTTCTGACTATATAAACGGTCACATCTTAGTCGTGGATGGCGGCATCCGGGCGCAGGTATAAGGAGGGGAAACATGGATCTATTTTATGAGGAATTGAAAAAAATCGGAATGAGTGTGGAGTATGAGTTGAATCAGTGGATTGTAGGGGTGCTGGATGACCCGGAAGTGGTGGCGGCTGTCAAACGGTGGCTGGAATTAGTCCAAGCTGTACTGGAATTCATTCAACTTCTATCACTCTTACAAGCGCTGAATGAATAAAGAATGGAAGTGAATACATGAAAAAAGAGATTGAACAAAAAGAATGTGCCCGTTGGAAGGGTTTCGTTGAAACGTTGCAAGATGAAAGTGAGTGGCAGCCGAATTTTCCAAGGAAAGAGATTTGGACGAACCATACTAGTAGATTGTGGCACTATGCCCCTGAGAGTAAAAATGGGCATATTCCTGTATTTTTACTATATTCACATATTAACAAGTCATCCATCCTTGATTTGACGAAGGAACATAGTCTGATAGGGACATTTCTTCAAGAAGGATACGATGTTTATCTTCTGGAATTTGGTGAACCTGTAGTGGAAGAGAAGGGTACAGGAGTGGCGGAATATCTGGCTCACTATGTGGACCCGTGCATAAAGAAGGCCCTTCAACATAGTGGGAAAGACGAGCTGTCCCTTTCCGGATTTTGCCTAGGTGGGACGCTGGCTGTCATTTATGCCGCTTTAAACCCCTGCCTGATCAGAAATCTGCTTCTTTTTGTCACGCCGATTGACTTTGGTCAGGTCCCCGCTTATCACAATTGGGTGCAGGCTTTGAAGAAAGACGAAATCGATCTCCCGGGTATCATGGGAAGAATCGATCTCATACCGGCCCCCATGATCCGTTATGGGATGAGGGCTTTAACTTCCCCCATTTACTTTTCTCCCTATTTGTCGCTGTTAAATAAAGCTTACGATCCCGACTATGCCTATTATTGGCTCCGGTTCAATCAATGGACAAATGATCATATTTCCCTGACCGGAGCCATGGGTCGAGACATTATCACTTATTTTGTAAAAGAGAATGTGCTAATGGCAGGGGAATTTGAACTCGCCGGCGTAGAAGTGGATTTAAAAAAAATCGATTCGAATCTTTATCTGATATCTTCCCAATACGATCACCTGGTTCCTCCCTCAATCAGCACGCCTCTCTTGGACCTGGTGTCTAGCACGAATAAGGTAGCAGCAGAGGTAAAGGGAGGCCACGCAAGTCTGATTAAATACGGGATATCAAACGAATTGAAAGAGTGGCTGAATCAATACTCACAATAAAAGGAGGGGAAACATGATGCTGGAGTGGGAAATCGACACCCCTTTTGATTATATGGGTTTTGCCTTTTTCGTTTTTAAAGAGTGTATCAAATCTTATTTTCAATAAGGAATAGGGGCGGCTGGGGTGAATCTCAACCGTCTCTTTTTCTTCAAATGGAGATATCATTCCCATCCAATCGACATCATTTCCCGGGAAAATATGAAGAATGCTGTCGGAAATGAAATCGAATCGTAAAACGATTGAATAAAATTGCAATAGGTTTTAACAGCTTCTTTTGATAAAATAGTAGATAATGCAAATTTTCTTGCAAAAGGTGGTGACGGATATTGATTGAGCTTTGGTTACTGGAGATTTTAAAGGGATTCGGGAAACTATTTCTGCATCCTGTACTATATCTGTCCGTGTTTTTCGCAATCATGGCGGGCTATTATCGTGTGAAGAGGGAACGGAGAGATTTCAATACGAGATTGCTGGACGGATACCATGATATGCGAGTGTTATTTTCATACGGAATCGTCCTAGGACTGCTGTTTTCTATTGTGACAGTCGGAGCGGGAGTGGTCATTCCTTTCGCCGGTCTCATCGTCATCGGAGCCGTGTCGATCCTGTTTGCGTTGACGGGTCGTTTTCAACTCATGTCGGCGACCATGACAGTAGGATTTTCCTACTTCATCTTAGTCGCGGTGGATTATTTTCAGTGGGACATCCCTTACGTGGATACATATGTGGAAAGCCTGAATCTGGGTCTGCTCAGTTCCATCGTCGTCCTTCTCGGTATATTGACGATGATCGAAGGCATCCTGATTGTATTGAATGGCTGGAAGCACACATCACCCCGCCTGCTTAAAAGTGCACGTGGCTTGAAGGTGGGGGCCCATCTCGGAAAGAAATTATGGCTCGTCCCTATGTTTGTACTGGTACCCACGGGGTCATTGACTCTTCCATTTGAATGGTGGCCGGTGTTTACCCTGGGCACTGAAACGTATTCATTACTGTGTATACCGTTTCTCCTCGGGTTTCAGCAGCTGGTGAAAAGCACGCTGCCTGAAGTCGCGATCAAGCATACGGGATCCCGCGTATTCTGGCTTGGTGCATTCGTATTGACCTTGGCTGTAACAGGATTCTGGGCCCCGCTGTTTTCGGTCGGTGCAGCAGCTGTAGCCATCCTTGGCCGGGCCTGGATCGCGTACCGTACCCGCAGTGCGGATGATTCAAAACCTTATTTCTTCAAGCGCCAGCCAAATGGCGTCATGATCCTCGGTATCCTTCCAGGGTCACCTGCGAGGAAACTGACCCTTCAAGTGGGGGAAATCGTCCTGAAGGTGAACGGTGTCGAAGTGAATACGGAACGGGCGTTTTATGAAGCGCTGCAAAAAAACGGAGCCTATTGTAAGCTGGAGGTGCTGGGGACGAATGGTGAAAACCGTTTTACCCAGGGAGCCCTGTATGAAGGGGATCATCATGAACTGGGGATCATTTTTGCCGATGAAGCTTCAGGGTGGGAGCATCATCAGGTTTCGTGACAACTCCGATATATAAATAAATATATTATAGTCAGAAGGACCTCTTTTAGCTGGAGGTCCTTCTATTTATTTTTCTGGGCATCAGAACCAATGACCTATGAATAAAGTCCTTTGATATCTTTGGAAAATTCTGATACTCCCTTTTCTCTAAACTTGTTTATCGGTATAATGAATTTACTTTGTAAAAAGATGATCTGTTAAATGAATGAGGTGCTGGGATGAAAATTGATGACGTTGATCGGAAAATATTACAGTTGTTAACGGAAAATGGGCGACTTTCTTACGCTGATATTGGGAAAGAGTTGAATCTTTCGCGTGTATCAGTCAGGGAGAGAGTGCATCAGTTAATGGAGAATGGAGTAATTGAGCGTTTTAGTGTAGTAATCAATTCTGAAAAAGTGGGAAAGCAGGTTTCAGCTTTTTTTGAAGTGGATTGTGAACCCGCTTTTTTAGTGGAGGTGGCGCAAACCTTGGCTGATAATCCAAGTGTAGCAAGTTGCTATCAAATGACGGGTCCAAGCACTTTACATATGCACGTACTTGTCGAAGATTTTACTGCGTTAGAGAAATTTGTGAATAATGAACTGTATTCTCTGGAGGGCATTTCCAGAGTAGAAAGTCACATTCTACTAAGAAGATTCAAAAGCAGGAGTGGACTTAAATTATAGGAAAAAGGGCTTAACCATCGATTTGGTAAGCTCTTTTTTTTTATGATTTTATACTTAAAAGAAAATATTCAAAATAAATAAATTTTTTAGAAAAATGTGTAGATTTTCCTTTCGGCATCCGATATAATCGTCAATAACATAAAAGCAACTACGTTTGTTAGGTTTATTTTTATTTTAACCTAACAAACGTAAGTGTTTAAAAGTGTATTGAAAACAATTAGGAAAGGGAGGTTGGATATTTTGGTAGCACTTATCACACGAAGATTTTTTGAACTATTACTTCTCCTCATCGGTATTTCTTTCCTCGTATTTGGAAGTATGCATATTGCCCCTGGAGATCCGGCATCCATTATTGGAGGTCCCACTGCTACAGACTCTGATATTGCCGCCATCCGAGATAATCTTGGTTTGAATGACCCTTTTTTGGTTCAATACTGGGATTACCTGAAAGGGGTCCTTCAAGGTGACTTTGGTTATTCTTATCAAACGAAACAGTCTGTATCCGAAGCGATTGCGGTCAGGTTTCCTAATACGTTGAATCTAGCCATTGCGAGTATGATTGTCGCAGTAGTGATTGGACTCATCGCCGGTATTATTTCAGCATTAAAACAAAATTCCTGGTTGGATGTTTCGAGTACGGTCGTAGCTTTAGCGGGTATTTCCATACCGAATTTCTGGCTCGGTACCATCCTTATACTCGTATTTGCAGTGAATTTGCAAGTCTTACCCGTAGGAGGGCTTGATTATCCTTTTTGGACGATTGAAGGTATGAAGCAGTTGATTCTTCCTGCCATAACATTGGGCACGGGCTCCGCCGCAATGATTGCCAGGATGAGCCGTTCATCCATGCTTGAAGTCATTCGGGCAGACTACATCCGTACAGCCAGGGCAAAAGGATTGAAAGAGAAAACAATCATTTGGATCCATGCCCTGAAGAATTCGCTTATTCCTGTCATTACTGTCATTGGATTGAATTTTGGTTTTCTCCTTGGCGGAACGATTATTACAGAGCAGGTCTTCGCCATCAATGGTGTGGGAAGATTAATGATTGATGCGATAGCCGCAAGGGATTTCCCGATGGTTCAAGGTTCCGTTCTATTAGTGGCCACGCTCTTTGTGCTTGTGAATTTATTAGTTGATATTATTTATGTCTTTATCGATCCACGAATTAGCTACGATTAATAGAAGGGAGGAATGAGAGGGAAATGGCTGCTGAAGTAGTGACAACTAACTCTGTGAAAAATTCTGTTCCATTGAAGAAAAAGGAAAAATACCTGGTCACAACCGGAAAGCGTTTGCTTAGAAATAAATTGGCTGTAATGGGATTGATCATTATCACTCTACAAATATTCCTGGCTCTGGCAGCACCACTTATTACGATCCACGGACCGCTTAAACAGGATCTGGCGGCAAGTGAGTTGCCGTTATTCTCAGAAGGACACTGGTTGGGAACGGATAACTACGGCCGTGATATGTGGAGCAGGATCGTGTATGGAGCGAGAATCTCCCTTGTCGTAGGGATCACCGCTGTAAGTCTTGGTCTGCTTGGAGGGGTAACCCTTGGTCTTCTCTCGGGTTATTACCGTAGGCTGGATGGGTTCATCATGAGGATTGTGGATCTACTCTTTGCTTTTCCTGGTATCCTCCTAGCTATGCTGATCATCGCCGTTCTTGGAACGAGTCTGGTGAATGTGGCGATTGCGATCAGTATTTGGTCGATACCGACATGTGCCCGTATCGTAAGGGGATCAGTATTATCGGTGAAGAAACAAGAGTATATTCTAGCGATGAAATCACTCGGGGCGAGCGATCTCCGCATCATGGTGAAGCATATTCTGCCTAACTGTATGGCTCCCATCATTGTTTTCGCGACCATGAGAATGGCAACGGCCATCTTATCAACGGCTGCCCTCAGCTATCTGGGATTAGGGGCACAGCCGCCGACACCCGAATGGGGAGCAATGATTGCCCAAGGACAGAATTTCATGTGGACGTCACCACATATGACGATTGTACCGGGAATTGCCATCATGCTGATCGTATTCGCATTTAATGTGGTCGGAGACGGTTTAAGAGATGCACTTGATCCAAACATGAATTTAAATCAATAAAAATAGAGGGGGAAATAAAATGAAGAAGTGGCTTATTGCATTGGTAGGATTATTAGTTGTTTTTACGACGGCATGTTCAAGCAGTTCAAGTGGAAGTGGTGACAAAAATAGCGGAGAAGTCTCTCAAGAGTTGACCTATGCAACAACCTCTGATGTTGTGGGGCTTTCGCCAATATTAACAAACGACTCAGTTTCCTCCAACGTCATTGAACAAGTCTATGAAACTCTCTTTACAAGGAATCCAGAGACAATGGAAATGGAGCCGCTGCTGGCTGAATCATATGATACACCAGACGATAAAACATGGGTGATTAAACTAAAAGAAAATATTAAATTCCATGATGGAACAGACTTTAATGCAGAAGCAGTTAAGTATACATTCGATAAATTTATGGATCCTGAAACAGCTGCACCCCGTGCGTCACTATTGGAGCCTATTGAGTCAGTGAATGTTGTGGATGACTATACGGTTGAAATTAAAACCAAATACCCATATGGCCCATTATTGGCAGCATTGTCACATACAAATTCATCGATCGTCAGTCCGTCTGCAGATAAATCTCAAGACTTAATGAAGGAACCTGTCGGAACCGGCCCCTTTAAATTCGTAAGTTGGACACCGGGAGATCAGGTTGTCATCGAGAAAAATGAGGATTATTGGCAGGATGCACCAAAGCTTAAGAAAGTCGTTTTCAAAGTGGTACCTGAAGTGACGACGGCAATTTCTATGCTCCAAACAGGGAAGGTTCAATTTATCGATGCCATTCCTACAGAGCAATTGCAACGTGTTGAGTCTTTAAAGAATGTAGAGGTCTCGAAGCAGGAAGGGACACCTGTTTACTATATGGGATTCAATATGGAAAAAGAGCCGATGAACAATCCCGAGTTTCGCCAAGCGGTTGCCTATGCACTCGATCGTGAAGCATACGTGAAAAAGTTGAATGGACTTGGCATTGAAGGGAACAGTGTAATCGGTCCAAAGGTCTTCGGATATGATGAGTCAGCAAACGAAGCAGGGTATCAACATGATTTGGAAAAAGCGAAGGAGCTTGTAAAGAAGAATAACTTTGCAGATAAAGAGCTTACGATATTAGTAGCAAATCGAGATAGTTATATGCTGATGGCAGAGATTGCTCAATCTCAGCTCCAGGAGGCTGGTTTAAACGTATCCATTGAGACGATGGAATGGGGCACGTTCTTAGATACCGCCCGTGATGGTAAATATGATATGACGTTCCTTGGCTGGTCTAATACAACGTCAGATGGAAGTGAGCTATTGTATCCAAACTTTCATTCAGATAACGTAGGTTCCTCCAATCGGGTCCGTTACAGTAACCCTGAATTCGATAAACTCGTAAATGAATCGAGAGAAAATGTTGATCAAGATGTACGTGCTGAGAAACTCGACGAAGCAAATAAATTAATTGTCAAGGATGCACCGGTCATCGTCATGAACCATGGAGTGGTAACGGCAGCAACGGATCAATCTGTAAAAGGTCTTACATTGGATCCGACTGGCCAATGGTCGTTATACAACGTTTACAGAGAGTAGGGGTAAAGATGAAAAAAGATCTATTATCTGTAAAGAACCTAGTCACAGCATTTCGGACAGCAGAAGGTGAAGTGTCTGCTGTTCGGGGGGTATCGTTTTCGATTAAAAAAGGGGAGACCCTATGTGTCGTAGGGGAGTCTGGATGTGGAAAGAGCATTACCTCCCTTTCCGTCATGGGTCTTCTGCCAAGCAATGGTTTCATCAAGGACGGGAGCATTGAATTTAAGGATCGACAATTAAACAGGTTGTCTCAAGAGGAATTAAGAAAAGTGCGGGGAAAAGATATATCAATGATTTTTCAGGAACCGATGACGGCGTTGAATCCTGTTTTGACCATCGGTTACCAATTGAGGGAGCCGCTCATTTTACATCATAAGCTAAATAAATCAAAGGCTCATATACAGGGCATTGAATTGTTGAAACAAGTAGGAATCCCTTATCCTGAAAAAAGAATGAAACAATATCCCCATGAGCTAAGCGGGGGTATGAGGCAGAGAGTCATGATTGCCATATCACTCGCTTGCCACCCTCAGTTACTTATTGCGGATGAACCCACCACTGCGCTGGACGTTACCATTCAAGCTCAGATCCTGGATTTGATACAGGACTTGAAAGATAAGCTTGGCATGGGCGTCATGATGATTACCCATGATATGGGGGTAGTGGCAGAGGTTGCAGATCGGGTGATGGTCATGTATGCGGGGGAAAAAGTAGAGGAGGGATCAGTAGAGTCCATCTTTGAAAATCCGCAGCACCCCTATACAAAAGGATTATTGAATTCTGTACCCAATTTGGATGAACCCGACTTTGAACTTGAGGCGATCCCTGGTTCACTACCTAATATAAATGAAGAAATCAATGGATGTCGCTTTCATCCAAGATGTCCTTATGCGATGGAAAAGTGTGCCGTCCAAATTCCGAAAGATGTTGAATTGCCCGGAGACCATAGAGTGAAATGCTGGCTACAGGAGGTAGACGAAGGTGCCGACAACCGTCAAAAAATCGTCCATACTTAAATTAGAAAGTGTAAAAAAATATTATCCCATCAAAGGTGGATTACTCAAACGAGTTCAAGGCCATGTCAAAGCAGTAGAAGATGTCAGTTTAGAAATGTTTGAGGGTGAGAGTTTAGGTGTAGTCGGGGAATCAGGCTGTGGAAAATCTACATTAGGCCGCACTGTCCTGGGATTGGAGCCTGTGACGGAAGGGAAGGTGATCTTTCGCGAACAGGAGCTTCAGCATTTATCTGAACGTAATCGGCTGCCCTTCAAGAGGCAAATGCAAATGATTTTTCAGGACCCATATGCTTCCCTCAATCCAAGGCAGCGTATAGGGGATGCTCTTGAAGAAGTGTTTATCATGCATACGAAATTGTCCAGCAAGAGTCGTAAAGAAAAGGTAACCGAGTTGCTTAAAGAGGTAGGGTTGAAAGAAGAGCATTATGATCGTTATCCCCATGAATTCAGTGGGGGACAGCGTCAAAGGATAGGAATTGCCCGTGCCATAGCATTGAATCCTTCTGTTGTTATTTGTGATGAAGCCGTTTCTGCCCTGGATGTATCCGTACAGGCGCAAGTTCTGAAGCTATTAAAGACTCTTCAGTCCAAATACGGGCTGACCTATTTATTCATTTCTCATGATCTCGGGGTGGTACGTTATTTCTGTGATCGGGTAATGGTCATGTACTTAGGGAACACTGCTGAACTGGCGACTGCCAAACAGCTTTATGAAAACCCATTGCATCCTTATACGAAAGCACTCTTATCATCCATCCCCCGACCCTCAATCGAGAGGAACAGGAAGAGGATAAGGTTGGAAGGGGAAATACCGAATCCTGCAAATCCTCCTTCTGGATGCGCATTCCATACACGTTGTCCGATTGCTTCGGAGATATGTAAGCAAGAGAAGCCCGTTTGGCGTGATATGGGAGATCAACATTATGTAGCATGTCATCATGTCGAAAAAGGAAGGGAAGTTCTATGAAAATGGATCATTTATATCAACCGTATTCTTCTATACGAAATACCGTTTTTGCGAAGAAAGGAATGGTGGCAACTTCTCAGCCGCTAGCATCTCAGGCAGGATTGGAAATCTTACAAAACGGCGGAAATGCGATAGATGCTGCGATTGCGACTGCGGCTGCGCTGACAGTCGTTGAACCTACATCCAATGGAATTGGCGGCGATGCCTTTGCACTGGTTTGGGTAAAGGGAAAACTGCATGGTTTAAATGCAAGCGGACCTTCACCAAAAAGTATTTCCATTGAAAATGTTAAAAGGAAAGGGCATGAAGGGATGCCTGTGCACGGAGCTGTCCCTATAACCGTTCCAGGTGCCCCTTCAGCATGGGCGGAGCTCTCAAACAAATTTGGTAAGCTTCCATTAAATGAGGTGCTGGCCCCAGCGATTCGATATGCTGAAGAAGGGTATCCAATCAGTCCTGTACTAGGGAAATATTGGGGATTGACTTATGAAAAATTCAGGGAACTGTTTAAAGGTGATCAAAAATTCCAGCCCTGGTTCGATACATTTGCCCCTAATGAGAGGGCTCCTCACATTGGAGAGGTATGGTCATCACCAGGTCATGCCCGGACTCTCAGGTTGATTGCAGAGTCGAATGGAGAAAGTTTCTATAAGGGAGAGCTCGCAGAAAAGATTTCTTCCTATGTCGAGAGGTGTGGCGGTTACCTTTCCAAGGAAGATCTTTCCGCCTATAAAGCCGAATGGGTGACTCCGATATCAACCAACTACAAAGGCTACGATGTGTGGGAGATTCCCCCTAACGGTCAAGGGCTTGTGACTTTGATGGGACTAAATATCGTGCAGGGTTTCCATTTATCAGAAAAAGACGCCGTTGATACATATCACAAACAAATCGAATCCATGAAACTTGCCTTTACCGATGGAAAAGCCTTTATCACAGAAGAAAAGGAAATGCCGGTTTCTGTGGAACACTTGTTATCTGAAGACTATGCAAGCTCGAGGCGTGAAATGATTGAGGAAGAAGCGATCACACCAAAAGAATATCAGCCCCAAAAAGGAGGAACAGTCTACCTGGCCACTGCTGATGAGGAGGGGAATATGGTTTCCTTCATTCAAAGTAATTATATGGGGTTCGGTTCAGGTATTGTGATTCCGGGTACCGGTATTTCCATGCAGAACAGGGGGCATGACTTCTCGCTGGATGAAGAACATCCCAATGCACTCAAAGCCGGAAAGAAAACATATCATACGATCATTCCAGGATTTCTGACGAAAGGGGAAGAGGCAATCGGTCCATTCGGTGTAATGGGTGGATATATGCAGCCTCAAGGACATTTCCAAGTAGTGATGAATACGATCGATTTCCACTTAAATCCGCAAGCTGCACTGGATGCACCGAGGTGGCAATGGGTAAAGGATAAGGAAGTAATCGTTGAACCGGATTTTCCGAATCACATTGCTCAGGCATTAGCGCGGAGGGGGCATCATATTCAAGTGGCGACAGATTCAGGGGCTTTCGGAAGGGGTCAAATCATTTGGCGAAATCCCGTTTCAGGGGTTCTAATGGGTGGTACCGAGTCGAGAACAGATGGTTCGGTTTCAGCTTGGTGATGAATATTTATTGATTGAGTGGAAGAGGGGGTGGCATCATGAAGCAATTGCATATATTCCTTGCTTTTTTTCGAGTGGGAATGTTGGGATTCGGAGGGGGACCTTCCTCCATTCCTCTAGTACACAAAGAAGTGGTGGAGAAGTACAAATGGATGAATGATGATGAATTCTCTGATGTCCTGGCGTTGGGGAATGCCCTGCCGGGACCAATCGCAACCAAGATGGCGGGGTATATCGGATTTCGGGTCGGTGGATTCCTGGGAATGATGAATGCCGTGTTAGCGACGATCATTCCCACCATTATACTGATGGTTTTACTCCTTACGGTTCTGAACACCTATAAAGACAAGAACTGGGTGCAGGGAATGGCAAGCGCAGTAGTTCCAGTAGTAGGTGTTATGCTTGGAGTATTGACGTGGGACTTTGTGAAAAAATCTCAAAAAAATATGGGGTGGAAAGTGACCATTGTTCTGTTGGCGGGAAGTATACTATTACTTTCTGTTTTAGGAGTTCACCCGGCTATCGTGATTGGAGCATTACTGGGGTTTGCCCTACTTGCCCGAAATCCGAGTAAAGAAAAGCAGGTGAAAGCATCATGATATATATCCATATTTTCTTAGCTTTTTTTATTCCCGGGATACTGGGGTATGGAGGGGGACCAGCCTCCATTCCACTTGTGGAAAATGAGGTAGTCGATCGCTATGAATGGCTGACTGTTAACGAATTCAGTGAAGTCCTTGCGCTTGGAAATGCGCTGCCTGGACCTATAGCCACTAAAATGGCAGGTTATATAGGTTATCAACAGGGGGGGATTCTTGGCGCAGGTATAGGGGTGTTTGCGACTGTTGCCCCGTCCTTGATATTGATGATCATGCTTCTTGGATTATTAATGAAATACAAGGATTCACCAAAGGTAAAGCGGATGACAAGTTTGGTTCGGCCAACCATCGCCGTTTTGTTAGGGATCATGACGATTGGATTTTTTATGAATGCATATGAGGGGATCGGAATTGTGCAAACCGGGTTGATTGCAGTCTGCAGCTATGTCCTGCTTCAGAAAATGAAAGTGAGTCCCGCTTACGTAATTGGAGGAGCTTTACTATACGGAGCATGCTTTTTGGGTGTTTAAACTTACCCAACCCTAAAAGTCGGTCGATTAAGAGTAATAAAAATGCTCGTGAAATTTAAAAAGTAAAAAGAAAAAACAAGCCCAAGATAGACTTGTGGCTTGTTTTTTCTTATTAGACCAAGGATGTGTCCTCCACATCCTTCTCCGTTCTATCAATAATCGACGTACCAACCAAATCCCCCGTCACATTCAGGGCCGTACATCCCATGCCGACAAGGGCATCAATCGCCGTCAGGAGTGCAACGGTCTCCATCGGCAGGCCAAGCTGAGCAAAAACGGTGGCAATCATGATGATTCCAGCTCCAGGGACGCCTGCTGTTCCGATGGAAGCCAATGTTCCTACGAGGACAATGACCATCATATCGGTCAGACTCAATGGATCACCGACGACATTGGCAGCAAACACTGCAGATACGGCAATCCGAATCGCAGCTCCATCCATATTGATGGTGGCGCCGAGGGGCAGGCTGAAGCCGTATAAACTTTTTGGCAATCCGAGGTTTTTTGCTGCATTCAATGTTAATGGCAGAGTGCCGGAGCTGCTTTGGGT
The DNA here is from genome assembly GCF_001591825.1 of Rossellomorea vietnamensis NBRC 101237. GTDB lineage: Bacteria > Bacillota > Bacilli > Bacillales > Bacillaceae_B > Rossellomorea > Rossellomorea vietnamensis. The sequence continues at coordinate 28,023 of NZ_BCVQ01000017.1, forward strand.
TACAAAGGCTGTAACCATTGGTGTACGTGCTTGAGCAAAGAACTTGCCGGGACTGATTTTGAATCCAACCAGAGCAATCATATAGATAGCTAATTGGACGAACAAAGCAATATAAAGAACGAGAATCATATTCCCTAATGATACTAATGTGTCGAGTCCCTGATTCCCGACCGTATTTGCCATGATCGCAAAGATTCCGATGGGAACGTATTGAAGGACCACCTTCATAATCGAGAGGGTGGCTTCGTTCAAGCCATTTACGACTTTGTACACATGTTCACCGAGTTCGTGGTATTCCGCTGAAGACCTTAAATATGAAATGGCAATACCAAATACGATCGCTGTAAAGATGATGCCGAGGAGATTCATATCTGTGAATGCCGTGACGATATTATCAGGAATGATATTCAGAAGGACACTGGTGACCCCTGGATTTTCCGGTACCTTGAATTTTTCTGTTGTATCAAGGGTCATCCCTGTGCCGGGATTAAAGATGCTGGCAACGGCAATTCCGACGATGATGGCCAAAGCTGATGAGAATAAGTAGTATAAAAACGTTTTTCCTCCCATTCTTCCAAGTTTGTTAACACTGGCCTGGTTCACACCGACCATCAAGGTAAATAAAATGAGGGGAATGATGAGAAACTTAAGCAGGCGAATTAAAATATCGCCAAGTGGTGAAAGGACAGATGCATCCTTACCGAATATCACACCGACGACAATTCCAAGTACGAGAGCCACGGTTATTTTCATGATAAGGGATGTATTGAGATAACCTCTCCAAAGAGATTTCATTGGTTGACGCCTCCTTATAGTAATAGTAGATTTCCCCAAAAGTCTTAAATATAAAATGCATATATATCTGATTGGTTTAATGAGGATTCAGTCTCATAAGATACAACAGATCATTTGAACTGTCAAAATTTGTGCCTGCAGTGGGAAGCATCAGAAGAGAGGTGGCTTCTGATAAATGAGGAAAGAACGAACAAAAAGGAGCTGCCAAACAGGCAGCTCCTTATAAATCTTAATAAATCGTCATATGACGGTTCTTCCCTTTTAAAATCTGGAAGACACCATATAAAAATAATCCTACTGCAACGATTCCGAGAAGCCATTGTCCGAAAGGCTGCTGAGCGAGTTTAGATAACGCGCCGTCAAGTCCCTTCGTCTTATCCGGGTCCGCCGTGATGGCCGTCTGGATAAAGAAGTATCCGATCAGCAGGAAGACGATTCCACGTGAGTACAATCCAAGTTTTCCCGTTTTTCGTCCAAGTTCCCATTCTTTTTCCGTCATTTCATGGCGTTTGAATTTGTCGGTGTATTTTTCCGTATAAGCTTTATGAATTTCATATAGTGCGAATCCAATGATGATGAGTCCGACAATCCCGACGATCCATTGACCGAAAGGCTGTGCCAATAATTTAGCTGAAAGGGTCTGTTTGGAACCGGATCCGGATCCGGAGCTTTTGGCGTGCATGGCGATGGCAATTGCGTTATAAGTTAAGGAACCATAGGCGATCCCGCTGATTAGATTGGCCAGTCTTCTGAACATGGACTTACCGCCATTTTTTACATGCTCAGGATCTTTGATCACTTGAATGAGCCGCCAAAGGACGATTCCGATCAAGCCCACCCCAAGTATCCAGAGAAGGACTTCCCCGAACGGCTTGCTGGCGACAGCTGTAAAGGCACCGCTTGAGTCTGATGTGCTTCCTCCTATCCCGAGTGCGGCCATGATGGATAATGCCCCGATGAGCATATAGACGATCCCTCTGGAGATATAACCAATTCGTGCAAATCCCTTGATCCAGGGCTTTATGTCATTAGATGAAGCGGATGAACTTTCATTGCTTTCCGTAGATGAAGTAATGGATGAAATCCCTGCCATAAACGTTTCTTCCTTTCTGATTCAAATTTCGTATGACTTATGTATGCTATTCCCTCGATAACGAAAGAACAAACCTATTTAACGAACAGTAAATGTTGGATGAATGAAGATAATTTTACCTGTTTTTCCGGTCAGGATTTTTTGCAAAAAACCTATTTACAACCCCTGTGGAGAGGAGTAATATATCTATCATCAAATGAATATTCTTTATCGCTTAATTCAATTATTGAAGCGGGGGACCCACTAGTTTCAGGGGTGAATCCTTTCTATTGAAAGGTAGGGCTACTTCCATGACCCGAATCCGTCAGCTAACTCCGTAAGCGTATTGGGAGAGGATGATACTTGTGATCTGTAATGAATGACCACAGGCTTAGTTCCTGGTGGTCTTTTTGCGTTGTTTAACATGGTAGTAAAGTCAGGCAGTAATTGGTTAAGCTATAAAAAAGGTTTTGGAGGATTTCATCATGAAAAAGCAGTTTGCCGTTATTGGATTAGGGAGATTTGGAGGGAATTTGGTTCAGGAACTGGCTGATCTGGATGTGGAAGTGCTCGCTATCGATATTCATCATGATGTGGTACAGCACTACATCGACATCGCCACCCACGCGGTGCAGGCCAATGCCATGGATGAGTCGGTTTTGAAATCACTTGGTTTAAGGAACTTCGATCACGTGATCGTATCCTTCGGAGATAATATCGAAGCAAGTATCCTCACTACGCTCCTTCTCAAGGAATTGGGGGTCAAGGAAGTGTGGGTGAAAGCATCGAATTCCTACCATCAGAAGGTGCTCGACCGGATCGGTGCGGATAAGGTCATTCATCCGGAGCGTGACATGGCAAGAAGGATCGCCCACCATATCACGTCTGAAAAGATCATCGATTACATCGAGCTGTCGAAAGAGCACAGCATCGTAGAGGTCTATGCTTCCAAGAAGGTAGCCAATAAAACGTTGAATGAGCTCGATGTCCGTGCGAAATTCGGCTGTAATATCATCGCCATCCATCGGGGGGAAGAAGTCATTGTCTCTCCTTCTGCCGACGAGGTGGTTGAAATAGAGGATCTTCTGATCGTTATAGGACACAACCGGGATATCAATCGATTTGAAAAAGAAGGTGTATAAAGATGAAGCAAAAGGTCATCCGGTTAAGTCCGCCGCAACTTCTTGTTGTGACCTTTCTATTTTTCATCATACTGGGAATGGGGCTCTTAAAGCTTCCTTTTGCCACCACTGAACAGATCTCATGGCTCGACGCATTGTTTACGACCACGTCCGCCATGACGGTGACGGGGCTTGCCGTGGTTGATACGGGAGGGGCTTTCACTCTGTTCGGGGAAGTGGTCGTCATGAGCCTGATCCAGATCGGAGGGCTCGGAATCATGTCCTTCGCGGTCTTGATCTTCATGATGCTTGGTAAGAAAATCGGATTCAAAGAACGGTTACTCCTTCAACAGGCACTGAATCAGACTTCCGTAGGCGGCGTCATAAAGCTTGTGAAATATTTATTTATTTTTTCCTTTATCGTTGAGGGTTTTGCCGTTCTATTATTAGCGACGGAATGGGTACCGGAGTTTGGATGGAAACGGGGCTTGTATGTCAGCATCTTTCATTCTATATCTGCGTTTAACAATGCCGGTTTTTCCTTGTTTTCCGACAGTTTGATGGGATATGTGGGAAGTCCGATCATTAATTTGACCATTTCATTTCTATTTATACTGGGGGGGATCGGGTTCACGGTTCTGGTTGATCTGTGGAAATCCAAAACGATCCGTCAATTATCCCTACACACAAAAATCATGGTCATTGGAACCTTCCTGATCAATGTCATCGCCTTCATGATGATATTCGTGCTGGAATTCAATAACCCGAACACCCTGGCTCAGCTGCCGCTTTCCGATAAGATATTCGCTTCCTACTTTCAAGCGGTCACCCCCCGTACAGCGGGATTCAACTCCCTTGATTACGGAAGCATGGAGCGTTCCACGCTGCTCTTTACGATTTTATTAATGTTTATTGGAGCTGGCAGTGCCTCCACAGGCGGTGGGATCAAGCTCACAACCTTTGTGGTCATTTCACTGAGTATGATTGCCTTTTTAAAAGAAAAAAAAGAAATCCGGATTTTCAGGCGTACAATTGATCAAACACATATTTTCAAAGCATTGGCTCTTTCCATGATCAGCGTGCTGCTGGTGTTCACCGCGCTTTTCTTCCTGGAAATGACGGAGCATGATGTTTCGTTCCTGTCCATTGTGTTTGAAGTAGTGTCTGCCTTCGGTACGGTGGGCTTGTCCATGGGGATTACGGGTTCCCTTTCTGCGATTGGAAAGTGGATCATCATCGTTGTGATGTTCGCAGGTAAACTCGGACCCCTTACACTTGCGTTCTCCCTGTCACGACCTGACAAAGAAAAAATCCGCTATCCGAAAGAAGATATCTTAACAGGTTAAAAGGAATAAAATCGGCTTGTCCGTTTTACCATTATTGGGTGAAGCGGGGAAGTCGATTTTTTTATAAAACCAGCAAGAATTCATCCATGACCACGAATGAGGCTAAAAACCATCTTATTAAGCGTTTTCATCATGAGTTACTGATATTGACGAAAGCGTTGCACGGGATTATACTGTTGAAAAATTCTGAACTTTTGGTGGTGCTGTTGTTGAAGCGTGTGTATAATTTTTCTGCTGGTCCTGCTGTGTTGCCTGAGCCCGTGTTGAAGAAGGTTCAAGATGAGTTATTGAATTATCGGGAAACGGGCATGTCCGTGATGGAATTGAGTCATCGGTCGGCCCCTTTCCAAAATATAATAGAAGAAGCACAAGGCTTACTCCGTGAACTGCTTTCGATTCCTGATGATTATAGAGTGGTCTTCATGCAGGGGGGAGCGTCCCTTCAGTTCTCCATGATCCCTCTTAATCTTCTCGGTGAAGGAGAGGGAGCGGATTACATCGTGACAGGAAGCTGGTCGAAGAAAGCCGTTAAAGAGGCGGAGAAAGTCGGGGATATCCGAACGCTGTCTCTCGCAGAACCCTTTGAGATCCCGGCCTATACGCCAGAAGATTTCTCACCGGATTCAAGTTACGTACATATCACATCGAATAATACAATCGAAGGGACCCGATTTCATGACTATCCTGATACAGGGCGAGTTCCCCTTATAGCCGATATGTCATCCCACATCCTGTCTGAAAAAATAGATGTTTCCTCTTTCGGGCTCATTTATGCCGGTGCCCAGAAGAACCTGGGCCCATCCGGTGTGACCGTGGCCATCATTCGCGACAGTCTGATCGGGAAGGCATCTGATACTTGTCCGACCATGCTGAACTACGAAACATATGTGAAGCATGATTCTCTCTTCAATACGCCACCGACCTTTTCCATCTATGTCCTGAAACTTGTGTTGGAATGGGTGAAAGAGAACGGGGGAGTGGAAGGGATGCAGGAGCATAATGAGAGGAAAGCTGCCCTTCTTTACAACTGTATTGATGAATCATCATTATTTCACAATCCCGTACCTGAGAAAAATCGTTCCTTGATGAACATTCCTTTTACGACAGGCAATGAAGAGCTGGACGCGGATTTTTTAAAGGGAGCCAAGGCGGAGGGGTTTGAATTTTTAAAAGGTCACCGATCCGTTGGCGGGATGAGGGCGAGTCTTTACAATGCCATGCCACTTGAAGGAGTGAAGTCGCTGGTCGATTTCATGAAAAAATTTGAATCTGATCGAGGAGGATGTTGAGAATGATTTCAATCAATACGTACAACGCCATCAGTCAAAGCGGATTATCACTGATCGAGGACGACCTGAACTATCATCTGAATGGAAACGGGGACCCGGATGGAATCCTCGTCAGATCGAAAAACCTTCATGATTACGATTTCCCTGCTTCCGTCAAGGCCATCGCCCGTGCAGGAGCGGGAGTCAATAATATCCCCATTGATCTCTGTACGGAAAAGGGGATTGTTGTTTTTAATACACCGGGGGCCAATGCGAATGCTGTCAAGGAGCTGGTCCTTGCCAACTTGATCGCTTCCTCCCGTAACCTGTATTCTGCCGTCGGCTGGACAAACTCGTTAAGAGAGTCGGAAGAGGATGTCCCGGGTGTCGTGGAAGCGAAGAAAAAGGAATTCGTCGGAAGTGAAATCAAAGGCAAGAAGCTCGGGGTCGTTGGCTTGGGGGCGATCGGTGTCCTCGTCGCAAACGATGCCCTTGCCCTCGGGATGGACGTAGTTGCCTACGATCCATTTATCTCCGTCGATGCTGCATGGCGTTTATCCCAGGATGTGAAGCGGGCCCATCACATTGAAGAGGTATGGGCTGAGTGTGATTTTGTCACATTGCACATCCCTCTGACTGACAAAACCGCAAGCTTTGTAAGCGAAGAAGCATTTGGGAAAATGAAAAAAGGCATGACGATCCTGAACTTTTCAAGAGGTGAGCTTGTGGAAGAGGATGCCATGGCCACTGCATTGGAATCAGGAATCGTCCGGAAATACGTGACGGATTTTCCGAATAAAAAGGTCCTCGCCATGAAAAATGTCGTGCCGGTCCCTCATCTCGGTGCGTCTACCGTCGAATCGGAAGAAAACTGTGCCATCATGGCCACCAAGCAGCTGAAAACCTATCTTGAAACAGGGAATATCAAGCATGCCGTCAACCTGCCGGACGTTGAGCTTCCGTACAGCGGGAAGATGAGAGTGACGGTCATGCATCAGAACATCCCGAACATGGTGGGACAAATCGCCACGGTCCTCTCAGGTTACGCCGTCAACATCGCCGATATGATCAACCGCAGTAAGAACACGTGGGCGTATACCATGATCGACCTTGACCAGAAACTGGCGGAAGATGAACAGGCCGAAGTGAAACAAAAAATGAAAAACATCACCGGCGTCGTTTCCGTGCGTCTCATATAAAGTCAAAAACACTCCTTCATGTGATGAAGGGGTGTTTTTATCAACCCATACTATCCTGAAAAAATATGGACAGGCAATCAAGCACGTATCATTCCACCGTAAAATACCATATTAGTAAGAGAAGTAGAAAAGGATAAGCCACCAATCTTTGCATCGGCCGACTCTCCTTGATACTATTTTCATAAAGTAACCCTAATCAGTGAGAGGAGAATACCATGGGAATTCATCATTATTTTAAAAGCTTATCAGACCTTGAGACACTCATCCGCTGTCCGGGTCGCTTCAAATACCACGAGCATAATGTGGCCAGCCATTCCTTTAAAGTAACGAAAATCGCCCAGTTTCTTGGGACGGTGGAGGAACAGAACGGAAAAGAACTGGATTGGAAAGCCCTCTATGAAAAAGCATTGAATCATGATTATGCAGAACTGTTCACCGGAGATATCAAAACACCCGTGAAATACGCTTCGGGAAAATTACGGGAGCTCTTCAGCCAGGTGGAAGATCAGATGGTGAATAAATTCATCACCACGGAGTTCCCGCCACAATTCCAGGAAGTGTACCGGGAACGTTTTAAAGAGGGGAAGGATGAGACCCTGGAAGGAAGGATTCTATCCGTGGCAGATAAAATCGACCTTTTATACGAGTCTTTCGGTGAAATCCAAAAAGGAAATCCTGAACCATTGTTTATTGAAATTTATCAGGAAGCATTGACCACGATCGTCAAATATAAGGACATGGATTGCGTTCAATACTTCCTCGAATATATCCTTCCTGATATGCTGTCCGAGAAATTCATCCCCCATCATGAACTGAAAGAACGGACACAGAAACTGATCCGGGAGGCTGAAGAATAAGAACCCCCTTTCCAGATAGGGGAAACTTCGGTAGAATATGTGTTATTCCCTTATTTACAAGGAGAGTTGAACGTGTCCAAAATTATTTTAGGCTTATTTTTACCGGGATTGCTTGTCGTTCTGTTCACACGGGTGACGTATAATCATTATGTCGGCTTGATCCTGACCGTTGCCCTCATAGCGGCTTCGGTGTCAAAAGGATATACGGATTCCTGGTTGCTCATAGTCATAGACGCGGCATCGCTCACCGCCGGATTCTGGTATAGTGACCGGATGATGAAAAAAGCGAAGAGAAGTGCATAGGCACGACAAAAAACAAGGCCACCCTTTGGGGACGGCCTTGTTTTTTTATCGTTTATGTTTGGAATCATCCACAACATCCACATCTTCAGCTCTTACAAAGGCAAGACGGTGATTCAGGTGAATCAGATAAAATTCGTCGTCTCCCCAAACGATCTTGTGGGTCGTATCCGGATTGTACGTATAAACCGGTGCGCTGTAGTAGCTTCCTTTCACTTTTTCTGTGGCGACATACTTTTGTCCCGGGGTGAGTGTATATTGAAGTACATCCATCCCTCTAACCGGAATGCCTTCAGGAAATGCTTCTGCTTCGGGGTAAGCCAACCCATAAACAGGGATTTCCGTTTTCCCTTCTTTCGGGGTGACGACGGTCCCTGAACCTTTTGTGGTGTTTTTTCCTTTTGGATTATAGAACCACGCTTTTTGGGCTCCGTACCAGATCGCTGTCCAGTCCCCTTGGTCTTCCGCCTTATAAAACGTTTGACCTGTCACTGCTTTGTTTCCCCAATTAGACGCATCTAAAGGATGGGCATTTGGCAGTGCCGCGTCTTTGATGAGGGGAGCATCAAAGCTTGGCGCACTATACAGGTAGACGAAGTTTGCCGGTTGCTTCGGAACGGGATCGCCCGTCGGTGTCTGAAGATCCGGCATGTTTTTGTTGAAGTTCGGATTGATCTGAACTACGCCTTTTTGCTTCTTCCCCGACTCGAGGGGTGCCCCCAATATCTTCATATAATGTGCCCAATCCCAGAATGGGCCTGGATCCCAGTGCATAGTGGACTGTCTGGCTGCGGATGTACCCGGCACTTCATCATGGGCGATGATATGATCGCGGTCCAACGGGATATTGTACTCCCTTGATAAATGCTTCACTAATCGGGCGGAGGCATGATACAGCTGCTCGTTGTACCAGTCTGCCCCTTCAATGGCGATTCCTTCATGTTCGATCCCGATACTCTTGGAATTGAAATACCAGTTGCCCGCATGCCATGCTACATCTTTATTATCGATCATTTGAGTGATATCGCCATCTGAAGAGCGGATCACATAGTGGGCGGAAGCCTGGGTCGTTTCACGCTGAAACACGGTTTTGGTTAGATCATAGCTGATTTCCGTATCATGGAGGACGATGTACTTGATCTCCTGGTTATCATATGGTCGGTTGGCTTTGTCGTAGTTGCCATAGGATCCTTCATAATAAGTCCCGTCATGATTGATTTTCTTGTAAGCTGCCGGGACAAAGTGGCAGGCGAGGCCTTTCGGACAATCGGCCTTGTTTTCTCCATCGTCTGATTTTAAGTGTAATGGCTTGATGGTTTCTTTATCCGGAGTGACCTGTTTTGGAGCGAGATGGATGGAAGAGCCATCTTCTGTCTTTTTGGCTGCTCCATTGTTGATCGTTTCATACACTCGATCGGCAAAATCCCTTGCTCCTGTTTCGTCAGAAGAACCACTGTATTTGGCAACGGCCCCGTACCAATCGTCAAGGCCCGTAGGCGTTTTACCCACCGTCTGATCCGCATACTTTGCAAGTAAGGCCGCAGCTCCGCGGATGTTTTGTTTTTTATCTCTTTTTAGCTCTCCGGATGGGAGGGAGAGCAAGTCCGCCGCTGCGGTTAATGTGTGAAGGGCAGGATCTGAAAGAGACATATCTGATTGCTTTTCAGTTGGCACAATACCCTGCATGGGAGCGTCTTCTTTTCCAGAGAGAAACATATGAAGCGGAGAGTCCGATGTGTCAGGGTCTGCCAAACTATCTACATTGACATCCGTCAGATGCATCAACCCGTATCCACCGGAAGCGCTTGGCTTACCGTCGTGATGCTCCCATAGGGACATGTTATAACCCACAGCAAGGAGTATTTCAACGGGTACGTCAAATTCTTGGGCGGCTTGTCGGAATGCTTCCTGCAATTCGGAAGAATCCACCGTGGCAGCGTGTGCAATTCCTTGAGAAGAAAGGGATGGGGACAAGGGTGTCGTGGCGGATCCCAGTAAGAACCCCGTTAAACTGAGACTGCCTGCAACTTTCAACCATTTTGATTTTTTCATACATTCCTCCTGTGCATATGTATTTTTGCTGAATCTATTAAAAAGCTTATAGAATAATAGACTGAATAGTCAATCAATTATTGGATATATGCCTAGATGAATAATTCATGAAAAAGATATGTGGGTAGAAATGATTGAATTGTGGATAAAGAGTGAATTATGTGAATAACACAGCATCTCCAATGGTTATTCACAGTTTGAAATCGAATACAAGTGATTTGTTCACAAGAATTTTGACGAATTGTGTATAAGTTTACGTATTTTCCACAAGGTATGCTGACTTATACACATGGTTATACACAGATTGTGCATAGAAATGTTCGAATGGTGTCGAAAAAAGATGGTCAAACCTCTTGGCTCTGTCGAATGTAAAATTCTCAGCGGTTCCTTTCTCAAAATGGAAAGTTATCCACAGTGTTGATAGATTTGGAGGTCCGTCCCTCAAATAAGGAAAACGAACTTTTGTTCGCTTATTGTTGGTTAATAAGGAGGGAAATGTGGTAGAATGTGTATAAATGAATGTGCAGTGTTTAAGATGGGTATAAGTAGGTAAATACAAGGTAGCAGTCCTTTATTATAGGAGGTTTCACGGTGAAAGATCAATTTGAGCTCAAATCTAAATATAAACCAGAGGGGGACCAGCCCCTTGCCATAGAGAAGCTGGTACAGGGAATCAATGAAGGGAAACGGCATCAAACGTTACTTGGGGCGACAGGGACAGGAAAGACCTTCACCGTCTCCAATGTGATCAAGCAGGTTGAAAAGCCGACCCTCATCATTGCCCATAATAAGACATTGGCGGGACAGCTCTACAGTGAGTTCAAAGAGTTTTTCCCCGACAATGCCGTTGAATATTTTGTGAGTTACTATGATTATTATCAGCCGGAAGCATATGTTCCGCAAACGGATACCTTCATTGAAAAGGATGCCAGCATCAACGATGAAATCGATAAATTGAGACACTCTGCCACATCCTCCCTGTTTGAACGGAAAGATGTTATCATCATTGCCAGCGTGTCCTGTATTTACGGTTTAGGTAATCCGGAAGAGTATCGTGAGCTGGTCCTATCCCTCAGGACCGGGATGGAAATTGAACGGAACCAATTGCTTCGTAAGCTTGTGGATATCCAATATGAACGAAATGACATCGATTTTCAGCGCGGGACTTTCCGTGTGCGCGGAGACGTTGTGGAAATTTTCCCTGCTTCCCGTGATGAACACTGTATGCGCGTAGAATTTTTCGGGGATGAAATTGACCGGATCCGTGAAGTGGATGCCCTCACCGGTGAAATCATGGGTGATCGTGACCATATCGCGATCTTCCCGGCTTCCCACTTCGTTACCCGTGAAGAGAAATTACAGGTTGCCATCAAGAATATTGAAAAAGAACTGGAAGAACAGCTGGCGATCATGAAGGAAGACAACAAGCTGCTCGAAGCTCAGAGGCTGGAACAGCGAACCCGGTATGACCTGGAAATGATGAGGGAGATGGGATTCTGTTCTGGGATCGAGAACTATTCCCGCCACCTGACATTGCGACCGGCAGGATCGACACCCTATACGCTTCTGGACTATTTCCCGGATGACTTCCTGATCGTGGTGGATGAGTCCCATGTGACGCTTCCTCAGATCCGGGGGATGTTCAATGGGGACCAGGCACGTAAAAAAGTGCTCGTGGACCATGGATTCCGTCTGCCTTCAGCCATGGACAATCGTCCCCTTCGCTTTGAAGAGTTCGAGAAGAAAACACAGCAGCTCCTCTATGTTTCAGCAACTCCAGGACCATACGAGTTGGAGCATAGTCCTGAAATGGTCGAACAGATCATCCGGCCGACGGGACTTCTTGACCCCGTCATCGAGGTACGTCCGATCGAAGGTCAAATAGACGATCTTTTGGGTGAGATCAATGAACGGATCGAGAAAAACGAACGGGTTCTCGTTACGACTTTAACGAAGAAAATGTCAGAGGATCTCTCTGCCTATCTGAAGGAAATCGGGATCAAAGTCCAATACCTCCATTCTGAAATCAAGACGTTGGAGCGTATTGAAATCATCCGGGATCTTCGTTTAGGGAAATACGATGTTTTAGTCGGGATCAACCTACTCCGAGAAGGTCTGGATATACCTGAAGTATCGCTTGTTACCATATTGGATGCTGACAAGGAAGGCTTCCTGCGTTCGGAACGTTCCCTGATCCAGACAATCGGCCGTGCAGCCCGTAACAGTAACGGAAGAGTCATCATGTACGCAGATAAAATCACCGATTCGATGCAAAAGGCACTGGATGAAACCGAGCGTCGCCGGACGATACAGCAGGAATACAATGAAAAGCACGGCGTGACCCCGACGACGATACAAAAAGAAATCAGGGATGTCATCAGGGCGACTCATGCCGCTGAAGAAGCAGGGGTTTATGAAGGAGAACAGACAAAAGTTTCGAAAATGTCTAAACCGGAGCGACAAAAACTTATTGCTAGCCTGGAAGTGGAAATGAAGGAAGCAGCCAAGGCACTGGACTTCGAACGTGCAGCACAGCTTCGTGATACCATTCTTGAGCTCAAGGCGGAAGGATGAACGAATTATGGCGCAGGATCAAATAATCGTACAAGGAGCAAGGGCTCATAATTTAAAAAACATAGATATCAACATCCCAAGGGATCAACTGGTCGTATTGACCGGACTGTCTGGTTCGGGTAAATCCTCCCTTGCCTTTGATACCATTTATGCAGAGGGACAGAGACGATATGTCGAATCCCTTTCTGCTTATGCCCGTCAATTCCTCGGTCAGATGGATAAGCCCGATGTCGATGCCATCGAAGGATTATCACCGGCGATTTCCATCGATCAAAAAACGACGAGCCGCAATCCCCGTTCAACAGTTGGGACCGTAACGGAGATTTATGATTATCTTCGTCTGCTATTTGCGAGGGTCGGGAAACCGATCTGTCCGAATCACGGGATCGAAATCACCTCCCAGACGATTGAACAGATGGTGGACAGGGTCCTTGAGTATCCTGAAAGAACGAAGCTGCAAGTACTTGCACCCGTTGTTTCGGGCAGGAAAGGCACCCACGTAAAGACATTGGAAGACATCAAGAAGCAAGGGTTCGTACGTGTTCGCATCAATGGCGAGGTACAGGACCTTGGTGAAGAAATCTCTTTGGAGAAAAATAAAAAGCACTCCATCGAAGTGATCATCGATAGGATCGTTGTGAAGGAAGGAGTGGCAGCACGCCTCTCAGACTCCCTTGAAACGGCATTGAGGCTGGCTGATGGTCAGGTGATCATCGACGTCATCGGGGAAGATGAGCTTCTATTCAGTGAACATCATGCCTGTCCATACTGTGGATTTTCCATCACGGAACTTGAACCTAGGATGTTCTCGTTCAATAGTCCATTCGGGGCTTGTCCAAGCTGTGACGGACTGGGGACCAAGCTTGAAGTGGATAAAGAACTCGTCATCCCCAATTGGGACCGCACCCTTGATGAGCATGCGATCGCCCCGTGGGAACCGACCAGTTCTCAATATTATCCATCCCTGCTGAAAGCGGTCTGTGACCATTATGAGATTCCCATGGATATCCCCGTAAAGGATATCCCGAAACATCAGATGGATAAGATCCTTTATGGATCCGGTAAGGATGAAATCTATTTCCGCTACGAGAACGATTTCGGCCAGGTCCGGGAGAACTATCTTCGTTTCGAGGGGGTCATTCCGAATGTGGAAAGACGCTACCGTGAAACGAGCTCTGATTATATCAGGGAGCAGATGGAAAAGTATATGGCGCAGCAGGATTGTCCTGCCTGCAACGGCCATCGTTTGAAAGAAGAGAGCCTCGCCGTGAAGGTGGATTCCCTTCATATCGGCGAAGTGACTGCTTTTTCGATTGAAGAAGCAGAGCAGTTCTTCCAAAAACTCCAACTCTCCGAAAAAGATATGAAGATTGCGAACCTGATCCTCAGGGAAATCCGTGAACGACTTGGTTTCCTTGTAAATGTAGGTCTTGAATACCTGACACTCAGCCGCGCGGCAGGGACGCTTTCTGGCGGGGAGGCACAGCGGATTCGCCTGGCCACTCAGATCGGTTCCCGTCTGACAGGGGTTCTTTATATCCTGGATGAACCGTCCATCGGATTGCATCAGCGGGATAATGATAGACTGATTGATACATTAAAGAATATGCGTGAAATCGGTAATACGTTGATCGTTGTAGAGCATGATGAAGATACGATGATGGCGGCAGATTATCTGATTGATATCGGGCCTGGAGCGGGGGTTCATGGTGGAGAAGTCGTATCAGCCGGAACGCCACAGGAAGTGATGGATGATTCGAACTCTTTGACCGGTCAGTATTTATCAGGGAAGAAATTCATCCCCCTTCCTCAGGAAAGACGCAAGCCAGACGGCCGTTACCTGGAAATTGTGGGTGCGAAAGAAAACAATCTGAACAACGTCAAAGTCAAGCTTCCTTTAGGGATCTTCTCAGCTGTGACCGGGGTATCAGGATCAGGGAAGAGTACGCTGATCAATGAAATCCTCCACAAGTCACTGGCTCAAAAGCTTCATAATGCGAAATCAAAGCCTGGTGAGCATAAAGAAGTGAAGGGTATAGAGCATTTGGATAAAGTCATTGATATCGATCAATCACCGATCGGCCGTACGCCAAGGTCCAACCCGGCGACCTACACAGGTGTGTTTGACGATATCCGAGATGTTTTTGCCACTACAAATGAAGCAAAGGTCCGTGGTTATAAGAAAGGCCGCTTTAGCTTTAACGTCAAGGGTGGCCGCTGTGAAGCGTGTCGCGGAGACGGGATCATCAAGATTGAAATGCACTTCCTGCCGGATGTATACGTCCCGTGTGAAGTTTGCCACGGTAAACGATATAACCGCGAAACCCTTGAAGTGAAATACAAAGATAAAAATATCTCCGACGTCCTTGAAATGACCGTCGAAGATGCAGTGAAATTCTTTGAAAACATCCCTAAGATCAAGCGTAAGCTGCAGACCATCTTTGATGTGGGTCTTGGCTACATCACATTGGGGCAGCCGGCCACCACGTTATCGGGTGGGGAAGCCCAGCGTGTGAAACTGGCGTCTGAATTGCATCGCCGTTCCACAGGCCGCTCTCTCTACATCCTTGATGAGCCGACGACTGGACTTCATGTCGATGACATCGCCCGTCTCCTTGTCGTCCTTCAACGGCTCGTTGAAAACGGGGACACGGTCCTTGTCATCGAACACAACCTCGATGTCATCAAGGCAGCCGACTACCTTGTCGACCTTGGTCCGGAAGGTGGGGACAAAGGCGGCAAAATCGTCGCAACCGGAACCCCTGAAAAAGTGGCCGAAGTACAAGGCTCCTACACAGGCAAATACCTAAAACCCGTCCTCGAACGCGATCGTGAACGGATGAAAAAGAAAATCCGAGAAAAAGAAGAAGTCACTAATTAAACATAAAGGGAGATGCATTATGCATCTCTCTTTTACTTCCTGCTCACTACTAAACGGGGAATATAGAAAAACACCTCCCCATACCTACCCAAACTCAGCCTCCAGATGGAGTCTAGGCACACTTCCCATATGAGAAAATAAGATTATAACAAATGCATTGAAACTTTTTGCCCAGCGTATCGTAAATAATAGTAGAGGAGATGATGAAGATGGAGACCAATAAGGTACTGTCGGCCCTATGCTATTTTAGTATATTTTTTGCCGGCTTCCTTTTTCCCCTGATCGTCTATTTTGTATCCGATCATCCATACGTGAAAAAGGACGCCAAATCAGCGTTTTTATCTCATTTGTTACCGGTCATAGCGGTTCCCCTTGTGTTCGCAGGGTTGGTTATGGATATGGGGGTTTTCGCAAGTGGGGCGGGATTGCCTGTCTTTACCGTCATCATGATCGGTTTAGCCATATTACTTAGTGTTGTCGTGGTCATTTGGAATGTGTATAAGGGCATCAAAGTACTTTTATAATCAATAAAGGGGATGAAAGAGTATGAATGAAGAACGCAAACGCATTTTGGATATGTTGGAAAATGGAACGATATCGGCACAGGAAGCAGTGGCATTATTGGAAGCACTTGAAGAAAAGCCGCATACATCGAAACCGAAAAAAGAGAAGGATTTCCTTGATGAGTTTGTATCGATTTTTCAAGATGAAAAAAAGGATGAAAAAGAGCACTCATCCCATTCAGAGAATCCGAAAGATAAGCTCCTTGATTTCATGAATTCGGCCCTCTCTAAGATCAAGAATTTCGACTTCGACTTTCAATGGAATCAGTCGGTAGAATTGTCCCATGTCTATCAGCAGCCGAATACGGAGTTTGAAAAAATCGATATCGATGTGGCCAATGGGAAGGTGGAATTGATTCCATGGGATGGTGAGGAAGTCCGGGTGGAATGTGAAGCCAAGGTGTATCGCACGGAAGACCATGAAGAAGCGAGAAAGCAGTTCATGGAGAATACGTCCTTTGCCATCGACGGGGATACACTTTATTACTCGACGCAATTAAAGTGGATGAAGGTGGACTCCAAGCTCTATATCCCGAAACACCAGTATAAAAGGATTTCTGTCCGTTTATTCAATGGTGGGTTAAAAGCGGGGGATTTAGAGGTTCAGGACCTTCGTGCCAAGGCAGCCAATGGGAAGATCCAGATCGACCGCCTGACTGCTAAGAAAGCGGAAGTCGAAACATCCAACGGTGCGATCTCCATTTTGAACGCAAAAGCGGATCATATAGAGGCGGAATCCATTAACGGGAAGGTGCATGTTGAAGGTGATATCTCCTACTCCGATGTTCAATCCCTGAATGGAAATATCGTATGTGCATTGACCGGGGAGAAATCCGATACGGTACATGCAAAAACAGTGACGGGAAATATTGATTTGTTTGTTCCTGAAAATATCAATATTTCAGGAGAAGCCAAATCGAATTTCGGTAGTTTCAAGGTCGAACTGCAGGGTATTGATGTATTAGAGGAAAAAAATGAAGTGGTGCAGAAATCGATTCGTTTCAGCCGTAAGACGGATTCAGCGGATAAGCTTCATCTTTTTGCGGAAACAAAAGCGGGATCTGTCCTCATAAAAAAACATGAACAGAAGAATGTTAATAAGGACAACGCATAAGATGAGAAAGAAGGAATAACGATGAAAAAACGATTAGCACGATCAAGGTCTGACCGTAAGCTTGCCGGGGTGATTGGTGGATTGTCCCGTTATGTAGGGATTGATTCAACGATCCTTAGGGTGATCTTCATCATCCTGCTCATTCCAACGGGGTTTTTCCCACTGGCTGTCGTATATGGTTTATTGGCCTTCGTGCTGCCACATGAGGAGGAAGCCATCAGATAATGAGATGGATTATTGGAATTTTAATCAATGCAGTGATCTTTATTGCATTAGCCGGCTTTTTTGACGGGTTTGAAGTGTCGGGGATCGGAGCGGCGATAGGAGCGAGCTTTATCCTGTCGATTCTGAATGTGCTCGTGAAACCGATTTTGATCATCCTGACATTGCCGGTCACGATTTTATCACTGGGACTGTTTCTATTCGTCATCAACGCCATCACGTTATTACTGACGGATGGTCTGATGGGAAGCAGTTTTGAACTCTCAGGTTTCGGCATGGCCTTTCTGGCATCGATCATTTTGTCACTTGCCAATTTGGTGATCCAGAAAGCGGTGCTCGACCCGATGAAAGAGAAATGAATACAAAAGGACTCCGGTTTTCTCTAGCCGGAGTTTTTTTATGATCAAAAAAGGGGTTTCCTATTTTAAAATAGAAATACTTGGAAAGGGGAGTGGTTTTCATATGAAAATGACAACTGGTGTAATCAAGGGATATGGGGAAATCGATGTACCGTACACGCGATTATCCCAGGGAGAAAACGCTGAAGGGATCGCTATCCTCTTGCCGGGGCTCGGTTACAGTGTGCAGGCACCTTTGCTTCATTATTCGACAGGCATATATCTGCAGAAGGGATTTGACGTGCTGCATGTTAACTATCAATATACGAATGCGGACTACGAAAGATTTTCTGTGGAAGAGGTGGACGATGCCTTAAAGTACGATGTGAATAAGGTCATCGATAAAGTATTGCAGGATCATACCTATCCACATATCCACATCGTGGCCAAGTCGTTCGGGACATTGTCTTTAGGGGCTGAATCAGCGAGGGAGTCCCTACAGGAGGCCAAGTTCATCTGGTTGACCCCCTTACTGAAAGAGGATGAAATCTTTCAGGCCATGTTGGATAGTAAGCAGGAGGGGCTTTGTATCATCGGGGATGGTGATCGTCATTATGATGAGGGGAGATTCCATGAACTTAAAACGAATCAACGCCTGGAGGTGCATCTGATCAAAGGTGCAAATCACAGCCTTGAGCATGACTTCAATGTTCTCGATTCCATCTCCACCCATAAAGAGATCATGTCGATCATCAAAGCATTCTCAGAAGCGTAGCCGGGGCTGCGCTTTTGTTCATTCCTTTGACTAAGCAAGCCTCCTTGCGCTTTTCTCCATTATTGCTAAAATAGGTTAGAGTACGCTTATAAATATGAAGCGAGTGTAACGTGAAGGAGGAGCTGCTTGTGGCTAAAGTTCGCACAAAAGATATCGTCGAGAAGTTTAAATTGGACCTTGTCGGCGGAGAAGAGGGTTTACATAGACCGATTACGACGAGTGATATTTCCCGTCCAGGACTTGAAATGGCCGGATATTTCAACTACTATCCCGCCGAACGCATTCAATTACTGGGGAAGACCGAATTGTCCTTCCTGGAATTACTGGATGAATCAGAACGCAAGCGCAGGATGGAAGCGCTTTGTACAGATATCACCCCTGGCATCATTATTTCGAGGGACCTGGAGATACCGGATGAGCTGGTGGAAGCGGCGAATCGATATGATGTCCCTGTCATGCGTTCATCCATGAAAACGACACGGTTTTCCTCAAGACTGACGAATTACTTGGAAAGTAAGCTTGCTCCTACGACGGCCATCCACGGTGTATTGGTCGACATCTATGGGGTCGGTGTATTGATCACGGGAAAAAGCGGCGTCGGGAAAAGTGAAACCGCCCTTGAGCTTGTGAAAAGAGGGCACCGCCTTGTGGCCGATGACTGTGTGGAAATCAGACAGGAAGACATGGATACGTTGATCGGCAGCTCTCCTGAGTTAATCGAACATCTCCTTGAGATCCGTGGACTCGGCATCATCAATGTGATGACGTTGTTCGGTGCCGGAGCAGTGCGGAGCTACAAGCGCATTACCCTGTGCATCAATCTTGAGCTATGGGATAAAACGAAACAGTACGACCGCCTTGGGCTGGAAGAAGAGAAAATGAGAATCATTGATACGGATATTACGAAATATACCGTGCCGGTCCGTCCGGGACGAAACCTTGCCGTCATCATCGAGGTGGCTGCCATGAACTTCCGCCTGAAGCGAATGGGCGTCAATGCAGCCGAACAGTTTACAAACCGTCTGGCTGATGTGATTGAAGACGGGGAGAATGAAGATATCTAAGCTTTACATATAATAAAAAAGGAGAGACATAATGAACGAGAATATAACGCCAATCGATCCTATTGCCATTTCCCTCGGTCCCATCCAGGTACACTGGTATGGAGTCATCATCGGACTTGGAATTGCACTGGGACTTTACTTAGTCATTCGTGAAAGCAAGCGATTAGGTCTTCATCCCGATACCTTTATCGATTTGCTCGTCTGGGCGATTCCCATCGCCATTATCTGTGCCAGGATTTATTATGTGGCCTTTGAGTGGGACAATTATTATGCTGATCATCCCGGGGATATCATCAAAGTATGGAATGGCGGGATTGCCATCCATGGTGCGTTGATCGGATCCGTCCTCACGACGGTTGTTTTTGCAAAAATCAAAGGGTTGTCTTTCTGGAAGCTGACGGATATCGCCGCACCAAGCATCATCCTCGGTCAGGCGATCGGACGCTGGGGGAACTTTGTGAACCAGGAGGCACATGGCGGTGAGGTGTCACGCTCATTCCTTGAAAGTTTGAAGCTTCCTGAATTCATCATCAATCAAATGTACATCGACGGGGCGTATTACCAGCCGACCTTCTTATATGAATCTCTTTGGAGCTTCGCAGGGTTGATCCTGCTGCTTGTTCTGAGAAGAAAAGCCGACTGGCTGCGACGGGGAGAATTGTTCCTCGTCTATGTGATCTGGTATTCAATCGGACGATTCTATGTAGAGGGTCTGAGGACGGATAGCCTGATGCTCGGATCTTTACGGTTCGCTCAAGTGATCTCCATCGTCCTGATCATTGCAGCGATTGCTGTGTTCTTTTACAGAAGAAAAACGGGTCTTGCCCAAAAAGCATACGATGAAAAGACAGATACAGTGAACGCATAACAAAAGGGGAGAGGGAACTATGTGGATGTCATCTTTGAAAAATGGCGGACTCACAGGCTTGAAAACAACGTGGTCGCTGGGGAAAGTCATTTTTCCGATCACGCTGATCGTCTTTTTGCTGCAATACACACCGGTCCTGCCGTGGATCATGGAGAAGATCTCGCCGTTCATGAGGCTTCTCGGTCTGTCGGGCGATGCGGCGATTCCCCTTGTCCTTGGGAATTTCCTTAACCTATATGCAGGGATCGGCGGGATTTTGTCCCTTGATTTAACGGTGAAGGAAGTATTCATCATTGCGGTGATGCTGTCTTTCTCACATAATCTGTTCATTGAATCGACAGTCGCGTCAAAAGTGGGCGTGAAGATCTGGCTGATAGTCACAGTGAGGATCGGACTCGCTCTCCTGTCGGCCGTCATCATCAATCTCGTGTGGAGCGGCGGATCTGACATAGCGAAGTACGGGATGATGCCCCCTCAGCAGGCGGAGCCCGATGGATGGGGAGAAATCGTCTTGCTAGGGCTTGAAAAAGCAGGGTTCGGTGTTCTGCAATTGGCCCTGATCGTCATTCCTCTGATGATCATCATCCAGGTGATGAAAGATCTGAAATGGATGGATGCCTTTTCCCGTTGGATGTCACCTGCCACACGGGCCCTCGGAATGAATGAGAATACGTCGACGACGATGGTAGCTGGACTTGTCATCGGTCTCGCCTACGGTGCGGGTGTCATGATCCAGGCGGTCAAGGAAGACGGGGTAAGTAAGAAAGATGTCACCATCGCTTTCCTATTTTTAGTGGCATGTCATGCAGTGGTGGAGGATACAGTGATCTTCATACCCCTTGGCATACCTGTACTGCCACTTCTTTTGATCAGGCTGGTGACCGCGATCCTGTTAACCATGCTGGTCGCTTATATCTGGAATAAAGTTGATGCCAAGAAAGAAAAGGAGCTGCATTATGAGCAGGATTACAACAATTCTATTTGACTTGGATGGGACATTGATCAACACGAATGATCTGATCATTTCATCCTTTTTGCATACATTGAATCATTATTATCCCGGCCAATACGGGGAAGAAGACGTTCATCCTTTTATGGGGCCGCCTCTTGAAGAGTCCTTCGGCGGGTTGGATCCCGATAAGATGGAAGAAATGTGCGCTCACTACCGCGCCTACAATCACGAGCATCATGATTCCCTCGTGACAGAGTTTGAGGGAGTCTATGAAACCGTGAAGACCCTTTACGACAATGGATACAAATTAGCGATCGTGTCGACGAAGGTCCGTGATGTGGTATTGAAGGGATTGGATCTGATGAATCTTCGTCCGTTCTTTGAGGTCATCATCACCCTGGATGAAGTGGAGAACGCGAAGCCCCATCCGGAACCGATCGAGAAAGCATTGGTGGCACTGGGATCTTCCCCTGGTGAAGCCATCATGATCGGAGACAACCACCACGACATTTTAGCCGGAAAAAATGCTGGCGTGCTGTCGGCAGGTGTTGCCTGGAGTGCCAAGGGAAGGGAACATCTGGCCCACTATGAACCGGACTTCATGCTTGAAAACATGAGGGATTTATTAGCGATCGTGGGAGCCCCGACTGCATGAGACGGACGACCCGCTATCCTGTTGAAGGAGCAAATTCCCTCTGGCACGTATACAAAACCGTACCATTCGGGAAGGTCGTCAAAAATTTCATCGTCATCCAACTCGCCCGTTACACACCGTTTTTAGGGATGAAGAATTGGCTGTATAAAACGTTTCTCCGGATGAAGATCGGAGAACACACGTCATTCGCCCTGATGGTGATGCTGGATGTGATGTTTCCCGAGAAGATTTCCGTGGGACGGAATACGGTCATCGGCTATAATACGACGATCCTTGCCCATGAGTATTTGATCAAGGAGTACCGCCTGGGTGAGGTGGAGATCGGATCGGAAGTGATGATCGGTGCCAACACGACGGTTTTACCGGGCGTGAAGATCGGAGACGGCGCCATCGTCTCGGCAGGTACCCTTGTACATAAAGATGTGCCGGCAGGGGCATTCGTCGGTGGAAACCCGATGAAAGTCATCTACACGAAAGAGGAGCTTGCCGAAAGGTGGCGGGAAGATGCCATCTATGGATTGAATAAAGAAGAATAAGGGAAAAGGCAAAGATAGAGTGAATTCTGTCTTTGCCTTTTTTATTATTATGAAAATGGCAGATAACCGAGCCACCGACCTCCCCTGACCATTCACCCCGCAAAAACGGTTGACGAATAAAAAAAGAAACGCTACACTACAAATAACTTTATTTTATTAGCACATTAGCGAACTAAAGGATTTCTGAATAATCGAGAAGTAGTAACAATCCCTCATTAAGGGAAAAATAGATGAATTAATACGCCAAAGGTGGTTCTTATGACTAAGTTATTTATGTTCGAGAAGCCATTGGGAATGAGAGATACATTTCCTGATTTATATGAAATCAAAGATCAGACGAAGAAGAAAATGGAACAGGCCATGAAGCTGTGGGGGTACCGGTTCATTGAAACCCCGAGCCTGGAGTATTATGAAACCGTTGGGGAAGCATCGGCCATCCTCGATCAACAGTTATTCAAGCTATTGGATCAACAGGGGCATACACTGGTGCTCAGGCCGGATATGACAGCCCCGATCGCGCGGATTGCAGCATCGAAGCTATTAAAAGAAGAAGCGCCTCTCAGACTTGCCTATTCAAATTCAGTCTTCAGGGCCCAGCAGCGGGAAGGCGGACGGCCGGCAGAATTTGAACAGGTGGGGATCGAATGTATCGGGGATGATTCCGTCAGTGCCGATGCCGAAGTGATTGCCCTTATGGTGTCTGTCCTCAAAGAAGCAGGCTTGGAGCATTTCAAGATTTCCATCGGGCATATCGGGTTCGTACAGGAACTGTTCACTCAAATCGTCGGAACCGAAGAACGGGCAGACACGTTAAGACGATATTTATATGAAAAAAATTATGTCGGCTACCGTCAGCATGTCAACGAACTGGCCCTTTCATCCATCGATAAGGAGCGGCTGTTCAGGTTCCTGCAATTACGGGGATCGGAAGACGTGCTCGGTGAAGCGCATAGCCTCCTCGAGGGAGGAAAGGGACTCGGTGCATTGGAACAACTGAAAGATCTGTGGAGTATTTTAAAAGATTATGAAGTGGAGAAATATGTGAAATTCGACTTGAGCCTTGTTAGCCATATGAGCTATTATTCCGGCATTTTATTTGAAGTGTATGGGGAGAATGTCGGGTTTGCCATCGGAAATGGCGGTAGATACAATAAGCTCCTTGAAAAGTTCGGTAAGAATTCCGGGGCGACAGGCTTCGGATTGCGCCTTGACTACGTACTGGAAGCGATGCAGGTTGAATTATCTTCCACCCTTCAGCAGTGTGTACTGTTCAGTGATGAGCGCAGGAAGGAAGCCATCGGCCTTGCGCGTGACTTGAGGAAGGAAGGGGTCGAGGTTGTACTGCAGAACTGGAAGGGTGTAGGAGATGTGGACGAGTTCACGAAGGGGTTCAGCAATGTCCACTTCGTCGTGGGACAGGACCGGAAAGGCGGTGAGACATCATGAGTTCATTAACCATTGCCATGCCTAAAGGCAGGATATTCGAAGAAGCAGTGGAACTATTAAGGAAGGCGGATTACAACCTTCCACCTGAATTCGATGATTCACGAAAGCTTATCATCGAAGTGCCCGAAGAGGATCTGCGTTTCATCCTGGCGAAACCGATGGATGTCCCGACCTATGTGGAACATGGTGTCGCTGATCTGGGGATTGCGGGGAAAGACGTCATGCTCGAAGAAGAAAGGGACGTATACGAGCTCCTCGATTTGCGGATCAGCGGATGCTATCTGGCGGTAGCGGGACTGCCGAACACGAAGATGAGTGATGTGGCGCCGAAGATCGCGACGAAATACCCGAATGTCGCTTCATCCTATTTCCGGGAGCAGGGGGAGCAGGTGGAAATCATTAAATTGAACGGTTCCATCGAACTCGCCCCATTGATCGGACTTGCCGACCGCATCGTCGATATCGTATCAACGGGTCGTACACTGAAAGAAAACGGCCTGGTCGAATATGAAACCATCGTCGGCATCACCTCGCGCCTCATCGTCAATCCCGTCAGCTACCGCATGAAAGACGAAAAAATCGAAGACCTCGTCACCCGGCTGACACGCATCATCGGGTGAGAGGGACGGACCTCTCTTGTTCGAGTCCGGAATGTAGTGGTGGCAGGCATTTAAGAAGCTTTTGGGGCGGAATATCGATGGAAATCGAGGTCCGTCCCTCTAAATAGAGATTACATAGGGAAGCTGGTCCTGATTACGGGTCCGTCCCTCTTGAAGGTTGGTGAATTCTGTGAAAATTATAAGGGATATAAGCGGGGCGTCGATTAAGCGCTCTGTGGATAGTGGTACGGAAGAGCAGCGCAGGGCGGTCCAGGGGATCATTGCTTCTGTGAAGCAGGATGGAGACAGTGCCGTACGTGAGTATACAGAGAGATTCGATGGAGTCCATTTGGATAACTACAAGGTATCTGAGCGTGAGATAGAGGAAGCTTTCTCCGCTCTCGATCCGGAAATGGTCTCCATCATTGAAGAAGCGGCAGATAATATCCGTGCCTTCCATGAACAGCAAAAGAGGTCATCATGGTTCACAACGGATGAGGAAGGGACGATGTTAGGTCAAAAGCTCACACCCCTTGATTCAGTTGGTGTGTACGTTCCAGGTGGAACTGCAGCCTATCCATCATCCGTCTTGATGAATGTACTGCCGGCAAAGGTGGCAGGGGTAAAGAGAATTACAATGGTTTCTCCCCCAGGCAAGAATGGGACATTATCTCCGGGAGTTCTCGTAGCTGCGAAGGTAGCGGGAGTGGAGGAAATCTTTAAGGTCGGTGGCGCTCAAGCCGTTGCCGCACTTGCATACGGGACGGAATCCATCTTGCCAGTGGATAAAATCACGGGGCCGGGGAACATTTACGTTGCCCTGGCAAAACGGGAAGTGTTCGGTGATGTGGATATTGATATGATTGCCGGACCGAGTGAAATCGTGATCCTGGCCGGCGGAAATCAGAGGGCTGATGAAATCGCTGCAGACCTTCTTTCTCAGGCAGAGCATGATGCGCTTGCTTCAGCGGTCCTCGTGACCAATTCATCGGTTCTTGCGGAAGAGGTATCCAGAGAGGTTGAGCGTCAATTGGCTACTCTTCCCCGTGAAGAGATTGCCCGTCAATCCATCCTCGACTATGGTGCCATTTATGTGACGAGAGATTTAGAGGAAGGAATTGAGCTCGTCAATGAGCTCGCCGCCGAGCATCTGGAAATCTTGACGGATAAGCCCTTTGAAACGATGGCGAAAATCCGCCACGCCGGAGCGATCTTCCTCGGACGATACAGCTCAGAACCTGTCGGGGATTATTTTGCAGGACCGAATCATGTTCTCCCGACGAACGGGACAGCCCGTTTCTCAAGTCCGTTGAATGTGGATGAATTTATGAAGAAGACCAGTGTCATCTCCTATAGTGAAACGGCACTGAAGAAAAACTACGAAAAAATCGCGAAGCTTGCCCGGTTAGAGGGCCTAGAAGCCCATGCGAGGGCAGTGGAGATTCGATTCGATAAAGAAAAATAGGGAAGAGGGACGGACCCTTCCACAGGAGGTCCGTCCCTCCAAAAAAGGAGGACATCATGGTGAGAAGTGCAGAGATTGTGCGTAAGACGAATGAGACAGATATCCGGTTGAGTTTTGGCATCGATGGGGAAGGGAATTCGAGGATCGAGACAGGGGTCCCGTTCATGAGTCATATGATGGATCTGTTTACGAAGCATGGACAATTTGATTGTACGATTGAGGCGAACGGGGACACGGAGGTCGACGATCACCACACGACAGAGGATATCGGCATCTGCCTCGGACAGGCATTGCTTGAATCACTCGGAGACAAGAAAGGAATCAAGCGTTACGGATCGGCCATGGTCCCGATGGATGAAGCCCTGGCCCAGGTCGTGGTGGACCTGAGTAATCGCCCTCACCTTGAATTCCGTGCAGAACTTCAGAGTCAGAAAGTGGGGACATTCGATACGGAGCTTGTTCATGAATTCCTTTGGAAGCTCGCCCTTGAAGCAAGGATGAACCTTCATGTCATCGTGCATTACGGTCACAATACCCACCATATCATCGAAGCGATCTTCAAAGCACTGGGACGCGCCCTGGATGAAGCGACCACGATCGATCCCCGTGTAAAAGGGGTACCATCAACGAAGGGAATGTTATGATTCATGATCGGAATTGTGGATTATGGAATGGGAAATCTGTTCAGTGTCAGTAAAGCACTGGAACGATTGAACGTCCCTTACTTTATAAGTGATATACAAGAAGAGCTATTGAGTGCCGATGGGTTGATACTGCCCGGGGTCGGGGCCTTTAAGGATGCCATGAGTCTTCTTGAAACCACCCATCTGAAAGAAACCATCCTGACGTTTGCAGAAAGCGGCAAGCCTCTCCTTGGCATTTGTCTGGGCATGCAGCTCCTATTTGAGGAAAGCAAGGAAAATGGAACGACGAAGGGATTGGCTCTGCTGCCCGGGGAAGTTCTTCGCATCCCGAAAGAGGATAGGGAAGGGAATGCGTATAAAGTGCCTCACATGGGCTGGAATCTTCTACGATTCCAGAAAAGCTCCACCCTATTAGAAGGGTTAACGGAAGGCTATGTTTACTTCGTGCATTCTTATTATGTGCATGAAGGATCCAAAGACGTGATTGCGGCAAGTGCTGATTATGCGGGAGTGGAGATCCCGGCCGTCGTGAGCCGTGGCAATATTTACGGCATGCAGTTCCATCCTGAAAAAAGCGGCGGGCTTGGCATGCAGCTGTTAGAAAACTTTACAAAGCGAGTGAAGGAGAGGGTCTCATGAGTTTTACGATTTATCCAGCCATCGATATGCGGGGCGGGAAATGCGTACGATTGGTGCAAGGGGATTATAATCAGGAAACGGTTTACGGAGACTCCCCGTTCGATATGGCAAAGAAATTCGCCGAGGAAGGGGCAGAGTGGATCCATATGGTGGATCTTGACGGGGCAAAGGAAGGCTCCCGAATCAATGATGAATTTGTGATTGCTGTTGCAGAAAAACTCGATGCCAAGGTTCAAATCGGGGGAGGCATCCGCACCAAAGAGGATATCGAACACTATTTAAACAGGGGTGTCGATCGGGTCATCATTGGCAGCATTGCTGTTTCCAACACGGAATTAGTGAAGGAATGGCTACAGGAATTTGGTGATAAGATTGCCATCGGACTTGACGCGAAGGATGGCTATGTGGCGACCCATGGATGGCTGGAAACCTCTGCTCTTAAAGCCGTCGATCTTGGAAAGGAACTTGCTGATGCCGGTGCAGAAACATTCATATTCACCGATATTGCCACAGACGGAATGTTATCTGGTCCCAATGTTGAAGCAGTTGTGGATCTTGCCCAACAAACGGGGAAATCAGTGATTGCGTCTGGAGGCATTAGCTCACTGGAAGATCTAAAGACGTTAAAGGAATATGAATCCCAGGGCGTATCAGGTGCCATTTGCGGTAAATCTCTTTACACAGGGAAGTTCACTGTCAGTGAAGCTGTAAACGAGGTGAGGTCATGTTAACGAAACGTATCGTCCCTTGCTTGGACGTAAAGGACGGCCGGGTGGTAAAGGGCATCCAGTTCGTGGAACTGCGTGATGCAGGGGACCCTGTTGAACTTGCCAAGGTATACGATGAGCAAGGTGCGGATGAACTGGTGTTCCTGGATATATCCGCATCACACGAAGGACGGAAAACCATGGTCGAGGTTGTTCAACATGTGGCAGCGGAATTGGCGATTCCTTTTACAGTGGGTGGAGGGATCAATTCGGTGGAGGATATGAAAGCGATCCTCCGGGCAGGGGCGGACAAGGTCTCCCTGAATACAGCAGCCGTACTTCGGCCTGAACTGGTCAGGGAAGGGGCCGATTACTTCGGATCCCAATGTATCGTGGTGGCGATTGATGCCAAATATGACGAAGAAACCAACGGGTGGAAGGTTTATACCCACGGAGGCAGGAAGCTGAAAGACCTTGATGCCGTGGAATGGGCGAAGGAAGTGGAAGCCCTCGGAGCGGGGGAAATCCTACTGACGAGCATGGACAGCGATG
This sequence comes from Rossellomorea vietnamensis NBRC 101237, assembly GCF_001591825.1. Classification (GTDB taxonomy): domain Bacteria; phylum Bacillota; class Bacilli; order Bacillales; family Bacillaceae_B; genus Rossellomorea; species Rossellomorea vietnamensis. The sequence continues at coordinate 56,627 of NZ_BCVQ01000017.1, forward strand.
GAGAAAAGAAAGGGTTTAATCTGGCTCTTACAAAGGCAGTCAGCGAAGTGGTATCGATTCCCGTGATTGCTTCCGGCGGTGCCGGGAATGCCGCCCACTTTAAAGACGTGTTCACAGAAGGGAAAGCCGATGCGGCCCTGGCAGCTTCCATTTTTCATTATAAAGAAACGAGTGTAGAAGAAGTAAAAAGCTACTTACGGAAAGAAGAGGTGCACGTACGATGACCAACACTGATTGGATCACATCCGTGAAGTATGACGACAAAGGCCTTGTGCCCGCCATCGTCCAGGATGCTGCAACGAAGGATGTACTCACATTAGCCTATATGAATGAAACATCACTTAGAAAAACCGTTGAGACCGGGGAAACATGGTTCTATTCCCGGTCACGCCAAGAACTTTGGCATAAGGGTGAAACGAGCGGGAATACACAAACGGTCCAGAATATCACGTGGGATTGCGATCAAGATGCCCTTCTCGTCCTCGTTTCGAAGAAAGGTCCTGCCTGCCATAAGGGTGAGGACAGCTGTTTCCATGAAAAAGTCTTTGGTGAGGAGACATCATCAAAAGAAAATATTCTTCTCACCCTTGAAAAACTTATCGAAAATCGTGAAATCGAGCGTCCGGAAGGAGCCTACACAACCTACCTTTTTGAAGAAGGAGTGGACAAAATCCTGAAAAAAGTAGGGGAAGAAGCTTCAGAAGTGATCATTGCCGCGAAAAACAGGGACAGTGAAGAATTGAAGTGGGAAGTCGCCGACCTTTTCTACCATGTCCTCGTCTTATTAAGGGAACAAAAACTTCCACTCGAAACGGTCTTGGATGTCCTCGTGGAACGTCATAATAAATAACACCCTTGAGGGACGGACCTTCGCGCCAGGCGCGAAGGTCCGTCCCTCAAAATATGGTAGTTTAGTACGGGTGTATTGTATGATATACTACTGTAGTTATACTATGAACGTTTCGGAGGACTTTGATGAGAAAAGGGTCAAAATTAAGTAGTCAAGAAGCGAAAGTGTTGTCTTTTGTCCCGACTGGTGAGTATTACTACAACAAAGGGATGAAAGCTTATCAACGACGTGAACTTAAGAAATCGTTAAAATATTTAAATAGAGCGTTTCAATTAGAACCGATTGAACCGATGATTGCCTGTCAATTATCGATTGTGTATACAGAACTGGGCGAATACAAGCGTTCCAATGATTTATTGCATAATATACTAGAGGATCTTGATCCCCATATGACGGAATGCCATTATTTCTTAGCCAATAATTACGCCCACTTGGGGTTATTTAAAGAGGCGTACGAACAGGTCTCCACTTACCTGGATAAAGAAGAGTACGGTGAATTCGTCGAGGATGCCGAAGACCTGCTGGAGCTTCTGGAACTGGATTCCGACTTGATCGTGGATGATCTATATGAGCATGATGAGCTCATCGTCCAGCAGGAAAAAGCAAGGGAACTCCTCGAATCCGGTCACTTCCAGAAAGCTGTGGATACTTTACAGGGTGTCATCGGTGACTATCCGGAATTCTGGTCCGCTTATAACAATCTTGCCCTTGCCTATTTCTATCTGGGGGAAGTGGATAAAGCATCCGCCACCCTGGAAGAGGTGCTTGAGAAGAATCCGGGTAATCTTCATGCCCTGTGCAATACGGCTGTCTTTTACTTCTATCAAAAGCGCCATGACGAGCTGGAGGAATTGATCCACGGTCTCGAGAAGGTCCGTCCCCTGCTCCATGAGCACCGTTACAAGCTTGGAGCGACGTTTGCCCTTGTGGGGCATTCAAAGCGTGCGTATGATTGGTTGAAGTCCCTTCAGAAGATCGGCTTCGAAGGAGATGCGAGTTTCTATTACTGGTTGTCCTATTCCGCCTATGAAACGGGTCATGAAGATACGGCCCGCAATGCGTGGAAGAAAGTGTTGGAGGTCAACCCGGAAAAAGAAGGTCTCGAGCCGTGGAACGACCAAAAGCAGGCAGAAGGCTTTGAAAATCACGTCACATCTATCTTGAAAAAACTTCAAAGTGAGTATACGGAAGAGAAATTATTCGGCCTATTCCTGACCTCCATCTCAGATAATCAAAGGGCCATCCTCACGCACGCAGATTTTTGTGATGTAGAGGATCTGTCCATCGTCGAGAAGGTGTATTTGGCGCAGGTACTGAATAGTAACGGCAACAGCTCGATCAAAGTGAATCAGGAAATTCAGAATATGCATCAGGTCGCCCTTCATCTATATGGCGATCATCACCCGATTACAAGCGTGGAATCCGGCTTATTCCTTACGTGGTTTACGATTGCCTACCGGGGCATCAAGGAACGTGAAACCTTCAAGAATGCCAAAGCATTTGCAGCGGCAACGGAATTCGTCTGGAATCGCCTGCGGAATGAAAAGGTGACGAAGAAGCAGCTTTGCGACCGATTCGACTTATCCACAAGCACCTTGACAAAATATATAGCGGTCGTGGAAAGTTACCTTCCATGAGCATATTTTTGGACGATGTGAACCTATTTTTTATAGGATAGGTGTAGGAAGTTCATACTATGGAGGGAAGGCCACTCGGCACCATTGCAACGTATGGCCATAGTATTAAATAAAGAATGTGCTTACGACTGTTTCGGAAGGAGAATGTCATTATGTCTGAAGAAAAAATTTATGATGTAATCATTGTAGGTGCAGGCCCTGCAGGAATGACTGCAGCCGTTTATACGTCCCGTGCCAGTCTTTCAACGCTTATGCTTGAAAGAGGAGTGCCGGGCGGACAAATGGCGAATACGGAAGAAGTGGAAAACTACCCTGGCTTCGACCATATTCTTGGACCTGATCTTTCTAATAAAATGTTCGACCATGCAAAGAAATTCGGTGCAGAATACGCATACGGAGACATCAAGGAAATCGTGGACGGCGAGGATTTCAAAATCGTCAAAACCGGTTCGAAAGAATTCAAGGCCCGTGCCGTGATTATCACAACGGGTGCAGAATATAAGAAAATCGGTGTCCCTGGTGAAAAAGAACTGGGTGGACGCGGAGTCTCTTACTGTGCCGTATGTGACGGAGCATTCTTCAAAGGAAAAGACCTTGTTGTCGTAGGTGGAGGGGACTCTGCCGTCGAAGAAGGTGTTTACCTGACAAGATTCGCTAACAAAGTGACGATCGTTCACCGCCGCGACGAGCTCCGTGCTCAAAAGATCCTGCAACAGCGTGCGTTTGATAACGAGAAAGTGGATTTCATCTGGAACCATACAGTGAAAGAAATCAACGATAAAGACGGTAAAGTCGGAAGTGTCACTCTTGTATCCACTGAAAATGGAGAAGAAACAGACTTCCAGGCGGATGGTGTCTTCATCTATATTGGAATGCTTCCATTGACGAAGCCATTCGCGAACCTCGGTATCATCAACTCTGAAGGATACATCGAAACAAACGAACAAATGGAAACAAAGGTACCTGGTATCTTTGCAGCCGGCGATGTCCGTGAAAAACAGCTTCGCCAAATCGTAACGGCAACAGGTGACGGCAGCATCGCCGCACAAACCGCTCAGCACTATATCGAAGAGCTGAAAGAAAAAGTCAAAAACGGTTAATGTAACGAAGCCTGGCGAAAGGGGATCCCTCTCGTCAGGCTTTTTTTATTGTTCAATTCTTCTTATGCTTGTTAAACACATACACCAACTCCGACAGGGTCAATTTCTTCAATCCTTCATCACATGGCTTGTAAACACCAGCTTCTACCAACCGACGAATAAATTGCTGTCTCTGCCGTTCAACGGCTTCACGTAAAAATGGCATGCGTGTTCACTCCTTTTGGCTTCTTAAGGTTAGTGTAAGGGGATCATGTGTGAAAGTCTTTTGGTTTGTTAAGTTTTCTACCAATTTAGAATTCTTTGTGAGGTTTTCTAACATAAAAGACCAAAACCCATGGCAAGGCATGTATAATCAAGTTATTCCCTGCTTAGGAGGATGAGGCAGCCGTGGATAATGAACCTTCCTATAAAGATAAGAAAGTGATTTCCATCGGAGTCGTGAGCGAATTGACCGGGTTGACCGAGAGGAAGATCCGATATTACGAAGAGAAGAATCTGATTTTCCCTCAGCGCTCCAACAGGGGATATCGAAAATACTCTTTTTCCGATGTGGAACGATTGATGGATATCGCCGACCAGCGTGAAGAAGGGGTCACGACGAAAGAAATCAAACATGAACTCACCATAAAAGAGAGAAAAGAAGCGAAGAAAAAAATGATCAAAGGCCAGCTGAATGCACAGTTTGGGGTTCAGAAGAAGTGATGAGGGACGGACCTCTGGATGTCTGGAGAGCTGTCTATGTGAATATCTCCGAACGGTCTTCCAAAAATAAACAGGATTATAACCCCTCCAACAGGGAATAACGACTATTATGAAAGTCATCTCAGTTTATATCGGAAGGTCGGATCATGAATGAAAATGTTGAAAGTCGCAGGGGTTGTCGTACTGTTTGCTCTTATTCCCATCGTCTACTTCAGTTTTTTTGCAGATGAGACAGAGTCATCTTCAAAGAAGCGGGTAATTGCGTTGGGGGATTCCCTCACTTACGGCTATGGCGATAAGAAGGAAGCAGGATACATCGGGCGGTTAGAAGAGAAAGTAAACAAAGAACAAACGAAGAAGTCGTATAACTTCCAAAACCTAGGGATACCGGGGCAGCAGTCGGATCAGTTACTCGCACAAATCGTAAAGCCCGAGGTTGCCGAGGATTTAAGTGAAGCGGATGTATATATCATCAATATTGGAACCAATGATTTAATCAAGAACAATGGTGGAGACTTGTTCCCTTTACACCACGATGAGATCATGGAAGCGAAAAAGGACTATCTCGATCATCTTGATAAGATCCTGAATATTACCGGGACAGCGAGCAAAAAAGCGGATATCATCGTGTTGGGATTGTATAACCCGTACCCGGACAAAGACAGCGATAAAATTGAAGCATATGTAGATGATTGGAATAAGTCGATAAAGAAGGAAGCGGAAAAGCATGAAAATGTGACATTCGTATCAACCAATCCATTATTCAAAGGAAAGTCCAAGGAAAACTATTTTCATGATTCCCTTCATCCCAATGGGAAGGGATACGAATTAATGGCAGATCAAATCATGAAGAACTATGACTTTTAACCTTAGTTTTACAGGATTCGTGGGGATTCGGGATGATTTGCACAACCACGTTTGAAACATTAACAATTCCGTAATACCGTTTTAAATCTGTTGTAACACTAGTGAAACAATTTTCGGGTAATATAGATAATAAGAAATTGACCCCCTTTTAAGTAATAAATCCCGTAGATGACACAGGAATCGCCTGTGTCTATTTTTTTTGCTTTTTTTTCTGTTATAGTGTGTGGGGTATACCTGTACCAATCATTTGCAGACACCTCAACATGTCAAAACCTGTCCCAATATCTTTCGATGATAATCGACACGGTTTCCGGCAGGCGGAGACATTGTAGCTTGTCTGCAATCATAGTATAATGTAAGGAATGAAGTTGACTGTAATCGGGACTGATGCATGAATCCCGAATCATCAAGATTGAGGTGAAGGTAGTGCAACGTGTCACAAATTGTTTATATCTGGATGGAGACAAAGTGCTCCTTCTCCAAAAGCCAAGAAGGAACTGGTGGGTCGCCCCGGGCGGGAAGATGGAGTCTGGTGAATCGATCAGGGATGCCGTCATCCGGGAGTATCGCGAGGAAACGGGCATTTATTTAAAGAATCCTGATTTGAAAGGCGTCTTTACGTTCATTATTAAAGACGGTGATCAAATCGTTTCGGAGTGGATGATGTTTTCTTTTTTCGCAACAGAGGCGGATGGAGTCAATCTTCAGGAATCAGCAGAGGGTAAGATTAAATGGCATCCGATTGAAGACATCAAGGATTTACCGATGGCTGAAGGAGATTATCATATTCTGGATTATCTATTGCACGGAAAGAATACGATTTATGGGACATTTACCTATACTCCTGATTTTAAATTATTATCTTATCGACTGGATCCAAGTTAAACAACGAACTTTATATATAGAATATTACGATAAAAGCGGGGGAAGAGCATGAGTACAGGTTCGACAAACGATGTTCAATTAGTCATCATAACGGGTATGTCCGGAGCTGGCAAAACCGTTGCCATTCAAAGCTTTGAAGATTTAGGATTTTTCTGTGTGGACAATCTGCCGCCCACTCTTCTTCCAAAATTTTTGGAACTGATGAAAGAGTCCGGTAATAAAATGAATAAGGTCGCCCTTGTCATGGACCTCAGGGGAAGGGAATTCTTCGATCATCTATTTAAGGCATTGGATGAACTGGCGGAAACGTCATGGGTATCACCCCAGATCCTTTACCTTGATGCAGATGATTCATCCCTGGTGAGACGGTACAAGGAAACACGCCGTTCACATCCATTGGCGCCATCAGGCCTGCCTCTTGAAGGGATTCGACAGGAAAGGGAGCTGCTCGAGGAATTAAAGGGGCGTGCCCAGCTGATCTATAACACTTCCACCATGAAGCCAAGAGAACTTAGGGAAAAGATTCTAACGGAATTCTCGGTGAACAAGAAAACGATCTTCACGGTGAACGTCGTATCCTTCGGTTTCAAACACGGTATTCCCATCGATGCCGATCTGGTGTTTGATGTGCGCTTCCTCCCCAATCCCCATTATATCGATCATATGAGACCGAAAACGGGATTGGATGAAGAGGTGTCAACCTATGTGTTGAAATGGAATGAAACGAATAAATTCATCGAAAAGGTAACCGATTTACTCTCGTTCATGCTTCCTCAATACAAGCGTGAAGGCAAAAGTCAGCTTGTCGTGGCCATCGGATGTACAGGCGGACAGCATCGTTCCGTTGCGCTGGCAGAGTATCTTGGACATCATTTTGAAAAAGACTACCAAACAAAAATTTCTCATCGAGACATTCAGAAGAGAAAGGGTCTAACAACATGACACATACACCCAAGGTCGTCGTGATCGGGGGAGGGACCGGCCTGCCGGTCCTCCTCAGGGGATTGAAGCGACACCCGATTGATATATCGGCCATCGTCACCGTCGCAGATGACGGTGGCAGTTCCGGCCGTTTACGGGACAGTTTGGATATTCCGCCTCCGGGAGATATACGGAATGTCCTTGCCGCCCTTTCTGAAGTAGAGCCACTGGTTGAACAAATGTTTCAGCATCGTTTTGAAACGACGAATGAACTTTCCGGTCATGCACTGGGAAATCTGATCATTGCGGCACTCGCCTCCATCACTGGGGACTTCGTTCATGCGATCCAGGAAATGAGCAGGGTGTTGAATGTGAAGGGCAAGGTGCTTCCGTCGGCCAATCAGAGTGTCATCCTGAAGGCTGAAATGGAGGATGGAACAATCGTGACGGGGGAATCCGCCATTCCGAAAGCCGGGAAGAAGATCAAGCGTGTCTTCCTCAAGCCGGACAGCATCAAGGCATTAGGTGAAACGTTGCGGGCCATCAAAGAAGCCGATTTAATTGTGATGGGACCGGGAAGCCTATATACTAGTATCTTACCGAATCTTCTTGTTCCCGGAATTGGCGAAGCCGTCTGCCAAGCGGAAGCCAAGAAGATGTATATTTGCAATATCATGACCCAGGCAGGGGAGACCCTGGATTATTCAGCAAGCGACCACGTGAAGGCGTTATACGATCATCTGGAAACACCGAGCATTGATTATATCTTGGTAAACAAGAAACAGGTGCCAAAAGAGGTGCAGGAAAGATATAATGAAGAGCAGGCAAGCCCCGTTCATTTCGATGTGGATAAATTAAAATCCATGGGCTTGGAAGTGATTGCAGAAGAGATCCTTTCCTATGACAATCATCTCGTTCGTCATAACACAGAGAAGGTCGCGGATATTATCTATTCTTATTTGAAAGATTCAACCAACTGATATACAACGAAAAATTTCTTGTGTATAAGGTTGTGCAAGCGTTTGCTAGGAGGTGATGGGTATGTCGTTTGCGTCTGAAACAAAAAAAGAACTGACCAATATTGAAGTGAAGGGCTGCTGTGCAAGTGCAGAACTTTCCGCATTGATTCGGATGAATGGTTCATTGTCCTTCTCGAATCAAATGCTCGTCGTCAATATTCAAACCGAAAACGCCGCCATTGCCAGAAGAATCTATACACTGATCAAAAAAGGGTACGACACCCCGGTAGAGCTTCTGGTACGGAAGAAAATGCGGCTGAAGAAAAACAATGTGTACATTGTACGAATCAAAGAAGATACAAAGATGATCCTCGAGGACTTGAAAATACTGGGTGAACACTTCACCTTTATCCATAATATAGCCGAAGACCTGATCAAGAAGAAATGCTGCAGGCGCTCGTACCTAAGGGGAGCGTTCCTTGCTGGCGGATCGGTCAATAATCCGGAAACATCATCGTATCATTTAGAAATCTTTTCTCTTTATTCTGAACACAACGAGGCGTTGTCCGAGCTGATGAATTCCTTTGGCTTGAACAGTAAGACCCTTGAACGAAAAAAAGGCTTCATTACGTATTTGAAGGAAGCGGAGAAGATCACGGAGTTCCTGAATATCATAGGGGCACACAACGCCCTGCTCCGATTTGAGGATGTACGGATCGTCCGTGATATGAGGAATTCCGTTAATCGTCTGGTGAATTGCGAGACGGCTAACTTGAATAAAACCATCGGTGCTGCCTTGAGACAGGTAGAAAACATCAAGTTTATCGAAAGGCATGTAGGATTACAGGTTTTACCCGATAAACTAAGGGAGATAGCAGAGCTTCGAGTGAACTATCAGGATGTCACGTTGAAAGAACTGGGGGAAATGGTGTCAGGTGGCACGATCAGTAAATCAGGAATCAATCACCGCTTACGAAAAATTGATCAGCTGGCAGACAAGTTACGAGCGGGAGAAAAGCTCAATACCTAATTAAGGACAAAGGGGAGAGAAATGACTATGGTGGAAAAACAAGTAGAAGTGAAATTGAAGACGGGCCTTCAGGCGCGACCGGCGGCATTATTCGTACAGGAGGCAAACCGTTTCTCATCTGAAATCTTCTTAGAGAAGGACGGGAAGAAGGTCAATGCCAAAAGCATCATGGGCTTGATGAGTCTGGCGATCTCCACCGGCTCTGCCGTCACGTTGGTTGCGGATGGAAGCGACGAAGAAGAAGCGCTTGTAGCCCTTGAAGGATTCGTTCAAAAAGAAGCGTAACACCAACTTCACACAAAACCGATGACCAGGGAGTGGTCATCGGTTTTTTTATGGGATTTTTCCAGTTCCAGTCATGAGGCAACAACTAATTCTTTCGAACCTTTTTTCCAATTATTTCACATTGCAGATAGATGTGCCTCCCCTTTTTTGTTACATTAAACTTTTCAGGTTATTTTAAAAAAATAGAGAAAAAGACACAAAATATTTCCATCCCTCACCTATTAAACGAGAGAATACGAGAGTATAATGAAATGAGTTTGGCAACATTCAGTGCGAAGTATACGACAAAGGAAGACGATGCCCTATGGAAAAATACACAAAGCATTTCTTTAATAATATTCGAAAAAAATTGGAAGAGTGGGAGGCAGCAGCCTCCATCCCCCATGAAGAGGTGTACCGCTTCATTCACTCCATGGCGGGGTCTGCCTCAGTACTGGGCTTACATAACATCGGGGAGAGCGCCCGTAAACTGATGGACCACCATAATGAAGAAGATGAGCGTATGTGGACGATCACAGAAGTGAAGGAAGAACTTTTTGATATCATTCAATACTGCTACCACTATGAGGAGGAATCAATCGAGGTATTCCCGGGCAAGCAAGGCAGGGATGGGGAAGAACCTGTGGTGTTACTTATAGATGATGATACGACTTTCCTTATGTATATGAAGGATGAATTGGAGAAGATCGGGTGGTATGTCGTTCCGATAGCCAATCCCGAGAAGGCCATTATGTCGTACTATGATGTGAGGCCGGACTGTGCGATCATCGATATTCATATGGATGGGACGAGTGGATTCGAAGTACTGGACTTTTTTAAGAAAAAGCTGAAACAGCCATTCATTCCAACGGTCATGGTAAGTGTGGAAAACAGTAAGGAAGTCCGAATGAAGAGCTATCAGATGGGGGCGGATGATTTCATAGCCAAGCCCTTTGACCTTGATGAGTTCACCGTGCGGGTGAAAAGGCAGATGGAACGGAAGAAGCAAATGGAAGAGCTTGTACTGATCGATGAATTGACATTGGTTTATAACCGTAAATACTTAAGTCAGGCGTATGCACAAGTGCAAAGCGACTGGGCACGCAGGGGCGACTCGTACTGTGTAGCCGTCCTTGACCTGGACCATTTCAAAGGGGTGAACGACCGGTACGGACACCTGATGGGAGATCGGGTGCTGAAGGGGTTTGCTTCCCATCTGAAGTCTGAAACGAGGATCCAGGACACGGTCTTTCGCTTTGGGGGCGAAGAGTTTGTCATCCTGTTCCCTCATACTTCTATAAAAGAAGCGTGCTCATTTGTCGATGATATACGTAAGAGGTTCAGTCAAGTGATCTTCCAGGCTAATCCGGACTTTTCGTGTACCTTTTCGGCCGGCGTGGCAGAAATCGCTGATCCGACGAAGCCTTTTGATACATGGCTGAAGCTTGCTGATAATGCTCTCTATGAGGCGAAAGGCAGCGGCAGGAATCTCGTAAGGATCGACAGGAAGGCAATGGAGCACATTCCTCATAAAATCACGAAGATTGCCATCGTTGATGATGATCCGATCATTCGGACGGTGATGAAGGATATTGTGTCGAAGCTGCCAAGTGAGGAGCATATTCAGTATGATATCCAAACATTTAAAGACGGGGCTTCTTTTATAGCCTCAGATTGGCATAAAGGAAATCCTTGTCTCGTGATTTTAGACGGGGTGATGCCGAAGATGGACGGATTGGAAGTACTGGAGCAGATTCGCTCCAGAACTGATTCGGACCGCTACAAAGTCCTCATGCTTACATCCCGGAAGAGTGAAAGGGACATTTCCAGATCCCTTCAGCTTGGAGCCGATGATTATATGACGAAACCATTTAAATTACTGGAGCTCGAGGCCCGTTTAGGTCAAATGCTAAAAAGGATGAGATAAAGTGTACTCCCGGGAACTTTTTTATTTTACTGTTGTGCTGGTCGTTCTGCTGGTGATATTATCGGGACTTTGTCTGTATTTGATGATCAAAAAAGTGAACGATAATAAAAATCGGAAGCAGATTGATCAATTGAAAGAAGAATATCAGTTGCCACTCTTTCACTTCCTGCAAGAAGGGAGGGAGGCGGAGGGATTAACGGTACGTTCTCCCCTGCAGACGAGGGCGCTGGTCGAGTTGCTTGCAGGCTTTTCAAAAATGTTTGCCTCGGAAGACATACAGGAACGATTACAAGGGTTTGCAGAAGAACACTTTCAACCGTTCATCCTGTCTCAGCTTGGACACAGAAGATGGAGTATCCGGATGAATGCTCTTTACTGGATACAGGATTTTAAGATGAAGAGTATGGTGGAACCGTTAAAGAAACTACACGGTTCAAAAAAGGTCAGCAAAGCGGAAGAGATGCAGCTACTTAAAATCGCCGTGCTGTTTGATGAGAAGAACCTGGTTGAAAGGCTGACAGAGACGAAGCATGAGTTGACGGAGTTTGAATACAGTCTCCTGTTTCATTCTTTCAGGGAAGATCAGTTCCGGCCATTGGTCTCTGCCTTTGAGGAACTGCCTGAGGTCATGAAGTTTGCCATCATCGATTCGATCGGGGTGAAAAACCGAATGGAACATGTTTCGTTCCTTAAGAAATTACTGGATACTGGCGGTTCTGAACTCAGGGTCCGTGCTTTAAAGGCAGTGGTGGGGATGGAGTTCTATCTTGATATACCGACCCTTTCCGTTCATTTAAGCGCAGACTCATGGCAGGAACGGCTGATGGCCATTAAAGCATGTGAATACATCCGTTCCACGGAGCTGAGTCCTGCCTTACAGGCTCTTATGAGCGACCCGTCCTTTTATGTTCGCTCCCAGGCAGCTCAATCTCTTTTGCGCCTGGAAAATGGAGAAGCATTATTAAGGGAAATTGCCGTGCATGCGGAAGATGGGTATGCAAGGGATATGGCCGAACAGTGGCTGGAAAGGGGGGCGGTTTCATGAATGCGATAGATTGGGGGGACATCCTCATGAGCATTGGGTGGTTTGTTCTTATCTATATGATTCTCGTAGTCTCGTTTTATACGATTCTCCTCGTGATCTCCCTTTTTCAATTAAGGAAAACCTATGGACTCGACGAGTGGGAGCCGTATGAAGAGCTTTTACACCTCCATCAGACGAAGCCGGTTTCCATACTGGTCCCCGCTTACAATGAATCTGTCGGCATCATGGCGACGGTAAGGTCACTATTGAGCATTGAATACCCGGAATACGAAATCATCATCGTGAACGATGGCTCCACGGATGATTCCATGGAGAAACTCGTAGAAACCTTTCAGTTGGTAAAAATCAAGTGGGTGATTCGCCAGCAGCTTGAAACACAGCCGGTGAAGGGTGTGTATCAGTCGAAGCTGTATAAAAATTTATTGGTGATCGATAAAGAAAACGGCGGCAAGGCAGATGCCTTGAATGCCGGGATCAATGTATCGAACTTCCCTTATTTCTGCTCCATCGATGGAGACTCGGTTCTCGAGCGGACCGCTTTCCTCAAAGTGATGAAACCGATCGTCGAATCCGATGGGGAGGTCATCGCCTCCGGAGGGAGTATCCGTATCGCAAATGGATGCGAAATCGAAAGCGGGGAAATCGTAAAGGTCGGTCTGTCCCGGTCCCCCCTTGTCATCATGCAGGTGATCGAGTACTTAAGGGCATTCCTTATGGGAAGGATCGGCTTGAGCCGTCATAATCTCCTCCTGATCGTATCGGGTGCTTTCGGCGTATTCTCAAAACGCTGGGTCGTCGATGCGGGTGGATATTCCCATACCGTAGGGGAGGATATGGAGCTCGTTGTCAGACTTCACCGTTATGTAAAAGAACAAAAAGCCGATAAGAAAATCGTCTATGTGCCGGATCCGGTGAGCTGGACAGAAGCACCGGAATCCTTGAAATATTTACGCCGTCAACGGAGCAGATGGCATCGGGGACTGTTTGAAAGCCTCTGGATCCACCGGAAGCTCCTGTTCAACCCGAAGTACGGTTCAATCGGGATGGTTTCCATGCCCTATTTCTTGATTATTGAATTTTTTGGCCCGGTTGTTGAATTGATGGGGTACATCATCATGGTCCTCTCCATTTTCCTGGGCGGGGTATATCTGGAATTTGCCATTCTATTATTCTTGTTATCCATCCTTTATGGCTCGGTGTTGTCCATGGCTGCGGTCCTCCTGGAGGAATGGTCCGTTCGGAAGTTCCCGAAAGCAGCCGATATCGGAAGACTTTTCGTCTATTCATTGACCGAGACGTTATGGTACCGTCCGTTGACCGTATTCTGGAGATGTGAAGGGATCTTGGACGTGATCCGTAAGAAGAGGGGTTGGGGAGAAATGGCGAGAAAAGGAGTATCGAAATGACAAAGCTGAAATCCTATTTCTTTCTCTTGTTCATCGTAAGCATCGTCCTTTTGGTGTCAGCCCCTTTTTGGATGTGGCACCTGAAAAAGGAACAGAACTTGGATGTGTTGATCATTGATAAAACAGTTCCGGATACTACTTATCGTGAACACAAAGGTCTTGTGTGGCTGTTAAATCAACAGAAATATGTTCAATCAAACGGGAAACGGTATGATCTGAAGAAAGATTATATTGGGTTTGTTCCGAAAAAGGATCAAACCTTCGATGTGAAAAATATTCCCTCATCCACCGAGAAGTATGATGCGGTCTACATAGCCGATACATATGGGGTGTATGAAGAAGAGTTTCATAATAAAAATGTATCGGGCAAGCGGTCTAGTAAACTATACGGAGGCTTAACCGATCAGGATATGGACGCATTAAAAGACATGGCGATGAAGGATGGTAAAACATTGATCGCCGAGTTCAATTCCATGGCCCAGCCTACTGAGGAAGAAACCCGGAAGAAATTTTATTCCCTGTTCAATCTGGAATGGTCGGGCTGGATTGGAAGGTATTTCCCTGAACTGGAAAACAGCGAAGTGCCTCAATGGGTAAGGGACAACTACGGGAAGCAGTATGGTGATGCCTATCACTTCAAAGGTCCTGGGTATGTATTGGTGGACGAAAATGACCGGCTGGTCGTGTTGGGTAAGGAAGACATCGGAGAGAAGGGAGTGGTTTTTTCCACAACGCCTCGTGGTGAAGAGTTAATCGGCGAAGAAATCAGCACCCCTTATTCTTACTGGTTTGATATCGTGGAAGCGATCAACCCTGATGAGGTCGTCGCCAACTATACGCTGTCACTGTCAAAGAGCGGTAAGGACATGTTGAAAGCCTTGAATCTTCCTGTTACGTTCCCGGCTGTCGTGCACGGACAAAACCGTCAATACGACACATACTATTTCAGCGGGGATTATGCAGATCAGGCAGATGTGCCCGATTTGTATCAAACTGTCGGATTTTCTTCGTGGAGAAAGTGGACAGGGTCATCCAAACCGGATGACTCCTCCCAATTTTACTGGAAGGCTTATAATCCGATGATGAAGGCGATCCTTGAGGATATCCAAAAGGATGGAGACGATAAGAAAAAGGAAACCGTCGAAGCCACGAAAGAAAATGGTGTGCAGCTTGCAGGGAAGACCGGCCGTGACTATATTCAAGTGAAGAAGGATGGAAAATGGGAAGACCTCCTTATTAAAGGGGTGAATATGGGAATCGCAAGGCCTGGTTCCTTTCCAGGTGAAACCGCAATCTCAAAAGAGGAATATATGAGATGGTTCAAGCAGATTGGAGCCATGAATGCCAATGCGCTCCGGATTTACACCATCCATCCCCCAGAGTTTTATGAAGCCTTTTACGAATACAATCAGATGGCAGATAAGCCGTTGTATTTATTCCATGGCGTGTGGGTCAATGAAGAGATTTTCTTGAAATCCGAAGATGCCTTTGCAAAAGAGAATACAGACGAATTTGCCTCGGAAATTAAAAAGACCATCGATCTCGTTCACGGGAACGCTGAAATTCCTGAACGAAAAGGCCATGCGTCGGGATCGTACACCTACGATATCTCCCCTTATGTTCTTGGGTGGGTTTTTGGGGTCGAGTGGGATCCCGAAGTGGTCCTTGCGACAAATGAAAAACATAAAGGACTCGAGGACTTCAAGGGTAAATACATTGAAACGGAAGAGGCGCAGCCGTTTGAAATCTGGCTGACCGAGAGAATGGATGAAGGGATCAAGTATGAAACCGAAACGTATCAGTGGCAAAGGCCGGTCAGCTTCACAAACTGGGTGACCACCGATCTGTTGGATCATCCAAGTGAACCCCTGGAGAAGGAAGACATGGTATCGGTCGACCCGAACGTCATGAAGGGGACCGACAAACTGAAAAGCGGTTTATTCGCTTCCTATCATATCTACCCGTATTACCCTGATTTTCTGAACTATGAAAAACGTTATATTGATTATATCGATCATCGCGGTGAAAAGAATAATTACGCCGGTTATTTACATGACATGAAAAGGGCGCACTCCATGCCATTAGTCGTAGCGGAATTCGGTGTCCCGGGATCACGTGGCCTCACCCATAAAAACGTCTACGGCATGGATCAGGGAAATCATTCCGAAAAAGAACAGGGTGAATTAGACCGCAAGTTATTCGAAGATATCGTGGAAGAGAAAATGGCAGGTGGGATGGTCTTTGCCTGGCAGGATGAGTGGTTCAAGCGAACATGGAACACGATGGACTATGACAATCCGGACAGACGGCCGTTCTGGCAAAACGCCCAAACGAATGAGCAGCAGTTCGGGATGGTGAGCTTCGATCCTGGAAAAAGCGGGACATCCATGATTCATGTGGATGGAAGACCTCAGGATTGGACCTTCAATGGGATCAAACCTGCTTTTGATGAGGATGGACACAGTATGTATGTAACGAGTGATGAACGTTTTGTGTATGTCCGAATTGATTCGAACCGTATTTCAGAAAGGAAAGACACATACCTTTTATTTGATACGATAGGGAATCAGGGTCAATCCACGATTCCTGATGTGAAGGGTGTTACCACAAAAGGGGTGGACTTTGCTCTTCATATAAAGGGAACGAAGGAAGCACGTTTGTGGATCGACAGTTATTATGACACCCATCATTATCAATATGGGCATGTGCTCAACATGATCGAAGAAGAGACATATGCCAACGTGAAAAACAACGGGACGTATCATCCAATCCGGTTGACGTTGAATAAATCACTGGACGTAGAAGGGGAAAAGATCCCGTTTCAATCCTATGAAACCGGCATTCTTGAGTTCGGAACATCAAACCCACAGGATGAAGCATATGATTCTTTAACGGATATCAGTGTCAATTCGGGTCGATATGAAATCCGTATTCCCTGGCAGCTTCTTAACATAAAAGATCCAAGCCTCAAGGAAGCGATGGGGGATATCTGGTCAGGAAATGGCCTGCAAAGCTCAATCACTCTTGAATCCATTAAGATCGGTTTATATGAAACCGATGGAGTAAACGTATTTTCATATCCTTCACAGGGAGAGAACCGGTTCATCAATCCTGCACAATTTTATCCATACTCCTGGGATACATGGGATCTGCCAGCCTCTCATGAGAGATTGAAGCAGTCCTACTATGAAATGAAAGAAGCTTTTGAGAAAGAAGGGGAATAACCGATGGCGAGAATTCTAATAGCGGAAGATGAAGAAGTGCTCCGGATGCTGATGGTGGATACACTCGAAGACGAAGGACACGAACTTGATGAAGCAGTAGATGGTCAAGAAGCAATCGATTCCATCATGGAAAATGACTATGATCTCATTCTTCTTGACTACATGATGCCTTTATACACAGGACTCGAAGTAATTGAAAAAGTCAGGAACTCCCCTGAAAAGGGTTCGGTGAAAATCATGATGGTATCTGCAAAGAGCCAGCAGGCGGATAGAGACCTCGTTTTGAAATCCGGAGCAGACTATTTCATTGCCAAACCGTATAGTCCTGCAGAGCTTGTTCAGCGGATTGAGGACATATTGAATGAAGAGAATTAAAGAGTTTTTTCAAACGAGCTTACGTAATCAATTCATCGGATTGA
Organism: Rossellomorea vietnamensis NBRC 101237; assembly: GCF_001591825.1. Taxonomy (GTDB): domain Bacteria; phylum Bacillota; class Bacilli; order Bacillales; family Bacillaceae_B; genus Rossellomorea; species Rossellomorea vietnamensis. The sequence continues at coordinate 73,863 of NZ_BCVQ01000017.1, forward strand.
TGAGTGGTTTCATTGCCATCTTCTTCATTGGGGCAGCCTGTTTGTTTCTATATGATCAATCCATTACAAATGAGTACCAGGTTAAGAGAAATTCCCTGAACCACAAAGAAGATCTGGCTGAGCAATTGGACAGAGGATTTCAAAAAGCGTTCTTCGATGCGAGGGGATACCTTGCATTTGGTAGACCGGAATTCAAGGAAAGTATTTTTAATCAAGAGAAAAAAGTCGATGATACGTTAAAAAAATTGAAAGAGCTGGAAACTGAACCTGAAGATCAACGCTTCTACAAAGATGTGGAGGAGTTTTCCAACCTGTATTTTAAGGATATGGTCCCGCCGATCATCCAAGATTTCGAAGAGGGGAACATAGAGGCAGTGAAAGAAGCTTCTGCTGACGGGGCAACGGCCACAATCGAAACCTTTCAAACCCAGCTCAATGGGTATGCGGATTCAATTGAACAAAGCAAACGAAGTGCGTATGATGAGTTGAAACGAAAAGAGTCTTTAAGTCAATCAGCCTTTGTCATCTTTATTTTTCTCATGCTCGTGGTTCTGATGAGATTGATGAGAATGATTGCAAAACAAATCGGTCATCCCCTTGATCAAGTGGCGTCCGCTGCCGAACACATTGCTGAAAATGAAGCATACCAGCAATGGTCGTTTGAAAATAAGCGGAAAGATGAAATCGGTAAGATGTCAAGGGCATTCGAAAAGATGATTTATAAAATCCAGGAAAAGGAAGAGCATCTCCTGGCTCAGAATGAAGAACTGCAGGCTCAACAGGATGAGCTTGAATCCCAGCAGTCGGAACTCGAGCACCTGCTGACGATGACAAAGAACAGAGAGTCGCAATTGGAGCGAAGGAATGAATTCATTCATGGGATTTCGAGCTCCCTTAACAAGCAGGAGGTACTGGAAAGTATCGTGAAAAGCATGAGTCACGTGATGGGGGCCTCAAGGGGGATGATCGTCCTCATGGATGACCAAAAGTCCAATGCGGCATATGGAATATCGAAAAATGGTGCTGAACAGTTCTTGGCGTACATTTATAACGGTATCCATCAGCGATTATTTGATTCGAGGGAGCCCTTCACACTTAAAAGGGAAATGGTTCCGTCCGAGAAAGGGTATCATGAAGAGACCCTCTACTCGTATGACTTATTCTTACCCGTGCTTTCCATCGATCAACAGGTGGAAGCCATCATGGTATTCAGCCGTTTCGGAAATGATTTCAATAAGCAGGAATTGGCTGAATACACGAGTCTGACAAAGCAAATCTCCATCTCCTTGCAAAAGATCACCCTTTTTGAAGAGTCCGAGACGAATCGTCAAATGACCCAGGATATCCTGAACAACATTCAAGAGGGGATACAACTCATCGATAAAGAGGGAAACAACTTATTAATGAATAAGAAATTGTCATCTCTGGTCAAGGGTGAGATTGACGAACTTCAACAGTCATGCTATCAAACCTGGAAGCAGGCACTGATTGATCAAGTGGAAGACAAAGAGAAACTGGATGAGTATTATGAAACCATTGTGAAGGAGGGGAAGAAAAGTAAACAGCATCTTACCTATCACTTGGTTGATAGTAAAGAAGTATTCCAGGTGTATTCTGAGTCCCTCTATCGTGGGGAAGAGCAGATAGGCACGATCTTTGTTCATCGGAATATCACGAAAGAATTCGAAGTCGATCAAATGAAATCGGAGTTTGTCAGCACCGTCAGCCATGAACTGCGGACCCCTCTATCAAGCGTGCTTGGATTTACGGAACTAATGTTGACAAAAGACTTAAAGCCTGAACGGACGAAGAAATACTTAACGACGATCTATCAGGAAGCAAAGCGGTTAACATCCCTTATCAACGACTTCCTGGATGTGCAGCGCATGGAGTCCGGACGCCAGACTTTCGATAAAAAATTCGAAGATGTCGTCCCGCTCATTCAACAGGTGATCGATACCCAAAGGGTCAATGCGCCCCATCACTCTTTCAATATCGCAAGGGAGACGGACTGCACGATCGTCCTTGGGGACCGGGATAAGTTGTCACAGGCATTCACCAACCTTATCAGCAATGCCATCAAATATTCTCCTGATGGGGGTACCATCACCATCCGATTCCGTGAAGGGGAGGAGAGCATTCTCATCGAAATTCGGGATGAGGGCCTCGGTATACCACAGGACGCAATTCCAAACCTCTTCACTAAGTTCTACCGGGTCGACAACTCCGATCAGAGAAGAATCGGTGGTACCGGATTGGGTCTGACCATCGTGAAGGAAATCATTGAAACCCATGAAGGGGACATCACTGTTTCTTCAGAAGAGGGAAAAGGGAGTCTGTTCACCGTGAGGTTGCCGATCGTGACCATCGAAACCTTCAAAGAAGATGAACAATGCGGCGACGGGATGACCATTATTGTCATAGAAGATGATATCAATCTAGCATCCTTGCTCAAAGCCGAACTTTCCGACAGTGGGTTCAAGGTGCTGCATACAGCTTCAGGTGGTGAAGCTTTAAGCAAAATGCAGGAAGAGAAACCTGATGCCGTCGTTCTGGACATCATGCTTGAAGGAAGCATGTCGGGATGGGATGTACTTGAGAAAATGAAATCGGACCACGAACTTGCCCAAATACCCATTATCATTTCTTCCGCTCTGGATGAAAAAGAAAAAGGACTCACCCTTGGAGCCAATGATTATTTAGTCAAACCATATCATCCCAGCAGGCTGTCCAAAACAATTTTACATCTGCTGTTGAAAAAAGGGATGAATGGGGAGATTCTAGTACCAGTTGAGGAAAAGCGATTGAATTAGAGCCAACTAAAAACCCCCTTCCCGGAGTCCGGGAAGGGGGTTTGTTTGGTCATTATTTATTGTTATCCATTTCGTTACGAGTGATGATGCGGTCGATCAATCCGTATTCAAGCGCTCTTTCAGCTGTCATGAAGTTATCGCGGTCTGTATCTTTTGAAATTACTTCAAGAGGTTGACCAGTGCGATCAGCAAGGATTTGATTCAATTTTTCACGAAGGAATAGAATACGCTTTGCAGCGATTTCAATTTCTGTCGCCTGTCCTTGAGCACCACCAAGTGGTTGGTGAATCATCACTTCAGCGTTAGGAAGGGCTAAGCGCTTGCCTTTTGCACCTGCTGCAAGAAGGAACGCACCCATTGAAGCCGCCATACCGATACAGATCGTTTGAACATCAGGCTTGATGTATTGGATTGTATCGTAAATAGCCATACCTGCCGTGATGCTTCCGCCAGGAGAGTTTATGTAGATTGAGATATCCTTCTCCGGGTTTTCAGATTCAAGGAAAAGAAGCTGTGCTACAATGGAGTTCGCCACATTGTCGTCAATGCCGCTTCCAAGCATGATGACACGGTCTTTCAATAAACGTGAATAAATGTCATATGCACGCTCACCGCGGTTTGTTTGTTCAATAACTGTAGGAATTAAATTCATCCTCGTTCCTCCTTAGATATCTTTTATTTTTTTAGAGTTACTTATTCACTTTGTACTGTTATCATACACCCATGGTCAATAAAGGTCAAACTTAATGCTTCCTTATTTACCCTGTATATAAATCCTTTCTACATGATACCCATTCATACCTTTTTTAAACGGCACACAAGTTGTAAAGTTTGTTGTTTAAGTGATTGGTTAAGTTAGTTCTAGTTTGAATATCTTCTAAAAAAGTATAGGAATAGAACGTAGACCGTTCCTTTCCGCTGCAGGCACTTGCTTTCCGCGGGGCGTGA
>NZ_BCVQ01000018.1 GCF_001591825.1 Rossellomorea vietnamensis NBRC 101237
TTTTTTCTTTAGTTATCCAATAAATAAGAAGAATATGTCCCGATCATTTTCACCGTGCATCCGAGGGCTTCCATTTCACTGATGGCTCCGGGAAGGAGGACGTCATCCATTTCATGGGCCACATCGATCAAGAAGAAATAATCTCCGAGCCCCGTTTTCAGGGGTCTTGATTCGATTTTACTTAAATTCAGCTGTCTCCAGGCAAACGTGGACAATACCTGATGAAGCGCCCCCGAACGGTCTTTCGGAAGAGTCACCATCAAGGTTGTCTTCTCCATGCTCTTTTCCTGAGACAGGGTCAGTGGATCCGGTGTCTTATGCAAGACGATGAACCTCGTATGATTATAGGCAAAATCATGAATGTTTTCATGCAGGATGTTCAACCCGTATTTTTCTGCTGCCAGCTCGTTCCCGATCGCCGCGAGGAATGAATCCGGATTCTCACTTACGAATTTAGCAGCGGCAGCCGTACTCGTCGTCTGCTCCAGCGGCACTCCGCGAAACTGCTTATGTAAAAATTTATGACACTGCGCCAATGCGTGGGAATGGGAAAGGACTTTCCCGATCCGGTCTTCGCTGTCACTCCACGCGGGATGAATCATTAAGTGCTGCTGAATGGCGGACGTCAATTCAGCGACAATCGCTAAGTTCGCTTCATGAAACAAATAATCCACCGTAATATGTACCGAGCCTTCCAGGGCATTCTCCAAAGGCACCACGGCGTAATCCACTTCACTCTCGATCACTGCCTCGATGCAATCGGGTATCGTCACATACGAAACCGTTTCTTCTTCGGGAAAAGCCTTCTTGACGGCTAAATCTGTAAAGGAAGCCTGTGGTCCTAAATATGCTATCTTCACTCTGATCTTCCTCTCACTCTATTGAAATTTATTGAACATTCTAACACGTATGGAATCAAAGGGAAAGGTTTTCCCATAAAAAAAGAAGCGTCAGGCTCCGGAACCCAACACTTCCACTTTCTCCACAAATTCCAAACGACGGAGCTTTGAGAGCAAGTCTTCCAATCCGATCGTGAGGTCTGTCACATTTAAGGAGAGGGTGACATTCGCCCTTCCCTGCAGCGGAATCGTCTGATGGATCGTTAATATATTGCAACCATGCTTGGCTGTTTCACTTAATAGATGAGACAGTGTCCCTGACCGGTCCTCCAAATGAAAGAACAGGGTAATGATCCTTTCCTTCACGATGGTGTGGAAAGGAAAGACCGTATCCCGGTATTTGTAAAAGGCACTCCGGCTCAAATCGACCCGGTGGACCGCTTCCCATACGGAATCCGCCTTGCCTCTTTCAATCAATTCTTTTGCATCCAGGGTTTTCTTCATCGCTTCCGGCAGCACGTCTTCACGCACCAAATAAAACTTGCCTTCTTGAAATTTTTTCCCCAATGACTATTCCTCCAATTGTCCAGCTGTAGAGGTTCGAATAAAACCGCTTTCGCTCTCTATTGTAAAACAGGTGACGGCAGATTTCAGCCACCACCTGTCAATTCGTCTGAATAGATAAAGGATGAAACTTAATCTACAAATTCGAACTCATATTTAATTAAGCGGATCGTATCGCCATTTTTGGCACCACGTTCACGAAGGGCATCATCCACACCATACGAACGAAGCTGTCTGGCGAAACGTCTTGCCGAATCTTCCCGTGAGAAATCCGTCATCTTGAACAATCTCTCGATCTTCGCACCGCTGACGACGAATGTGCCATCAGGGTCACGGGTGATTTCGAACTCTTTTTCTTCCTCTTCATGCTTATAAAGAACGCGGTGAATACCCGTTTCTTCTTCTTCATGGATCGGGAATTCTTCTGTTGTTTCCACCTTATCCGCAACGGCATACAACAGTTCGGCGAGACCCTGTCTTGTGACCGCGGAGATAGGGAACACAGGGTAATCCTCCTGAAGTTTCTCTTTGAAGACCTTCAGATTCTCTTCTGAATCCGGCATATCCATCTTATTCGCAACGATGACTTGAGGACGCTCCGTCAAACGAAGATTGTATTGCTTAAGCTCTTCATTGATCGTCAGGTAATCCTCGTATGGATCTCTTCCTTCCATTCCGCTCATATCGATGACGTGCACGATGACACGGGTACGTTCAATGTGGCGAAGGAATTGATGTCCTAGCCCCACACCTTCGTGGGCACCTTCAATCAATCCTGGAAGATCGGCCATGACGAAACTTCTTCCATCTCCCGTTTCCACCATCCCAAGATTCGGTACGATTGTCGTGAAATGGTAGGAGGCGATCTTAGGCTTCGCTGCTGAAACAACGGAAAGCAGTGTTGATTTCCCTACGCTAGGGAATCCGACCAATCCCACATCAGCAAGAAGCTTCAATTCCATCACGATATAACGTTCTTGACCCGGCTCACCCTTCTCAGACAGCTCCGGTGCAGGATTCGCAGGCGTTGCAAATCGGGAATTCCCGCGTCCGCCGCGTCCACCTTTCGTGATCACCGCACGTTGACCATGCTGTACAAGGTCGGCGATCGTTTCACCTGTGTCATCATCCTTCACAACAGTCCCAGGTGGCACCTTGACCACCATATCCTCTGCATTGCGGCCATGCTGATTCTTACTCATCCCGTGCTCTCCGCGAGGTGCCTTGAAATGACGTTGATAACGGAAATCCATCAACGTCCTTAAGCCTTCGTCCACTTCGAAAATGACGTCTGCTCCGTGACCGCCATCTCCCCCTGCGGGACCACCTTTTGGTACATATTTCTCGCGACGGAAGGCAACCATACCGTTACCGCCGTCACCGCCCTTTGTATAAACCTTGACCTGATCTATAAACATACTTTCACTCCTAACTTATCACTGCAATCGCTTCAATCATTCAGCGATAACATGAACGACAAGAACCTCTTCTTGAAGTTGTTCTAATTCTATATTTTCTCCATTTGATAGTTGATTTTTGATCCAGTCTTCCACTAAGCTTGTACTCTTTAGTATACCTGTGAAATCAAATATAAAACGGGATTGTTCTTTAGTAATGTCAAGTATAATGGATAATTGATTTTCTACATTGTTCATTACATTTGATTCAAGGAATTCCAGAAACTCCTTGCACCAATTGTAAAGCCTTTTGTCTTCAAGCCGGTGAGGCTCGAGTCGAAGGACTTCAAAATCCAGCTTAATCAAATGTCTTGACCAATTATAGGTTAATATCCATTCTGCCAATAATGGCAGCTTCACATTCGAAAGCTTTGATTCATTTTGCGCAACGAGAACCATTTCCTCGATGACCTGTTTCGCCCGCTCCACACGGCCAAGGTCCAGATTCCCTTTAATTAATTGCAAATCATTCATCCAGTCGTGGCGGGCATGCCTCAACGCCTCGACTACACCCCAATTTTCGCTCATAATCTAACTCCTATACTTAAGTGCTACCTGTAAGTATATCAAAGATGGGCGTCGTGCGTATATTGTTTCTGTGAAATTGGTGTATGTGAATGGTAATCGGATAGAAATAGTCATATACCCTTGATAAAAATAAAACTCTAACCGAAAGTCGGTTAGAGTTTTCGTTAAAGATATGCGATTAAGCTTCATTCGCAACTGGGTATACGCTCACTTTTTTCTTGTCACGACCCATGCGTTCGAAACGAACAACACCGTCGGTTTTAGCGAAAAGTGTATCGTCGCCGCCACGGCCGACGTTTAGGCCTGGATAAATTTTCGTACCGCGTTGACGGTAAAGAATTGATCCACCAGAAACCATTTGACCGTCTGCACGCTTAGCACCAAGGCGCTTTGAGATAGAGTCACGACCATTCTTAGTCGAACCTACTCCTTTTTTGGACGCAAAAAACTGAAGGTCTAATCTTAACATCTGTTCCACCTCCTACTTTTTGAAGGTTATTTTAATAAAATCACTATAGTCTCTTTCAATCGTCTGGAGGCTGATCAACATGCCGTCAAGCAGCAGCTGAACCTTGCTCTCCGTTTCTTCCGGAAGATCATCAGGGATGACGCAGCGAAGGAATCCACCATCAGAGGATTGCTCGATGGACGGTTCTACACCGGTTAACGCCATAATGGCATTAATGCTGCCGAATGAAACAGCAGAAGCACCTGCACAGACAATGTCTTGCCCATTTTCGGCAAAATCAGCATGTCCATCCATGGAGAAAGAACGGATTCTTTTCCCGGAGGAACGCTCTACGTAAACGTTAATCATGATCTCACGCCTTACGCGTTGATTTCGTCAATGACAACTTTAGTGTAAGGTTGACGGTGACCTTGCTTACGACGGTAGTTCTTTTTCGCTTTGTATTTGAATACTACAAGCTTTTTCGCGCGGCCTTGTTTTTCAACTTTCGCTGTTACAGTAGCTCCATCCACTAAAGGACTTCCTACTTTCACATCGTCACCACCAACGAATAGAACTTTGTCAAAAGTTACCGTATCGCCTTGTTCAGCGTTTAGCTTTTCGATGTAGATTGCTTGACCAGCTTCTACACGGATTTGCTTACCACCTGTTTCGATAATTGCGTACATAATCGCACCTCCTTATAAACTCAGACTCGCCAATGACAGGTGTTGGTATGCTCCAAGCTTTTGTACCTGTAATGAGCGGTTGTAGCACGGGTGCTACAATCAATAACATTAGAATCCTATCACAAAAATCGATGGACTGTCAATAACATTCAAGAAATTCATAGAATCTTTGTTATCCTGAAATAAGGATGGGTGTGAGTGATTTCCTGAATCAAGATCTTTTTATTCAATACTTTCTGGAGTCTTTCGATATGGATGCCCTGTTTTCCAACAAAACTATCCGCCACATCACGGGTCGCTTCCACTTCAATCCGTGAGCCGTCCATCCCTTCACATTCCCACAGCTCCCGTTCGAGCTTGAATGCCATCGTCTCCGGACTCATTTCCCTCCCTGTACCATGACATACCGAGCACGGCCGGGTCAAGGACGCTGCAAGGGGCTGCCGGGTCCTCTTCCTCGTCAATTCCAGGATCCCGAGTTTGGTGAACCCTACGATCGTTGTGCGCTGCCGGTCTGAAATGAGGGCTTCTGAAAGAGCGTCCATCACTTCCTGGCGGTGGCTGTCCTTTTTCATATCGATGAAATCGATCAGGATCATCCCGCTTAAGTTCCGGATGGTAAGCTGCTTCGCCATTTCTGTCGCCGCGAGTTTATTCGTCTCCAGTATCGTCTGCTCCAGGTTGTCTTTCCCGGTGAATTTTCCGGAATTGACATCCACCACCGTCATCGCTTCCGTTCCTTCAATGATAAGCGTGGCTCCGTTCGGCAGCCACACTATTTTTTTCAGTGCGCTTTCCCATGCAGAGGAAACGTCATAATGTTTAAAAATATTTTCGCTGCCCTGATAAAGCTCGAACTTCCACTTCTTCCTGATTCCCTCACCGCTCATTTCCTCAACTTGAAGAAGGCTGTCATACTCATCAAATACGACCTTCCCGCCCCCACCTTTTTTCAGGTACTCATGGAGATCCTCATAGAAGGTATCCTGCCGGGATAGGAGGGACGGACACTTCGCCCTCAAGGACACCCTCTCAAGACCTTCATAGCGCGTCCTGAGGGAGATGACCTCTTCTTGTAATACTGCCTCTTTGACCCCGGAGGCGTTGGTGCGCATCACAATGCCTTCTCCCCCTTGTTTCCACTCATGAGCTAACCGCCTCAACACCTTGCGATTTTCATCATCCACTTTTTTGGAAACCGCCACATAGTACCCCTTTGGCATGTACACCAGATGTTCACCCTTCAGCTCGATGACAGCGGTCAATCTGGCACCCTTCGTCCCCATCTCATCCTTTAAGACCTGAACGATGACTTTTTCTCCTTCATGGACAAGGTTTCCGATCGGGGTTGGATCGCTCCCCTCATGATACGCTTTCACATTTTGCGGAAAGTCCTTTTCATGGAGATACCCATTCTTTCCCTGACCAAAATCGACGAACGCCGCCCCGAGTCCCTTTTGGACCTTGATGACCCGCCCCAGGTAAATATTGCCCGTTAAGCTTTCTTCTCCAGGGGGATATGTATATAAACCAATAATTTCATTATGTGAACGGTGTACCCACCGCTTTTCCCTGCCCTTACTGTGTACAATCATTTCTTCCATACCCAAAACCTCTTTTCCACAGAAAAACTCATAAGAAAAAAGGGTTGGTTCCAACCCTTTTTTACCAGTATGCCCTTACTTTATACAGTTCGTCTCTATTCGTCAATAAAGGTAGAGAAGATCCTTCGTTTTTGCGGATGTCATCTTTTCCGCAAAGAAGGCGTGGAGCAGCTCGTTCTCATCAAGTTTCCCCACTTCAACACCCTTGTCGAATACGACGAGGGGATGCTTGACGCCTCTCTGAAACCTTTCCACCACCGTTATGATGGATTCTTCACTTTCGATTGGTAGCGGCCTCAGTTGCACAAATTGATGACTCTTCCCGTAATATCTCTCCAATAAAAACTTCATAAACGCATATCTCCTCTGCTTCCAGTCGACCCATAGGGAGAAGTACAGGAAGGAAAGGACGATCCACAGATTCAAATGCAGGGGAGCGGTTATGAGTACAATCAGATGGAACAATAATAATAATCCAAATGAAAAGAGGAGCGTGTATTCATACGCTCTCAAATAATTAAACTTCGTCGCAAGGAGCAGGGAAACCAACTTCCCCCCATCCAATGGCCAAATAGGCAGGAGGTTAAACAGCAACACCATCATATTCAATTGAAAAAAAAGTGAAAATGTATCCTGACTGATCACGCCAAACTCCAAGAGACCGAAGCCGGCTGCAATGAGCCAGACGTGCTGCAAGGGACCGGCTGCCACCACCCAGAACTCCTCCATCAAGGAGCGGTTCCCGTGCTCATCCATCTCAGCGACGCCCCCAAAGGGTAACAGAGCGATTTTCTTCACCCTCCACGAAAAGGATTGAGCCATCATCCCATGGCCCAGTTCATGGATCGTAATGATGACGAGGAGCAGGATCAGTTCAAAGAAGTGGGCCGTCATGATGGCAATCCCGATCACAAGCCACAGCAAGGGATGAACGTAAAATTTCTTCAAAAGTGATATGAGATTAGTCAAATGACATCACCTGGATCGGGTCGATGAATTCATCCCCCATTTTAATCGCGAAATAAAACTCACCCGTTGCTTCGTCCTGACTGCTCGATGAAACCTTCCCTACAAGAGAGCCCTTCTTGATTGATTCATACTGCTTCACATCAATCGATTCCAAATTTCCGTACCACGATTCTGATTTATCCGCATGTTGAATGACCACAGTATTCCCCAACTCCTCCTTTTTTCCTGCAAATAGAACCAAACCTCCCTTCATGGCCGTTACATCCTCACCAAGGACCGTCTGCAGCATGATCCCCTGCCCATTGGTCTTGAAATTTTCTACGACCTTCCCTGAAGCAGGCCTTGCATATTCAGCACTAGGTTCCGCCGCGGATTCTTTCCCGGAATCACTTGCAGGCAACAACGCAAGCGGTTTTCCGAATTGATCTTCATACCAGGTGGAAATGGCGGCGAATTGGAACTCCGTATCCATCGTCTTCATGACAACGGACTTTGCATCATCGAATGAGGGAGAAGGGCTTTTGAACAGGATGGCCGTCACCAATACCATGATCCCCGCCCCGAGTATTTTCAGCATGAAGGTTTCTTTCTTAAAAAGAGGATGGACCCCTTCCGGTGGAGGACCGCCTTCAAAGCTTGTCTGCCGCTCCATTCCATAGCGCTCCTCATCCGACGGCAAAAAGTACGATGGATTCGTACCGGAACCTGTTCCACCCATCTTTTTTCGTTTGGCTATCCGCTTCCGTATTTCATCCGCTCGATTCCCCATGTACATCATTCCTTTTTATAAGGTATTGTTTCATAACCAGTGATTGGCTTGGTCCATTCCTGCTGATGGGCAAACGGGTGTCAGATCCATACCAAGATTCCATTACACATGTTTTGCTACAATGTATGACTTGTCCCGTGGGAATATTCATGAAGAACACAAAAAGTCCCGGCAGGACGCATCATGCGACCTGCCGGGACCGGCGATATCATTAGGCTTTTACACCAAATAATCTTTTAATTTTCATAAAGACGCCCGTTCTTTCTTCTTCCAGGGATTGAAGCGGGACCGATTCACCCAGGATCCGCCTCGCAATATTCCGGTAAGAGATCGACGCTTTACTTGTCGAATCGAGAGCGATCGGCTCCCCTTTATTCGATGATTTGATCACGTTGTCATCATCGGCGACGATTCCAAGAAGATCGATGGAAAGATGGGAAGTGATTTCATCCACATCCAGCATCTCACCGTTTTTCATCATATGATTACGGATACGATTGATCACCAATTTCGGAGGTTCGATGTTTTCCTTCTCCAGAAGGCCGATGATCCGGTCCGCATCCCGTACAGCGGAAATCTCGGGCGTTGTCACGACAATCGCGCGATCCGCTCCTGCCACGGCGTTTTTATACCCCTGCTCAATTCCTGCAGGGCAGTCAATAATGATATAATCATAGTCTTGCTTTAAGTCCAGTACCAGCTTTTTCATCTGTTCAGGATTGACAGCGGATTTATCACTCGTCTGAGCAGCAGGCAATAAGAATAGTTTGTCTTCGAAACGCTTGTCTTTCACAAGGGCCTGATGGATTTTACATCTGCCCTCCACTACGTCCACTAAATCATAGATGATCCGGTTTTCTAGGCCCATCACCACGTCCAGGTTCCTGAGGCCGATATCCGTATCAATCAGACAAACCTTTTTGCCTTGTAGAGCTAATGCTGTACCAACATTGGCAGAAGTAGTCGTCTTTCCCACTCCACCTTTACCTGAAGTAACAACTATGGCTTCACCCACATTAGCTTCCTCCTTTAAAACTAGTAATATTTGGTCTAAGATGCTTCAAAACCTGCAATCGATCGACAACGATCTGTCCACTTTCATCCACGTACGCACATTCCATCTCGCGGTCATCCTCTTCCTCCACCCGGTCAGGTGCACGATTCAGGGAATCCGCGATCCGAAGCTGGGATGGGACCATTTTCGAAGCCACGATGACCGACCCATCGTTACCATTGCAGCCGGCATGGGCAATCCCTTTTAATGAACCTAATATGTAAATATTCCCCCCGGCGAGGACCTTCCCCCCGGGATTGACATCTCCCACTATGAGGATATCGCCGGACACTTCCACTACCTGTCCCGAACGGATGACCCCTGTGAGGGTTTCGATATTTCGTTCATCTATGAGTTTCTCAGCATCATTTTTGGTTATGACATTACTCCATACTTCGTTTACCACTAAATTGCGTTTTTGTCTTACAATATCCTTCAACTCTTCCACCTGATCTTCTTCCAGGTAACGATTGCCTGTTTGGATATTGACCGTCAAAAGAGGGGTTCCTTCTGTTTCCCTGTATTGGGCAGACAGCTTATCGTCCAGCTCTTTTTTTAATTCCTGAAACGAGCATTGATCGTTGAGATGAAGGGTCAGTCCTTCTTTGGTTCCCTTGATCATCACATTTGGCTTCTTATTCATGTCGTAATTTTTCACCTCAGTCGTCTATAAATTCGACATAAGCAGTGTCATTTCCTCTTTATATGAAAAAATTACTAATGGAATTTATTCATCCAACCACTCTTTCCGTTTATTCAGAAGGTAGTTTCTAAATGGAAATGCAAGAATGATATAAAACAGGGCATTCAGGACCAAAGTCGGCCATAAACGCCAGTCCACAAACTGCATGAACGTCAAATCCGTCCTATTGATAATATGGTTGATCTCGTATACCAAAAACTCTAAAACAGAAATATTCACAAGGGTTATGATCCCTAATACAAAGAGGTTATTATGTAACACCTTCATCATCTGATGGGACAGAAAGATGACGAACGGGAATAACACCAGGTAAATCCCGTTGATTTCAGTGTAATAAATATCAAATAAGAAGCCAAAGATGAATCCATAAAGAAGTGCTGTCCGGTATTGATAGAACGCACATATAAAGAACAAAACGATGACCAGGAAATGGGGAACGATCATTTTCTGATCGAACCACTCTTCACTGGGGAAAAGATGGACAAATAAACTTTCGCTATAGAAGAAAAGCAAGGTCATGAAAGGAAGGAGGAGCCTGCTGATCATTGCTCTTCCTCCTCAACCGCGTCCTCATCCGTCACACCTTGGATTTCACGGTCGATGACCATGACATGCTCTAAATGATAGAAATCAGCAGCAGGCTTCACATATGCCGTTTGCGTCAGTCCATATTGATCCGGTTTGACTTCCTTCACTTCACCAATGACCAATCCTTTAGGGAACACGCCACCGAGGCCAGAGGTCATCACTTTGGATCCCTTTTCGACCTTCATATCGTTGGAAATCCGCTTCACCAGAATTTCTTCTTTCTTGCTGTCGTATCCTTCAATCCAACCGTTAATATCCTGGTCTTTACTTTGGATGACGGTGGAAATGCGGTTTTTTGTATTATTTGTCGAAATTAATTCGACCGTAGATGAAAATTCATTGACACTTTTAATCTTTCCGATCAATCCGGCTGAAGAGATGACGGCCATATCCGATTGGATTCCGTTCACTTCCCCTTTATCGATGGTGATGAGCTCCTGCCATTGATCCGGATTTCGTGCAATGACGGTTGCCTGAACCGTTTTATAAGCACGGAGGTTCTCCTTCTTATCCAGGACCGCCCGTAATTCATCGTTATCCTGCTTCAGGTCTTTCACTTTTGTTTCAAGCTTGATCAGCTCATCCAAACGCGTTTTCAGTTTTTCGTTTTCTGTGTATGTATTTTGAAGATCTTGAACGTTATCAACAACTCCGGCTACATAATTGACTGGTTTTGAAACCAACGATTGTCCGAATCCTACCATATCTTTCACAAACTGCTCCGGCCAGCTGATACTATCCCGGTCCCGCAAAGAAAATCCGATTAATCCCACCAGGACAATGACACTGACGAGCAGAATGATCAAACGTTTATTCAGGAAGAATTGTGGCATGATGTACACCTCAACCTTTTCTCATTCTAGTAAATACTATATCAAAAATCGTTTATATTTGATATCATTCGTCAAAATATTCATGGTTCTTCGAAAAAAGATGGGGCCGGCCTTAAGGCTGCCCTTGCATCCTTAAGGAAACGTCCCCTCTTACGATCAATTATTATTTTCCACGTGTTTTAAATAAGTGAATGTGGTCAAGGGCTTTTCCTGTCCCGATTGCCACGCAATCCAGTGGTTCCTCGGCAATGAGCACCGGCATCTTCGTTTCATCGCTGATCACTTTATCAAGATTACGAAGAAGTGCTCCCCCACCGGTCAGCACAATCCCTCTGTCCATGATGTCCGCTGCAAGTTCCGGTGGAGTCTTCTCCAGCGTACTCTTAACGGCATCCACAATCGTGTAGACGGTATCATGAAGGGCGGATGCAATTTCCACAGCCGTCACTTCAATCGTTTTCGGAAGTCCAGTCAGAAGATCACGCCCGCGGATTTCCATCGCTTCGATGCCTTCAGAATCCCCGGCAGAACCCACTTCCATCTTGATGGTCTCCGCTGTACGGTCCCCGATCATCAGGTTGTATGTCTTACGGATATAGTTGATGATCGCATCATCCATTTCATCCCCGGCAACGCGGATCGATTGACTTGTCACGATTCCCCCTAAAGAGATGATCGCCACTTCCGTCGTTCCTCCACCGATATCCACGACCATGCTTCCTGTCGGTTCCCATACCGGTAGATTCGCTCCGATCGCTGCTGCGAAAGGCTCTTCAATCGTATAAGCGTCCCGTGCCCCAGCTTGTCTGGTCGCATCGATGACCGCTCTTTCCTCAACCCCTGTAATGCCTGAAGGTACACATACCATGACATAAGGCTTTCGTGAAAAAGCGCCCTTATTTCGTGTCGCCTGCTTTATGTAGTACTTCATCATTGTGGCGGTCGTTTCGTAATCAGCGATCACTCCATCTTTCATCGGACGGAGGGCCACGACATTCCCCGGTGTACGGCCGATCATGTTCTTGGCGTCATTCCCCACTGCAACGATCTGCTTATTATCAGTTTGAAGTGCCACAACAGAAGGTTCGCGAACGACAATCCCCTTGCCTTTCACGTACACCAATGTGTTAGCAGTTCCTAAATCAATCCCTAAATCTTTCGTTCCAAACATGAATGGTATCTCCCTTTCTGATACAAATTGGCTGGTTTTTATAAAGGTTTATGTGTTTTCATAGGAGAGTTGTCCAATCACTCTCTACCTCTTAATTTTCGTCACAATAATGCTTCGTTCATGCATAACGAAAAGACTCATTCCCTTGTAGAATGACTCTCTTATTTCAGTAAGCCCGCGTTATATTGAATCACGATATTGTTTGTAAAAATCATAAGCTTTATTATATCGTAACCAGGAAAAAAATCATAGTGTCATAAATACCCTTTTTCCTTTAAACTGATAAACTTCTTCTCCCCTATTATAAGGTGATCGAGTATATCAATACCAATGATTCGACCGCATTCCACCAATCTTTTTGTCACTTCTATGTCTTCCCTGCTCGGGGTAGGGTCCCCGGATGGGTGGTTGTGGATGCAAATGATGGAGGCGGCGGAGCGGCGAAAAGCTTCTTTGAAGACTTCCCTGGGATGTACGATGGAGGCATTGAGGCTTCCGATGAAGATGGTTTGCTTGTGGAGTACTTGATTCTTTGTGTTGAGGTATAAGCAGACAAAATGCTCCTGGGCCAAAAACCTCATATCATTCATGACATAATTGGCCCCGTCTTCTGGGGAACGGATCGAATATCTGTCATCGAATGCCAGATTGCTGATGCGCCGGCCGAATTCCACCGCTGCCATGATCTGAACGGCCTTGGCAAGACCGATCCCTTTCGTTTTCGTGATCTCTTCCAGGGACGCATCCTTTAGTAGATTCAATCCATCAAATTGAGTTAAGAGACGGTTGGATAGTTGAAGAACGGACTCGGATTTGGTTCCGGTCCGGAGTAAAATGGCGAGCAGTTCCTGATTGGACAGACTGGCTGCTCCGCTTTGGATCATTCTTTCCCTCGGTCTCTCATCCTGAGGGAAATCCCTGATCATCAGACGGTTTTCTTCCTGATGGGGCATCGTTTTTACCATTGGTTCCTCCTATTCTTACGTGAAGGAGTCATTCTGAAGGAAGATAGCCCATTTCGAGTAGCGCACGATTCACACGTGAGATCGGGAGACCGACAACCGCGAAATAATCTCCCTTGATTTCCTTGACGAATTTCGCACCGATTCCCTGGATCCCATATGAACCCGCTTTGTCAAATGGCTCTTCTGTTGCGATATAGTCATCGATCTCTTTAGAGGTCAACTCCCAAAACGTAACATCCGTTTTTTCATAAAAGAGTTTCTCCTCCTCACCATGGACGATCGCGACACCGGTGTAAACCTCATGGGAAGAACCGGAAAGCATCAGAAGCATATCCTTCGCTTCCTCTTTCGATTCCGGTTTCCCCAGGATCTTACCGTCTTTTGTCACAACGGTGTCAGAGCCGATCACATAGTGAGAAGGGTGTCGGTTCGATATTACCCTGGCTTTTTTCCTTGCGAGAAACATGACGACTTCGTGAGGCAATAAATCAGGAGAAAAGGCTTCATCCACACTGGAGGCCATAATGGAAAAAGAGAGTTGGATTTGTTCGAGAAGTTCTTTTCGTCGGGGGGATTGTGAAGCAAGTATGAGGTTGGACACACCATACCATTCCTTTCAGAGTGCAAATTGGGAGATACAAGAATATACTACCAAATCCACCCTGACTAAACAAGTGAAAATAGAGCTGCCTCAGTACGCGCCAATGGAAGAATCCCATGTACTTAGACAGCTCACAGATCATTATTTCCTAGAAAATAGTCTAATTCAGTCGAAATTATAACCCGCTATATAGTTGAAGATAAGATAATAGTCCTTCTTGAGCTTTTTGTGCATCTTCTGGGGATTTCATTGCCGCTGCCAGATTCCCTGCATCCATCAATGATTTCTTCATGGAGGCGATGGAATCCTGACCCACTTTGAGCCCTTCCAATTCCTTCACTCCGGATTGAATCGTTTTGATCGTTGCCTCATCCGCAGTCCCCCCGGTCATTCCAGTGCTGCTGGCCTGGGCTATAGCGCTGAATAGGGCATTCCCTTTTTCAAGGAACGTTTTTTCTTCTTTTGACGCATTGATCCCTTTGGATCCAATCACAAAATCCTTTGCGTAAACGTCCACCCCTTGATCCTTCAGTTTCCCGCCAAGGGTTTTGGCCGTTTCCAGGTCACCCGAAACTCCGAGCAATAAAAAGAACTGGCCGTCTTTCTCCACAGATGCACCAGGAAGACCTTTTGCCTCTAAACTATCCTTCATGGCCTTCATCGCTTCCTCTGTCGAAAACACACCGCCCTGTAGGATGGAGGTAGAAAAATCCTTTAATTCGACAGCAGAAACCGCCTGCTGGTCGCCCGTTTTCCCTGTTGATGTATTTTCCTGCAAGGTTGCGGCAGGTGTAGCCGGGCCATCCGTCGTCGTGATCACCTTAAGGGTCCCGAAACCAAGGACCGCCCCCACAACGATCGCCCCAATCAAAGACATGACCAAGTTGACCGAATCCTGAAACGGGTTAATAAACGATTTTTTCTTCTTCTTACTTCCAGACACATAGTGGATCTTTTTATATTCCTGTGGAGGCTCGGCTTCTTCATCGGGAAGGATCCAATCAAATCCGTCATCCTTCGCCTCTTCCCCGGCAGCCGTTTCCGATTCCCCCAACTTCCAATCGTACACAAGGAGATCTTCATCGAACTTCGTTTTTTCCCCATTGATTTTAATAGAAATCTTTTTGTCGTTTTTCCCACGATCGCCCATCATCGCCACCCTCCTTCATCTATTTTTTTCCATGCTATCACATCCCATAAAAAAAAGAACAAGACTTTTGTCGTCTTGTCCTAATAGGTTTTCGTCAAATTTTTTAGTTCTTCTTCAGGGATTCGATTGATAGAGAAGAATAGGGGATTTCCTCTCTATCACCTTCATCATTTGTACAAAGATTGTACTCATCACCCATTAAACAAATGGATAAGACATTTTCACCATCAGCCAGAACATAGGAGTCATCATCCGGTGTCATGACTGTTTTGGAATGGGGATCAAGGATCGGTTCGATCAGGTTGGCGTCTACCAATTCTTTATAGGTGACCTTATCGATTTGCCGCTCCTGAAGCATGGCGTCTTTCGCATAGTACTCGGCAGAGCTCTTCATTGTAAGGGCATTTGCCACGAATGCCTGCTGCTTGGATTTTTCGATGATCGTATTGATCGCCAACACGGCGATCACGGCGATGATCCCGAGGATGACAATCACCGCCAGTAATTCGACAAGGGTGTAGCCTCTCTCATTTTCAGTCATCATTCATCAGACCTTACATTATTATCTTGTTCTTCTGACTTTTGTTCAGGGAACTGCTGAAAAGGATTCTTTTTGTTTGAAGGAAGAGGAGCATCCAGTTTAGGCAGTTCCTTCTCAAGTTCCACTAAACCAGGCAAATAAAAGGCGGATACCACAATCTTCAATTGAATATTCTCTACAGCATCCTGATATTGCTGTATCTCCGGTGGCCCGCTGAAAGAAATCTGTTCAACCTCTACGATGCGGTGCAGCTCTTCCAGTTTCTTGATGAATCCTTCTATTTCGAAATAGCTCTTGGCTTCAACAGACATAGTGGCAGTCAATTTTTGCAGGCCCTGCGGGAGGGACACGACCGCTCCATCCGAATTGGTTGAAGATGTCCCATCATTCGTCGGCTCGGCTGTCTCTTCGATGGTAGTCCCGGTTGTTTCACCGGTTACAGGCAGCGCCATCGCTCCTTCAGTAAATTCTATGCTCGTAATAAGACTATCCGAGACGATTTCCGCCTTTTGAAGGTCTATAAGCAGCTGCTGTGTCATGGGTTTCACCGGAACTTTTTGTTGAAGGGAACTCGAGTTTTCAAATGAATCCTGTTGGATGGAAGAAATTTTCGAATCCAAAGCATTAATTAGCTTCGTTTCCGTTTGAATTTCACTTTGCAGGCTTTCTTTTTGATTCTTCACCGGTAAGTAGAAAAACCAAACAGCTCCAAAGACAAGAAATAATACTAAAATGGTTGAGGTTCCAATCAGAAACCATTCTTTTTTATCGAATTGTACATTCATCCCGAATCGCCCCCTTGCTCATCGGATTCAGCTTCGATTTTTTTGATGCTATCTCTATTTAATATGACTTCATACTGGCCGACGTACCTTGGCAGGACGGGTTCAGTATTAACAGCCGCCTGTTCATTCTCCATGACGGATTCAGTGGCAAGGGATGATAGTTTTGCATCCTGAATGTACTTGGAATCTTTCAGATGAGTTAAATAATAGGCTGCTTCACTGCTTGTATCGAATTGAATCGAGAGTTGGATACTCCCAACGTCTGCATAAGTGAAATCCTTTAAGAATCCACGTTCCGGAAGCAATTCCACGAGATGATCCAAGACCGGTATCGTATCGATCGGATAGTCTTCCACCCAGCTCACTGCTCCCTCCAGTTGTACCCATGCATCAGAAGATTCAAAGTCAGAAATGCTTTGTTCTTTTTCAGCCCTAAGCTGCTTTTCACTTTGAAGTTGAGCAGTCAGGGCGTCCACGTCTTTACTGAGATTCCCGGCAAGGATGAATAGAAGAATCAGAGCAAGAATGCCAAGTGATATAACCCCAGCGACCACATACAGCCACTGCCGGCTTCTCTTTTCGTTTTGAGGTAATAGATTGATATCGACGAGCACTATATCACCCCTTTTAATCCTAAACCAACGGATAGCAGGAACTCATACGGTAGTTCTTGGTTGGTGTAGGGGTCCCGTGCTAGAGAAGGCACCTTGATGGTGTCAATCTCAAACCTGTCTGCCAAAAGGGTATGGATGTCCCCGACCATGGGGTGATCACCGGCTACATATACCTTATTGATCACAGATTCATCGTTTGTCAGCGTGTAGCGATAAAAGCTGAGCACTTTGTCTATCTCTTTCATCACATCATCAAATGGGAGGGAATGAAATTCATCATGAACACTTCTCTCATCCATCACTTCCCGTTCCTCCCCTAAACTGATCGGCCTGAAAAAGACGGGCTGGTGATCATGGAAGATGGATACGGTCACATTGGAAGGATTAAAGTAAAGAAGCATTTCATGGTTTTCACTATGAGTAAGGTCCAATGAATGGATGTAACGGTAGTAGGCAAGTGGACTGATATCCGCTACAACGGGCTTTAAGTGGGCATCTGTCAGCATCTGTTGATATTCCATCACAATGTCTTCCGGTGCAGCAACCAGGATGATTTCTTTCTTGTCCCCTTTATTCCCAACCACCACTACGTCAAAAACCGGATTTTCAAAAGGGAGATGGATACTTGTCCCGATTTCAAGGAATAAGTGACTCTTTACCTC
The DNA here is from genome assembly GCF_001591825.1 of Rossellomorea vietnamensis NBRC 101237. Taxonomy (GTDB): domain Bacteria; phylum Bacillota; class Bacilli; order Bacillales; family Bacillaceae_B; genus Rossellomorea; species Rossellomorea vietnamensis. The sequence continues at coordinate 17,535 of NZ_BCVQ01000018.1, forward strand.
ATCGTCCTCAATATCAGGGGAAATCGCCATCTTCCTGATGATCATCTGTGTGTTCGGGACGATGAATTGAACTTCCCTCTTTTTCAGGCCCCAATCCAGGACACACTCATCCAAAAAGGCTTGAAACGCCTCTTTTTCAATGATTTTGCCATCGGAAATCATCCCGTCTCCTATACGCATCTCTCCATAATCATGGATATGTAAAGGAGAAACTGATTTCAATTCGACAAAACGAATCCATTGATCACTGATGACGATATTGATTTTATTTTTATTCTTATTGAAGAGACGTGATAACATCTTTAATGACCCCTTTTAGCTGTATAAAGAAAAATACCAATACAGGATTGGCTGATGAAAGAAGTATGCGACGAGTGTGCCCAATACGATATACGGACCGAACGCGATGGGCTGTCCTTTTTTGAAAACACCTAGAATCAGGCCGGTAATACCTGCCACCGCCCCCAAAAGCGTGGCGAGAAAAAAGGAAAACAGCATCACCTTGACTCCCACGACAAAGCCGATGACAGCGAATAATTTAATATCGCCGCCTCCCATTCCCCCTTTGCTGATGATGGCAATCAGGAGAAGCAGGCAAAAGCCTGTCAGTGCACCCGCTATGCTGTCCCACCAGGGATTCAACGGGATGAATATGCGTTCGATGATAAAGAGCACCGAAAAAAACAGCAGCACTTTATCGGGGATGACCATATATATCAGGTCACTGACGGTGATGATCATGAACAGGGAAACAAGGGTCAGAGCGACAATCAGCTCCGCCTGTAAGCCTATTAACGTATAAGAAAGTAAGAATAGTAGTCCCGTGGATAATTCCATTAACGGATAAAGAGGAGAAATGCGCCCTTTACACCGAGCGCATTTTCCTCCTTGTATAATATATGAAACTACCGGGATCAGTTCCCTGGCCGTCAGCGTGTGCCGGCAGTAAGGACAGGCTGATCTCGGTTTGACGATTGATTTTTTGAGCGGTATCCGTAGGCCGACTACGTTGTAGAAGGAGCCTAGGAGGAGACCGTAGAGGACTAGTAATACTTGAATCATATTATAGTTTTACATCGTCACGCTTAACTTTATCAGGGTCACCGTTAATATGTTCAGTAGAACTCGATTTCCCAATAAGAGTAACCACATAAGAATAGTTACCAGTATCTGCATCTTTAGTAATTGTAACAATACTGGTCTTTTGGTTGTATCCCTTAGAATCTGAAGGGTTTTCAAACTCTTCTAAATATCCTTTATCGATAAGTTCTTCCATTTTAATAGAACCTACTGCAGCTTGATCAGCTGTTACCGCTAATCGCGCCCCACTCACCATCTGCTGAGCATTCGCAATGTGAGCATCCTTCTTCGAGTTATTAATCAACCCGCCAATACTAGGAATCGCAATCGCCGCAATGATCCCTAAAATAACAACAACCGCAAGTAATTCGATAAGCGTCAATCCGCGCTCATTTTTCAATCTTTGACCGATTTTCTTTAACATGGTAATTCCTCCTGTTTAATGATCTTTTTGCAAAAACTAGTAATCTAGTACTAGTATACAACAACCAATCGACAAAAAAATCAACTTTTTTGTAAAATACTAGGTATTTTCTAATAGTTCTGAACACTGTTGAAGATTTCGAACATCGGGACTAGGATGGAAGTCACAATGGTCCCGACTAAACCTGCCAGCATGACGATCATGAGCGGCTCGATCAATGACTTCAGTCGGTCCGTGGCGCTTTCCACTTCCTTTTCATAGAAGTCCGCAACCTTTGCAAGCATTGAGTCAAGGGAACCTGTCTCTTCCCCTATTGCAATCATCTGCGTCACAAGTGGAGGGAAAGCCCAATGCCTCTTCATTGGGTCCGTAAGGGAGGTCCCTTTCTCCAAAGACCTCCGGGATTCGCCGATCACCCGTGCCACCACTTCGTTTTCCACCACTTTTTCCACGATGGCCAACGCCTGTAAGATGGGGACGGAGCTGGAAAACAAGGAGCTTAACGTTCTCGTCATCCTCGCAAGGACCGCTTTTTGCAGCATTTTTCCGAAGATCGGAATCCTTAGGACGGCATAGTCTAAGTAATATTTGGAGCGCTTGTCTTTTCTTAACATGGCCAAGGTGATCGAAATGAATACAAAGAACAAAATGATGATATACCAGAACTTTTGCATGAAGTCGCTTGATGCAATGACGAACTGTGTGATGGCAGGCAGTTCGCCGCCGAAATCGTTCAGCATATTCACGAATGTAGGGACGACGGCAGCAAGGAGGAAAATCACGACACCGATGGCGATGACGCCAACAACCATCGGGTATGCAAGAGCCGATATGATTTTCTGTTTCGTGATATGCTGCTTTTCATAATGGGTGGCGAGCCCTTCCAACGTCTCATCCAGGCTACCTGATGCTTCACCTGCTTTCAGCATATTGATCAACAGCGGTTCGAAGATTTTCTTATGACGGGAAAAGGCTTCCGACAACGGATTCCCGTCCCTAAGTTGATCCTCGATTTCCTTTAAGGCTTTACCGAGTGCCTTACTCTCTGTCTGCTCAGACAAAATATGAGTGGCATCCACGACCGTGACGCCAGCTTGCAGCAGGGTGGCAAACTGTCTCAGAAATATGACAAGATGCTGCAATTTCACAGGATTGCCGATCGCGATGTCTTTCGTCATAAGCGTTTCCGGCATCTCCAGGATGTCTATGACCCTTACTTCCTGCTTTTTCAACTGAATGAGTGCATCTTTTTTCGATGAAGCCGTGACAATCCCTGATTTCTTCCCTTTTTGGTCCCTGCCTGTGTACTTATACCGTCCCATCTATTGAGGAATCTCCTCTCTGCTGTAAGGAAACGCCATTTCCTTAGATATGATGCCACTCTCATATAGTCTCATCACACTGTCGCTCATAATGTGCATACCTGACGATTTGGATGTCTGCATGACATTTTGAATCTGGTGGACCTTTTCAGAACGGATCAAATTGGCGATCGCCGCATTATTCATCAGGAGCTCCGTCGCGGCCCTTCTCCCTTTTTTATCGACTGTGGCAAAGAGCCTTTGGGAAAGAATCCCGACAAGGACCGATGCCAACTGAACACGGATTTGCGACTGTTGCTCCGGAGGGAAAACGTCTACGATCCGCTCGATGGTGGCAGGTGCACTGGAAGTGTGAAGGGTCGCAAGTACAAGGTGACCGGTCTCAGCTGCCGTGATGGCCGTATGGATGGTCTCCAGGTCACGCATCTCTCCTACAAGAATGATATCCGGATCCTGCCTCAGGGCACTTCTCAATCCTTTTGAGAAAGATCTTGTATCAAACCCTACTTCCCGCTGATCGATGATCGATGCACCATGCTTGTGCAGGTACTCGATTGGATCTTCCAGGGTGATGATATGCTTCCTCATCTTCCGGTTCATATAATCGACGATGGAAGCGAGTGTAGTCGACTTCCCGCTGCCCGTTGGCCCAGTTACGAGGAACAGCCCCTGAGGTTTTTCTGCAATGGCCTTCAATGCATGTGGAAGAAACAGGTCTTCCATTGTTGGGATGGAAGTCGGAATCACACGTATAGCCAAAGATACACATGATCGCTGCTTAAATGCATTCACCCTGAATCTTGACACGCCGGGAATCCCATATGAAAAATCCAGCTCACCCACTTCTTCAAAAGCAGGATACATCGTTTCTGAAATGATGGCTTTTGCCATTAACTCTGTATGATCGGGCAACAGGTTCTCTTTCCCGTATCTTTTTAAGTCCCCGTGTATGCGGAAGATAGGCGGCGAACCCACAGTTAAATGGATATCCGATGCCCCCAGCTCGTAAGCAGATTTAAGAAGATAATCAACTTTTTCTTTCAATTCATTCACCTACTCTGATATGGCTACTCGTAATACTTCCTCGGTCGTGGTCAATCCCTGTTTTACTTTCAGCAAACCGTCATCTACCAGGAAAATGGTTTTATTTCGGATAGCATGCTCCCTTAGCTTCGAAAATGGTTCATTGTTCAGGATGACCTTCTTCATTTCATCATTCATGACGAGGACCTCATGAATGGCGATCCGGCCCTTGTATCCGGTCATGTTACAAGATGAGCATCCCCGCCCCCTTGTGATGGTCTCGATCTTCATTCCTCTTTTGGCGAATATCTCCACTTCCCGTTTGGTCGCAGGCATTTCCTGCTTACAGTCACGGCACACCTTCCTGATCAGCCGTTGAGCCACGACCCCGCTCAGTGAAGAAGCCACTAAAAACGGCTCGACCCCCATATCCAGAAGTCTGGTCACTGTACTGATGGAGTCATTGGTATGGATGGTGCTCATGACGAGGTGACCGGTCAGGGAAGCACGTATGGACACTTCAACCGTTTCCCGATCCCGGATTTCCCCTACCATGATGATGTTGGGGTCTTGACGCAAAATGGCCCGAAGTCCCTTTGCGAATGTCAATCCTACATTCTGATTCACACCGATCTGGTTGATCCCTTCCAGCTGATACTCAACGGGATCTTCGATTGTAATGATGTTCACTTCTTCGCTATTGAGGTGATTCAAAGCTGCATACAAAGTGGAAGACTTCCCTGAACCGGTTGGTCCTGTTATGAGGACAATCCCTGTCGGCTGTTGGATCATTTTCATGAACCTCTGCTGATTCACCTTGTTGAACCCCAGTTTTGTAAGATCATTCAGGCTGGAACCTAAATCCAGGATCCTCAGGACAATCTTTTCACCATACACCGTCGGTAATGTCGATACACGCAGATCAATCGGGTGAAAGTCGATATTCACTTTGATTCGTCCGTCCTGTGGCACTCTGAATTCGGTTATGTCAAGGTTTGCCATGATTTTAAGCCGGGCAATCAACATGCTTTGCATATGTTTCGGAAGATTTCTTTCGGTTCTTAAGATCCCATCCACCCTGTAACGGATGACCACTTTTGTTTCCTGCGGATCAATATGTATGTCACTGGCTTTTTGGGTGACGGCATTCGAAAGGATCCCGTTCACTAAGCGAACGATGGGAGAATCGGAATCCACCACCGTTTCTTCTTCCACGTTATTTTGATTCCGATTTTCTTGAAAGAGATCTTCAAATCCATCTTCCAGATCATAGAATTTATTGATGACCTTCAGGATGTCATCCTTCGTTGCAATCGCTGTCTCAATCTGAAAGCCCGTAGCCAGACGGAGATCCTCTATGGCATAAAAATCCAAAGGATCACTCATGGCGACAAAAAGCTTATCCCCTTCTTTCTTAAGTGGGATCATCAAGTTCCTTTTTGCAGACTCTTTAGGGATGAGATGGAATAAATTTGTTTCAAAGGGATACCGATATAAGCTGACATGTGGGATCCCTAATTGGAATTCCAGCACTTCTATCAACTGCTGTTCCGTAATATATCCTCTTTGAAGCAGTGCATCCCCTAACTTTTGACCCTTGGCCTTATCTTTCAGGGTATCTTGCAACTGGGATTCGGATATGATCCCTGCATCTACCAGCAGGTCTCCGAGCCTTTTTCTAATGGTGGTCACCTTATCACCCGCTTTTAAGCCTTATTTAAAATCTTTTTTCTGTGGTTTTGATTTATCGTCAGATGATGTTGGTGAAGAATCCCGTTTGGACGGGTCCTCACTTTTCTGATCGGTAGAAGTGTCCGTCTTATCTTCTCCGTTCTGTGAAGTGGGGGCTTCCTTTTCTTCCTCATTTACTTTATCCTGCGTTGTTACTTCACCGTCTACCTCATCCGTCCCATCCGTTACATTGTCATATGTTTCGCTCGGTGCTTCCTGTGCTTCCTGCAATGGATATACCGCAACTTTATTCTGCGGCGCATAAAAATCTTCATTGATCAGTTCTTCTGAAAGGATCTCTCCTGAAGTGCTAAGCTTTTGTTTGTAGACCCTGATCAAAACCCCGTCTTTCCCTTCTTGCTGAATATCGACGCTTCCTTTTTCAACAAAAGGGCTGAATTGTTTAATCACACGGGGAGAGAATGTTTCCTTTTCAGACAATCGGACATTATACGTGCTTGAAAAGGGAATCCCCTCGAGCTGTGCCTTAATTCGATTATCTTGAATGGCAAGCTTCAGCACATACTCCGTCGCGTTCGGATTCGTGATGACAAAGTCCTGATTATTCATAGGATTGAATTTTGCTTCAAAGCCCAGGGGCGCATAATCCGGAAGCTCTTTGCTTATATTACGTTCAATGATGGAAAAATTGGAATGCAACGTAATCTGATAGAGTAATGATGCAACCGGACTTAAGTCAGCCTGTGATTCAACAACAAATCCTTCCGTTTCCAAGAAGTCCGAAAACGAAAACTGAGAATTGGGTGCAATGAGAATGGAGGGAAAGTTTTCTATGAAGCCCTTGATCGTAGGTGTAATGTTCAATTCATTGGATACAGCTTCAAATAAAATCTGTGTCGATGCATTTTTATCAATATAATCGTACACGTGAATGGTCTCACCTTTGTTGAGATTTCCCGCTAAAGATAGGACATACTTCTTTAAAGAACCCACGTTTATGTCATCACGGCTAAAGTCAGGGAAATGATCGGTTAGAAATGAATCCAACGCTTGATCATCCAAGGTAACCAATAAACTCGAACTTCCATTGTCATCGAGTTTTTCTATACTTTCTTCCAAGTGGAATTGAAAGAGTGCTGAATCGATCCTTGCACTCTCCCCATTGAATTCAAGCATGATGTTTTGATTCCCTTTCCACTCTATTATTTTCCCCTCCAGTATCTTTACTGCTTCTTCTTTGTTTGCTCCCCCAAGATTAACAGATGCAACAGCTGCATGTTTTGATAGATTGAGTGACTGAACAAAGAATGATTCATAAGCATACACGCCTAAATGAGAAAAACCATAGAGAAAAAACGTAGAAAAGAATAAAACGGCCATCAACTTTACAAGCAGACCTTTTTTCACATCAGGCGCTCCTTCCTGCTATTCCCTACTTAATATTCATCGTTAAATCAACAAATACAGATGGTCCCGCTTCTTGAGCGGCTTTGATGTCTGATTCCGATAAAGAGGAACCCTTGGCGATCAACAAATCCCCTTCTAAGTTGTAAATATCTTCCGTCACGCTTTTACCCGCCAATAGTTCTGTCTGTTTCGATTTGATTGTTTCCAGTCCCTGTTGTTGCGGTGTGGCTTCGACCACTTCTTCGACCACAGGTAGAGGATCTCTGAGTTGATTCAATGAATCTTTAAAATATTCTACAGCATCTTCGTTAACGATGAGGATATCTTTCCCGAAAGTGAGTACATGTTCTGTTGCAAGGAAATAAGTATTGTCCTTCGACTGTAACTCCAATGAAACGATGGCCCCTGTTTCATCATCCACATAAAATTCCTGGATACTACCGATCATTTGTCCTTTACGGGTCATGACACGGGTATCATTGATCTTAATCTTCTTGTTCACCAGCTGATTTGCGATAGGAATTTCATTCAAATCAATGACCGCATTCTCGTTTTCGACGGTCACAGCATATTCCCCGATCCCGACTACCTTTTTAAAAGGGATGGCTTTCACACTCACCTGCCAGTCTTCATGTTCGATGGTCAAGAAGTCGACTGAGCCTTTCTCCGGATTTATAACAAGGGATTTCACTCTCCCTATTTCACTTCCATCATTAATACTGATAATCGGTAAAGCTTTCATTTCTGCACTTTTCTTCATGTCATCTCACCTATTCCATCAATTTAGTTTCGTGTCATTTCCCACGCGTATTCCTTTGTATGTTCCAGATCCATTATGATATAAGGGTACTCCCTGAATCTCTCTTCGATCCCTTTAATGAAGATATCCAAATCTTCATATTGCTTCGTTGATATGTAATGATCCATTAATATCCTTGCAAATGTATAGTAATCTTGATCGTGTAAACTTGGATGTAAATAATGCTTTATCATATTTTCCATCTGGTCATCGGATAACAGACTCTTGGAAAGTGTGATCTGTTCAATCATGGTCTTCATTACTTCTCTCATGATTCTGCTGCGCTTTGGAAGTTCGTCTATAAAGTCGTCACCTTCTGCACCATTATGATCGATCAACTCGTCTTCCCCATCGATGGAATCTTCAAGAACTGCCTCTTTCCCTGCATTCACAGGCTCCTCTATCTCTTCAAAAACCGGTTCATCACTTTCATCGATTATTTCAGCTAACTCTCCCATGTATACCTCTGTTTCTTCCGTTTCCTCTACTGCTATTTCTTCCGGGTCTTTGATCATGCTTTCAATCTCACTCAAATCACCCTCAAACAACTCGAAGTCCTCTTCGGTCACATCAGGTTCTTCATTCAATTCGTTTGCATTTTCTATAAACCATTCACTCTCGTCTTCCTGAACCTGTGTTGAGGCTGTTTCTTGAACAGCATGTACGGGCATTACCTCTTCCTGTTCCTGTAAAGGCTCGATGTCTTCAAAGGTTTCCAGCGTTTCTTTTCTTAGCACCATATCCTCTTGATTATGATCCTCAGACTCTCTTTCATTAACAAACTCTTCAACCGCAGCGATTTCTTCCACATCTTTCACTTCAGAAACTTCATTTGATACTTCTTTGTCACTATGTAAGTCAGACTTGAATTCAAATTCAACATTTGCAGGAGTTTCGTGCCATTGTTCTTCTTTCACATCCTGGTCATGACCTGCAGACACTACCAATAGCCCGCTAAAACGCTGTTCCATGACGTATGAGAGGATGGCCAGCAAAGCAAGTAACATCAGACCAATTAACCACATCGGGTATTGGGCAGATGCGACTAACCCCAATAGCGTCAACCCAAATGATACGCCTGCGATCAATAGCTTCCCTCCATGGGAGATCCCGATTGGAATGAAATATAAAATAGGCAACAGCAGAATAAGTGCCAGTAACGAAAATAGGTAAATCATCTTACATTCAGCTCCTCCCTATGATATATTTCTTATAAATTAGACTTTTTTTAACAAGTTTCGACTATTAAATATTGTATAATAAAGTTAGGTAGATTGAAAGCAGGTGTTGGGGTGAAACGCACAAAAATAGTAAAAAATAATAGAGGCTTCACGTTGATAGAACTGTTGGTTTCCATCACCATACTGGGAATCGTCCTGCTGTCATTCATGAATTTCTTCCTTCAATCCAGTACATATACAAATGCCAATCAAAAGAAGACGGTAGGAGTCAATGTAGCCAGGAATGTCCTCATGTTCATGGAAAAGCAGAACTTCCTCGAAGTCAGGAACTTTTTTCATGATGTGAATATAGGTGATAAGTCCCCTGATGCTGAATACCTAACATTACTCATTTGTGAAGAGAAATATACACTGTTCTCTGAATCTGAAATACATAACACCTGTCCCGGCAAGAAGCAGATTACGATTAATGGATTAGAATATGAAGCAACCATCTTTTCCGATGAAGTATCCCCTCCTGAAGAAATGGATTACTATACTCCGATTACAGTTAAAGTGAGGTGGAATATGAATGATAAAGCTTACAGCACGAGTGTTGATGGAAAAGTTAAAAGTGAAGATATTCGATAATAAAGGGATCACTTTGATTGAATTGTTGATCACCCTAGCTATATCGGCTATTCTTTTGCCCGTTACATATGGCGCCTTGATCACTGGTTATAAAGTCTATGAAAAAGTATCGATAGATGCCCAGCTACGTGAAGATGCTGATTATGTCTCTTCCATGGTAATGAAACATTTATATTCCTACCCCTTTGACAGCGTCGAAGAATGTACCCCTGAGCAAACAGGATGCATTAAATTCGTGAATAACACTGAAAAAAGTGTATCTTCCTACTCCGGAAAATCCTTCTATGACGTGAGAGATGAAGACGTTTCACATGATGAACAGGCATTGGAGCTGATAACCATTGACGGGAAAGCGCAATGGAGCTTCGACGGTGAGATACTGGCTACTACATCCGACTTTTCAGGATCCACGGTTTCAACGAGCTGTACGTCTGATCCATGTACGGATGCGATGATTCAAATGACATATAAAGTGACTCATCCACAATTCAATAAAACACTTCAATTAGAGAGTCGCTTCGGCTTCTAGAAGGGAGGGAATCATTTGTTAACAAATCAACGAGGAAATGCGTTGCTGACCGTTTTAATCACCTCCCTTGTCATGGTGACGATCGGCATGGCCATCATGAGTTCAACGATAGGAGGAGCCAAGCGGACAGAAGTCAGGGAAACAGATATTGATATTACATACGAAGGCTTAAAAGCGGTTGAAGAAATCTCTGCCAAGCTTGCATTCCAATTGCAGCCCACTAAACAGTTGGAAATCAACCAATTATCTCCTGTAAATATGAACTCAAAAGTAAGGGACTTCATTCAAACAGAGATCATCCCATCCTACCAATCTTCTGATACGATCAAATGCATTACGATTGTGGATGTCAGCGGCAATCAAGCTTCGAATTTACTGGGAGCCCATTGCGGGAAAGCCAATACCCTTCAGTATCAAACATTCGGCATGGATTTTCTCGACACGAACCTTACAAGGGTATATGAGATTATCGTCAATACGAAAAATCCTGATTCCGAGGAAGGAAAGGTTGAAAAAATCGTTCGTAAGAGAATCATCCTTTCCCCCATTCCAAGCTTCCTGAAGTATACGTTAGGTTCCCGTGAACAGCTACAGTTGAACGGTTCACCCCATCTGGTCGGAAACCTTTATGCTCACTCACTCGGAATCAGTGAAGATGCAAACTATCAATTGTCCAATCTCGATGACAAGAAAGTGAGTGCACCATTCCCTTCCATTGTCGGAGATTTGTATACAAGCTACGACAAAGTGAATTATGACCACATGAAATCCCTGGTGGACACCCGTCAGTTTTACCCGCACCTGCCACCCCCGGACATAAAGCAGGACAGCCAATTCACTGACATCTCCTTCGATCGAACGTACGGGGAGGAGGTTGGGAAAGTATTGGACTCTCTTGGGCTTTCACTTGATCAGGCGTTGACCAAGGCTAATATAAGGAATTCGATAATGGCCAACTATCTAACCGACAGCCCCCTTTTCTTCCCTTTGGTAAATGGAATATTGAGTGAAAATGTACAGGGGACTGTAAAAGCGGATCAAAGTATCACGGTAAAAGGGTTACGACATCACGGCGTAGACCTGATTGTCCAAGGTGATGTAAACATTCTTGCAAATTCCAAAATGGATATTGGGAATATCATCTCTACCGGAAATGTAACCATATCGAACGCAACAGGGGAGATGTCAATCGGAAATATTGTCGCTGCCGGAAAGGTATCGATTGAAGCAAATGCCCCGGTAATTCTGAAAAAGAATATAGTCAGTTTTGATGATGTGTTGTTTCAGTCCCAAAACTCTACATCTTCCATTGAAGGGAACATCTACTCGGGACGTAACCTAACGATACAGGGTGACGCCAATGATCCCGACGACGAAAACGATGAAATTGAATTTGATTCTGTCATTTACGCAAAAGGAAAGACAAGTATTTCGAATTTGAATATTACCGGTAAAGATAATCCTGGTAATTCCAATCAACGGGGTCAATTGATTTTACTTTCAAAAGGAGAACTATTAGTCACAAGGATGAATGAATTCCAATACTATACGGATGAAGAAGAAAAGAGAGAGGCTGACCTTTTGCCTGATGCATCAGAAAATATTAAGCCTCTTCAGGCTTTCTTATACACCGATAGTGACGCAACATTATATGGTGTCGGCTCCCTCTTTTATGTGAACGGTGGCGTCTTTTCGAAGGGAAACCTGACTGTAAACGCCGTACGTGGGGATGTTGACAGCATGGATACGATACAAAGTGATCTCTTTTCTAACCAGGAAAAGAAATTATCGCGATTCATCGTTCATTATAATAAAGATGTACTGCTCTCCAAATTGGATGATCTTCCCAAGGTGGACTCCCTCTCCCTAATTGGTGATGAAATAATTGTGGAGTAAAAAAAGCGAAGCTATGATTGCTCATAGCTTCGCTTTTCATTTTACCATCTGCCATCGATACTTCCATTTTCTGTACCCGGATTTCCACCTTCTTCTGAAACCACCTCAAAAATGGCTGTGGCTTTAATATCGGGGTCTTCATCGGAAGTTACAGTGATGGTCGTCAAACCTTTACTCTTCGGGGTTATTTTCCATACGTCATTTTCCCTTGTTATCTCGACTATGCCATTCCCTGTATCAGTGACAGTCTTAATATTTTTATTGGTGGCATCATGAGGATTAAAGATCAAGTTTGAATGAACGTCGAAATCGTTCCCCTCCAGAAGCAGAGTATATTTCGATTTAGTGAAATCCATGCTTTCAAGATCTATGAACTTAGACTTCACAATGACGCGGATAGTCTTTTTAAACTTCCCATTTTTCGTTTCTACAATAACGTTATCTTCACCAGGGGATAAACCTGTCATTCTATTCTCCTTGGTAGAACGGACTTGAGTATACTCAGAGTTGATTACCCCGTCGTTCCCTTGAGTCACCAGGACATTATAATTATTATTTGGTTTCCCAAAAGGGAAGACATCGATATCGAAAGACTTCGTTTCACCCACGTATAATTCAATCAGGGAAGGAACTCGTATTAATTCGTCTCCTTCGATCCAGATGGTTTTCCCAATAATATGATCATCGACGGCAAATCCTCCGCTTGCTTTTACCTGTACTTCATTCTTTCCGAATGTGTCGAGGGTTTTCATTTCCTGAAGGTCGATGTTATTCCATCCTTCTATCACTTCATCCTCATTCAACATCCGATATTGATACTTCACATCATTGCCGGGAACCCCGGTAGATAGATAAAATTCAGCCTGATTGGAAATGGAATCCCCATCTTCCAATACTTTATTGGTAACGGCATCCTTGACAGTCAGTGCAGGAATAAATGATAATACCGCGGTTGATCCGTCTTTGTAGGTGATCGTTAATTGAGTTGGATCAGCCACTAATCCCTTTACCGCTTTATTCGTGAAGCCGTTATTAATGCCCGGCTCCAGAACAGCGACAGTCGCTTCCCACTGTCCTGAGATCAATACTTTTTTTATTGTTCCGTTAGCAAAACCGTCATAGGCATATTCTTTTTGATTATCATACTTTCGGGTTCTTACTTTAGCACTTAATTCATTTTGATCTGGGGTCAAATTACTGACCACTGCTGTACCATATCTCGAATCAACGTAAGATACCTTTGGCTGAGGCATCTTTACATTATTGATGGCCCATACGGCCTTTATCTTCATATTGGCGGAAAGCGAGGTTTGAGAAAACTTTCCGTTCTCAAAATTTATCCTTTGAGTCAATCTCATGACAGCCGTTCGTTGACCATTCACATTTTCTATTGAAAGGTTATTGCCGGCTTCGACTTCCACCCCTTCAGGTAACGGCTGGTAGATGGTGATATCACTTACGTTCCCCTTCGCATTTGGATTTACCAGGCCTCCGAACTCCAGCTGATACTTACCCGTAAATGAGTTGGTATCTTTTCCTTGCTCAATAATTAAATTGAATAATTCTTGATTGATTTTATTCAGTTCAAGCTTTCCTGTAACAGATGCAGGTGCATCATCCTTCACCTGGATCGTGACCGATTTATTATTGGTACTCCTCCATGCCGTTTCTTCTGCTGTTTTATATTGAATTTTCAAAGGGTTAAAGGTGTAGGTACCCTTTGTCGTAAATTCCACAGGTAATGATAGGGTTATGGGCGACGGAGATCCCTGGCCCACTTCATACACGGTGGAAAACGGTAAATACACCGTATTATTGACCACTTTGTATTGGTTACGGTCGACGGTTGCGTTTGCAGGTAAAGGTACGGCTGCTTCCCCTTCCAATTTAACGGAGTTTATTTTATTCGCCAGCTTTTCAAATGCATCCGAGACACTTCCCTCACTTGCTTTGATGAAGCTGCCGGAAGTCTGTTCTGCCAGCATTTGAAGGTATCGGTCGTCAAGATCACCTTCACCGTATCCAAGTGTATGCATCGTGATGTTCGAGTTGTATAATTCTTTGGAAACCTCCAGGCCTTTTTGTTTGATAAGCGCCTGCATTTGCTGACTATTTGTTTCCAACTCCCCTGGATTGTACCAACCTGACTTTAAAGAAGTGCCATCCATAGAAAAGTCAGAAGGAATCCATAATGACTTCAATTTGCTAGTATCCGGGGAATATATTTTATGGAGCCATCTATTATAAGAGTATCTGTTTTGGAAGTCATATATCACTTGTTGATCATTCTCAACAAGATCTGTTTCACCGCAAAAAAACCAAAATGGCCTTGTACATTCTTCTTTTTTTACTTTTTCAACGGCGGTTGCAATCATAGGCTGTCCATCGGTCAGGAAGACAATATACTTTTCGTTGTTGGAATCTCTCAGCATATGCTTGGCAGCACGCAATGGATCGGTATAATTTGTCCCTCCATATGCCGTGGTATGTAACATAGATGTTTTAATAGAATCGAGGTCATTGCTTAACGGAAGGATCGTTTCAATCTCGGAAGAAAAGGTAATGAGAGAAAAGCGGTCATTTTCCTGCTTGTTTTTTTCAAAGAATTGGACAGCACTGGTCAGGCCGTCTTTTGCATTTTGCATTTTATCCCTCGTGCTATTCATCGAGCCTGATTTATCAAAGATAAAGACGACATCAATAGGAGGACGCTTTGCCTCCTTCACTTCTCCTGCCGGAATAATATTGAAGTCTAATGACGCTTTTGCATTCCCTTCTGCAGGCTTTACGATCACACTTTGTGACGGTGTTACATTAAAATCCACATGTAAATCAGCATTCCCTTTAGCAAATGATATGGTCGGACTCATTAGGAGTGTAAGAAACAGGAAGAACAGGAATGGAACTTTTGGCTGTATTCTCATAATATCCCTCATTTTGGCTATCCTATAATACATTTATTATATCAATCTTCAAACTATTTTAATAGGACTTAATACTCACATAATGGTATTTTCAATTAAAAAAGGATGTCCACGATTACTTTAGACATCCTTTTCCTTATTTCACATACTGCGCCACCCGATTCCTCCCCGCCTGCTTCGCTCCAGTATACAGCGCCCGGTCGGCATGACGGATAAGGGCCATGGTGTCGTCTGCATCCTGTGGAGCAGTCGATACGCCGATGCTCGCCGTAATTCTTACCATCATCTGCTTGTTGGATTCGTCCAGGCTGTCATGTAGCGTGAACGGCTGATTGGCGATCGTGCCCCTGACATATTCTGCGATGTGGAGTGCCTCTTCCCGTTCCGTGTCGGGAAGGAGGATCACAAATTCCTCCCCGCCGTATCTTGCCACGGTTCCTTTAGTGGAAATCAATGCACGTAAGCGTTCCGCCAGTTGTATCAGGATTTCGTTACCACTCTGGTGACCGTAGTTATCATTGATCACTTTGAAGTGGTCAAGATCCAGCATGATAAGGGACAGGTTCTTTCTATTTCCTGCCTCGAGATTATTGTATTCCATGGAAAGAAGATCCTCGAAGTAGCGGTAATTGTATAGGCCAGTAAGTGCGCATCGTTCACTGTTCTGTTTCGTCCGCTCATGGTGCCTTGCATTGGCTATGGCTATCCCGAAATAGGAGCATAGGATATCGACGATCATCAATTGGAATTTCTCATACGCTTTCTTTTTGGAGGAAGCGAGAAGGAGGATTCCCCTCACCTTCTGGCTCCTGACGATGGGCACGCATAACACGCTTTCCACATCCTCAGGCATATACCCTTCTGCGATATCGGTCCATTCCGACCGTGACGTATACAGGACGGATTTCCCCGTTTCCCACACCACTCCGCTGATCCCCTGGTTTTTCTTGAGGGGACGAAGGTTATTCGATTTCATTTCCCCATTTTCAAAACGTCTGAGAAGTATCAACCCCTCCTCATGGCAATCGAGGATATACGCATATTCGACAGGGAGGGTCTCGATGATTTTCTCGATGAAAATATCCAGGACTTCTTTGACCTTTAGGCTTTCTGTGAGTTGATGACCGATTTCCCCTGCTTTTTGAAGGTATTCATTGATATTCTCAGATGAATTATAGAGCTTTAAGATGATGGAGAGACTCACGAACGGGACTCCAATCAGCAACGAGGCAAACGCCCCCAGTTCAAATGTCAAATAGTAGAGTGAGAGAGAAAGAGGGAACATGATCATATTGGCGGTGAAATCCCATACAAAGTCCTTACTGTAAAAACGCACGTCATTGTTAGCCACATAATGATGGTAGAGAAGGAGGAGGACCTGATTGATCATAATGGATACGATCTGGTAACAAAGGATCGGTAAGATCAACTGACCGAGTTCCCTTTCGGCGATTTCCCCTCCCACCATAAAATAGATCAGCCCACTGATATATGAAACCAAAAAGAACATCAGTGAATTCAATGGGATCCTGTGCCAGTCGCTTTTCGTCACCCGGAGCCTTATGAGCAAGGGGATAATCGAGAACTGCATCAGTACAATCTCAATAAATAGCCCATACTTGATGAAGCCGACGAGTGTCACCCACTGGATGAAGAAGATGGTCGCACCGTTGATCACGATGGGCATGAGGGGGATGAAAGTGGCAAATAGCACCAATGTTATAAACTCAAGCTCATTCCCTGCAATATTTTCAGGAGGATAGTATTGATATGTAAAATATAAACCAGCCGGTACAACTGCAAGCCATGCCAGCAATATGTACAGCTTTTTCTTCAATGGTAACGTCATATCTATCCCCCATAGGTTTACAATGAATTTTATATAGTCTGATCATACTATACTAGTTAAATAGTCACAAGTTTAAGAATATTTTATCAAAGCACCCGAATAAAGTCACTTACTTTTTTCTGTAATTTTCCAATAAAGGGAGTAAATATGGTTTCACTTCCGATAAGAAGTACAAGGAGCCGGTTATGAGCAGGACTTCATCTTCTTCCATGACGGCGATTTTCTCTTCAAGATACTTCTTCCAATCATGGACTTCTGCCTTTTTTGGGTGCGCGGAAGCTTCGTAAAGTTCTTCAACCGATGCCACTCTTGGAAAATCAAAGGTCGTAAATCCGATCTCATCCACGGCTTCTTCCAATTGAGAGATCATCGGTCTTAGCTTTTTATCGTGAAGTGCCGAGAAAAGGACGGTCACTTTTTTATGAAGGAAGCGTTCGTTGATCGTCTTCACAAGGGCATCCACCCCTTCTGGATTATGGGCACCATCAATGTAAATCTCACATGTAGCGGATAATGCCTCCATCCTCCCCGGCCATGATGCCTTCTTTAATCCTGTCTTGATGTGTTCCGGTTCTATTTTCATCTCCTGATTTTTCATAAGGAGCTCGGCGACTTTGATGGCAAGGGCTGCATTATTGATTTGATGGGTTCCGATCATGGAAAGATCGAACTCGTCATGCTGCACGGGAGATTGATACTCGAATCTTTCCCCTTTATCCAATAAGGCGACACGCTCGGCAGTAAAATCCTGCCCAAGTTGGAATAGCTCACTTTCCTTTTCAAGGGCTGTATCTTTGATGACGTTCCTTGCTTCTGGTTGATGGACCCCTGAAATGACAGGTACACTGTGCTTGATGATTCCTGCCTTCTCAAATGAAATATCTTCCAATCTGTTCCCAAGAAACTGCATATGATCCATACCGATGCTCGTGATCACGGAAACCATGGGAATGATGACATTCGTCGAATCCAGTCTTCCCCCGAGCCCAACCTCATAAAGGACGAGGTCGACGGGCTGTAACTCGGCAAAATAATAGAAGCTCATGGCCGTGATGACTTCAAATTCAGAAGGCGCACCCCATTCCGATTGTTCCATCTTTTCCGCGATAGGCTTAATCTTTTCGACAAGCAGCGTCAGATCCCCATCGCTGACGGGATCTCCATTCATACTGATCCGTTCATTGAAGCGTTCAAAATAAGGAGAGGTAAACGTTCCGACTGTATAGCCTGATTCCTGTAACACATTCCTTAAATAGGTAACCGTGGACCCTTTTCCATTCGTACCTGCAATATGGACGGTTTTCAGCTTTTGGTGAGGGTTCCCGAGTTCCTCCAACAGGTGATTCATCCGCATCAATCCCGGTTTGATTCCAAGTCTGAGTCTTGAGTGGATCCACGCGACAGCTTGTTCATAATTCATCATTTTTTTCACTCCCACATAGGCTTCATTAGAAAAAGGGCCCAATTAGGCCTGAATGATGAGGGTTCCCCCCTGTCAATCAGACCCGATTTTAAAGCCCTCTTCCCTACCTTCTATTTATTCAGTACCATTAAAGCGATTTAAGCTCTTCGATCCTCGCTTTTACAGTCGCTTGTTTCTCTAAATAATCTTTCTCTTTCTCTTTTTCCTCGTCGACTACTTTCTGAGGGGCTTTGCTTACAAACTTTTCATTGTTAAGCTTGCCTTGGACACGGGATACTTCCTTCGTCCATTTATCCAGTTCTTTTTGAAGACGTGCGATTTCTTCTTCGATATTGATCAGTCCTTCAAGTGGAAGGTACAGATCCACGCCTGTCACGACTGCCGTCATCGCCTTTTCCGGTACTTCTACATCCGTTCCCATTTCAAGCTTTTCCGGATTACAGAATTTCTCGATATACGATTGATTCTTTTCGATGATCGTCAGGGTATGTGCATCCTTGGCTTTCAGCATCAGGTTGATCTGTTTACTCATCGGCGTGTTCACCTCTGCACGAACATTCCGTACGGCACGGATGATATCAACCAGAAGCTTCATCTCTTCTGCCGCCCCTTTATCAGTCAGCTTATCATCAACCGTCGGCCAGGCCGCTACAGTGATCGATTCGCCTTGATGCGGCAAGTTCTGCCATATTTCCTCGGTAATAAACGGCATGAATGGGTGCAGCAGTCTCATTGTGTTGTCGAGAACGTAAGCCAGGATGGAACGGGTCGTCTTTTTCGCCGCTTCGTCTTCGCCATATAGAGGCAGCTTCGCCATTTCAATGTACCAGTCACAGAAATCATCCCAGATGAAGTTGTATAGTAAGCGTCCAACTTCACCGAACTCATAACGATCTGCCAGGCGCGTCACCGTTTCAATCGTTTCATTTAATCGGGTGAGGATCCATTTATCCGCTACAGACTTCTCACCTGATAAATCGATTTCGTCGTATTTCATGCCATCCATGTTCATCAGGGCAAATCGGGATGCGTTCCAGATCTTATTCGCGAAGTTCCAAACCGACTCCACTTTTTCAAATGAAAAGCGCAGATCCTGTCCTGGTGAGCTTCCCGTTGTCAGGAAGTAACGAAGGGAGTCGGAACCGTATTTTTCGATGACATCCATCGGGTCAATACCATTGCCAAGAGATTTACTCATTTTTCTTCCTTCAGCGTCACGAACCAATCCGTGAATCAATACATCTTTGAAAGGACGCTCTCCAGTAAACTCCAACCCTTGGAAAATCATCCGTGAAACCCAGAAAGGAATGATATCATAGCCTGTAACAAGGGTACTTGTCGGATAATAACGTTTGAAATCTTCTGCGTTTGTATCCGGCCAGCCTAATGTAGAGAATGGCCATAGTGCAGAACTGAACCATGTGTCCAGTACGTCATCTTCCTGTGTCCAGTTTTCCAAATCTTCAGGAGCTTCTTCTCCTACATGTATTTCCCCTGTCTCATTATGATACCAGGCAGGAATTCTGTGTCCCCACCAGAGCTGACGGGAGATACACCAATCGCGTGTATTTTCCATCCAGCGAAGATATGTGTTTTCAAAACGGTCCGGAACAAAGTTTACTTTGTCTTCTTCTTTTTGAAGTTGAATGGACTTTTCCGCCAGTGAATCCATCTTAACGAACCATTGTTTTGAAAGGTAAGGCTCGACAATCGCCCCGCTACGCTCCGAATGCCCAACCGAATGCATATGCTCTTCAATCTTGAACAATACACCGGAATCCTGTAGATCTTTCACAATTTGCTTGCGGCAGTCAAAACGGTCCATGCCGTTATATTTATCAGCTTTCTCGTTCATCGTACCATCTTCATTCATCACAAGGATGCGTTCCAGATTATGTCGGTTACCGATTTCAAAGTCATTCGGGTCATGGGCAGGTGTGATTTTCACCGCTCCGGAACCGAATTCCATATCCACATAATCGTCACCGACGATCGGGATTTCACGGCCTACGATTGGAAGGATGACGTTCTTTCCGATCAGGTGCTTGTAGCGGTCATCTTCAGGGTGTACGGCAACCGCCGTGTCCCCAAGCATCGTTTCAGGACGGGTTGTGGCGATTTCAATGTGGCCGCTTCCGTCAGCCAATGGATATCTCATATGATAGAATGCACCCTGTACATCTTTATGAATGACCTCGATATCGGATAGTGCCGTCTTTGTCGCAGGATCCCAGTTGATGATATATTCCCCGCGGTAGATCAATCCTTTATTGTAAAGATCGATGAATACCTTTTGAACGGCATCGGACAGACCTTCGTCAAGTGTGAAGCGCTCGCGGCTGTAATCGAGTCCCAGCCCGACTTTCGCCCACTGCTGGCGGATGTGCTCGGCATATTCTTCTTTCCATTTCCACGTTTCTTCCACGAATTTCTCACGACCGAGGTCATAGCGTGAAATCCCCTGGCTGCGGAGTTTTTCGTCCACTTTTGCCTGTGTGGCAATCCCGGCATGGTCCATACCCGGCAGCCATAGTACATCGTACCCCTGCATACGTTTCATTCTTGTCAGGATGTCCTGTAATGCTGTATCCCAGGCATGGCCAAGATGAAGTTTCCCCGTTACGTTCGGTGGAGGGATGACAATGGTGTAAGGTTCTTTTTCCTTATCGTTTGTCGCTTCGAAGTATTTGCCTTCGAGCCACCATTTGTACCGGCCCTGTTCAATGGCATTCGGATCATATTTTGTCGGCATTGATAATTGTTGATCTTGAGTTTCCATGTGATTTCCTCCTATATCGTTCTAAAAAAAATAAAAAAATCCCCCGTCCTGTGAAAAGGACGAAGGATTCCATTCGCGGTACCACCTTTTTTCTCAGGAGAAAGAAGACTCCTGAACTCTCGACGATTATAACGGCTTTTAACCGGCTTCTACTACTCTCATTTCATAGAAACAGCTCTACAGGCGACCTTCCAATGTCTTATCGTAGAAAATCTCTCAGCAAACGATTTTCCTCTCTGAACGTAAGGATCAATGTACTCTTCCTGTTCATTGCTTTTCATGATTATTTATTTACTCATTATAGTATAGGATAAGATAAACTTTCGTCAATCATTATTGGCATTTTCATTGAAAAATATTCATTTTGCCCATACATAGGCACCATTCCATCCCGGTTTCATAAGATAAAGTAGTGAATACACCCAGGAAAGTGAGTGGATGATGATGAAAAAAATCAACCAGTACACGTTACAGAAATGGATGGGGAACGCCCGATTAATATGTAAGCAATTCATCATACCCTTTACCATCTTCCAAGGCATCCGCACGATTCTGCTCCCGACCACGTTTGACGTCCTTCTGTTAACCCTGTTTATCGGTATCGGCCTCGCCATATACTTTGATTGGATTTAAGGAACTGACGAAAAGTGGATTCGTCAGTCCTTTTTTTATTCAGCCTGTTCGGCCTGCTCTTTCTTCTGCTTCTCCATCTCATCGAGACGCATGACCACGTATTCAGTATTCTTCAAGAGCCAGTAGTGACGTTGCAGTTTCTTCAGGGACTTCCGTTCATTCCGCTTATCCTTCGGGGTATGGAAGTATTTTTCCACAACGGCAATGACAGAGCTCGGATAGGCGAGGTAGCTCATGAACAGGAGCCGCTCTTCATTCCGGACGGTAAAATGCTGAAAGTAGGTGGTGAGCCATTCAATGCATTCCTCATAATATTTTGGATAGGTCTTCAAGGTTCTCGACAAAAACGGAAGCAGATCATGAAACGGCGACGCCATCTTGGAGTTCTCAAAGTTATGAAAATACCCCAAGCCCCTTTCATCGAATAAAAAATGCTCCGTCGAAACCTTTCCATGAGTGATCACGGTCCTTACCTTTTCAAGCTCCTTTGTTTCCTCGTACCATTCATCCAGCATTTTTCGTGAAAACTTCAACGCTTGTGAAGCATCTTTGTAATACATGCAATAATGAAATTGAAAAGGGGACATGTAGGTGGTCTTTTCACAAGCTTCCACATATTCATCCAGGAACGCCTGCTCTTTATCCCATCTTGACGTGAGCTGCTCATAATGGGACTCTCTCTCTTCCTTATCGATTTTCACTTCGTGGGAGGAAAGAGTATGGAGCCTCGCCAATTCCCTGAACATCTTTTGATGCTTTTCAAACTGATCTTCTCTTTCCTGGTTCATCAGCCACGGCATGACGTAATATAAATCTCCCTGATTCCACACAGCATAGCGGCCATCCATGGTGGGATAAATCGGGACGATCCGATTATAGCCCCGCTGAAACAGCAATTGTACATTCCGGACAAAGTCCACGCCATTTTGGGCTGGAAGCTGTTTGACGGCCAGAGTGCCTTTATTTGAAAATACCTTCGAAATCCTTCCGTAACTTTCAACAAAATGAGGTTCGACCCCATAAGGTTGCAAGACAGGCTTCAATCCCTCCAGCGTTTGCGCCATTTCTCTCACCTTCTACGATTACTTTTCTAAAAAAAACGGACCAACCCCAATGAATTTGGTGTCAGCCCCGTCATTTCCACTATGATACTTTGATTCGCTTCTATGGTCCTCTGATGGGAGTGACCTTGCTATTTTCCTTTATCCCTTGAAAACGAATTCGCTGTTCGGGATATATAGAACCTGACCGGCATATACGTCCTGATTCGCTTCGAGTTGGTTCACCCTTAATAGCTGTGGAATGGTCAAATCATATTTTTCCGCTATATAATCCAGGTTTTCTCCCTCCTGGACGATGCATACACGAAGAGTCGCTCCCCGTTCTTCTTCTTTCCGGGCAAAGAAATCAGTCAATGAAATGGATTCATACTTCTTTTTGCCCTTCGTCTTTTTCTTTTCTTCCTTTTCTTCCTCTTCCATCTCTGCTTCTACGGCCGATGAGGAGGACTCTTCTTCTTCCATCTCCTGCTCCTTGTACTTAGGTGCTGGAGGAGGCGTATAAGCGGGCTTCGGTTCAGCAGGCTGCTCCTCAGACGACTCACTCAGCTCATGTTGAGGAAGCTGAAATACATTCTCTTTCCGGTAGTCGACTTCTTCATAGGAAGGAGCCGGCTGTGTATCGTATTGAATCTGGACAGGAATTTCATCTTCCTGCTCAGCCGGTGGAGTCCTTCCCTCAAGATTAAACGGCTGATACTCGTCATCCTGGTCCTCTTCTTCCTCGCCTTCTTCAGCATAACCCGTGATTTCTTCTTCATGATAGTTTTCGTATTCGTACACTTCTTCTCTTTCTTCTTCTTCGGTTTCGACTTCTTCTTCCGCCTCTTCCACTTCTTCTGCTTGGGCTACGGCACTTGAGCGGTAAAGAGGCTCGAATTCTTCTTCTCTTTCATACTCTGCTTCAAGAGGAGTGTGAGCCTGCTGTTCACCGTAGATGCCGGTGATGGTCAAGTCAGCGTTCAGCTTTAAACAGGCATTTTCAGGGACGATGTAGTCAAATGACTCAACGAATACATCAATATCCCCCAGGTTCGCGATCCTATTTTTCGGGATTGTGACATCCACCGGGAACCTATGGACAAATTCATATTCACCCTTCTCCCTCTTTTCCACTGTCTGCACGAACTTCCCGCCTGCTTCGAACTCATCTTCCTCTTCTTCTCTAAGTGATGTCGGTAAATACTCACCCGTCAAATCGAGGCTGCCCCTGATAAGTACGTACTGCTCTTGTTCTTGTATCGTTATATGAGGATCTAAGGAGATAGATAGCAATTCTTCAACTTCCTGTCCTTTTTTGAACCAAATTGATTCTTCCAAAGAAAATCGTAAGCACGATTGTTGTTCTTGTGACAAAGAAAATTCCTCCTTTCAGGTTCCAAACAAAGAAATAGTAAACAATGCCATTATCACTTTATGAAACGGAAAGGAGGAATATGATAGGAAAACGAAAATCCATAAAAAAGAGCCGACCCCAAAAGGATCGGCTTCTACCATTACTTCTTACTGATTTTTTCAAACGCTCTTTCCGCTGCCTGCAGCGTCTTTTCGATATCGTCATCACTGTGGGCTGTCGATAAGAAAAGTCCTTCAAACTGTGAAGGTGGCAGGAATACCCCTTCATGGGCCATTTCACGGTAGTAGTCGGCAAACATCTCAAGATCGGATGACTTGGCACCTTCGTAGTTCGAAACTTCTTCATTTGTAAAGAAGATCCCGATCATGGAGCCTGCACGATTGATTCTGTGAGGAATGTTGTATTTTTCCGCAGCTTTCTTCAAGCCTTCCTCCAGTAGATCTGCTTTGCGCGCAAACTCGGTATACGTTTCTGGAGTGAGCTGGCTCAGCGTTTCGTATCCAGCGGTCATGGCTAACGGATTCCCTGAAAGGGTTCCGGCTTGATAGATCGGTCCGCTCGGCGCGATCCTTTCCATGATTTCCGCTTTTCCGCCATATGCCCCGACAGGAAGTCCCCCGCCGATGACTTTCCCCAGGCAGGTTAAGTCAGGCGTCACATTGTAAAAGCCTTGTGCACAGCCATAGCCAACACGGAAGCCCGTCATGACTTCATCGAAGATCAATAGTGCACCATGACTTTCCGTTACCTCACGCAGGCCTTCCAGGAAGCCCGGTTGTGGAGGGACGACACCCATGTTTCCGGCTACAGGCTCGACGATCACACCGGCAATGTCATCACCATATTGGTCGAAGGCATAACGGATGCTTTCCAGATCATTGTAAGGCACCGTGATCGTATTCTTTGCAACCCCTTCAGGAACACCGGGACTGTCTGGTAATCCGAGTGTCGCGACACCCGAGCCCGCTTTAATTAATAAGGAGTCCCCATGGCCGTGGTAACAGCCTTCGAACTTGATGATCTTATTGCGGCCGGTGTATCCACGGGCCAACCTCAGGGCACTCATCGTCGCTTCCGTACCTGAAGACACCATACGGACGATCTCGATGCTTGGCACCCGGTCGATCACCAGTTGAGCCAGTTTATTTTCAATTTCTGTCGGAGCACCGAAGCTCGTCCCGTTTTCAGCCACTTTTTTAATGGATTCCACAACCCGGTCATTGCTGTGACCAAGAATGAGAGGACCCCAGGAAAGGACATAGTCGATGTACTCATTCCCATCGATATCATAGATTTTCGATCCTTTTCCCCTTTCCATGAAAATCGGATCCATCTTGACGGATTTGAATGCACGGACGGGACTGTTCACTCCGCCGGGCATGAGGTTTACAGCTTCCTTAAATGCTTGTTTCGATTTCTCATATGAACGCAATATCGGTTCCTCCTTTAGTGATCGTTCAGTCATCCTGACAGGAATTCTCCACCAATTAGGATAACCAGTTTGCTACGTCTTTTGCAAAATACGTGATGATGAGATCTGCCCCTGCACGTTTCATGCTGGTCAGTTTCTCCATGACGATTTCCTGTTCATTTACCCAGCCGTTCTGAGCCGCTGCTTTCACCATGCTGTATTCTCCACTTACGTTATAGGCGACAACCGGTGCATTGAAACGGTCTTTCACTTCACGCATGATATCCAGATACGAAAGGGCCGGTTTCACGATAAGGAAGTCGGCACCCTCTTCCATATCAGACTGCGCTTCTCTTAGTGCCTCCATGCGGTTCGCCGGGTCCATTTGATACGTTCTGCGATCTCCGAATTGAGGTGTTGAGTGAGCCGCGTCACGGAAAGGACCATAGAAGCTTGATGAATATTTCACAGCGTATGACATGATCGGCACATCATGATAGCCTGCTTCGTCCAGCCCGTGACGGATGGCTGCTACGAATCCATCCATCATGTTGGACGGAGCGATGATGTCTGCACCAGCTTCAGCCTGGCTGACCGCTGTTTTGGCCAACAGATCAAGGGTTTCATCATTCAGGACTTTCCCGTCTTTGACGATCCCGCAGTGACCGTGACTGGTATATTGACAGAGGCACGTATCGGCGATGACCACAAGATCCGGGTAACGTTCCTTCACAAAACGCGTTGCCTCCTGGACGATTCCATGGTCATGATACGCCTGTTTTCCCAGCTCGTCTTTTTCAGCAGGAACACCGAAAAGAATGATGGACTTGATCCCGAGTGAAACCACTTCATCCATTTCTGCTTGTAAATTATCGAGTGAAATATGATAAACACCCGGCATGGATGGAACGACATTCTTGATGTTCTCCCCTTCCACGACAAACAACGGGTAAATTAGATCTTCTTTTCTTAGATGTGTTTCCCGCACGAGCGCACGCATCGTTTCCGATTGACGTAAGCGGCGGTGTCGATTAAATTGCAGGTCTTTCATAATAAAAGCCTCCTAATGTTTGATAGCTAACAGGCAGAGATGAACTCTTTCATCTCATTCACCATTTCATTTACAGTATAAACGCTTGGACAGATTTTTACATGTAATCCGTATTGCTCCGCGGTTTTTTTTGTGATCGGGCCGATACACGCAATGGGAACGTCCCTGATGTGATCATAGAGGGAATACTGACGGATGATCTTCATAAAATGATGGACCGTCGATGAACTCGTAAATGTAATGATATCCACTTGTTCTTTTTCAATGATTGTTTTCAACTGCACGATGCTGTTCTCCGGAAGGACCGTTTCATAGACGATCCATTCCCGACAGCTGACTCCCGCTGTGGCCAATTCCGTCGCAATCACATTCCTTGCCAGATTCCCTTTTGGAATCAGAACGTGACCATCAGGCTTCACTTTAGAAATGAACTCCTCGGCGAAGTCATCACCTGTGAAATTTTCCGGGACAAATGAAATCGGTATGCCGAATTTATGACAGTACTGCTCCGTCTTGGTCCCGACGGCAGCGAATTTTCCCGTATATGAGGATAAAGGGATACCCAGTCTTTCTAATGCTTCCAGGAAGAATTTCACCCCATTTTTACTGGTGAAAATAATCCAATCGTATGTATGCAGGGAAGTATGAAGCGATACCTCCAACGGATCTATGTGGGGGTGAAAATGAAGGAGCGGCACCAAGATCGGCACCCCTCCCTCGCTTTCAATGAGCGACCCGGTTTCACTGGATCCCTCATTGCCACGAGTAATCAAAACCTTTACTTGTTCTAAAGGCCTCTTACCCTTCATTATTGATCCAGCTCCTCTTTCACCTGGTCGATCAAGGCTTTTGCCCCTTGTTTTGTTAAACTTTCAGCCACTTTTTCTCCAACTTCTTTCGGATCTGGACCCGTCATGTATTCTTTGTAGATCATCTGTCCGTCCGGAGAAGCGACAAGTCCGGTCAATGCAACATCTCCATTGTCCTTCAGCTCGGCAAATCCCGCAATCGGCACCTGACAGCCACCTTCCATTTTATGCAGGAAAGCTCGTTCAGCCGTCACTGTACTCGTTGTCTCTTCGCACGCGAACTTCTCTAGCAGTTCAAGAACTTCATCGTCATCATTTCTGCACTCGATCGAAAGGGCCCCTTGACCGACAGCCGGCAAGCAAAGGTCCGGATCAAGGAATTCCGTTACGACATCCGACGTCCATCCCATGCGCGATAGTCCCGCCGCTGCCAGGATGATGGCATCATAATCTTCATTTTGAAGTTTAGAAAGGCGGGTATCGATGTTGCCGCGGATCCACTTGATTTCAAGATCCGGTCTCACTGACAGGATTTGAGCTCCTCTTCTAAGACTGCTCGTTCCGACGATCGCTCCGCCAGGGAGGTCTTTGAGGGCAACATGATTCTTACTGATGAACGCGTCACGGTGATCCTCACGAACCGGGATGCTTCCGATGGTCAGTCCTTCTGGCAAAACAGCCGGCATATCTTTCATACTGTGAACGGCCATGTCGATTTCTTTATCCAGCATCGCCTGCTCGATTTCTTTTACAAATAATCCTTTACCGCCCACTTTGGATAAGGTGACATCCAGGATCTGATCCCCTTTCGTCACAATCTCCTTTACTTCGAAATCGTAAGAAGGGTCGATTGCCTTCAACTGATCGATCACCCAATTGGTTTGGGTAAGGGCTAATTTACTTCGTCTTGAACCAACAATGATTTTTCTCATAATGACCTCCTGAAAACTTATGAATACCAGAAATGAAATGAAGACAACCGACTAGCTAGGAAAAAGTTGATTAATATAATCAAGAAGGCTGCAACATTAAGAAACGCTAATGATTTACCAAAGACATTCTTTTTAATGCGAAGGTATAAATACATGCTATATAAAATTAATAGAATGAATGATCCCACGATCTTTGGATCATACCATAGAAATTCCGGGAGCTTGATGTATGCCCATTGCAGCCCCAATATCAGGCTCAACAGAAGCATCGCCACCCCGATGGAATTAGAGATATAAGATATCTTCTCAAGCTTGGACAAATCACTGATTCTCCATAACCTCTGCCCCCATTTTTTCTCCTTCAATAATTTAAACTGGAGGAGATAAAGAAGGGAAAACACAAAGGAAAGACTGAAGGCCCCATATGACAGGATGGCCATCGTAATGTGAATCAGCAGTAACTCCGATACCATCTGTTCTGCCATTGCCTGGGACTCGACCTGAACGGGCGCAAATGTATGGATTGCCATGATGATGAAACCGAGTACATTTGTAAAGAAGACGGTGAAATCCACCCTTAGCAATCGGTTGATAATCAGGGACAATGTGATGAGCACCCAGGCATAAAAATAAAGTCCCTCAAAGATGGTGAGGACCGGAAACCTGCCTGTATTCATCATGTAAAGAAATAAAAAGATTGTTTGAAGGACCCAAACAATCGCAAGTAACCAGAAGGCAAACAGGTTCGCCTTCCGGTTTTTGTTTAAGAAATCTATAAAATAAAAGAGAATACTAATAGCATACAGAACAATCATAAGTTCGTGCAGCCTAGTCATCGTTTGTTCAAACATCGACATTAACCTCACTTATGCTTGAAAAGAGGGTTGTGGTGTAAAGCTATGATCGCTCTCAGTCTTTTCGTTGGCTGCTTTCACTTGTTTCTGCTCTATCACTTCTTGTTCAATGTTAAAAATGTTGATGAATAAATCCAGCTTATCTTCAGCATCCGGCAGCCCGGCAAATTCCTTTGCCTGGAGGATCGGATCTTTTAATAACTGGTTGATGATGCTCTTCGTGTGCTTATTCAATACTTTGCGTTCACGATCGGTTAAATCAGGCATTTTACGTTCGATGCTTTCCATCGTTTCTGCCTGGATGGAGAGCGCCTTCTGCCTAAGGGCAGAGATGACCGGAACCACACCGAGCATATTCAACCATTCTTTAAACGCAACGATTTCCGCTTCAATCATGATTTCAATTTGCTCAGCCGCCTTTTTGCGTTCAGCAAGATTTGCCTGGACGATGCCTTCCAGATCATCGATATCATAAAGGAATACGCTCTCGAGCTGGCCGATCGCCGGGTCTAAATCCCTCGGTACGGCAATGTCCACCATGAATAGGGGACGGCCCTTCCTCATGCTTTCCACATGGGACATCATTTCTTTCGTGATGACAAAATCCTTTGCTCCTGTAGAACTGATCATGATATCCGCTTCTACAAGGGCGCATTGAAGCTCCTGCATCGTTTTCGCATTACCGCTGAAACGCTCTGCCAGGGTTTGGGCCTTTTCATACGTACGGTTGATCACGGTCACCTTGGTGGCTCCACTGCCATGAAGATTCTTGATGGCAAGTTCCCCCATCTTCCCTGCACCAAGGATGAGGACATGCTTACCCTCCAGGCTGCCGAATACCTTTTTAGCCAATTCAACGGCTGCATAGCTGACTGATACCGCATTGGAACCAATCTCTGTTTCTGAGTGACCCTTTTTCGCAACCGTCACCGCCTGCTTGAACAGATGATTAAATACGGTACCCGTCGCTCCCGACTCCTGGGCATTCAGGAAGCTTGAACGGATTTGACCAAGGATCTGGGTTTCCCCGAGGACCATGGAGTTCAATCCACAGGCAACCTTAAACAGGTGTTCGACAGCTCCTTCTTGTTCATAAATGAACAGATAAGGCGTGAACTCCTCTTTATCTATATCAAACCATTGAGATAAAAATTCTTTAATATAATAACGACCTGTATGAATCTGATCCACTACCGCATAAACTTCCGTTCTATTACATGTAGAAACAATCACATTTTCAAGGATGCTTTTCTTTTCCTTTAGGGTTTTCATGGCTAAAGGAAGATCAGTTTCATTGAAAGATAAACGCTCACGAATCTCTACAGGGGCCGTTTTATAATTTAAACCAACGACTATTGTATACATGCTATGCACTACACCCCCAAGTAAAATCATTACTGTTATTATAACATGTCCAAATAAGTCCTCTGGCCCTGAAATGTGAACAGAAATTGAAACCTGTGCTACAGTTAAGGGGGTAGAATCGAATGATTCTTCCGGGACTTGCGAAACATCACTTTCATCATTACATTTAAGTAGAAGAAAGAAAGAAGCTTGAAAGCATTTTCAATTCTTCTTAAATCTTTTATATTTCGACATTTGCCTACTAATGTAGGGTACCAAAACAAGCCTAAAGAATCAAGTAATGGAAAGCTTTCTCACGATTCATCGGAACAAAGGGATCGATTTTTCATATTATGTGTCATTTTCCCTTAAAAAATAGGAATTAAAACCGAAATTTCACTAATTTTCAGGAGGAAAAGAATGAAACAGCAGCGAATATTCCCCGGAATCATCTTAATTGGCTTTGGAGCTTACTTTTACTTACAACAAGCGAACATTGTATTATTTCAGGAATTTTTCACGTGGCCCACTTTGCTTATCATTGTCGGACTCGCGTTTCTCGGTCAGGGATACGGGGGAAGGGATTATGAAGCCATCCTTCCCGGTACGATCCTGGTCGGATTCGGCCTGCATTTCCATGTGGTCAACAAGCTTGACATTTGGCCGGATCATATGGGGACCTTCATCCTCATCATCGCCCTCGGTTTTCTTCTCAGATATCAGAAGACACGCGCCGGCTTATTTCAAGGAGTGCTCTTTCTGACACTCTCTATCATTCTCCTATTCTCTGATAAAGTGGTGCGATGGTTCGGTTTCATTGAAGGAAGCGTGGGAAGCGCGTGGGAATTCTGGCCCATTATCATTATCGGTATCGGTGTCTATTTATTATTTGTAAGAAAAAAGTAGGCAAAACGTGAAAAAGCCCGGAATCGCATCCGGGCTTTTTTTCATTTATTAGAGAACCGAGTCCAAAAATTCTCTCGTCCTCTGTTCTTTTGGAGAATGGAATAATTCCTGAGGGGGTCCCACTTCGACGATGCGTCCATCATGCATATAGACGACCCAGTCGGCCACTTCACGGGCAAATCCCATTTCATGTGTCACGACGACCATCGTCATCCCTTCTAAAGCAAGCTCCTTCATGGTAGCGAGTACCTCACCGACCAATTCCGGATCAAGTGCAGAGGTGGGCTCATCGAACAGCATGATATCCGGCTTCATCGCAAGTGCCCTGGCGATGGCGACACGCTGCTTCTGTCCCCCGGAAAGCTTGGACGGGTAGACATCTTCTTTATCCCCAAGCCCGACCTTCTTTAACAGTTCTTTGGCATCCTTCCTTGCTTCCGCCTTAGAGACACCCTTTACGTAGACCGGTGCCTCCATCACATTTTCCAATACGGTCTTGTGGGGGAATAGATAGAAATGCTGGAACACCATCCCTACCTTTTGACGGATTTTATTCAAATCATGGGTATCCTGGTTGACTTCATCGCCTTCGATGACAACCTTCCCATTATCTTTCAGCTCAAGGAAGTTCAAGCAGCGAAGCAGTGTACTCTTCCCAGATCCACTGGCCCCAATAAGACAAACCACGTCACTTTCCCTTACGCTTATATCAATGTCCTTTAATACGTGCAAATCACCAAAGGATTTATTTAGTTTCTCTACTTTAATCATTTCCTGACTCATACTCATCCCTCCTGCGTCATTCTTAATCACTGATGGACATACGTTTTTCAATTACATTGACAATCGTTGAGAATAGTAAAACAAGAACCAGGTAATAGATTGCTACGACGAGCAAATAGGTCATATAATCAAAATTATTCGATCCGAGTGTCGTTGCCACGCTGAACAATTCGAACATCCCGATGAATGAAGCAAGGGATGAATCCTTTAATGCAATGATGAATTGATTACCCAGGGGCGGCAGGGCACGCCTGAATGCCTGAGGAAGGATGATCCTTCTCATGGACAATCCAAGGGACATCCCAAGGGAACGCCCGGCTTCCATTTGCCCTTTGTCGATGGACTGAATGGCTCCCCGGAAGATCTCTGCGATATAAGCCCCGTTATGGAAAGCAAGACCCATGACGACCGACCAGAAGCCTGAAATATTCAATGAGGTCAAACCGAAATAGAAAATGAAGATTTGAACGATTAATGGTGTACCCCTTACAACAAAAATGTATAAATCCGCAATCAGGGACAAAGGCTTGATCCCTGAAATCTTTAGGAAAGCGAAAAACAGACCGATCACAATCGCAATCAGGACAGAAACAAAGGTTAACTGGAATGTTAACAGCATCCCTTTCAGAAAAACATCATATGTACCTGCAAAGGTTTCTAAAAAGTGCATGGACTTCCCTCCGTTCGATTTTTTCCACTTTAAGACAAAAAGCGAATGCGCATAGAAGCACATTCGCTCTGTGTCATGCTGCTCTTACTCTTTCTCGGGATCTGATGTAATATCTGTTTTGAAATATTTTTCACTGATTTTCTTCAGTGTACCGTCTTCTCTTAATGCTTCAAGAGCTTGATTGACTTCTTTCAATAGCTTTTCATTATCTTTACTGACGGCAATCGCCTGCTCACTGCGTCCGATCAGTTCACGTGCTTCGATGTTAAGGCCTGAAGCAATCGCTTCTTTACCTGTAATGAAGTCTGTGATGACGGCATCATGTTTTCCTTTGTTTAACGCTTCAAGTGCCACAACGTCACTATCATATGCCTGAATTTTATCCGTTACTTCCTTTGCAGTATCTGAGTACGTCGATCCCTTTGATACAGCAATTTCTTTGTCCTTCAAATCATCCAGGGTTTCAACATCACTGTCTTTACGGACGAAAATCTGTGGACCTGAATAATAATAAGGAGTTGAGAAGTCTACTTCCTTCAAACGATCTTCCGTGATCGTATGACTGGCGACTGCCGCGTCGAAACGTCCGGATTTGACCCCTTCTACAATTCCTGCAAATTTAAATTTCTTCTGCTCGGGTTCAAGACCCATTTCTTTCGCAACGGCTTCTGCCACTTCAATATCGAAACCTGACATGGTTCCATCGTCATTCGTCACACTGAATGGCTTGAATTCACCGGAAGCTGCATAAACGAATTTGCCTTCCTCCACTAACTTCGCACCACTCTCTGTAGTAGCTTTGTCTCCGCAAGCGGATAGAAGAAGTGCAGCAAGTACTAATAAGACCAGGCTTTTCAAATTCTTCACTGTCTAGAGTCCCCCTTATGTAGCTTGTAATATTTTTAATCTTTCATAATTTTATCAACAAAAGAGAAAATTCTCAAAATTCAAATATAGCTTCCACAGCTTATAATTATCCATTTTGGTGGATGAACCCCATTCAGCTTTGATATGGATACATATGCGTCCCTATCCTTTCATTTCCTTTCATATCCTTTCGTCCTATAGGCCAAAAAACCTTATACGGACTTCGGTAGACCTTCTTTATGACTACTTTTCAAAAAAAAAAGAACCGACCTCCATAAATGGAAATCGGTTCTTTACAAGATCATTTATAATACGATTTGATGGCGTCCCAGGCTTTGTCTTTTCCAAGGCCTGTTTCAGAAGAGAACAAGATAAGATCGTCTTCGCTGTCCATGTTCAGGGTTTCTCTTGTGACTTTCAGGTGCTTCTGCCATTTGCCTTTCGGGATCTTGTCCGCTTTGGTGGCAATGACGATACATGGAAGCCCGTGATGCTTGAGGAAATCATACATCATCACGTCATCTTTGGTCGGGGCGTGACGAAGGTCCACGATCAGGATGACCGCCCTTAGCTGCTCACGGGAAGTGATGTAGGTTTCAATCATCTTTCCCCAAGCTTCCCGCTCCGTTTTGGATACTTTGGCAAAACCGTAACCGGGAACATCTACATAATAGAGGGTTTCTTCTATTTTATAAAAGTTCAGCGTCTGGGTTTTACCAGGCTTGGATGAAATCCTCGCCATGCTCTTCCTGCCGATCATTTTATTGATGAATGAGGATTTCCCTACGTTCGAGCGCCCCGCTAAGGCAAACTCAGGAAGGATATCGCCAGGATATTGTTCAGGCCTGACCGCACTGATGACTAGCTCAACTTGATTTACTTTCACTTCTTTTCACCTACTAATGCTTTCTCTAAGACTTCATCGATGTGGGATACAAGGATGAACGTTAATTCTCCCCTCACACTTTCAGGAATATCATCTATATCCTTTTCATTATCTTTCGGAAGGATAATCGTTTTAATTCCGGCACGATGAGCACTTAATGTTTTTTCTTTCACTCCGCCGATTGGAAGGACTCTTCCTCTCAGGGTCATTTCTCCTGTCATCCCCACTTCACGGTTCACGTATTTCCCTGTCAGGGCAGATACGAGTGCCGTCGTGATCGTGATCCCGGCTGAAGGCCCGTCTTTCGGGACTGCTCCTTCGGGAACGTGGATATGAATATCGTGTTTCTCGTGGAAATTCTCATCGATCCCAAGTTCCCCCGCCTTCGAACGTACGTAGCTGAAGGCTGTTTGAGCAGACTCCTTCATGACGTCTCCCAGTTTCCCGGTCAGGACAAGCTTCCCTTTACCCGGTGCAAGGGATACTTCGATTTGAAGGGTATCCCCGCCGACCGTCGTATAGGCAAGACCGGTAGATACACCGATCTGATTTTCTATTTCTGCCTGGCCGTAACGGAATTTCCTCTTTCCGAGGAACTCTTCTATATTGCTTGACGTGATCACGACTCTCTTCTTATCACCTGAAACGATGATCTTCGCCGTTTTTCTGCAGAGAGCAGCCAGCTGACGCTCCAGGCTCCTTACACCGGCTTCCCTGGTATAATAGCGGACGATATCAACGATCGCTTCATCTCTCACCTGAAGCTTGGATTTGGTCAAACCATGATCTTTGATTTGCTTTTCCAGTAAATGATGCTTCGCAATGTTTAACTTTTCAAGCTCCGTATAACCGGCAATCGTAATGATTTCCATCCTGTCCCGGAGTGGTCCCGGTATGGTGGATAGGTCATTGGCCGTTGCGATGAACATCACTTTTGATAAGTCGTACGTCTCTTCAATATAGTGATCACTGAAGTTAGAATTTTGTTCGGGATCCAGTACCTCAAGCATTGCAGAAGAAGGATCTCCCCTGAAATCACTGGACATTTTATCGATTTCATCGAGAAGGAACACAGGATTGATCGTACCTGCCTTTTTCATCCCGCGTATGATCCTGCCGGGCATGGCGCCTACATACGTACGTCTGTGCCCCCTGATTTCGGATTCATCACGGACGCCTCCAAGGGAGATGCGTACAAAATTCCGCCCCAGTGATTCAGCCACGGAACGGGCCAAGCTCGTTTTCCCGACACCTGGAGGTCCGGCCAAACACAGAATGGGTCCTTTCAGGGATTGAGTCAGCTGCTGAACGGCAAGATATTCAAGAACCCTTTCCTTGACCTTTTCAAGACCGTAATGATCCCGGTTTAATATCTGTTCAGAACGCTTGATGTCCAATTGATCTTCTGTTTCCGTGGACCATGGTAAAGAGACAAGCCACTCGATGTAATTTCGGATCACAGAGCTTTCAGCAGAACTTGAAGGCACCTTCTCATAGCGTGCGAGCTCCTTTAATGCCGTAAGTTCCACTTCTTCAGGCATATTGGCCTGTTCGATTTTAGCAGTTAAATCTTCAATTTCACCCGATTTACCTTCTTTGTCACCCAACTCTTTTTGAATGGCTTTCATTTGCTCACGAAGATAATACTCTTTCTGGGTTCTTTCCATCGAACGTTTGACACGCTGCCCGATTTTTTTCTCTAAGCTCAGCACTTCTTTTTCATTGTTGATCGTTTCGATCACCATTTGAAGCCGCTCTTTAATATCGAGTGTTTCCAGGACGTTTTGCTTTTCCTTCATCTTTAGGGGCAGATGGGATGCGACGATATCCGCAAGCCTTCCCGGTTCTTCAATATCTGAAACGGTTGAATACGTTTCGGCTGATACTTTCTTTGATAGCTTTATGTATTGTTCGAAATAATTGAGTAACGTCCTCATCAAGGCGTCTGTTTCCGATTCCTTCCCTTCAGAATCATGAAATTCCTTCACCGTAACTTCGTAGAAATCTTTTTGCTCAGTGAATGAAGTGATGGACGCCCGATTCATTCCCTCAACCAACACCCTGATGGTCCCGTTTGGCAGTTTAAGCATTTGCTTAACCTTTGTCAATGTTCCCATTTCGTAAAAATCTTCCTGTGTTGGCTCATCTATATTCATATCTCTTTGAGTCGTTAAGAAAATTAAATGATCATCCATCATCGCTTTTTCTAAAGCTTGAACGGAGCGCTCACGTCCAACATCTAAATGCAAGACCATTGTTGGATACACGAGTAAGCCTCTTAATGGAAGGAGGGGAACCGTTAAATTATTTTGTTTTGCCACATATAACACCTCCGAATTATGCTTCTCTAGTCTTTGTACAATTCTAACTTATTTACTAGGGAGTGTCTATTAAATAGGTATTTACAACTTTATTCAAGGCATGCTGCTCTTATTCCTGCTCTCCCCATTCAAAAACAAACCGATTCGGATAGACCCGAATCGGTCAACAGTCTATACACTTTTCTTATTTTGTTCAGGTGCGAGATCGGGTGACGATACGTGATCCTTCATCAAGGCGAGATCAAGAACTTCCTTGAGCTGTTTGACCGGGACCACTTCGATTCCTTCTATCTCTTTTAACATCGCCTGTTGGTTGTCGTAAGGAATGATGGCCACGGTCGCACCGGCTAGCTTCGCACCTTTCACCTTAGGATATACCCCACCGACAGGCTTAACAGATCCATGTATACTGATTTCACCTGTGACGGCAATCGTATGCTTGATGGGAATCCGGTAAATGGCCGAATAGATCCCAAGAGCCATGGCAATCCCTGCAGAAGGACCGTCGACCGGCACCCCGCCTGGAAAGTTCACATGGATATCATACTGATCGGCAGGTACTCCCATGGAACGAAGGACGGTGATCACATTTTCGATCGATCCTTTCGCCATACTTTTTCTTCTGATGGATTTACTCCGATCACCGATGCTCTCTTCTTCCACGATTCCCGTCACATTGATGGTGCCCTTATCAACTGCCGGAATCACATTGACTTCAATTTCAAGTAGAGAACCCGTATTCGGTCCTGTCACGGCTAACCCATTGACCAGACCAATCGTTGCCTCTTCATTGATTTTTTTCTGATAGCGGGGGGAAAGCTGACTGGATTGAATGATCCATTCGAGCTCATGATCATAAATTTCTTTTCTATTTTCTGTGATGGCAACCCCGGCGGCTATCTGAACCATATTGACTGCTTCACGTCCGTTACGTGCATAAGATGCGAGGGTCTCGAGACCTTTGTCACTGATCGTCATTTCTACTTTCTCAACGGCTCCTGCCGCTACCTTCTTCACTTCATCATGCTCAAGCTCCCTGAAGAAAACTTCCATGCATCTAGAGCGGATCGCCGGAGGCAATTCATTCGGTGTACGGGTCGTGGCACCGATCAAGCGGAAATCAGCCGGAAGGCCGTTTTTGAAAATATCATGTATATGGGTGGGAATTTGATGATTTTCTTCATTGTAATAGGCACTCTCAAGGAACACCCTGCGATCTTCTAACACTTTTAAGAGCTTATTCAATTGAATGGGGTGCAATTCCCCGATTTCATCAATGAACAATACGCCTCCATGGGCATTCGTCACAGCCCCTTGTTTCGGCTGCGGGATCCCGGCTTGTCCCATGGCTCCTGCCCCTTGATAGATGGGATCATGGACTGAACCAATCAGCGGATCGGCAATCCCCCGTTCATCGAATCGTGCCGTGGTGGCATCCAATTCAACAAAAACGGCAGAAGATCTGAATGGGGATTTCATATTTTTCTTTGCTTCTTCCAGTACCAAACGGGCTGCTGCCGTTTTTCCGACACCGGGAGGTCCGTAAATGATGACATGCTGTGGATTCGGACTGCATATCGCTGCTTTTAATGCTTTGATGCCATCTTCCTGTCCGACAATATCTTCAAAGCTTGAGGGTCTTACTTTTTCGGCAAGGGGTTCAGTCAGTGAAATGGACCTCATCTTTCGGAGTTCTTCCATCTCCTTTTTTGATTCACGGTCAATGGAAACTTTTTGCGTTCGCTGGTTTTTCAACAAATTCCAGAAGTACAATCCAATGATGATTCCGAAGAATAATTGGATGAATAAAGCGATGCTTGTAAAGCTCATTCGTCTCCCTCCAAGTAGATACAAGTTGTTATCGGTTAGTATCTCCTTGACCTTGTGGGAATAAACAAAAAAATTCGGTGATGAGATGGTTCAAAAAGGGATATTTCATTAACTAATACAGTCAATTCCACCTTTTTTCTCTAATAATTGACAATCTTCTATATCCAAAGACCAGAGTCCTGAGTTTAAGACTACTCCTGATTTTACTAGGTGAATTTTTTTTGAGAAGATTGGACCGTTCAGGACGAAGGTGTGGTATTCACCCGCTTCTCCCATGACGCAGCAGTCTTGCTTGTTGTGAATGTCCTCATAAAATTCCCAATCGAGCATTCTGCCGGCCCATGATGGATCGAATACTTTGTCTGAAGCCCTGCATATGACTGAAGAGAATCCTAGTGTGATGAATTCTTTCAGTAATCGACTGCTTTCTCCCTCCGATATCCATACGGGAAATGAGGGATTCAAACCCGCTTTCATTGCCACTTCTTCATTCCACTTTCGATCTTCTTCTGCATATAAGCTTCCAAAGACGATTTCATCCACACCCCTATCCTGCTTTAAATCTGATAATGCCCCGATGAGGGAACGCTCATAATCATCTCCGGAATTCACAAGTACCAGCGGAATACCCAAGGCTTTTGCCTGATGCTCGAGAATATCCAATCTGAGACCGTGAGCATGATTCCGTTCATATTTTTCTGAAACCATAGAAACAAGACACTCTACTTTTTTGCCGGCTTTTAAAGTACGATACAAAGCCAGACACCCGTCTTTCCCGCCACTCCAGCTAATGGCCACCTTGGTTTTCTTATTGTCCAACCGTCCCATCTCCTTTCTATCACTTCAGTCGTAAAAAAAGCCGGGAATGAAGGATCATTCCCGGCTTTACGTTAAGCTATTAAGCTGATGTCTTTTCTTCGTTCGGATCGATCATGGTGCCATCCTCAAGCATTAAGTGAGGAGCTGCATCTTCAAGGATCGTCTCTTTCGTAATGATACATTTTTTAATATCATCACGTGAAGGAAGATCGAACATCACATCGAGCATCATGGTTTCGATGATGGAACGCAGTCCACGTGCACCTGTTTTACGCTCAATTGCTTTTTTAGAGATTTCAAGCAGGGCATCTTCTGTGAACTCAAGCTCGACATCATCCAGTTCAAGCATTTTTTGGTATTGTTTTACCAATGCGTTTTTAGGTTTAGTCAGGATTTCAACCAGTGCTTCTTCATCAAGAGGCTCAAGGCTTGAAATGACCGGTAAACGACCGATGAATTCCGGGATCAATCCGAATCTCAATAAGTCTTCAGGAACAACTTTAGAAAGTAGGGATTTATCCTCTTTCACATCAGCGTTTTTAGGATCAGAACCAAATCCGATGACCTTTTGACCTAAACGGCGCTTGATGATTTGTTCAATTCCGTCGAATGCTCCACCACAAATGAATAGGACATTGGACGTATCGATCTGAATGAATTCCTGGTGAGGATGCTTGCGTCCGCCTTGTGGTGGAACGCTTGCTACCGTACCTTCAAGAATTTTCAATAGGGCTTGTTGCACCCCTTCACCGGATACATCTCTCGTGATGGATGGATTTTCGGATTTTCTTGCTACTTTATCGATTTCATCGATGTAGATGATCCCTTTTTCAGCTTTTTCCACATCGTAGTCAGCTGCCTGGATCAGTTTCAATAGAATATTCTCTACATCTTCCCCAACGTAACCGGCTTCTGTTAAAGAAGTGGCGTCTGCGATGGCGAAAGGAACGTTAAGAATACGAGCCAGAGTTTGGGCCAGGAGGTTTTTCCCGCTACCAGTCGGTCCAATCATGGCAATATTACTCTTAGACAATTCAACGTCATCGACTTTACTGCTGGAGTTGATACGTTTGTAATGGTTATAAACCGCTACTGCAAGTGATTTCTTCGCCTGGTCCTGTCCGATGACGTATTCGTCGAGAATTTCACGGATTTCACGTGGTTTCGGTACGTCTTTAAATTCTACTTCTTCTTCCGTACCCAACTCTTCTTCTACGATTTCTGTGCAAAGCTCGATGCACTCATCACAAATATACACACCTGGTCCAGCGACTAGTTTACGAACTTGATCTTGAGTTTTTCCGCAAAAAGAACATTTTAATTGCCCTTTTTCATCATTAAATTTAAACAATGATTTTCACCCCTTCGTTAAAACTTCATAAAATCGTGCTCTGTTTCATCAAACGAACGATTCCTTACATCCCTATTACCTAAAGTTATGTACTGCATTTTATCATATTATATGTTCGTAAAGAAATTGATACGATTCTTAAGAATCATCTTATTATGTATTGTGCATTTTAGCAAATCTTTTACATTGCCAATGTTTATTTTGTCCAATTGAAGTCAGGTGATGTAAGGAATCTGATTATGTATGTTCATGGTGAAAAGTAATGCAACCCCGTCTCATAAGCTTTTTCCAAAAATAGTGGTTCTTATTCTTAATTGATGGAGAAAGTTTCTTAATCAACAGAGTATAGTATTTTGGCTCATTTTGCCACAGAAACAAAAAACGCCTGGAGCAAAATCTTGAGCTTGTAAAAAATATTGGAATGAAGCTTAGTGTAATGGTGGTTTTGGCTCATTTACGCCATCATCATCAAAAGCGATGGAGCAAACCCGTTTGCTCTTTCGCTTTTGATGATGATGGCTACTTTTCAGCAAAGCTTGAAAAGCGTGTGAAACATCCGTTTCTCACGAATGAGCCAAAACCATGGAGTTTCTTTACTTCATTGTACAAAACAAGGCACGAATGATTCGCGCCTTGTTTGCTATTTTTATTATGCTACAGTTTTACTGTTTTCAACAAGGAATTCTACTGCTTTACGAACTTTAAGGTCAGCTTTTAGTGTGTCAAGGCCGCCTAGTGCTTGTTTGATGTTGTCAGCAGACATGTTGTATTGTTCAGCCATTTTGTTTACTTCTTCTTCTGCTTCTTCGTCTGTCACTTCAAGGTTTTCCGCTGCTGCGATTGCTTCAAGTGTTAAGTTTGTGCGAACGCGTTTCCCAGCGTCTTCTGTCATTTGACCGCGAAGATCTTCTTCTGTTTGACCAGAGAATTGGAAGTAAAGGTCAAGGTTCATACCTTGCATTTGAAGGCGTTGACCGAATTCCTGCATCATGCGGTCCACTTCAGCTGTTACCATTACTTCTGGGATTTCAACTTCAGCGTTGTCAGAAGCTTTATTTACAAGAGTTTCACGAACCGCTGTTTCAGCTTCGTTCTTTTTAGACTCTTGAAGGCGCTTTTCGATTTTTTCTTTTAGTTCAGCAAGCGTTTCAACTTCTTCGTCAGCGTCTTTTGCGAACTCATCATCAAGTGCCGGAAGTTCTTTCGCTTTGATTTCGTGAACTTTTACTTTGAATGTAGCAGGCTTGCCAGCAAGTTCAGCTGCATGGTATTCCTCAGGGAAGTTTACTTCTACTTCTTTCTCTTCTCCAGCTGCAACACCAACCAGTTGCTCTTCGAATCCTGGGATGAACTGACCAGAACCTAATTCAAGTGAGTAGTTTTCAGCTTGGCCGCCTTCGAATGCTTCACCGTCAACGAATCCTTCGAAATCCATTGTCACTGTGTCGCCTTCTTCAGCTTTCCCATCTTCTTTGACAGCAAGCTCAGCTTGTTTTTCTTGAAGTGAAGTAAGTTCTGCTTCAACGTCCTCAGCTGTTACTTCTGTTTCCATTTTTTCAACTTCAAGACCTTTGTATTCGCCAAGTTTCACTTCTGGTTTCACTTGTACTTTAGCAGTGAAGATCAGGTCTTTTCCTTTTTCCATTTGCTCGACATCGATTTCAGGACGGTCGATTGGATCGATTCCTGTTTCTTCGATTGCTTTTGCATATGCTTCAGGTAAGATGAAATCTAATGCATCTTGGTAAAGTGATTCTACACCAAAACGTTTTTCGAACATTCCGCGAGGCATTTTCCCTTTACGGAATCCTGGTACGTTCACTTGTTTCACAACTTTTTTGAATGCTGCGTCCAAACCTTCGTTTACTTTTGCAGCTTCTACTTCAATTGTAAGTACTCCTTGGTTTCCTTCTTGCTTTTCCCATTTTGCAGACATACTGTTCCCTCCAACAAATCTATAGTTGATCTTAATTTTTTTACGCATAGTAGTAGATAGTCCCGTGTGAATCTAGCACTATCATCGTAAATATATGAAAAACTTTTACATTACAACCATTACATTATAACATACAGCCACTGTCTTTCAACAGAGGGGGTTTAAATATTCGGAGAGGAAATTTCCTCTAGTTCCGTAAGCCTTGATAAAATCCCTTTCGCTTGACTGTTTTCAACCCGCTCTTTCAACTCTTCTTCAAGGATTGTATCGGCAAACATCCCGGCGGTGTAATATGCATATACCGCAGCGATTTCTTCCGTTTCTTCTTTAAGTGTAAAAGGATAGAGCAGAAAGGCGTGACGTTTCAGTAATTCCTGAGCGTGCTGAAATAGAGTGGGATTCGTTTGTGCCAGAAGCTCATCCAGGGCATGCGTGACCCCTGTGAAGAAATCCGACTCGAAAACGTCTTCCAACGCTGCGGGATGAACCCGCTCTTCCATCCCTAGCTTCACCACAACTACTTCTTTATCCATTCCATGCTCTTTTAAAACATTTAATATCATTGTTTGTAAAAATGGATGGGCATCGGGATCCTGTAAAACCCCCTGCAGTTCCCCGATGAACGGGTGAATATTACGATGAACGAGCTGTGCCACGATCAACGTCTGTTCCTCGAGGCTTTTTCCCGTCAAGATTGACGGTTGATCTTCATTCTGTACTTCCTTCTCAGGAACAGCCGCTTTCCCGTTCACTACCTTTTCACTGAAATGAAGCAGCTTCCTGAAGTGTTCTTCCTTTTCAAAGGGTACTTCCCTTTCATCAAAAAGGGCATTGATTGTATCGATCACTTCACTGTGCTTGTGAAGCTGTATAAGAATCATTAAGTACATATCCACGACCTCGAAATAGTCACCGATTCCTTCGAGGAGCATCTCTTTACATATAGATCCGGCCTGATCGTATCGTTTGCTTTCATAGAGTGATAATACGAGTGCTGTATTGATGTCCGGATTATCCGGTTCCAATTCATAGGCTTGTGCGAGGAGCTGGGAGGATTCATGGACTTCCCCTTTTTCCAGGGCCTGCACCCCTTTTTCCAGCAGCCGGTCCTTCAATCCTGGGAACTGTACGATCTTTCCTTTTCCTTCTTGGTTTCCCTTATTCATAAAACGTACCCGCCTATACTGTTTAGTTTGTATTAGTTTAGCACGATATCATTTGGATAACAAAAAAAGCCTACCTCATAGGGGTAAGCTTTGCGTATGTAGGGTTTATGGCGTC
The DNA here is from genome assembly GCF_001591825.1 of Rossellomorea vietnamensis NBRC 101237. Classification (GTDB taxonomy): domain Bacteria; phylum Bacillota; class Bacilli; order Bacillales; family Bacillaceae_B; genus Rossellomorea; species Rossellomorea vietnamensis. The sequence goes on from NZ_BCVQ01000018.1 coordinate 61,592, forward strand.
CCAGAAGAGATTCGAACTCCCGACCTACAGTTTAGGAAACTGTTGCTCTATCCTGCTGAGCTACTGGGACACATTCAATATAGTAAGCTGACACATCAGACCATGTATCGGATAAAAAAAGAGATACCTCACAGTTACTGTGTCAGTACCCCTTGTTAGTCAAAACCCTGATCTCAAGGTTCGTATGTAATCATTATGGCGTCCCAGGAGAGATTCGAACTCCCGACCGACGCCTTAGAAGGGCGTTGCTCTATCCAGCTGAGCTACTGGGACGTGTGTGTGTTTCGTTATTTGTTTTTCAAGGACAATATTTATTATATTCACATAGCATAAATAAGTCAACAGATTTTCGAAAAAAGATTTATTTTATTTTTCAACTTTGCTTTTTATACCTTAAAACAAGATGGGAACCCGAACGTGACGGGTTCCCACACTACATTTTACAAGCTGAATGTTTGCGTCAGTTCATCCAGCACCACATGATCGTGGGTCAGAAATGTAACGTTGATTTCTTGATCTTCCGTATCTACCAATGCGTAGGTACGCTCGCTTCTCCCCCGTGGCAGCAGGATGCTTCCAGGGTTCAGGAATAATGTACCGTTAATCCATTCTGCCCCCAGAGTGTGGGAGTGACCAAAGAACACAAACTGCGCCCCGACCTCTTCCGCTCTGTATCGGAGTTTCATCAATGACATCTTGATTCCATAGTGATGCCCGTGCGTCACCATGATGGTGTGGCCGTCTACCTTCTCTACCAAGTCGTCAGGCAGTCGTGCATCCATGTCACAGTTCCCCCGGACAATGAGATACGATGACAAAGCAGGATCATCTGCGCTCAACTCCGAGTCACCACAGTGGATCATGGCGTCTACACTCGACTTGTACTTCTCTGAGAGATCCAACAATTCATCCTTGGATCCGTGACTGTCACTTACAACTAATAATCTCATTCAGATTCACCCTTTAAACTAAGTCTGAAATCATATTTCCTAGCTTTTCTAGTGCGTGACCGCGATGACTGATCTGACTCTTTTCATCTTGTGTCAATTCGGCCATGGTCTTTCCGAGGGAAGGCACGAAGAAGATCGGATCGTAGCCGAACCCGTTCGTCCCCCTCTTTTCACGCAGGATCATCCCTTCACAACTTCCTGTCACCGTCTTCGTTTCCATGTCAGGGCCGGCAATGGCCAACACACAGTGGAAACGGGCCGTTCGGTCGGATTCTTCCACTGACTCAAGCTCCTCTAATACTTTCGCCATATTCGCTTCGTCGCTTTTTTCTTCCCCTGCATAGCGCGCGGAATACACGCCTGGACGACCTTCAAGGGCATCGATGGCAAGCCCTGAATCATCGGCAATCACAAGTGCCCCTAATTCACTGGCTACGGTTTCCGCTTTTAGAATCGCATTCTCTTCAAAGGTTACGCCTGTTTCTTCCACATCCTCAATATGAGGAAGGTCTAGTAATGTTTGTACCTCATACCCGTAAGGCGCAAACATATGTTGGAATTCTTTTGCTTTTCCCCTGTTCTTTGTGGCTATGATCACTCGTTTTGTCATCGACTCTCTCATCCCTTTATTGAAATCTTTTTACGATATCACCTAATGATTGCTGCTGGATTTGGAATAATTCATGAATGCCTTCTTGACCAAGCTTCAGTAATTGATGCAGTTGATCCATTGTAAAGGTGGCTTCTTCACCGGTTCCCTGTAGCTCCACAAATTCACCCTCACCCGTCATGATGATGTTCATATCCACCAATGCGCTGCTATCTTCAATATAATTCAAATCAAGGACCGCTCCGTGTTCTTCCACAATCCCGACACTTGTCGCTGCCAGAAAGCTCTTGAGTGGGAATGAAGAAATCTTTTTACTGTCCTGAAGTTTGGCAAGGGCGATTGCCATAGCAACGAATGCCCCGGTAATGGAAGCCGTTCTTGTCCCGCCATCTGCTTGAATGACATCACAATCGATCCAGATCGTACGCTCTCCCAACGCATCCAAATCAACGACCGCACGCAGGGCACGTCCAATCAGACGTTGAATTTCCATCGTCCTCCCTGAGATTTTCCCTTTAGACGATTCACGGATATTTCTCGTTTCCGTCGCTCTCGGAAGCATGGAATATTCCGCCGTGATCCACCCTTTTCCACTGTTCCTCATAAACGGAGGCACGCGCTCTTCGATACTGGCGTTACAAATGACCTTCGTTTCACCAACCGTTATCAATACAGAACCTTCCGGATGCTTGACGTATCCTGTCTCGATTTCGATAGGACGCAATTGATTCTTTTCTCTGCCGTCTGTTCTCATATAATTCCCTCCTGTTTGTTCGTACGTTATGTAAAAAATGGTCTAATCAAAAATAGAAGAGGCGGCAATCTGCCAACCTCTTATCAGGTGATTCTATTCATAGTATATCAAAAAATCGCGATTTAAAAACTAATTGCATTCACATTTTCTGGTCTTGTTACCGGTTCAGTCACCGTTTCCCCATCTTTTGAGACGGTGGTCGCTTCACCATTCACGAGTACTGAGACCCCTTTGATGCCCTTTTGCTCAGTCAAGGAGAGAACGAGGGAATTCAGCATATGCTCAGAAACCATTTTTTCTTCAAGGCTTCCGTACACCGCTTCATTGAAGTTCAGCGTCACGGTTCCATCCTCAAGCTTTGGATCATCCAACAGCTTCGCTCCCGTAAAGTCACTTGCCAGGGAAGAAGAATAACCCGGTCCTTCGATCAGTTCATTCACCACTGCCTTGACTTCATCCGCGGATTTGGAACTGACGCGTTTCGTCACAGGAACATAATAGGTCTTATCATCGGACTGGGCTACATAATATACTGTAAGAGGTTTGGTGCTCGTCGGATCTACAACGCCTGACGTATCCACATTGATCCCGACTTTTCTCGTTAATCCATTTTCGTCGATCGGCGTACCATTCACCGGCATCTCCGTTAATGGATACCCGTTAACCCGTAGTTCGACTTTCTCAACCGAATCGAACTGAGTCAATGTCCATGTCACGGACTGCAGGATCTTCTGTTCATCTTCAGGCTGATAATTATTGAATTCCGGAGAAAAATCGGCAATCGCCTTTCCGTCTTTAATATCGACCGTCACTTGTGTATCTGCCGGCAATACAGCCCTGAATCCGTTTGGCAGGATGTTTTCGACAGGACCATTTTTCACTAAGTATTCAACTGCTTGTTTGGCCACGCTTTCCTGATTTGGAAGAGGGATCGACTGGGAAACGACATAGCCGTTTTTATCGATTAAATACAATTCCGTCATGACGGTCTCAGCACCCGCTTCTTCTTTGCTCACCTTTTTATCTGAATCCTCTTTCTTGGCGGTATCGACTTTCTCCCCTTCTTTCAAGTAGGATAAGTCTTGAGGAGGATCGATCTTCTCCTTGTCATCACCGAAACTGAGTAATCCACAACCGGAAAGATATACAGAAGAAGCTAAAACCGTTACAGCAATTGACACCTTTGCTTTTTTTGCCATTGGGAAACCTCCTAAAAGACAGTTTGTACTAACATATATACGAGCCCCCTCCACAAAATAGACCGAAACTTTTCACAATAAAAACAACAAAATAAAAAAACCACCCGACCACAAGATTCTAGTCTTGTAATCGAATGGTTTCTGCTGTTACTTCTCCGACTGTCAGCCAATCGGATGCAATCCGTGAAAAAATCGCCGAAGACCCTGTGTTGAAAAAGCGGTGTTCAGGCTGCAGGACTCCCCTGTACAGGAGATTATAATAATCAAGGATCGTACTGACTTCCCGGGCGGTTTCGTCCCCGGAACTTATGACACTGATCTCAGGGCCCATATACGCCTGTATCTTCGGCTGAAGCAACGGATAATGGGTACATCCCAGGATCAACGTATCGATCCCCGACTCTTTAAGAGGATGGAGCGTCTCCCTTACTATATCAGTCGCCATAGAGCTGTCATACTCTCCACTTTCCACAAGCGGAACAAATTTCGGGCAGGCAAGGGACGTGACGTCCAGACTTCCGTGAAGGGAGTGAAGGGCATCCTCATAGGCGCCGCTATTGACCGTCCCCACGGTTCCAAGGACACCGATCCTCTTATTATAAGTATGCTTGATCGCTGCCCGGGCCCCAGGATGAATGACCCCAATCACCGGTATATCCAAATGGGTCTGTATTTCATCCAGTACCACCGCAGTGGCAGTATTGCAGGCAATGATCAGCATTTTGATATCATATTGCATGAGATATTGAGTCATTTCCCACGTGAACGCTTTTACTTCTTGAGCTGATCTGGGTCCGTAGGGGCAACGGGCTGTATCACCTAAGTAATATATGGTCTCTTTCGGCAGCTGACGCATCACTTCTCTAGCGACAGTGAGCCCCCCTACCCCAGAATCAATGATGCCGATTGGTTGAATCACGTTATTCCCTCATTCTGGTTTAATTTCTTGATGGAGTTTTGCTAAATGATCTTTTAATAATAGCACTTCCTGGGCAGAGAAGTCCGTTAAGGCACTCTGTAAGTAATTCTGTCTTTTCTTGATCACTTCTTCAATAATTCTTTCGCCCTCTTTTAACATATGAATACGTACGACGCGACGATCATTCTCATCCTTGACCCGCTCGACTAACTGGTTTTTCTCCATTCGATCAACAAGATCCGTCGTCGTACTGCAGGCAAGGTACATTTTATTTGAAAGATCTCCGATTGTCATATCCCCATATTCGAATAACCATTGCAGCGCAATGAACTGTGGAGGCGTGATGGTATACTGACTTAATATCTCTCTTCCTTTTTGCTTAATGATCGATGATATGTATCGAAGGTCTTTCTCGATATCTGCCACAACTTGTATATCTTCAATGGTTTGCTCTTTAGAATTCGTCATTATTTCTCTCCTTTTACATTCAGAAACCGGGCATTTATTCCTTATGAATAACCGGAACGCATCAGCCTTCCCGTTTTAGCTTCTTTATCTATTATAGGTCAAGCATTGATTCCCCTTACTAGCATTTTCACCTTTTTCACGAAAAAATTCAAGACAAGTTCTCGGAAGGAACAGAACTAAAAGAGACTGACTCTCATTCAAACATTAATAGGTATCATGTATAGAAACCCGTTAATTGTTCGGCATCAGAATCAGTCCCTTACATTTAAAGCTTGAGTTCCCCCATGCGAAGAAGCTCTACAACAGCTTGAGATCGCCCCTTCACTCCAAGCTTTTGCATGGCGTTGGAAATATGATTTCGAACTGTTTTCTCGCTAATAAATAGATCACTAGCAATTTCTTTAGTTGTTTTGTCTTGAACCAACAGTTCGAATACTTCTTTTTCTCTTTTGGTGAGCAACGGTTTGTGTGTAAAATCATTGTCCTTCAATTATGGTAACCCTCCTTGCCTTCGCCAGCTTTAAACCGCGGGGATGGGTATTGTTGGTCGTCAGAATATCATATGTGAAGGTAGGGTTTAGAGTGACATAGAGAAGGAAGTTAAATGAAAAATAGGCAGCGGTTTCTTTCACGTCCTAAACCGGGCTCGAGACCACCTTTTCGCTATGGAGCTTAGACTTCATTTCTTCCGTCCAAGGGACACCTTTTCCAGTTTCCTTCGATATTTGCACCATGGTTCCTCTACCAGTAAAGCAAACCTGTTCTTCTTCATTCAGACCCATGTAATGTAAATCTACTGAAGAACGACCAACGCGATCTGCCTTCACATATACCTTCAACGTCTCGTCGAAGAATACTTGTTTTACAAAATCACATTGTAAATCTGCAACGACAGGGATCGTATCATGCTCGGGTTTCACCCAGTTTTGCATAAATCCAATGTGCTTTAAATATTCGATCCTGGCTTCTTCAAAATACGTAAATGGAACGGTGTTATTCATATGTCCAAACATATCAGTCTCAGAAAACCGGACCTTTATATGGATTGAAAATGAAAATTCTTGTTGCCATGTTTCTATATCTTCAATGTATGTAAAATGTTTCAAATTGGATCCTCCTTTTAGTAAATGAAAAATGAATGATGATTCATTTTATTATACCCTTATTCTGAAAAATATGAAACCTATATGCATAAAATGGAGCCGGCAGGAAAAACCGGCTCCTTTCTTCTTATTCTTTTTCTTCCACAATCCTTCCCTCCACTTGCGGGGACACGGGGGAATAAGTGGTGAGGTACTCACTCATCACCTCATACAGATTGAGGTGCAGATCGGATATCCTGCCGTTATCTTTTGCATTTCTCAATACGGTAAAACCATCCCCTCCTCCTGCAAGGAATGCGTTGACGGCAACCCCATACATCTTGGAACGGTCAAGGGGTGCTCCTAGAATTTTCACTTCCATTATTCTATTGCCAATGGGCTTTGATGGATCAAAGCGATATGTCATGCCGGAAACCTGGAGGAACTGACCTGCTTCTCCGTCCACATTCGCCACACTGTGTTCCAATGCAAGAAGGATCTCCTCCCCCGTCAGATTCAATGTTACAAGGGTATTCCCGAAAGGCAGCACCTCCAACACATCTCCCAGGGTAATGGTCCCCGCACTGATGGAATTCCTGATTCCACCTCCATTTTGAAACGCGATTTGAGTCGGGCCATATTGATTCGCTTTCTCCAGCATGGCATCTGTAATGAGGTTGCCTAGATTGGTCTCTTTCCTCCGAACGTCCCGACGATCTCCATTTAATGAAATGTTTGTTGTACCAATATCCATGCTTTTTACCTTTTCAATGGGCCTCCGTAATTGCTCCAATCTATTAGCTGCCCATGGATCAGGGGGATACACATCATTTCCTATTTGGTCTTTGGCCAACACATCCAGCAGCTCACCATTCCACCCGGTCAGTACTCCTCTATCGGAAAATACAGCCGTTAATTTGCCAAGTGACTTCCCATACTCATCCGCCTGGACGATCAGTGTCGGTTCTGATTTGATATTATAAACAAGCGGGGATTTCAATCTTGTATGGGAATGGCCGCCGACGATAATATCGATTCCTTTCACCTTTTGAGCAAGCATCTTGTCCTGCCGTAATCCCAGATGGGACAGCAGGATGATATGATTCACTCCCCTTGCCTGAAGTTTTGTCATCTCTTCAAGCACTTTCTTTTCGGCATCCTGAAAGACTATCTTCTTATCCGGAGCAGAAAGGAAAGCCGTATCTTCGGTTGTGAGTCCGATGATACCGATCTTGATCCCCTTTACTGTTTGAATAATAGAAGGGTAGATCTTTCCACTGTCTGCCTGTTCCGGGATTTCACTTTTCATGATAGGGGCAAGGTGAGGATCAAGCCGGACATCCACATTGCCGCTCACCACTGGAAAGGAAAGTTTCCTGATAAAGTCCGAGAGCACCTCACTTCCCTTATCAAATTCATGATTTCCCAGCGTCATGGCGTCATAGCCAATTTCATTCATGAATGCAGCATCCGCCTGTCCCAGATATTCATTAAAAAACAACGTCCCCGAAAACACATCCCCCGCGTCCAAAAGAAGGGCATCCCCATCCTTTTTCCGCTCTTCTTTAATCGCAGTGTGCAAGTACGGAACGTTTTCCAAATGGGAGTGAACATCATTCGTATGCAAGATCGTCAGACGGAAGGGTTCCCCATTTTCCATTTCCTTTGCTCTCACTTCTTCCGGATCAACATGGGATATATTGAATAACAGCATTGCGATTATCCATCCGATTCGCTTCATACTTATCACTCCATACGCTCATTTGTAGTCTACTATGCGACAATTGACTGCATTTTATGAGCCATAACAAAAAAGCACTCCCCCGAAGGAAAGTGCTTTTCATTAGAAAATATTAATCAACCATATGGTCACTTCCGAAGAAGTTCTTGAACATTTGGAAAGTGGTTTCACGGTTCAGTGCCGCAATCGAAGTCGTCAAAGGAATTCCTTTTGGACAAGATTGAACACAGTTTTGTGAGTTACCGCAATTGGCAAGTCCACCGTCGCCCATGATGGACTCAAGGCGCTCATCCTGATTCATGGCACCAGTTGGGTGCGCATTGAACAAGCGTACTTGAGATAGCGGAGCAGGCCCGATGAAATCGGACTTACTGTTCACGTTCGGGCATGCTTCCAGACATACACCACATGTCATACATTTTGATAATTCATATGCCCACTGACGCTTTTTCTCAGGCATACGCGGTCCAGGACCCAAATCATATGTCCCATCAATCGGAATCCATGCTTTCACTTTCTTCAAGCTGTCGAACATGCGGCTGCGGTCTACCTGCAGGTCACGGACGACAGGGAATGTGCGCATAGGCTCAAGACGGATCGGCTGTTCGAGTTGATCAACCAGAGCCGTACAAGACTGTCTAGGCTTACCGTTGATCACCATTGAACAGGCTCCACAAACTTCTTCCAGACAGTTCATGTCCCAGTTGATCGGAGTGGTGTGTTCCCCTTTTGCATTGACCGGATTACGACGGATTTCCATCAAGGCGGAAATGACGTTCATATTCGGTCTGTAATCAAGTTCGAACTCTTCTTGGAAAGGGGCTGATTCCGGGCTTTCTTGACGAGTAATGATAAAACGGACTTTTTTATTTTCACTCATCATTTACTTCCCCCTTTACTCTTAGAATAGTCACGCTTACGCGGTGCGATCAGTGAAGTATCTACTTCCTCGTAATGGAATTCAGGAGTATTCGTTGCGGCATTGTATTTTGCCATCGTCGTTTTCAGGAATTCTTCGTCATTACGTTCAGGGAAATCAGGTTTGTAATGGGCTCCACGGCTCTCATTACGATTTAATGCACCGATTGTAATAACACGTGCAAGCTGAAGCATGTTCCACAATTGACGGGTGAATGTCGCCCCTTGGTTGCTCCATTTAGCCGTGTCGTTGATATTGATATTTTGGTAACGTTCCATCAATTCCTGGATCTTTTCATCCGTTTGTTGAAGCTTGTCATTATGACGTACAACCGTTACGTTATCCGTCATCCATTCCCCAAGCTCTTTATGGATGACATAAGCGTTCTCAGTGCCATTCAGGGACATGATGTTGTTCCATTTTTCTTCTTCCTGTTTCACATAGCGGTCGAATAGTGAAGATGGAACAGATTCTACTGTTTTCTCAAGTCCTTCAATATACTTAATCGCATTAGGACCTGCCACCATACCGCCATAGATAGCGGATAGCAATGAGTTAGCCCCTAAGCGGTTACCACCGTGCTGAGAATAATCACATTCACCAGCTGCGAATAATCCAGGAATATTTGTCATTTGATCATAATCGACCCATAGTCCACCCATTGAATAGTGAACGGCAGGGAAGATTTTCATTGGTACTTTACGCGGGTCATCACCCATGAACTTCTCATAGATTTCAATGATTCCGCCAAGCTTGATATCAAGCTCTTTTGAATCTTTATGGGACAGATCGAGGTAAACCATGTTCTCTCCATTGATACCAAGCTTTTGGTTTACGCACACATCAAAGATTTCACGTGTTGCGATATCACGGGGTACAAGGTTACCGTAGGCAGGATACTTCTCTTCAAGGAAGTACCACGGCTTACCGTCTTTGTATGTCCAGACACGTCCACCTTCACCGCGTGCCGATTCACTCATGAGACGAAGCTTATCGTCACCAGGAATGGCTGTCGGGTGGATCTGGATGAACTCACCATTTGCATAATACGCACCTTGCTGATAAACGATCGATGCGGCAGAACCTGTATTGATGACAGAGTTCGTAGACTTACCGAAGATGATCCCCGGCCCACCTGACGCCATGATCACGGCATCCGCTGCAAATGATTTGATTTCCATCGTTTGAAGGTTCTGGGCAACGATCCCTCTTGCGACTCCCTCGTCATCGATGACGACTCCAAGGAATTCCCAGCCTTCGAACTTGCTGACTAACCCAGCCACTTCATGACGACGAACCTGCTCGTCCAAAGCATATAATAGCTGCTGACCAGTCGTAGCACCAGCGAAAGCGGTTCTGTGATGCTGCGTCCCACCGAAGCGACGGAAATCCAGTAACCCTTCAGGTGTACGGTTAAACATAACACCCATACGATCGAGTAAGTGAATGATCCCGGGTGCTGCTTCTGTCATTGCTTTAACAGGCGGTTGATTCGCTAAGAAATCCCCACCATAAACCGTATCATCAAAATGTTCCCAAGGAGAATCCCCTTCTCCCTTTGTATTAACGGCTCCGTTAATTCCACCCTGTGCACATACAGAGTGAGAACGCTTAACGGGTACCAGTGAGAATAAATCGACTTGTGTTCCTTTTTCTGCTGCTTTAATTGTGGCCATCAGGCCGGCTAAACCGCCACCGACAACGATGATTTTACCTTTACTCATCGTGACTCACTCCTTTTCCTACCATACTTCGAGAGCACTTGCTTATCTATCAGACTCGTATATTTTTCTGCTTATACGAAGGCAAAGATTGCACGCATACCGACAATCGATAACGCGACAAAAATCCCGATCGTAACATATGTAGCTATTAATTGAGAACGAGGTGTAACCGTTAGTCCCCAGCTAACGCAGAATGACCATAATCCGTTTGCAAAGTGGAAAATCGTTGAAAGAACACCAAGCACGTAGAATCCTAACATCAACGGATTGGATAGAATGTTTTCCATCATCTGAAAGTTCACTTCAGCTCCAAACGCCGCAGCGACCCTTGTTTCCCAGATATGCCATGTGACGAAAATGAATGTGATCACTCCAGATACACGTTGAAGTAAAAACATCCAGTTACGGAAATATCCAAACTTGCTTGCATTATTCTTGGAAGTGAATGCAATGTAAATTCCGTAAATCGCATGGAAGTACAATGGAAGGAAGATGATAAAGATTTCAAGGAAATAACGGAAAGGTAGACTTTCCATAAAATGCGCCGCCTGGTTAAATGATTCTTCCCCACCAGTGGCAAAATGGTTCACGACTAAATGTTGTGTTAAAAATAATCCAACTGGAATAACACCTAGCAATGAATGAAGCCTGCGATAATTAAATTCTCGATTTCCAGCCATGATTTACCCCCCTTAATGATAAAATATGAATTCGTTTTCTAATGCCTTTCTTTCCCTATTAGACGACGATACATATTTTATATTGTAACAATAATGTGACATGTTCATTTTACTCCCAAGGAGTGGAAGCGTCAAGAAAACGTATACATAAATTCGACAATACCGCAAAAATATTTTCAATAGATCAACAACGGAAAACATGAGGTTTTGCACAACTAAATGTTCGAAAATTCTAATAAATTTACAATAAATATTATAGCACCAAAATATCCCAAGGTCATTTTTTCAAGGTATGGGATGATAATTACCTCTTTCATGTATATAATAGTTTTATAGAAAGAGGGGATTTACTTGGAACAGAAAAAAGAAGAAGTACATCAGCCGTCCGTTCCAATCTTCGGATATGAAATGTTACGCGACATCTTGATTCCAGACATACTGGGAAAACACACACCCGATATCCTGTACTGGGGAGGAAAGCAGCTTTCTAGGAAGTTCCCCCTTCAGTCAACGGAAGAAATATCTTCCTTTTTCGATGAAGCTGGATGGGGCACCCTTACACTTCTGGAACAAAAAAGAAATGAAATGACATTTGAATTGAACGGACCTGTGATCGAACGGCGTCTGTCACTGAAAACGGATGTGAACTTCAAACTGGAAACGGGCTTTATTGCCGAACAGATTCAGCTTCAAAGAAAATGTGTGGCAGAAGCTGCTGACGAATTACATAAACGGAGCCAATCGGTCAAAGTCATGGTAAGATGGGACGACAAAGACCGGATTGAGTAATCATGCTCCAAGTAAAGGGTTGCCTGGAATCATCCAGGCAACCCTTTTCCATGTTGATCCTACAGCGTGATTTCTTCCATCTTCACGGCATCGAGATGAAAGGCCGTATGTAAGACGCCTGCTGCCTTTTGCATATTATCGCCATCCACTACTGTAGACACTTTAATTTCCGAAGTGCTGACCATTTTCACGACGATGTCATTCTGAGCAAGCACTTCAAACATTTCCGCGGCCACACCCGGGTTTGAAATCATCCCCGAACCGACAATGGAGACTTTCGCAAGCCCACTTTCGTGCTCGACGTGTGTGAAATTCAACCGCTCTTTATTTCGTTCAAGAACAGCAAGGGTTTCATCGAGATCGTGCTCCTTGATGGAGAAAGATAGATTGGTCGTATTCTGATCCGTCTGGGTCTGGATGATGATGTCTACGTTCAAATGATTTTCAGCCAACGTCGTGAACACAGATGATAGTCCCGTTAATGCATTTCCCAGTCCGAATACAGTGACCCTCGTAATCTCATTCTCAAATGCTACTCCTCTTACAATCAAGTTCTGTTCCATGCTAGCTTCCTCCTCAATATACGTTCCTTCCACTCTTTCGATGCTGGATCTGACTTCCAACGGGATTTGATAGTTCTTGGCAAATTCCACCGCCCTTGGATGGAGGACCCCGGCCCCGAGGTTTGCCAGTTCCAGCATTTCATCATAGGAAATCGACGGTAACTTCCTTGCTCCTTTTATATAGCGGGGGTCTGTCGTGTAAACCCCGTCTACGTCCGTATATATGTCACAGCGCTCCGCTTTCAGGGCAGCCGCGATTGCAACGGCCGTCGTATCCGACCCGCCCCGTCCGAGTGTTGTGATTTCCCCTGTTTCTGTCATGCCCTGGAACCCCGCGACGATGACCACTCTTCCTTCCTGAAGGTGAGCTGCCATTTTATCGGTATGAATATTGGTGATCCTTGCATTACTATGGACGGATTCCGTCTCGATTCCGGCCTGCCATCCCGTGAATGAAATGGCATCATGCCCCGATTGGATCAGGGCCATGGTCAAGAGTGAAATGGTGACTTGTTCCCCGGTTGAGAGCAGCATATCCATTTCTCTTTTGCTCGGTTGAGACGTGATTTCCCTTGCAAGACCAACGAGTGTATCCGTCGTTTTCCCCATGGCAGATACGACGACCACCACATCATTCCCTCTTTCTTTTTCTTCAATGATCCTTGACGCAACATTTTGAATTCTTTCCACAGACCCTACTGAAGTCCCACCGAATTTTTGAACAATAATACTCACGACTTCTCCCTCTTTCTGAGCGTCTCCGCTCTTGTTGATGATGAAGAGTACAATCACAATCATCCTACACGTCCATAGGACAGGATCGTTGGTACGAAATCCTGCGCTGATAATAAAAAAAGCAATGAGAATAATATCTCATTGCTTTATGAACATACAGCAGAACATACAAATAGGTTCATCGGCATTGTGAGATAGCTCTCCAAGATTGAATCATCTTGACAATCCTGCATTTCTTAAACGCAGGACCAGCGGATATAGTATGAGACTATAACCACTTCGGCGATTCTCCCCTTTCCAGGCATGTCGGCGGGGCTCATACCCCTCTTTACCTGTACTCTTGAAGTTCGCACCTCTATCACCACTTAAAAAGTGATAATGTTATAAATTTTCATTTATTATAGCATAGGGGAAATATTGATTCAATGGCTAATTGAGTCAATATTTCATTTTATTGTGTCTTCGTTAGATGTTTTGAATGAGCATATGTTGGTTGATTTGCGCTGCAGGTGCTCGCTTTCCGCGGGGCTGGCGGT
>NZ_BCVQ01000019.1 GCF_001591825.1 Rossellomorea vietnamensis NBRC 101237
TTTTTTTATGTCTGAGGATGGTGGACCAAATCCTACTTATAGATTGTTTGCCTCACAGTGGGCGGAAATTTGATATGATTAGATATGGCTTAGTGCTCGTGGAAAGATCGAATCATCATGGATACTGACTGTGCGTATGGCAATAAAGGAGAATATAGATGAAAGCAGCAATGATTTTTGATATGGATGGTACATTATTTCAAACACACCGCATTCTTGAGGCTTCACTTCACGATACCTTCCAATTACTTAGAGATGAAGAAATGTGGGAGGGGGATACACCTCTCGAAAAATATAGAGAAATAATGGGTGTCCCCCTTTCTGATGTGTGGAGGACCCTATTGCCCCTGCATCCCTTTCATACACATGAAAGAGTAAATGAAGTATTTCAGGATAAATTGATTCAAAACATACTGGATGGAATGGGCGCCCTCTATCCCCATACAGAGGACCTCTTAGCCTATTTGGCCGATAGGGGATTTCCGATTTTTGTGGCAAGTAACGGCTATCCACGTTATCTCGAGGCAATCGTGGAATATTACGGGTTGGATCGATGGATCTTATCCTGCTATAGTATTGAGGATATTGAATCTGAGGATAAGGGTGAACTCATTCGGAAAGTGAAGGTGGATCATGATCTCAGTCACGGAATTGTGATCGGAGACAGACGATCTGACTTTAAAGGAGCCGAGGCGAATGAGTTCCTCTCCATCGGATGTGCTTTTGATTTTTCTCAGGAAAATGAGTTACAAGAAGCAGACATCGTGGTCGGTGACTTGATTGAAATCAGAGAATATTTAGAGAACGTGAAATGAAATAAGAGAGAGGAGTGATCGAGTGGAGGAGGAAAAACTGGCCATTTTGAATGAGAATGGAGATAGGTTAGGGGTCACGAGCCGTTCGGAGGTGCACACAAAGGGTTACTGGCATGAGACCTTTCACTGCTGGTTTGTTCATTATGACGACAATTTGAAGGAAACCTTCATCTATTTTCAGTTAAGAAGTGACGATAAGAAGGATTTTCCCGGTCTTTTGGATATTACGGCCGCCGGACATATTTTGTCCGATGAGAAGATTGAAGACGGTGTGAGGGAAGTCCATGAAGAGTTGGGAATCAAGCTCAAGTTTGAGGAATTGGAGGATCTGGGGGTGGTAAAAGGGGAACTCATTCAAGAAAATATGATAGACAGGGAGCATACCAATGTATTCCTCTATATCAAGCCGGTCTCATACGAGGAATTTCAGCTTCAGACGGAGGAAGTTTCAGGTATTTTACGTTCAAGCCTGTCCGATTTCAAATCGCTTATTCAACATGATAAAGCAGAAATCGAACTGGAAGGATTTGTTGTCACCAAGAGCGGGGTGAAGAACTATATCAGCAAAAAGGCCGGTTATCATCATTTCGTCCCTCATGAAAGGCCCTACCTTATCGAAATCATCGATCGAATAGAACAGAAAATGTAAGAAAATAATTCCTCTTTCCCATAGCGGGAATGGATGATGAAGGCTATCATGAATATTTGGTACATACATACTGTGAAAGAGAGTAGGAGAAACATTGAACGGCACAGCGCACATGGCAATTGGAGCAGCAACAGGTTTTATCGTGGCGAACTCATTTGGATCCGGCCCAGGTGCGACAGCCGCACTTGTAGCAATCGGCGGGATATCCGGACTCATACCTGATTTGGATATTGATGGAAAGCTTAGTAACAAAGTTACTTTCTCCCCCCAAATGATCAGGTCGGTGGCGCAAATCATCGGCTTTCTCATGATGGTGTACAGCTACCTGGAAGGCATTGGGAAAGAACGGTGGCTTGGGATTGGCTATGGGGCAGGAATGATGTTATTCACAAGCTTCATCACCCAGAGAAGAATGCTGATGATTACCGGCATAGGTGTGACGGCATGTGGATGGCAATTAAATGAAATATGGTTATGGTTACTGGGCATCTATATATTTATTGCTTCCTTCGTGTCACATCGCAGTTATACCCACTCTGTAATGGGGTTAATATACTATGCTATCATCGCTCGTTATCTCGAGACTTCTATCCTGATTGATGGAGTATTTGAAGCATGTGTCATCGGATATGCGAGTCATTTGATCGCGGATATGAAGTTTCTCCCTTTTAATAAGAGAGGCATAAAGCTCTTCCTTCCTCTTTCGTCAAAAGAAATGTAAAATGTGTTTATACCCACTTGACCATTATTTACCTATCCATTAAAATAATGGGAACACAATAAATGGTTAAATGCGATGAAGAAGAAGAGTAGACGATCGAAACATTTAAGAGAGCTGATGGATGGTGAGAATCAGTATGGGGAATCGTTGAATGGGCTTTTGAGCATCCAGGCTGAAAAGAAGTAGGTTCTGGCGGAAGGTCTCACCGATAAAAGGGACGATGTATAGAACGTTACTTCTGTACAGGTGAGTGCGTTTATTGAAGTGTAAACGAATGAAGGTGGCACCACGGGTTTCCCGTCCTTTTTTAGAGGACGGGAAGCCCTTTTTGTGTTTTCTGATTATTTTCAACGGAGGGTATGATGGGGATGAAAAAACAAGTTCTGACTGGTATCAAGCCAACTGGCCGTATACATTTGGGGAATTATATTGGGGCGATTAAACCGGCATTGGGATTGGCGGAGAACCAATCATATAACACTGCTTATTTTGTTGCGGATTATCATGGTTTAACAAAAATCCATGATCCCATTGAAATGAAGGAGCTTTCTTATGGGGTGGCGGCAGCGTGGTTAGCATTAGGGTTGAATCCTGATTCAGCGATTTTTTACCGTCAATCTGATGTGCCTGAAATCTTTGAGCTGAGCTGGATCCTTTCTTGTTTTGCACCAAAAGGATTATTAAACCGCTCTCACGCATATAAATCAATGGTTGAAGAAAATAAAGAAAGCGGGAGAAATGTTGATGCTGGAGTCAATATGGGATTATTTACGTATCCCATTTTAATGGCTGCGGATATCCTCCTTTTTCAAACCGAGTTGGTCCCTGTCGGAAAAGATCAAATACAGCATGTGGAAATTGCCAGAGACATAGCTGAAAGCTTTAACAATCAATATGGAGAAACATTTGTCATCCCTGAATACGTCATCCAGGAAGAAACGGCCGTTCTACCGGGACTGGACGGCCGCAAGATGAGTAAAAGTTATAATAACACCATTCCTTTATTTGAAGAACCAAAAAAGCTTCAAAAATTGATCAATAAAATCAAAACGGATTCTTCACTTCCTGAAGAGCCTAAGGATCCTGACGATTCAATCATTTTTGGTCTTTACAAAGAATTTGCAACCACTGATCAATCGGAAGAAATGAAAAGGAGATTTCAACAAGGAATAGGCTGGGGGGAAGCGAAGAAAGAACTTTTCGATGTAATGAATTCATTCATCGAAGTACCAAGGTCGGAATATGAAGACCTATTGAACAATCGGGATAGACTGGATGCCATCTTACTGAATGGAGCCATAAAAGCACGAAAAAAAACAATCCCATTCATGAAAGAGATCAAAAGGAAAATAGGAATGTATCATTAAAATAGAATAAAATGATCATGATGTTTTTCAGATAATTCATAATTGTCATTGACATTTGTATGTCTTTGTTATAAGTTATGAGAAAGCATTTTAACAATTTCATATTGTTTCTTATCAAGAGAGGTAGAGGGACTGGCCCGAAGACACCTCAGCAACCAGCCACAGTAACAGGTATGGTGCTAATTCCAGCAAGTTGATGTCAACTTGGACGATAAGAGGGAGAACGAACGTATAAAACCTTCTTATTTTCATAAGAAGGTTTTTTGTTTTTTCCCCTTTTCATTTTCTAGGGACGAAAAGGAGAGAAGGATGTTGAAAAAACATATTGATACTTTGCTTGTCCAGGCAGGCAATCGGAAGGATCCAGCTACTGGTGCCGTAAGTCTGCCCATTCATTTATCGACAGCATATGAACATAGAGGAATCGGTGAATCAACCGGTTATGATTATACGAGAACAGGAAACCCAACCAGGGCGACCCTTGAAGAATTACTGACTCAATTGGAAGAGGGGCATAGAGGATTTGCATTCAGTTCGGGAATGGCTGCGATTCAGGCAATTCTGGGTTTATTCTCAAGTGGGGATGAATTGATTGTATCGAAGGATCTTTACGGAGGAAGCTACCGCTTATTCGTTCAGTATGAAGCCCAATATAATATCAAATTTCATTTTGTTGATACAAGTGATACTCATTCTATAGAAGAGCACATATCGAAGAGGACGAAGGCTATTTTTCTTGAAACACCAACCAATCCATTAATGAATGAAGCAAATATTTCTGAGGTCGCAGCCATTTCAAAGGCGAGTGGATTACTTTTAATCGTCGATAATACCTTTTATACACCAGTTCTGCAAAAACCGCTCAAAGAGGGAGCAGACCTGGTCATTCACAGCGCTACCAAATACTTAGGGGGCCATAATGACGTTCTGGCCGGAGTTGTCATAGTCAACACAGAGGACTTGGCTGAAAGGATCTATACGATTCAAAATTCAATCGGCGCAGTCCTTGCACCATTTGATTGTTGGCTCTTAATAAGAGGGTTGAAGACCCTTAGTCTCAGAATGGCCCAGCATGAAAAGAATGCACGAAAATTAGCCCAGTATCTTAAAGGGCATGACTGTGTAGCGGACGTCTTATATCCCGGGAAAGGGGGCATGCTTTCCTTTCGCATTGCCAAGGAAGAATGGGTCGGTCCATTCCTCCAACATCTAAAGGTCATAACGTTTGCTGAAAGTTTAGGAGGGGTTGAAAGCTTTATCACCTATCCTGCCACCCAGACCCATGCCGACATTCCTGAAGAAGAAAGGAATAGACTTGGCATCTGTAACAGATTGCTCAGGTTTTCTGTAGGAATAGAATTTATCGACGACCTGATCGAAGACTTGGAGAATGTTTTTCAACAATTGGAAAAAGAGGTGTTAACGTATGAGTAAAAAACCATTTTCACTTCAGACGTCACTCATCCATTCCCGCGGATTTGATAAAGAGACAGGAGCTGTTTCTACACCGATTCATCATGCTACAACCTTTCATCAACAGGATTTTGATCAGTATGGTACGTATGACTACAGCCGTTCGGGGAATCCAACAAGGGAAACAGTCGAAGAAACGATAGCGGAATTAGAAGGCGGGGTAAGGGGTTTTGCCTTTTCATCCGGTATGGCTGCCATCTCAACAAGCTTTCTATTATTGTCGAGTGGGGATCACGTACTCGTCTCGGAGGAAGTATATGGGGGGACATACAGGATGATCACGGAAGTCCTTACTAAATTTGATATAGAATACTCCTTTGTGAATATGAAAGATCTTCATGAGGTGGCTTGTGCAATTAAGCACAATACGAGGGTGATTTATATGGAAACCCCGTCGAACCCCTTATTGAATATCACAGATATTGAAGGGGTCGTGAAGCTTGCCAAGGCAAATGACTGCTTAACATTTCTGGATAATACATTCATGACGCCATTGCTGCAAAGGCCAATCAGTCTAGGGGTGGATGTTGTACTGCACAGTGCAACGAAGTTTCTTGCCGGACATAGTGACGTCTTAGCAGGACTTGCGGTAACGGGAGATGAAGAGATTGCGGGGAAACTTGCTTTCCTGCAGAATTCGTTTGGGGCGGTACTCGGGGTACAGGATTGCTGGCTGCTCTTAAGGGGGCTGAAAACATTGCATGTCCGATTGAAGGAATCATCGGAGTCGGCTTATAAGATTGCAAGCTTCCTGGAAAGCAGAAAGGAAGTAGAAGAAGTGTATTACCCGGGCTTGAGCTATCATCCCGGTCGTGAAATTCAAGTCCGGCAGGCAGAGGGTCCCGGGGCGGTACTATCTTTCCGGTTAAAAGGGGAAGAGGAAGTGAAGCAACTCATCAAACATGTAAACATTCCTGTATTCGCCGTCAGTTTAGGAGCTGTCGAATCGATTCTATCCTATCCATCAAGAATGTCACATGCTTCCATGCCTAAAGCTGAAAGAGAAAGAAGAGGGATTACAGATGGGTTATTGCGCTTATCCGTTGGTCTTGAAAACGCGGATGAATTAATAAAGGATCTTCAAAATGGTTTAGATAGTATACAAAAAATCAATCGAAACAACGTGATCAATTTGTAAAGGGGGAGGATGGGACATGATGCCATTGCTGGAGGCATTGAAAGAGAGAATCTTGATTGCAGATGGAGCCATCGGAACATTGTTGTATTCATATGGAGTGGACAGATGCTTTGAAGAACTGAATCTTTCTCACCCAAATGAAGTGTTGAAAGTCCATAAAGAGTATATCGATGCCGGAGCCGATATCATACAGACCAATACGTACGGGGCCAATTATCAAAAGCTTTCCAGATACGGATTGGAGGATTCGGTTAAAGAAATTAATACAGCTGCAGTGCGTCTGGCTAGAAAAGCAGCGGGAGAGAACACCTATATTCTAGGCACGATCGGGGGAATCAGGGGCATTAAACAAAATGTGTCCCTCGAAGAAATCAAAAGAAGCTTTCGTGAACAGCTTTACTGTTTATTATTAGAGGGTGTAGATGGTATTCTGCTGGAAACCAATTATGATTTCGAGGAATTGACCACAGTGCTGAACATTGCTAAACGTGAAGCGGATATTCCCGTCATTGCTCAGGTTTCCCTTCATGAAACAGGAGTCCTTCAAAATGGAATGGAAATCAAAGATGCCCTTCAACAATTGGAATTATTGGGAGCGGATGTCGTCGGCATCAATTGCAGGATGGGACCATTTCATATGGTGAATTCATTAGAGGAAGTTCCCTTACCGAAAAGGGCGTTTCTATCCGTCTATCCTAACGCGAGTCTCCCAAACTATGAAGAAGGTCGATTCTATTACTCCGCTGAGCCAGATTACTTTGGGGATATCAGCAATGAGCTGCGTCTTCAGGGTGCAAGAATCATTGGGGGATGTTGTGGAACCACACCCGATCACATTCGTTCTGTAGCTGCAAGATTAAAAAGCCGGGAGCCTGTGAAGGAAAAAAAGGTGAAAAAGAAAAAAGTAGTTCAGTTATCTTCACCATCCATCAAGGGAATCTTGCTGCATGAGCAAGTGAGAGAAAAGAAAACGGTCATCGTTGAACTCGATCCACCCAAGCATCTTGATACGAAACTGTTTTTCCAAGGAGCGGCGGCGCTTAAGGAAGCCGGCATTGACGCTCTCACCCTTGCCGACAATCCGCTGGCATCGCCAAGGATTAGTAATGATGCAATCGGGAGCATGGTAAAGTCGAAATACGATCTTACACCTCTCGTTCACATCACTTGCCGGGATCGAAACCTGATCGGACTTCAATCCCATTTAATGGGCCTGCACACATTAGGGATACACAACCTATTAGCGATAACGGGTGATCCTGCCAAAATCGGGGACTTTCCAGGTGCTGCATCCGTATATGACCTTTCTTCCCTGGAACTTATAGAACTCATTAAACAAAATAATGAGGGAATATCGTTTTCCGGTAAGTCACTGCGGGAGCGGACTCAATTTTCAGTCGGGGCAGCCTTTAATCCGAACTTCCGTCATTTAGACGCTTCTGTGAAAAGACTGGAAAAGAAAAAGAAAGCAGGAGCCGACTATTTTATTTCTCAACCGATCTTTGGGAAAGAACAACTGATTCAAGTGTATGAGGCAACGAAGCATCTGGATGTTCCGATCTTCATCGGAATTATGCCGTTAATCAGCTCAAGAAACGCAGAATTCCTTCACCATGAAGTACCAGGAATCAATGTGCCGGAGGAAACGAGACGAAGAATGAAGGAAGCAGGAAATGATCCCGTCATAGCTGGAGCAGTCGGAATGGAAATAGCCAAAGACTTGCTGGATACGGCAATCCAGCTGTTTAATGGCATTTATCTGATCACACCTTTTGTAAGATATGATATGAGCATTGAACTGATTCATCATATACAAGAGAAAACCAACACGGAAAGAGAGGTTCCCTATGGCCATCACATTGTTTGAAGAACAGCTTAGAAAGAAAATACTCGTACTTGATGGAGCAATGGGGACGATGCTTCAACAAGCAAATTTATCACAGGAGGATTTCGGAGGGGAAGAACTGGAAGGATGTAATGAAAATCTTGTATTGACAGCGCCGGAGGTAATCTATCAGATCCATCTGGAATATTTGAAAGCGGGGGCTGATGTCATTGAAACAAATACCTTTGGTGCAACCCCTATCGTTCTGGACGAATATGATTTAGGCTATAAAGCATATGAAATCAACAAAGTAGCTGCTGAAATCGCCAGGAAAGCAGTAGAAGATGTCTCGACTTCCGAATGGCCAAGGTTCGTTGCTGGATCGCTTGGTCCTACTACGAAAACGTTATCCGTGACAGGTGGAGTCAGCTTTGATGAAATGGCAGATAACTACCGTGTCCAAGCAGAAGGCCTTCTCGATGGCGGAGTTGATGTGCTATTACTTGAAACGAGTCAAGATGCTTTAAATGTAAAAGCAGCGAACATCGGCATTCGAACGGCTTTTGAATCCAGAAGGAAAGAAATCCCGATTCTGTTATCCGGAACCATTGAGCCTATGGGCACTACACTGGCCGGTCAAACGGTTGAATCATTTTATTTATCCCTTGAACATTTAAACCCTTTGGTCGTTGGCCTTAACTGTGCAACGGGACCTGAATTCATGCGTGACCACGTCCGTTCGTTATCGGATTTGGCCACTACCTATGTAAGCTGTTATCCGAATGCCGGTCTCCCGGATGAAGAAGGGAACTACAATGAGACAGCTGATTCCCTGAGTGTAAAGATGAAAGGTTTCGCTGAGAAAGGGTGGCTGAATCTTGTAGGAGGGTGCTGCGGGACGACACCGGAGCATATACGTGCCCTTTCAGAGGTTGTGAAGGGATTCCCGCCACGTAAACCCAATGTGTCTCATCCCCATGCGGTGTCGGGAATTGAAGCCTTCATCTATGAGGATGAAGACAGAAGACCGATTCTGGTCGGAGAACGGACGAATGTCATCGGTTCACGTAAATTCAAACGATTGATTGCAGAGAATAAGATAGAAGAAGCTTCTGAGATTGCAAGGGCGCAGGTGAAAAACGGTGCCCAGGTAATCGATATCTGCCTTGCCGACCCTGACCGGGAAGAAGTAGAGGACATGAATGTTTTTATCCAGGAAGTGGTGAAGAAAGTTAAGGTCCCACTTGTCATCGATTCAACGGATGAGAAGGTGCTTGAGGCCGCGTTGAAATTTTCTCAAGGAAAAGTGATCATTAATTCAATTAACCTGGAAGACGGAGAAGAAAGATTTGCCAAGGTCGCTAAATTGATGAAAGCCTACGGAGCGGCAGTGGTGGTCGGGACGATCGATGAGAAGGGAATGGGGGTGTCAGTGGAGCGAAAGGTGGACATTGCTCTTCGTTCACATAGATTGTTAACCGAGAAATATGGGATTGCTTCTGAAGATATCATCTTTGACCCTCTCGTATTCCCGGTCGGTACGGGGGATCAGCAATATATAGGATCAGCCAATAGTACGGTGGAAGGGATCAAGAAGATTAAAGAAGCCTTGCCTGATTGCCCTCATATACTTGGCGTCAGCAATGTTTCATTCGGGCTGCCCCCTGTCGGAAGGGAAGTCCTCAATGCAGTGTATCTTTATCACTGTACAAAGGCTGGACTCGACTATGCCATAGTCAACACGGAGAAGTTAGAACGCTTTGCCTCTATTCCTCAGGAAGAAGTCCGAATGGCTGAGAAGCTTTTATTTGAAACGACGGATGAATCACTTGCTGAATTTACAGCATTTTATAGGGGGAAAAAGAAAGAAGTAAAGGCTCCAGTAAACACAATGACCTTAGAAGAACGTTTGGCTCATTATGTAGTGGAAGGCACGAAAGAGGGGTTGATAGCTGATTTAAACATGGCTTTGGAAAAATATGAGGCTCCCCTTGATATCATCAATGGCCCGCTTATGGACGGAATGAGCGAAGTTGGAAGATTATTTAATGATAATCAGCTGATCGTTGCGGAGGTGTTACAGAGTGCCGAGGTCATGAAAGCGTCCGTCGCTCATCTGGAACCATATATGGAACAAACGGAAAGTTCCTCTTCCAAGGGAAAAGTGATTTTGGCTACGGTTAAGGGGGATGTGCATGATATCGGTAAAAATCTTGTGGATATCATCCTCAGCAATAATGGGTATGAAGTGATTGATCTAGGTATTAAAGTAACTCCGCAGGAACTGATTCAAGTCATAAGGGAAGAAAAGCCCGACATCGTAGGTTTGTCAGGTCTCCTGGTAAAGTCTGCACAACAAATGGTCATCACGGCTCAGGATTTAAAGCAGTCCGATATTTCAGTTCCTCTTATAGTTGGGGGTGCTGCCCTCACCCGAAAGTTCACTACAAACAAAATCGGTAAGGAGTACGACGGGCTGGTGCTTTATGCCAAGGATGCAATGGATGGATTGAGTATCATGAATGGAATTCAACATGAAGAAACAAGAGTGCAACTGGAAGAGGAAAGCCGTGAGAAACAAAGCCGACTCGAAGTACATGAAGAACGGTCTAGTCGAGCCACATCATCCGTTGCAGTGAAAGCACGTTCTACCGTATCTAAGGAAGTTAAGGTTCATGTTCCATCAGACTTGATACCTCATACGATAAAGGAATTTTCACTGGATCAAATCCACCCATATATCAATCAGCAAATGCTTCTTGGTCATCACCTTGGCATTAAAGGGAAAATTTCAAGATTGCTGGAGGAAGGGGATGAACGAACGATTCGTCTCAAAGCCGTGACGGATGAGTTGTTCCAAAAAGCAAAAAGGCAAGGAATGATCCATGCATCTGCACGATATCAATTCTTTCCTGCTCAGTCCGATGGTGATGATGTTGTCATTTATCACCCGGAAAATACATCAACCGAAGTGGAACGATTTCATTTTCCGAGGCAATCAGGGAATCAGCATCTGTGTTTAGCGGATTACTTGAAATCGGTTGAAAGTGGGGAAATGGATTATGTCGGATTCTTCGCCGTAACGGCCGGGGTGAAAATCAGGCAGTGGGCTAAGAAGTTGAAAGAGGAAGGGCGGTTCCTGGAAAGTCATGCATTGCAGGCCATTGCCTTGGAAACAGCAGAAGGCTTGGCTGAAAGAGTTCATGAAATGATGCGAAGCAGATGGGGTTTCCCGGATCCGGTAGACTTTACGATGCAGGACCGTTTCCGTACCCATTATCAAGGTCAACGGTTTTCATTTGGGTACCCCGCATGTCCTGAGCTTGAGGATCAGAAGAAGCTGTTTAAGCTTCTCGAGCCTGAAAAAATTGGAATCCAGCTAACAGACGGATGCATGATGGAACCTGAAGCATCTGTAACGGCCATGGTCTTCGCTCATCCGGAAGCAAGATATTTTAATGTATTATGATCATCTATTAAAAAGGCAACTTCCAGAAATGGAGCTGCCTTTTTCTTTATGGTCATGAGTGAAAGTGGACTGCTATTCATGGATAGGTTGGCAATGGCAGAACGTAACATTAGAGATGAAGGGAAATCTGCTTGTAGAGTAATAAAGGGGAAATACAGAGTTAGAAAGAGTGATCTTCTGTTTTTACACTTTGATTACTAAACTTGGTTTCAAGTATTTCGAGAATCTTTTCTTCAGAAAATCCTGTGATCATTGTTAAATTAAGTAAGCTAGGTTTAAGACCGAT
Source organism: Rossellomorea vietnamensis NBRC 101237 (assembly GCF_001591825.1). GTDB lineage: Bacteria > Bacillota > Bacilli > Bacillales > Bacillaceae_B > Rossellomorea > Rossellomorea vietnamensis. The sequence goes on from NZ_BCVQ01000019.1 coordinate 11,744, forward strand.
AGTCTCGCAAAAATGATAGGCACTTTGGATAGCAAGCGTTTCGATACACTTTCTTGTCAGATTGTTATTCATTCTCTCATCAGCTCCCAACTATTTTGACATATGACTAAGTAGTAAGAATACGACATCATATTAAGATTAGAGGTTGGTTTCTAATAGGAGATCCCTATACATCAAAATAGTATATCGAGACATACCCTTGCTGTCTGCTTCTCTGGTAATGCCCCCATTATACACTTTATATTGTGAATTGTAGAGGTTATTTACAAAATAATGTAATATTATTTGAAAATGCTTATTATTCATACTTTTTTATTTTTCCAGCACATGAGCCGCTTTTTTTACCTTGCGATTTCATATTGTATTCATTCCCGGGGTGGCTCTAAATGACATTGATGCATGAATGTGTTATATAATAGAAGGAGAGATAAGATAGTTTTGAACATTCTACTTGAAAAGAGTATGATTTCCAGACTACTCATAACGTCAGAAGGGGAAGAGGAAACGGAACATTTTGATGGATATTATAGGAGGAATCATACATGCATAGAAACAAAGAAGTACATACATTTTTATTGGGGAAGGCTCGTCAATTGACAGATGAGTGGTATGAATCCCTGGATAAAAGTGCTACCAGTGGCGTTTATTCTTCAACTGATCCGAAAGTAATTGAAACCTTAAAGAAGCAAAATTTTGAATTTCATGGAATCCTTTGCAATGTATTTGCGGAGGATCGGGAAACATTCAGAAAGAATATTGATGAATGGGTCTTAAATCTTGCGAATGATAAGGAACATTTAGATACCCCCACTCATCATATCCTTAAGGAATTTATGAGGGTAAGAAATCAATACCTGGATTTCTTGAAAGAATTTGCAGATTCTCATTTGGATGAGGGTATATTTAATCAATTTAATTTATGGAGCAAGGTGATTATTGAAGCATTCGACCGGGTCATGATACGTTTTGTGGAGTTACAGTCTGAAGTTGTGGAACAACAGCTCCAAAATCAGCAGGAAATTATTTATGAACTCAGCTCGCCGGTCATATCCCTGAATTCACATACGGCTCTTTTGCCACTTGTAGGGAACATTGATCCTACAAGGGCGGAGCTCATCTTAGAAAATGCCTTGGCTCAATGTGTAGATATGGAAGTTTCCCAATTGTTCATCGATTTATCCGGTGTCGTATTAATCGATACGATGGTAGCTCATCAAATTTTCCAGCTGATCGACGCACTTCAATTGATTGGGGTGAAACCAATTCTTTCAGGGCTGCGACCTGAAATCGCTCAAACGGCCGTTCAACTTGGATTGAATTTCGAACATCTCACTATCACCTCAACATTGTCACAAGCTTTAACAATCAAAAACAATGAGATATGATCAAACCGACTAAAAGCATCCGTACATCGTGTATGGATGTTTTTTTTTACATTCAGTGCGTTCCATTTCACGATCATAAGAAGAAGTAAAAACTCTGAAATAAAATATCTTGAATTAAAGATAAATATCGTGTATGATACAACTATAAGGTAAATACTATCTCTTAAGGAGTGAAAATAAAATGAACTTAAAACCATTAAAAGGGCAGCATCATGTTTCTGCCATAACAGCAAATGCAAAGAAAAACTATGAATTCTACACGAAAACCCTGGGATTAAGATTAGTGAAAAAATCCATCAATCAAGATGACACCTCTGTATATCACCTATTTTATGCAGATGAAAGAGGGAATCCAGGGACGGACCTTACATTCTTTGAGATTCCACATGCAGGACACACATATAAAGGAACGAACAGTATTTCATTGACGGCATTAAGGGTAAAGACGGATGACTCACTGTCTTATTGGAAGAAACGTTTTGAAGAGTTAGGAGTGGACCATGATAATATATCTCATCACACCGGCCGATCTACGTTACGTTTCCGTGATTTCGAAGGTCAGCGTCTCATGCTGGTATCTGATGAAACAAATGAAGGAGTGCCTGGCGGGAAGCCTTGGGATAAGAGTCCGGTACCAGTTGAACATGGGGTTGTCGGTTTAGGTCCTATCACATTGACCGTCGCCCGTGGGGAGAGCACAGCGGCCGTACTCAAAGATGTTCTCGGCTTTAAAGAAACTGGAAGCTTTCCTTCTGACGTTGAAGGCCAGGCCGATATCCGGGTATTTGAAACAGGGGAAGGCGGAACAGGTGGAGAAGTGTATCTTGAAGAAAGAAATGACCTTCCCGTGGAAAGACCTGGAAGAGGTAGCGTACACCATGTAGCATTCCGGGTTGAAGATGAAACGGAGTTGCAAAAATGGGTAAACTGGATTACAGAAAACCGCCTGCCGAACTCAGGTTTTGTGGAGCGCTACTATTTCCGTTCACTTTATTTCCGTGAACCAAATGGTATTCTATTCGAACTTGCAACAGATGGTCCAGGCTTTGAAACGGATGAGGACTTTGATACGTTAGGACAAAATTTATCACTTCCACCATATTTCGAAGCCCAAAGAGAATCCATTGAAGCGAAGTTAAAACCATTGGATACGAAAGAATAAGGAGGAAAATTTCTTGAAACATATCTTTAAGCAAGGAAACAATGAACTCCCTACACTTTTATTGCTGCATGGTACAGGGGGAGATGAACGTGATTTACTTCCCCTTGCCGAAATGATTGCACCGGAAGCCTCTGTTTTAAGCGTGAAAGGGAACGTGGACGAGAATGGAATGGCCCGTTTTTTTGCCCGCCTACGTGAAGGTGTCTTTGATGAAGAGGATTTAGTATTCCGTACGAATGAATTGAAGCAATTCATTGATGAAAGCGCGATTGACTATGAATTTGACCGAGGAAATGTGGTAGCCTTGGGCTATTCCAATGGAGCAAACATAGCAGCAAGTATGATGTACCATATAAAAGAATCATTGAAAGCCGGTATCCTGTTTCATGCCATGGTACCAAGACGCGGGATCGAACTGCCGGATTTATCTGGTGTCCCGGTCTTTATTGGTGCCGGTAAGCGGGATCCCCTCATCCCCATGAATGAAACAAAGGAACTGGTGGAAAACCTGAAAAAGGCCCATTCTCCCGTTACGGAGTTCTGGACAGATGGAGGGCATGAGCTTCGTCGGGAAGAGGTGGAGGAAGCGAAGAAATGGTTCGAAAAGAATTTTAAATGATGGTAAAAAACTCCGGAAGACAGTTGTCTTTCGGAGTTTTTTTGTAGATTACAATAGAAGAACCCTATCTATTAAGTGGTTACAATCATCTGATGTGCCTTGAAGACTTTTAACATTTCCAGCGTCAAAATTCCCCGCCATTCCGTTTCCGCATCCGGCCATGTTTCTTCGTAGTGCCCGAACCATGACCAAGTGGGCTGCCAGAACCCGTAATGGTGTTGGGATTCTAACTCCTTCACCAATTGTACCTGTACGACATCCTTCAATATCTCATAAAAGGGTGATGAAGGTTCACTTGCTACCTGAAGCGGTTTTGCCACATATTCATTCCACCTCTCAGGATCCGTGCAGACCGTTTTACGCACATTCGTCGAGAGGATGTTGAATAGAGTGGATGAAGTGTTCCCTTCCACTTCATTTAATAACCTTTCGTAACAGAGGAAATCATGCATGTCGATTGGCTCGACCAATCCAGTAAGTTCTCTGATCGCCTTTTCCGTCCATTCTTGAAGACGGGGATGATCGGGTTGAAACCGATGGAAATATCCTACGATTTCTGCATTTGGATTTGCCCAAGTCGTTTGGACGCCGCAATGACCTTTTTCATGATCGAAATGCCACCATGGTGCGTGAGGCACTAGATTGACCTCTTCTGGTACAGCATTCCAACCTTCGTTTTTTCCATCGTATTCATTCTGTAAATAATTCATAGCCTTTTGAACGATAGGATGACTGCCGGTGAGTCTTAATTCCTTTGCTCTTTGTAACCCAATGGTGGTAGCAAGTGGAGAGGACCTGTCCAGTCGAAAGTCAGGTTCGATTGACTGACCGAATCCCCCGTCCTCATTTTGATAGCAAGATAACTCATGCATGGCTGCGTCCTTACTTCCTTCTTCAAAGTGAAAGCTGAATAACTTCTGTTCAAGGGGCCTGGCATTCTGCAGGATATAATCTTTTGCCTTTTTCCATTGCCCGGGGGAAAGGTTCATATGAAAAACTCCTTATATTAAATAATTGGTTATAGTAATAGATTAACGATTGGGAGGAAGAATCCCTGCTTATTAAGTGAAAAACTCAGAGGTCCGTCCCTCTAAAAAAATCGATGCCTGATTTTCGGCTGCATCGGATTTGGATGGATGTATAATAGGATTATGAAATGGATGTAGGGGGGAACTCAAGTGTGATTTCGCTTAAATTGCAAACAGAGTATTATAAGGCACTGGTAGACAAGAGACCGGATTATGAAGGTGTATTTTTCGTCGGAGTGAAAACAACCGGAGTGTTTTGCCGACCTTCTTGTCCAGCCAGAAAACCCAAATTTGAGAACTGTGAATTCTTTGAGACAGCAGAACAAGCATTGCTTTCATCTTATCGTCCTTGTAAGAGATGTAAGCCATTATCTCACCCGAATAGTGTATCGGAAGTGGTGAAAATGTTAGTGGAGGCTGTTGAGGAAAATCCGGAAAAGCGTTGGAAGGATAAAGATTTTCAACAATTATCGGTTGATGCATCCACTGCCCGGCGCCAATTTAAGAAAAGATTTGGTATGACATTTGTTGAATATGCGAGAGCCCGCAGGATGGGGCTGGCCATGAAAGAAATCAGATCTGGTGTCAAGGTCATTGACGCTCAACATGTAACCGGTTATGAATCAGCAAGCGGATTTAGAGACGCTTTTTCAAAAATAATGGGTTCAGCCCCGGCTTGCTCCGAACGCAATACTGTGTTGAAAACAGCGTGGATCGATACCAAACTTGGGCCGATGATCGGGATTTCTGATGAAAAGGAACTTCATTTATTAGAGTTTGTTGACAGACGGGGACTGGAACGGGAAGTGGAAAGGTTGAGGCATAAAACAAAGTCAGCCATCATCCCGGGCTCATCAGAACCACTTCGTTCCATTGAAAAGGAACTGGATGCTTACTTTAACGGGAACTTGTCAGCGTTTACCACTCCTGTGCATATGAGTGGATCTTCATTCCAAAGAAATGTATGGAGGGAGCTGAAAAGAATTCCAATCGGAGAAACAAGATCTTATACCGAGGTCGCCCAAAATATAGATCACCCTGCCGCCGTTCGTGCAGTGGCAAGGGCAAATGGATGTAATCAACTTGCCATCATCATACCTTGTCACAGAGTAATTAGGGCAAATGGTGATCTTGCGGGATATGCGGGAGGTCTTAACCGGAAAAAATGGTTGATTGAGCATGAAAGGAAGGTGGCAGATAAGAAGGGCAGTTATTGATATGAAGCAGTTATTCTCTCATATGTACAAGATTCAATGCTTCCATGAGTAATTAGGTATTGCAGATTCTCTTAAGAGCTACTAGACTATGAAATAGAGTTCTTACAGAATTGGGAGCAATGTACATATGGGTGTGTTGAGAAAAGCAGTCATTTTAGGGTTGGCATCAACCATACAAGGTTTGGCTATGGCCGTGTTTTTGTTTCCCCACTTCATCCCTTCCGGTGGTGCAGCAAGTGTGAGTGTGCTATTAAACTATTTACTTCATGTCCCGTTTGCTGTTACTTTGTGGGTTATGAACGCGTGTTTACTGGGAGCAGCTGTGAAGTGGCTCGGGAAGGAAAATGCCTTCTGGACCATGTATTGTGTAACAGTCACATCAGTGGTGGTGGATGCGGCAGATCCATTGATGACGGGTACTGTTTCATTTGTATTTGTGGATCTTCTCATTGGAAGCATCCTTTTTGGAATTGGCGTCGGAGTCCTATTCAGGATGGGTGCATCCTCCGGGGGCATGGACATTTTAGCCTTAATCATTTCCAAGCTGAAAGGATACTCACCCGGGAAGACGTTATTCGCCATTAATGGCAGTGTATTACTGTTAACAGGGATCGTAGTGGATCTGAAAATCATTCTATTCGCCATAGCGTGTCAATTCATCGCGACAAGAATCGTGGATACCATCAACAAGTTTGATATCAGGCGAAGCCTTCCACATATCGAAAATGTGTAAATGAAAGGTCCGTCCCTCTGTGAGGGACGGACCTTTCATTTAGGATATTTCTTTGATGATCGAATTGACGGTATGTGTAGGAGAATTTTCAAAGAAAGAGATGTATTGAAACAGTTTGTTTTTCGGCAGAAGGTTTTTCCGTATTTCTTTGGCTGATTTCCCCTCCTGATGAGCTTTCGTGACAGATTCCTGGAGGCGGATAAGGTAATCCCTTTTCTTTACCAGCAGCTTTCTACCGTGCTTCAGGTAGCCTTGATGAGAACAATACACCTCTTCAAAGGAATACGTCAGGACTTTGTTTATGGAACGAATCAGTTCTGGTACCGATTCGAACGAGAAATTAGATGTGGGAGAATGAAATAAATATAAATCTCCGGAGAAGCAAACCCCTTTTTCCTCATCGATCAGGACAATATGATCTTCAGCATGCCCGGGAGTATAAACGATTTGAAAAGAATGGTGCTCGGTGTCAAATGTAGGCTCTTGAAGAGCCTTCGGATGAAACGAAGGGCGGTTATGCCAAAACATCGCCCGGTAGAAAGGCAATTTGGTACTATGATTGCACTTATCGATTCCCAGGGGGTGAATCCATTGTGGAAGGGAATAAAATCGTTCAATCCAAGCACTATTGCCGGTATGATCTTCATGGTGATGGGTGTGGATGACCCGCTTGATTGGAAGCTCTTTGAAAATGGTACGAACTTCGTTTTTCATACTATAAGGCCCCGTGTCTACAAGAACGTCATCGACCTGAAAAATATAAACGGGCATTTTTTGACCAAAAGTTTGAACATTTAATTTGAAAGATTGTATCAACGCAGTTACTCCTTACCAATTAGTGTTATAGTACAATATTCGAATAAAATGTGAAAATCCCTGCTTGTATCTACATCTTTTCCAGGGACGGACCTCAAATATCATCTATTACTCCCATGCTGAAAATGGTAAACTAGAGAAAAAGTAGTTGTTTGATATAGGGGGCAACGTTTTGCAGAAATGTAATGTATGTAGTAATCAATTTAAGTGGAAAGAGATAGTGTTTTCAATTTGGGGTTCCTATAAACCGATTGAGTGCAGCCATTGTGGAAAGAGGCATACAATCAATTTTGTTTCAAAGTTCATTGTTTCCCTCCTTATTATCGTACCTGCTGTAGTATTCGGTTTATTAATCGCACCTGCCCAAGGGCTTTCAAAGCCGTTGACATTCGGCCTTATCGTTCTCATGGCGTTTGTTATTTCACTTTTTCTTCCGTTATTTGTTAAATATGAATATAAGCAAAAATAAATAGAGAGAGCTGCCTATCATGGCAGCTCTCTTCTATAATCATTGACTATTTCTTCTTCATTTCTTTTAACACTTCCTCTAACCGATCAGGATAGTTCGTAAACATTCCCGTCACTCCCCACTCAATCAACCTTTTCATATCTTCTTTTTCAAGGACAGTGTAAGGATGGATAAGAAGATCATGTTCCCGTACTTTTTCTACATATGCTTCATCGATTTTTTTATAACTCATTCCAAGACCAACGGCGTATTCTTCATAATGGTCAAGCTCCTCGTCCGTGATGGTTGCATCCTTTTTATAATCAATTAACTGGACAAGAGGGATGTTTGCATTCATGTCATGAACTTTTTGAAGGCTTGCTTCACTAAAAGATTGGATGATCACTCTGCTGGATGGGCCGTTCTGTCTAGTCAGATTATATTCTTTCAATATCTTAAGTAATTTTTCCTCCATGCCGGGATATACGTCAGGTGACTTTGTTTCAATATAATAATGCTTGTCTTTTCCGAAATGTTGTATGACTTCTTCAAGAGTCTGTACTTTAAGGCCGTTATATTCTGACTTAGCCTTATCCGGATACATCCTATTGAACCATGAACCCGCATCCAATTCTTTGATTTGGTCCAATGTATAATCCTTAACAAGTCCGGTCCCATTCGTTGTTCGATCAAGTGTTTCGTCATGCATGGCAATCAACTTGCCATCTTTCGTCATTTGGAGATCAAGTTCTATGTAGTCCCCGCCCATTTCGTCACCCAATTGATAGGATGGCAGCGTGTGTTCTGGGGCGTAACCTGATCCCCCTCTGTGTGCTATGTTCAGAAATTTGTTGTCATTCATCGGTGGGTGGCCTGATTGTGCAGAGGCAGTCTGAACCGTACCGGCCCCGATTCCAATCATTGCTGCTGATAAACAAATATTTCTAACCAGTGTATTCATTTTATCTTTTCCCTTCTGATATAAGCTCATCTAAAGGATATAAAATGAATGTGAATGGAAATGGAGAAGAATGAAAAGGGTATGTGAAGATTATATGAATGGAATATGACAGCTGAGGCGAAAGACGTATGTCCAAAGATGCCAGAATAATTTACAACATTAGGAAAACACTATAACAAAAAGAAAAGGAGCCGTCAGATGGAGCAACAGGATATCAGATTGACTACATCAGAAATCTCCGCTTTATGGACGACGTACATTAAATCCTCGGCACTGAATTGTTTTTATACGCACTTTCTTACGTACCTGAGAGATGAGAGTATTATTTCCCTCATTGAAGACAGCTTGAAAACCAATGTTGAAATAATGAGGGAAATCGAGAATCTATGTGTTTCGGAGGGATTCCCCATTCCCACAGGTTTCACGGAAAAGGATGTGGATACGTCTGCGCCGCCTCTATACACGGATATATTTGTACTCAGCTTTGTTTATCGGGGAGGACAGGTTACAAGCAGCCACTTTACGACCATCTTAAGCTCAGTTGCCCGTTCCGATGTGTATGACTTTTTCGAAAAGTGCTTGACGAAAGCTCTCTCCCTGTATAAACGATCACTTCAACTGATGTTGGAAAAGGGGATCTATGATCGTCCGCCAAAGATAAATTATCCCAAGTCCATTGAATATATTGACCATCAGCCTTCTTTATTAGAAAGCTGGCTAGGGGAAACAAGACCTCTTAATGCATTGGAACTAAGCGAATTATTCTTTGTGATTGAGCGGAATTGTATTGGCATCATATTATTGAAGGGGTTCATCCAAACGTCCAGAGACAAAGAAGTAAAAGAGTATCTTAAAAAAGGGAAAAAACTAAGTGAAAAGCAAATTTCAACATTCAATAACGTACTAGTAAAAGATGACGCGTTTCCCACTTATCCTGTCTCTATGGAAGTGACAGACTCCACTATCGCGCCGTTTTCGGAAAAACTAATGTTGTTTTTCATTTCATCTTCCAATTCAGTCGGCCTTTCTACATTGTGTCATGCCATCACGATGTCGACGAGAAAGGACTTATCCGTTCATTACATGCTGTTTGTGACCGAAATCATGAAATATGGGGCGACGGGTCTCAAGCTTTTAATTGAGCGGGGGTGGATGGAGCAGCCACCACAGCAGGATGACCGGAAAGACTTGAGTAAATAAGGGCCACCGGTAACCCTTCATTCATCACAAAATGTTCGGAATTTCTTTTGTTTCTATATGACAAAGAACGTCTGGATAGGATAGAATATAAGAAACATTAAGGTAAGGCTTCAAAAGCGTTGAGAGTATCATGTGATTCGATTGGGAAATACGGTTTTCCTATTAGAGAGAATGTAAGAAGAGGAAGACGGTGCTTGATCGATTACCTGATTCATTCCAGGTTTTTGGTAGGTTGTGCTGTTTATAAGGAGAAATGGATGCTAGAATACAACGTACATCAGGGAGTCGGCAGAGAGTATGTGGTTTTCCTTCATGGAATCGGAGGAACCTCAAGTATCTTCTGCAAACAAATGGAAACCTTTAAAAAACATTATAACGTCGTGACGGTTCACTTGCCTGGTCATGGGAATTCACCAGGAGTTGATAGTTATAATGAGCCGTTCACAATCAATTTAATTGTTCGTGAGATCGTAAAAGTTCTGGATGAAATTGGGGTTCGACAAGCTCATTTTATCGGGATATCTCTTGGTTCAGTGGTTATTCATGAATTGATGCAACAAGTTCCAGATAGGGTGCAAACGGCTGTTCTTGGAGGCTGCATCACTCGTTTTAATTTATTATCAAACACATTGCTGCAGGCGGGACATGCGATTAAAGGCATGATTCCATTCATGTGGTTATATAAATTATTCGCATACGTCATGATGCCCAAAAGAAATCATAGAATTTCAAGAAAGTTATTTATTCGAGAAGCAAAGAAAATGAAACGGAAAGATTTTCTTGGGTGGTACCAGCTTACTCCGTATGTGAAATCGACCTATGCATCTGTACAGGAAAGGGCCTCACATATCCCCAAACTGTACATTACAGGAAAAGAAGATCATTTGTTTGTCCGTTCACTTGATGAAGATACAAAAGGAGATCCTTCAGCTTTGAAGGTATTCCTTGACGGTTGCGGACATGTCTGCAATGTTGAAAGGCCGACTGAATTTAATCGGCTGGCGCTTGATTTTATTCATAATAAACAGGTCCTTCTGCAGAAGGTTCAATAATTTGCATCTCCCATTTCATAATCGAAATGGGAGATTTTTTGTTCCTTTTTTTGGAATAGGATAAGTTGATGGAATAGACATACCGAATGCTGGGTAATAGGGTTGAAAGGTCCGTCCCTTAAGAAGGGCTTATAAAAGGCGTTAGATCAGGAAAGTAAGGGGTAAAATCAAGGTCCGTCCCTTTAAAGGAAATGGAGGCGTGTTGGGAGAATATAGTATAGATGGGTGTAGGTTGGGGGGATTTGAGGTTTTGATTCGTGAGGTTTTGAATTTCAGGTATGAGGAGTATCCGTTTGAGTTGTTTTCAGGTTCTCATTTGGCAGCGATCATTTTTTCTGTAGGATGCATGGCGGGCTTATTTATCTTTAGAAATCGTCTAGAGGGCATGGCGAAGAGTTGGTTGAAATGGTTGCTGGTTATTTTGCTCGTATTAAGCGAAGTGTCTTTCCAGTTTTGGTATGGTTTGAATGATCAGTGGGATGTAACGATAAATTTACCTTTTCAATTATGCTCTTTATCTTTATATCTTTGTACCATTATGCTTATCAGCAACAATTATAGAATATTTGAAATTAGTTTTTTTTCCAGTATGTCAGGGGCATTTATTGCCATTATCACCCCTGAATTATTTTTTGGATTTCCCCATTTTCGGTATTTTCAATTCTTTCTCGCCCATTTGTCTATTGTTCTATCATGTTTGTACATGGTTTGGATAGAAGGGTACAGATTGACATTCGGGTCCCTGATGAGGGCGTTTGCAGCATTGAATGGAATCGCAGTCATAGCGTATGCAGTTAACAAAGTGGTTGGAGCTAATTACATGTTTCTCATGCATAAACCGTATAACGCAAGCCCGATCGATTATTTAGGGGAGTATCCCTGGTATCTCCTTTCACTCGAAGGGGTGAGTCTTTTATTATTTTTACTTCTTTATGCTCCTTTTTATCTTTTTAAAAAGAATCGGAAGAGTGAAAGGTAATTAGATGAAACTTTCCTTTGTCTTCATTCGTCTATTAACATATAAAGCAGGGAGCAGGTTTGATGAGTCAACTAATTATCTTAAGTGTGGTCGTTTTGGTTTCTTACGGTTTGGGAAGCATCACAGGCGCTTATTATGTAGTGAGATGGTTTACTGGTAAGGATATTCGTAAGATCGGAAGCGGCAACGTAGGTGCAACGAATGCAGGCAGAGTGGCAGGGAAGAAAGGGTTTTTACTGACTCTCCTTATAGACGCAGGTAAAGTCTTAGTGGCACTTTCCTTCACGTCGATACTGACGGATGGGGAGGGCTATTTAATCATAAGCTCGTTATCGATCATGATTGGACACCTGTTTCCCCTTCAACTCGGATTTCACGGAGGAAAGGGGGTTGTAGCCTATTTGGCTTCAGCATTATTTCTCTGTCCGTTAAGTATTGGTGTTTTCGCTATGATGATGGGCGGATCATACCTCATCACTAGGAGATACACATTCTCAGGTTTTCTTTCAATGGGTACCATCCCGCTGACTGCCTTTGTGATTGAAGGTTCATTCACAAAATCTATAGGCCTCGGGGCTTTATTTATAATTGTCCTATTGTTCCATAACCGATCATTTCATCATTCAGTCGAAACATAGGAGGTACGAGAATGAATAATGATACTCTACAATATAAAATTGCATGCGAAGCGAATGAATTTCAACAAATATACGCATTAAATTATCAAACGTTCGTGGAAGAAATCCCTCAGCACGAAGAAAATGATACTTGTATGTTGGTGGATAAATTTCACGATGAGAATACATATGTGATTGCAAAAGCTGATGAGGAAGTCGTCGGGATGATTGCCGTAAGGTCGAAACGGCCCTTTTCGTTGGATCAAAAGCTGGGCAATTTGGATGAGTATCTATCTGATCAGGCCGTCCCTTGTGAAGTCAGGCTCCTTTCAGTTAAGGAAGAGTATAGAAGTACAAGGGTCTTTTATCAATTATGTGACCGCCTCGTGTCCTATTGTTTGGAGCAGGGCTTCACTTTGGCACTGATTTCCGGCACGGTGCGCCAGCTTAAACTTTATAAGCGGATCGGCTTTCTTCCGTTTGCTGAACTTGTGGGAGAAGAGGAAGCAAGGTTTCAACCTATGTACCTGACACGTGACAGCTTCGAGAATTCAACAAAAGCATTTCAGCGCTTGATGAACCGTAAAACCGGTGGACTAAGAACCCGGTCTTTCCTGCCAGGTCCAGTACCGCGGCATTCAAAAGTGGAGGCTGCATTCAAGAGGGACCCAACTTCTCATAGAAGCAGCTCCTTTCTTCACGAAATGGAAGTAGTAAGAAAGAGTTTACGTGATATGACGTGTGCGAATCATGTACAGGTGGCAGTGGGAACGGGAACGTTAGCGAATGATATGGTGGCAGCTCAGTTGAAAAGGATTCCGGGAAAAGGTTTGATTCTTTCAAATGGAGAATTTGGCAGCAGATTGATGGATCATGGTAAACGATTCGATTTATCCTATCACACACTCGAAAAGGAGTGGAATGAACACATAACGATGGAAGAAATCGAAACCGTCCTTCAATGTGATCCCGATATAAAATGGCTTTGGACGGTTCATTGCGAGACATCAACAGGTTATTTATTTAATATAGAAGAAATTCTTTCACTCTGTCAAAAATACAATGTAGAACTTTGTATCGATGCCTGCAGTTCAGTCGGAACGATTCCAGTCGATTTTAATAACGTGTTTCTCGCCACCTCGGTCAGCGGAAAAGGACTTGGCTCGTATCCGGGACTCGCCCTGATTTTTCACCGTGAAATAATCGAACCAAATGATTCAATTCCCAGATATCTGGATGTGGGTATGTATGCTTTGAATGGAAGTGTTCCTTATACGCATTCTTCAAATCTACTGGTCGCTTTAAAAGAAGCCCTCCAGTTGATTGACTATCCTGGCATGTTTAACACTTCTCAAGCTGTAAGGCGATTGTTGATCGATGGAGGCTTTCAAATTCTCGGGGGTGAAGATTATACCCCCGGTGTGATTACCATTGCACTAAATAGGGAACAGTGTAGTAGACAATTCGGCGATGCCTGCAAAAGGAGGGGTATCTTATTAAGTTATGAAAGTGAATATTTGATCAAAAGGAATTGGGTGCAGGTGGCACTCATGGGTGAACACAATGAACGAGAGGTTTTGAATGCCATGACAATGCTCATCAGAGAATATAACAGTATGATCGGAACAAAGGTAGTGAAATGAGTAAGATGAAATATTTCTTTTTGCTTTTTAAGACAAATAAACTGGTTGGGTTTGCCCTGCTTTCCCTATGGATCAAAACCGTTCTGGTCTCCCTGATAGGGTTCAATCTTCACGTAGAGACATTTCTGGACGTATTGCTCATATTATTGAATCCGGTTGGTTCCATAATGATATTGATCGGATTCAGCTTTTTTTTCTTTAAGAGGATCAAGACAATCCTTGTTGTCCTTTTTATGGGGATTGCGACCGGTCTCCTTTATGGCGATCTTCTTTACTTTCGATTTTATTCTGATTTCGTAACGGTCCCCATTCTTTTTCAATTTAAGAATGTTGGGGGCATCGGACCAAGCACGTTTGAATTGATGAGTCCGTGGGATTTCCTCTTATTGGTCGATATCATCATTGCAGGATGGATGATGAAGAAAGGCAGGGCAGCTTCTGACACATTGTCCCGTAGATGGAAGTTGACATATATCGTAATGAGTCTCTCCCTATTGGTGCTCTCCATCGGAATGGGATTACTTAAGTCCCCCTATTTATTTGCCGAGTCCTATGATAGGGAACAAATGGTTAAATCCGTTGGCCCTTATAATTATCATATGTTTGACATCGGAATTGCCGCAACGAACCCATTCTCCCATCTGCTTGCGAGCAAATCCGACACCAAGGCATCCATGGAGTATACTCAATCAACAAAGCAAGATCCTTCTGACTTATATGGGGTTGCTGAGGGGAAAAACCTGATCTTAGTCAGCATGGAATCCACCCAGAACTTCGTTATCAATACAAAAGTGAATGGAGAAGAAATTACCCCATTTTTGAATTCCCTGATAAAGGACAGTTTTTACTTCAGTAATATATACGATCAGACGGCACAAGGGAAAACGTCGGATGCCGAGTTCATGATCGATACCGGGCTGTACCCATTATCAAGCGGATCAGCTTTTGTGAGAAAACCGGATAATACCTACGCTAGCCTTCCACATATGCTGAAAAGGAAGAAAGATTACTATGCAGCCGTTTTTCATGGGAATAATCGGACATTTTGGAACCGGGAAATGATGTATGATTCCCTGGGGTACGACCGTTATTTTTCAAAGCGGGATTATTCGGTAACGGAAGACAATTCGATCAATTACGGGATAAAGGACATTCCTTTTTTTGAGCAGACCATTTCCCATCTCGAAAAGATTCCACAGCCCTTTTATACGCGTCTCATTACACTGACGAATCACTTCCCTTTTTTATTGGAAGAAGATGATCAATTCATTGATACAGCTTCTACGGGTGAAGATGTTGTAAACCGCTATGTCACAACGGTCCGCTATGAGGATGAAGCAATCAAAACATTATTTGAAAAGCTTAAGGCTAATGGGATGTATAAGAATACGGTCGTGGTCCTTTATGGGGATCATTATGGGATTTCCGAGAAATACGAACCGGGTGTATTTGAGCTATTGGGGCAGAAGGATACCCCTGTCAACCATGCCAAGCTTCAGCAGGTTCCCCTGATCATCCATGTTCCGGGAGAAGACCCAAGGACGATCGACACCATTGGAGGGGAGATCGATATCCGGGCAACAGTCCTTCATTTGATGGGCATAGACACAAAGAATGCTCTCTCATTTGGTCATAGCCTATTCACACGAAAGGAAAATCATCCCGTTATTTTCCGGGATGGGGATTTCATTACAGAAAAGTACATTTTCCAGGATAATGTCTGCTACAATAAAAAGAGTGAAGAGTCTGTCAGTGACACCTTGTGCGATCCATTTAAGCAAACGGTTAGAAAAGAGTTGAGGTTGTCAGATGACATTTTGTATGGGGACTTATTGAGATTTCTGGAATAGAAGCAATGTAACCCCCCGGCTGAAGTGGTGCCGGGGGGGTTTTTGATATGAAAATCAATATATAATGACTATAATTTTATTATGTAAACAAAATATGTGATTCTTTATTTATCTTCCATCGTCAGTATGAAGGGGATAAAATCTACCATTGAAACCAATCACATCGATATGTATGATATGCAAGGGATCGTCGAGGCTCTTATACTGTCTGCTTATACGTAAAGTGAACAGACCGGGGGAATAGGTGCCTCTTATATCATCGGATTTAATCCTCTCTGTTATATCTCCATTCACACTTTTCATTTCGATGATAGAACAATCTTCGTTGCAATCGATCATATACTCATCCTGAAGCCATCTTTCAAAATCTTTTTCCGTTGGTCTGTTGAGAATCGTAACAATACTAAATGCAACGATTACAGCCATGACAAAAAGAAACGTCCATCTTTTGTTCATTGTTCGATTCCTTCTTTCAAATAAGTGTTGGAAAATACTGATAAAATCAGTTTATCACAGTTTGCGGGAGAAGGGTGAAAAACACCATAAGAAAAGAGCTTGGGGCCCAGGCTCTTTTCAAAGTTTCATATTTAAGGAAGAAGGGGCAGTTTGATTCTTACCACAGTCCCCTTTTTCACTTCACTTTCATATTCAATCATTCCGCCCATTTCACGGATAAGTTTATTTGTCACCATACTACCCAATCCTGTTCCTTTGGTTTTCGTTGTATAAAAGGGTAAGCCGATTTTCTTTAACTCATCCGGGGTCATCCCCTTTCCGTTATCCGAGATTCTGATATAAATAGAGCGGGAGAAGGGGTCTTCTTTTAGTGTGATTGAAATTTCACCTTGATTCTCAATGGATTCGATTCCATTTTTAATAACGTTCATGATGGCTTGCTTCAAATGGTCTTCATCACCTTTAATATGATGGGAGCCGTTTCTGTGAAATACGATGGAAGTGTTGGAGTAGGCTGCAAAAGGTCTTAACAGATCCACACAATCCCCGATGACCTCTTCAATGTTAAGCTTTGACAGTTGAAACCCGCTTGGTTTTGCTACGCTCAGGTAGTCTGTGATAATTTTGTTCGTTCGATCCAATTCATTAAGGATGAGGGGGGAGTACCTTTTTAACCTCTTATCCTGTGAATCCTCGCTTAGATGCTGTATGAAACCTCTTACTGTTGCAAGGGGATTACGGATTTCATGAGCGATCGAAGCCGCCATCTGTCCAACCATATTCAGTTTGTCAAGATATACCATTTCTTCAATCTGTTTATTCGTTCGAATCAAGTGCTCGATAATAAACACTAGGGAGAGAAAAGTAAAATAAAATACAGAAAAATAAATAATATAAAACGGCAAATGCAGAATTGGAATATACACGTTAATAATCGTGATGTATAAAATGGAGTGGATCAGAAAGATAAGTGTGCTTCCTAAAAATTTGTACTGTGTCTTCAACAACATCTTACGAAAGATCATTCCCATCAGGAGAGCCAATACTGAAACGGCGATACCCACTCCAACGTACGGACCTCCGATTAAATAACGGACAATGATGACACACCCGAGAACGATGGAACCTGATAATAAACCTGCATAGATGGTTGAAATCAGGATTGCAATCATTCGTAAATCAAAGTGGGTGGCCCCAAGCGTTTCGATGGGATACAACATGCACAAAAGTGCTCCAAATGATCCAACTAACCCATATGTGATTTTATGTTTGAAAATAGAATCCTGTTTTTCTTTAAAGGGAAATAGAACATTTGCATTATAGGTAAAAGAAAATAATATCGTAATATTGACCAATAAAGTTTTGATTAATGTAATCAAAGAAAAGCCCCCAAAACTAATTGACTAAAGGAACACCAAAGGCTCCCTGTCTGATAACACACGAACATACAAATATTAAAAATACTTTATTTCTCCATATTAGTCAAATTTCAGGGACGGACCTTTAAATCCCTTGAATTTTTAAGCAATCATGATGATGAAATGTAGTGGTGAAGCATGTTACAAGCAAGTTTGAGGTCCTAAATGTGACTTATTCCGAGGTCCGTCCCTCTCTATAAGCAGGTATTTTAGCAGGGAGAATCGAATATATAGGTTATAGAGGCTTATTTGTCGGGAAGTGGATGAAGGGGTATGATACATAGGTGGGTGTTGCCAAGTGCATAGGGTAGTTCGGCCGTTCTGATAGAGTATCCCCATGAGGAGGAGTGAAGATGATGGAAGGACAGGTCTTGCATCAACGGCAGCAGGTGAAGGTCATGCATAAGAAAATCCCATTAAAAGAAGTGGTGAAGAGAGCGTTCCTGATTACTATAGGAGCTATGATCATGGCTGTCGGTCTTGAGATTTTCCTTGTTCCCAACCAGGTCATCGATGGAGGGATTGTCGGCGTTTCCATTATGCTATCCCACATAACGGGCATTAAGCTGGGACTTTTTATCTTTATCCTGAACATCCCCTTTTTCTTCATCGGTTATAAACAAATCGGTAAAACCTTCGCATTTTCTACGCTTTATGGCATTATCATTCTTTCGATTTCTACAACCTTCCTACATCCGGTTGCAGCATTTACACAAGATATTCTGTTAGCATCCTTATTTGGAGGCATCGTTCTCGGCATAGGGGTGGGGATGGTCATCCGATACGGGGGTTCCCTGGACGGAACTGAAATCCTTGCTATCCTATCAAGTAAAAGGCTTCCCTTCTCTGTTGGGGAAATCATCATGTTTGTGAATCTATTCATTTTAGCCAGTGCAGGATTTGTATTCAGCTGGGATAGGGCCATGTATTCTCTATTGGCTTATTATGTTGCATTTAAACTTATAGATATTACGATAAAAGGACTGGATGAATCTAAATCCGTCTGGATCATCAGTGAGAATTACGAAGAGATTGGAGACGCACTCCTTCATCGGTTAGGCAGGGGTGTAACGTATTTAAAAGGGGAAGGTGCCTTTTCAGGAGACGACAAAAAGGTTATATTCTGTGTCATCACACGACTTGAGGAGGCAAAGTTGAAGGACATCGTGGCTGAGCATGATCCCTCCGCGTTTCTGGCGATAGCGGATATCGCAGAGGTAAGGGGTGGGAGGTTTAAGAAAAAAGACATTCATTGACCTAAAGTGATATGAAAGCTCCATGTAAGTTGCACAGACTCGGAATCATTCCCGGTTCTGTGCTTTTTTGTATCCTTTCTGTACTGGGTTATGTATATATACTTATTGTCGTCTACATATCCTTGTAGTACTATTATCTAGATTGCGAGGAAGAAAGTACTCGTTTTAATTAGATTCAGAACATTCAATGAGGAATCTTCCAGCGAGTCAGTAAAAAATATCATCTTCAATAGAGGAGAACATATTCATGGAACTTGTAATACTGATTAAAGCCTTTATTCTCGGTATGGTAGAAGGGTTGACGGAGTTTGCTCCTGTATCCTCTACAGGCCATATGATCGTAGTGGACGACCTCTTGATCAAATCCAAAGAAGTGTTGGGGAAGTATCCTGCCAATACGTTTAAAGTAGTGATTCAACTTGGATCCATTCTTGCGGTAGTCATCGTGTTTCGGGACAGATTCATGGATTTACTGGGACTGAGTTCCCGTAAAGAAAAAAGATCATCAAAACTAAAACTATCACATATATTGGTCGGATTGCTCCCGGCAGTCATCCTTGGCTTACTATTTGAAGACTACATCGATGAACATCTTTTTTCACTAAATACGGTACTTGCAGGGTTAGCCATAGGCGCTTTCCTTATGATCGCTGCCGATGTGTTCCGGCCAAAGGTACAGGCGGAGGAGACCGTTGATGAGATCACCCACAAGAAAGCGTTATTGATCGGCCTGATACAATGTCTGTCGTTATGGCCGGGCTTTTCAAGGTCTGGTTCTACCATATCAGGTGGTGTATTGCTTGGATTAAGCTACCGTGCAGCTTCTGATTTTACTTTTATTATGGCTGTACCGATCATGTTGGGTGCAAGCGCTCTTTCCCTTATGAAAAACTGGATGTATTTTAATGCTGAATTCATGCCTTTCTTACTTGTTGGATTCATCAGCGCGTTCCTATTTGCTTATTTATCAATCCGCTTTTTCTTAAAAGTGATCAATAAAGTCAGGTTAATCCCATTTGCCATTTACCGTCTGGTTCTTGTGGCCATTATTTTACTGATTTTTGTATAATGAATCCTTGACAGGTAGAAAATACTCCCATATAATTTCAATAACACTTTTATCAGAATGAGAATATACTATACGAAAGCAAAGAAGAGGACATGATTCATTCACTATTTTCTTGATCAGAGAACAGGGTCACCGGCTGAGAGCCCTGAAGAGGATTGAATGTCTTACCACCTCGGAGCTATCATGGGGAAAGTCAGTATCCATGATCGGGAAAACCGTTATCTTTCTTAAGCGAAGCGTTTTATTTACACTTCGAAATTAGGGTGGAACCACGACCGCACTCGTCCCTTGGTTAGGGATGAGTGCGGTTTTTTTAATTGAATGAAGCTGTGCGCTATGAAGAGGACACGAATCATTTCCACTTTCTTACCAGAGAACAGGGTCACCTGGCTGCAAGCCCTGAAGAAAGGAAAATGACTTACCACCTCGGAGCTATTATGGGGAAATGACAGTATCCATAATCGGGAAAACCGTTATCAACTTTGAGCGAAGGACCAATTGAATTTTGGCCTTCGGAATTAGGGTGGTACCACGACCGCATTCGTCCCTTGGTTAGGGATGGGTGCGGTTTTTTATATACAAAATTTCAAGGAGGAAAAGACATGTCTATTCAATCAGAGGTGGAAAAAAGAAATCACAGGAAATTGGGTCAAGAGCTGGAATTATTCATCTCCATGGAAGAAGCACCAGGGATGCCGTTTTTTTTACCAAAAGGGATGCTCTTGCGGAATGAGCTGGAGGAATTTTGGAAAAAGGAGCACCTGAAGGCAGGGTATCAGGAAATCAGGACACCCATCATGATGAAACAGGAATTATGGGAGAAGTCGGGTCACTGGGATCATTATCATGAAAACATGTATTTCTCAGAGGTGGATGATCAGAAATATGCCATTAAGCCAATGAGCTGTCCTGGAGCTGTCCTGATTTATAAAAGTAAGCGGCGAAGCTATCGGGAATTACCTATTCGTTATGGAGAGCTTGGGTTGGTTCATCGTCATGAGCTTTCAGGGTCGTTAAGCGGATTACTGAGGGTCCGTTCATTCACTCAAGATGATGCCCATCTGTTTGTAAGGGAAGATCAGATTCGTGCAGAGCTCCATAAAGTTCTCGATCTCATAGATCGTTTTTATGGAAAATTCGGGTTCGAATACAAAGTCGAACTATCAACTCGACCGGAAGATTTTATGGGGTCAGTTGACCTATGGAATCAAGCGGAAGGGGACCTGGAAGGAGTATTAGAAGAAAGGGGCGTCGATTATCATATCAATCATGGAGATGGAGCCTTCTACGGACCGAAGATCGACTTTCACATACTGGATTGTCTGGGTAGAAGCTGGCAGTGCGGAACGGTTCAACTTGATTTTCAAATGCCTGAAAAATTCCAGTGTGAATATATCGGTGAAGATAACCGGGTAGAGAGACCGATCATGATTCATCGGGCCATTTATGGATCGATCGAACGGTTCATGGCCATTATCATTGAGCATTTCGGAGGAGATTTCCCCCTTTGGTTGGCTCCCCATCAAGTGAAGATCCTTCCTATAGCTGAAGCTCATATCCCGTATGCCCAAGAAGTGAAATCACAGCTTGAAAGAGAAGGATTCAGGGTGGAAATGGACGATCGCGTTCAGAAAATGGGGCTGAAAATCAGGGAAGCCGAGATGCAGAAAGTTCCTTATATGATGGTGATAGGGGATAAAGAAATCCAGCAACAATCGGTGTCACTCAGAAAAAGGAAGGAGGGTAACGTGGGAGTACTTCAAGTGAGTGATGTCATTCAAAAATTGAAAGCGGAAATGGGGCAGTGAAGGAATTCCTACTCGTGTTTTAAAAAGGAAACAGTCAAGTAATAACAGAAAATAAAGGGGAGTTGACGGTGGAAGTTAGAATCCTGAACCGATTCGAACCGGATAGGCTGGATGAAATGAAAGAGGTTTACCATTCGGTAGGCTGGAAAAAGCATACAAACAAGGTGATATACAAAATATTTCACAGAAGTGATATCGTATCTTTGGCCATTTTAGAAGGGCGTATTGTGGGAGTGGGAAGAGCCTTGACGGATGGTGTCTTCAATGCAACGATCTATGATGTGGTCGTCCACAGTGATTATCAACGCAAGGGGATTGCATCTCATATTATGAAGGACTTATTAGAACAACTGGCGGATGTGTCTTGTGTCTTATTGATCTCGACTACGGGCAATGAAGCTTTTTATAGAAAGCACGGCATGAAAAGTTTGAAGACGGGAATGGCCAGGTATCTCAACCCATCCCTTGATGAGGAATATTTAACATAATCATGGAAAAGAGCCAGCCACTATGTGACCGGCTCTTTCACTGCATATCTTCAAATCGTATGCGTCTTCTCCTTGGGATCTTCGAGGTTCATTTTTTCTAATTCAAGCCTCATTTTTTGGGTTTCTATGACAAAATTTTCATGTTTGAGTTTTTCAAGTTCGAGTTCATCTTCTATCATTTTTTGTTTCAGCTTGGATTGTTTTTGGAAATGGTCTGTAATGATACCAAGGATGGGGATGGAAAAAATCATGATTACAGCTATGGTTCCAGTCATTTCAATCCTCCTCTTTCTCATTTTATGCTCGACTTGTGATAGTTAAATTATAACAAAGTGCGAGATGAAATAGAATAAAATGTGGTATTCATAAGTAAGAATACATTATAAAAATATATACGAATGAATCCGTGAAAGAGTTTCAAATATTTGAAAGTAATAGAGTGGAATTGACACCTGAATCTGCAAAAGAGGGAAGGTTATACGTTCCACTTTCTTTGAACAAATGTCAGCAATGTCCCCCGGTATTTTTTAACGGCAGAATTCATGATGGCATAGGTCAGGATCCCGCATAAGGGAATATTGATCATCATACCTGTAAAGAAGGCTTTTCCTATTTGCAATCCGACCCCTACTGCATCAC
Source organism: Rossellomorea vietnamensis NBRC 101237 (assembly GCF_001591825.1). Taxonomy (GTDB): domain Bacteria; phylum Bacillota; class Bacilli; order Bacillales; family Bacillaceae_B; genus Rossellomorea; species Rossellomorea vietnamensis. The sequence continues at coordinate 34,588 of NZ_BCVQ01000019.1, forward strand.
CCGAGGAATCAAGCGGAAAGAAGAGATGTCCTACCACAAGGTTCAAGTAAAAGAAGAAAGGGAAAGCCCAAATTAAAGAGACCCCGCCAACTAAACCGGCGAACGGGTTTCCTTTGAATATCTTTGCCCCTGCTGTAGAAATGATAGGACCGATACCGAAGGAAGGCACGAAATTAATCAATAAGCCAACCGTGAACCCCAAAGCGATGCTATGAGCATTATCCTTAAGCCTCAATAGTTTTAAAGTCAGGCATTTTAATTCTCTTAGTTTTTTTCTAATCATTTGATCATCACCATATAATATTAGAATGCAATTCATATAATTGTGTTATTATCATCCTTGTTTATAGTATGTCTAATTTTGAAGTTTGTAAATTGAAAATGGGGTATTTTATAGGAATTATTGAACTTTTTTTATGACACGGCTTTATGAAGATGAATAAAATGGTATTCTAATACTAATAGAATATTTGGCAGAGCGAGGACAAAAAATGAAACTAACGAAAAAAATCCCCAACATGGTGACCTTGGGGAACTTATATTGCGGATTCTTATCCATAGGATTTGCAGCAAATGGGCAATTTAAAAATGCAGCAGTTTTAATCATTATAGGCATGATGCTCGACAGTATGGACGGCAGGCTTGCGAGGATGCTAAATGCAGACAGTGTTCTTGGTAAGGAGTTGGATTCATTAGCGGACATCGTGACCTTCGGGGTTGCACCATCATTTCTTGTGTATTATACATACTTTTTTCAATTTGGACTATTGGGGTTCATAGTGGCTGGTTTATTCCCTTTATTCGGTGCGTACCGTCTCGCACGATTCAACACAAGTCCGCCGAAATCATCTCTTCACTATTTTGTGGGAGTCCCTATAACCGCTGCGGGTGGAATCCTAGCGATTCTAACGTTGTTCGGTAACTGGATTCCTAATATCGTGACAACAGTCATTTTTACGGCGATGTGCTTTCTGATGGTGAGCAGGATCAGGATACCGAGTCTGAAAGAAGTTCCATTACCTAAGTACGGGACGATTGTGACAATCTTTATAGGGGCATTATTGTATGTCATCTTCAAGGGGACATATGAAGAATTTCCTTATTTAATTTACATTGCAACGCCTTTATATATTGCTTATCTGGCGTACCGGTTTATTAAAAGATAAGTTTCTCTTACGTGGGAAAGACAGAAGAAATGAGCCAGGCGTTGATTGCCTGGCTCATTTCTGTATTTTACTACATCATCTTGATTACAAGACCACCTAGTGCCCCTGTAACTACCACCATCCAAGGCGGCAGCTTCCAGAACACCAACATACTGAACAGAATAGCCGCTAAAGCAAAATCGACAGGAGCAAGGATCGAGGATGTCCAGATCGGGTGATAGAAAGCCGCTATCAGAATCCCGACGACTGCTGCATTCACCCCCATCAATGCGCCTTTTATCTTTGGATTCTGGCGAAGGGAATCCCAGAACGGCAAGGCCCCTGTAATCAACAGGAATGCAGGAAGGAAAATGGCAACCGTCGCAAGCATCCCACCTTTCCATCCGTTAATAACAGCCCCAATATAAGCGGCAAAGGTGAAAAGGGGACCCGGAACTGCCTGGGCTGCGCCATACCCTGCTAGGAACTGTTCTTCAGTCAGCCACCCTGTCGGGACAAATTCACGTTCCAACAACGGTAATACAACATGCCCTCCACCAAAGACCAGAGCCCCGGATCTATAGAAACTATCAAAGAGAGCCACCCATTCCAATGTGGTTGCTTCCCGGATAATCGGAAGGAGAATCAATAATCCAAAGAATATCGATAAGCAAATCACCGCTAATCTGCGGGAAATCGGGATCTTCACTCTTGCTTCCTGATCTGAAGAATGATGTTTATAAAGTAGGAAGCCGATAAGAGCAGACAAAAGGATCACGACCACTTGGGAGAAGGCGGTCTGCCACATCAAAATGACAACCAGAGCGAATAGAGCAATGGCTTTTCTCTTTAAATCCGGCGTCAACTTTTGTGCCATTCCTAAGATCGCATGACCGACTACTGCAACTGCAACGATTTTCAATCCGTGTATCCACCCGGCATCCGTTACCCCCAGCCCCTGAAGGAAGAGGGCAAAGAGTACTAATGCAACGACCGAAGGAAGAGTGAATCCAAGAAAAGAAACCATACCCCCAAGCACCCCTGCGCGCATAATGCCTATACCCATCCCCACCTGACTGCTTGCCGGTCCAGGCAGGAACTGACAAAGGGCAACGAGATCGGCATAGCTTTTTTCGTCCATCCATTTCCTTCTGCGAACATATTCTTCATGGAAATAACCAAGATGGGCAACCGGTCCTCCAAATGAGGTGAAGCCAAGTCTGGTTGAAATAATAAGAATTTCCAATAGTGTTTTAAGATTCAATGCTGATTTCATGATTATTCACCTTCTTATCAATCTTTGATTTCTTTAAAAAGCTCGAACGCTTTGTTACGGGCCTCAATCAGAACTGCACTTCCTTTGTCAGTTGTGGAATAGTACTTCCTGATTTTTCCGTCCACGTTTTTGTCTTCTCTTATTAACAGTCCGTCGGTTTCCATCGAATGCAGGATCGGATACAAAGTACCCGAGCTGATGCTATAACCATGCTCTCTCAGTTCCTCCAGCATCCATGTCCCATAAATGGGCTCCTCTTTGGCATGATGAAGAATGTGTATTTGAATGAAACCGAGGAATAGTTTCCGTAATACTTTATCTTCCACTGAAACACCTCCGCTTAATATCGATATTCGATATCGATATTCGATATCAATTGCTCATACTATAGCATAGGTTTTCCGATAATAAAAGAATGAACATACACATTTACACAAGCTTAATATGAGTGGAATGGTTGCCTATCAAATAGTTAAATTATCCATCTGAGTCATTCTTACTAATCTCCCACCACCTTTTAGATCTTTCTTCACATATTCCTTAAACCGGGCATATCTTCTGATTCGTGTCGATATACTTTACAGGTTTAGTTCAGCGGTAAAGGAGAGAGGATATGATCAAAAAGATTAGTATGACGATTTTGGCACTGTTTTTACTCCTGCCATCCTGGAGTCAGGCGGGATCTTTCGGAAATGATGATCCTTCTGGAGTTCCGGGGCAGTGGTATGTAGGTACAACCCCTTCATATGTGGCTCCATCTAAGCAACCGATCCTTTTTGTTCATGGTTTAAACAGCTCTTCCAATACATGGTGGAACGAAAACAATATGTACGACACTGCCTACCAAAATGGATATGAAACCGCTTTTATCGATTTGTATCCTACAAAGAATATGTGGGACAACGGCGCGCTCCTGGCGCAAAAAATACGAGAGATTTACAATTACTACGGAGAGAAGGTTGTGGTTGTCGCCCACAGTAAAGGAGGAATCGATACTCAATCTGCTCTCGTTCACTATGGTGCCTTTCCTTATGTGTCAAGAGTGATCACCCTTTCTACACCTCATCACGGCTCCCAATTGGCGGACTTGGCTTATAGCAGTTGGGCGGGTTGGCTTGCTGGCATCCTTGGCAATAAGAATGATGCCACCTACTCATTACAAACAGGGTATATGGCTTATTTCCGCTCCGAAACCGATCAGCATGTTAATGTCAATAAAAATCCGATCTATACGTTCGGAGGGACGAAGTGGGGGAGCTTTGGAAGTTCCTTGTACTGGGGTGGATTATATCTGAGACCTTATGGAAGCAATGACGGGGCGGTTACGGTCAATAGTTCAAGACTGTCTTATGCCACAGAATTGAGGGTTGGGGACTGGAATCATTTCAATATCAAGGAGGGATCGTCTACATTCAATCTATTTAAGGATTACTTGAATGAAACCACCATAAATTCAACGGGTTCAAATACTCTAAGTAAGGAGTCCTTCAACACTGAGGCAGGTTCGTATATCAAAGGAGGGGAAACCAGTGGAAAGAAAGTAGAAAAAGTCATGGTTGAAGCTGGTGCAGAGTCGGTCACCTTTGACTGGATCAGCGATAGCTCTTCCTCTCAATTGGCTTTGAAAGATCCCTCAGGGGAAATGTCTTCTTCTTTCCAAGTGAAAAAAGACGACAGTGAATATTTCAATGGGGCTTATCATCACACCATTACGATCCAAAAACCCGCATCTGGTGAGTGGATCTTGGAATCACACCCTTCATCACCTGAAAAATACCTTATGGTCGTTTCCTTTGACAGTGTATTGAATGATAGCGTAGAAGTGAAAATAGTCCAGGATGAAATCATTTTGAATAAAAAGGACAAAAAGGTTGATCTGATTCACGATATGACACTGGAATACTATAAAAATGGAAAGTTGAAAGAGCATAATGTGAAAGCCAAAAATGGCTCGTTAAAACTGCCGGAGCTCGGAGAAGGGGTTTATAATATAACCATTGATTTAGATGGGAAAAAGAACAAAAATAAGTTTAATCGAACTATCATCAAGACGATTTATGTCGATTCAACAGGTAAGGTGTTTGCTCAGTGAAAAGGGAGAATAGGAGTTTAGAGAAGCTGCTGATAGTGGGCTTCTCTTTTTTTGTGGAATACAGACAAAGAGATACTGAACCATTCGTCTCGCTTCAATAGTTTGACAAAAGTAAACATTTTTTGAAAATGATAGGGCTGATTATCTATACATCATTCCGGAACTCGGTCCCATTGTTTCATTTTAATAATTGGAAAAGGGTTTCGATCTTTTAACCTCTAATTATATGAGAGAGACGAAATATATGAGGAGGAATACATAATGAAGAAGAAACTAATGATTGGTGCTCTTTCAAGTGTGTTGGTGGCGTCAGGAATATCCTACACTGCCCCGGGAGTATCGGTTCTTGCGGATGGCCCAGATTATAAAGGAAACGAGACGATTAAAAACGAGCGTCTTCATAGTTACGAGGAAATGGCGGACATGCTGCAACATCTGGATCAGAAATCAGATGCTCTTTCACTGGAAGTGTTCGGACAGTCTGTCAAAGGCAGAGATCTTTACCTGGCAAAATTCGGGAACAATGAGGATAATCCGACAGTCCTTTATTTAACTCAGCAGCACGGAAATGAAACCTTGACGACTGAAGGAGCTCTTCAGTTTATCAAGCAGCTGACATCGAACTCAAAAGAAGTGAACGAATTGCTTGAAAACGTGAACATTTTGGTTGTTCCCCGCTTAAATGTAGATGGGGCAGAAGGAGACGTGGATTTTTCGTTGGATGATTATGTGGCGGGCACTCACACACGATACAATGCGAATGGGGTGGATTTGAATCGTGATCATGTCGATCGAAATCAGCCTGAAACGAGGGCTCTTCATGAAAACGTCCTCCAAGAATATATGCCTGATTACATGATTGACCTTCATCATCAAGGTGCAGAAACCACTCTCGGAGATACAGACGAGCTTGTCTCCGGTTCCATTTTATATCCGACTAATGAAGAAGTAGATCCCGAAGTCGTAGAAAAATCAAAGCAGCTTGGTGCAGTCTTATATAACACGGTTGAAAGCCGCGGATTCGGGACCCTCTCTAAATACATTGGCGGTTCCGCTCAAACGATTAGCCGAAATGGACTTGCGGCTGAATACGGGATTGCGACCCTCCTTTTTGAGATGAGGGGGATGGCTGATCACTATAGAGAGGATTATGTCCTCGGGCAGAAGAGCAATGGATATCTTATAAAGCAGGCGGTCATTAGTTTAGAGGCGACGGCAAAGGCGATTGCTGATGGCTCCATTGAAGAGGTGGATACATCTTTCTGGGATACGCTCCCTGAAAGCTCATATAATCGAAGTGAAAGTGAATAAGGAATGGTTATCGGGTGCACTTCTTTAGAGAAGATGCACCTTTTTAATGGATTGGACATGAATGATCTGACTACTTCATTCCCTTTCTCTTTTTCCATTCCAAAATACATAGACCCATATTCTACTATTCATGGTACACTTTACATAAAAAGCATTAGAGGAGATAAACGTATGTATGAGCATTTTGAAGTAAACATAACACCTTTCAATCGCAAGAGAAAAGTGCGTGTGTATTTACCAGATGATTATCATGAAATGGAAAACAAAAGGTACAAAGTACTTTACATGCATGATGGGCAAAATCTTTACCGGGACGAAGATGCTGGATATGGAATGGCATGGAGAATCGGAGAGTATCTAGATAAGGAAAAGATGGATCTTATTGTAGTAGGGATTGACTGCAATGATGGATTAAAAAGGTTGGACGAATATGGGCCGTGGGAAAGTACGGAAATGACTGATGTGTTTTCAGCAGATCGCACGTCGATAGGGGGAGAGGGCAAGGAGTATATCGAATTTATCGTAAATGAATTAAAGCCCCTCATCGATCGTACGTACCGGACGAATCCTGAAGAAACAAGTATGGCTGGAAGTTCCATGGGTGGACTGATATCGACCTATGCCGCGTGCATGTATCCTCATATTTTTAGAAAAGCAGCATCCATTTCATCTGCTTATTGGTTCAATCAATTGGAAATCGAGGACTTGATCAAAGAAAGTGACCTATCACAGGTGGAACGTTTTTACATGGATATCGGCACAAAAGAAAATACAGAAACCATTGATGATTTGACCTACATCGATTCAAGCAGGGATGTCTACCGTATACTCAAAGAAAAAGTTCAGGACTGCCGCTTTGAAATAATTGATGGTGCGGAGCACAACGAAATCGCATGGAGAGAAAGGGTGCCGATGATTTTTGAATACTTGTTCAAGGATTAAGAGGGACGGACCTCCAAATTAATGATAGATGATGGAACGAACCCTGATTATGGCTATCATTAAGGGAATCAGGTGGGGAAAATTGGAGGTCCGTCCCTCCAATAGGAAGAGGTGGTTATATTGGGTGCTTTGTATCTTTCTGGCGGTGGGGATAGGGAGCAGACGTTGGCGATTGATAGGGAGTTTGCTGGTGAGTTGGCCGGGGGGAAGTCGTTATTATATTTGCCGATGGCTATGGACCCGGGTGATATCTCGTATGAGGCGTGTTATGAGTGGATTAAGAGTGTGTTTGCACCTTTGGGGGTTCAAGACATTACGATGTGGGTGGATTTTAAGGGGAAGACTATGGAAGACCTTAAGAGATACTCTGCAGTGTATATAGGGGGTGGAAACACGTTCAGTTTAATGCATACCATTCTTCAATCGGATTTCCACGTTCACTTGTCCGCTTTCAAAGAAGAAGGCGGCATGATTTACGGCGGCAGTGCAGGTGCGATTGTCATGGGCAGTCATATAGCAACTTGCACCCATATGGATGATAATGATGTCCACCTCAAGACGAGAGCTGGATTGTCTTTTCTAGATGACTTTTCGATTTGGTTTCATTACGAGGAAGAAAATGACCCGTTGATCCATCAATTTATTCAGGCATACCGTAAGCCTGTCATAGCCCTGAGTGAAGAGACCGGTCTGAAAATCCAGAGTGGCAAAATGGAAATACTGGGTACTAAGCCCGCCCATACTTTTGATAGGAATCAGATGAAGCGGGTTATTGAACCTGGTCGATGTATTTGAATGCCAATGATTAAATAAAAGAAAGAAGGAGAACCATGAAGCAAAATATTTATGACAATCCCACATTTTTTGAAGGTTATATGAATTTGCGCGATTCCAAAATGACCTATAATGATTTCCTTGAACAGCCTGCAATGAAAGATACGCTTCCAGATCTGAAAGGGAGAAGGGTAATGGATCTTGGATGCGGAACCGGCGGGATGTCGAAATACTGTATTGAAATGGGTGCATCAGCTGTCGTAGGGGTGGATATTTCTGAAAAGATGATCTCCAGGGCATTAGTAGAAAATAGAGACGAGAATATTACATACGTTTGCAGTCAGATTGAAGATCTATCCCTTCCATCAGAACTTTTCGATTTGATTGTAAGTTCACTTGCGATCCATTATATAGAAGACTATGAATCTTTGATCCAAAATCTCCATTCCTTTTTAAAGCCTGGCGGGTTGTTGATCTACTCAACTGAGCACCCGGTCGTAACCGCCCGAAAGGACATGAAAAATTGGTGGGAAAATGCAGAAGGGGACCGGCTGCACTGGGCACTTGATCATTACCGGGAAGAAGGGAAACGGGAACAGCATTGGTATGTAGACGGAGTGATCAAATATCACAGGGCAATACCGACCTTGGTTAACGGGCTAACCGATCATGGTTTCATGTTGGAAAAGATGCTGGAGCCCCTGCCCACTAAGGAAGGGATCGATCTAATGCCAAGTTTGAAAAATGAAGAACGAAGGCCGTCATTTCTTATTTTGAAATCAAGGAAAACAGGCTGATCGGCTAATAAACTTGTGATAAGTATCTCATATACATATAAAAAAGGACTTCAGCTTGTGATGTCCTTTTTCATGTTAATAGAAGCAATTAATGTGCTTCTACTGCTTTATTAAGTGTTTGATAGACTTTAATTGTTGAAATATTAATTCCCATTTGCACAAATTCGATACTCATTTCGGGGCGCATGCCTGATAAAATTGGTTCAATTCCAAGTAATTTAAGGCTGTCAATCAGTTTCATGACCCCTTGTTGAAATAACGGATTCACTTCATACACACCGGAAAGGTCAATGATCAATTGTTGTATGGAAAGCTTTTTGCACTCAAGAAGAACATGCTCTGCCATCATTTCTCCACGAACTTCATCGACTTGACCTATTAATGGCAGTACAGCCAAGTCTGAGAAGATGGGGACGACCGGCGTAGATAAGGAAAGATATTTTTCCTCAGAGATCTTCAACTGCTCATCTGCATATTCACTATACGCTTCACAAAAAGCGGAAATCATCGTTGTGAACGATTCGTCGATATCATGTGTAATCTCCAGAAGGATCTCTTTTGTCAGAGTGTCATCATTTTGAAGAATTACATCTTCCAATATCGCTTTTTTATACAAAGAGACTTTACTTATTGACATATTGAGAGGGATTCCTTGACCGCAAGCAAGTCCTCCAACCTCTTTTCCCCAGTTCCTTGAATGACTCTCAAAGCTTTCCCCTTTCAGTAATCCATTCCCAATGAGTTCAATGAGCTGAACAAAATATGGCAGACTGTCATTTCTTCTTTCCTCTATATATAGGTCGGGGTACGATGTTGCAAGTTCAGAGAAGATCGAGTTGGCGATTTCCCATTTTCTTTCAAACAATTGATCCCCAATGGAAGTGGTGATTGTATGATGAGTCATTTTCATCCTCCAGTTGAATCTTTTTCCTTTAGTATAGAGTATTATGCCTATTTAGTATAGGTGAATAATAGTATACCAGGTATATTGACAAAGAAGTAGATTTTACCATATAATTTCAATAATTTATAATATTTCCAATTTATTCGATTCGAACAATGTATTGTAAAAATATGGTCTATGCAGCTGTTGTGTAGTAAAATCCATTAAGGTTGGGATCGTACAATGAAGATAACTGAGGTGGTGACTCTCGTCCGTAAGATTCAGTTCTTTTAGGAGGAGGGTTTTTTATTTAATTCAGGGGAGTGTTTTGAAATGAATACCGTATTAATTGATGTTCCTACAATGATAGAAACAGAAAGACTGGAACTAAGGATGCCTCAACCGGGTGACGGTCGTGCAGTCAATGCAGCGATCAAGGCTTCCTTAACAGAATTACAGCCGTGGCTGGGCTTCGCCCGAAGTAACCCATCTGTTGAAGAAACGGAGACGAACACCCGTGAAGCACACGCCAAGTTCATTACCAGGGAAAGCCTAAGGTATTTGATCTTTTTGAAAGATACCGATGAATTCGTCGGTTCTACAGGTTTTCACAATATTGATTGGAGTGTTCGGAAATTTGAAATCGGATATTGGATCGACACCAGGATGAGTGGAAATGGATATATGGCTGAAGCGGTCGGGAAGCTAACCGAATTGGCTCTGAATGAGCTGAATGGAAAAAGAGTCGAGATAAGATGTGAATCCAAGAATGACAAAAGCAGGGCGGTTCCTGAAAGACTCGGCTATGAATTGGAAGGAATCCTTCGAAATGAAGACCTGTCAGTCGATGGAGAACGTTTAACGGATACATGTGTGTATGGGAAAATATCCGGAAGCAGAATGACATGATGGAGTGCCTTTGCAAATGCAAAGACCGTTTTATAGAATGGTAATGTAATAATTTCCAATATTTCAAAAAGGAGGTTTTCATATGCAACAATACATCTGTAAAACATGTGGAGTTCAGTATGAAAAAACGTCTGAAATCCCAGAGCATTGTATGATTTGTGAGGAAGAGAGGCAATATGTCAACCCGACTGGTCAATCCTGGACCACATTGGAAAACATGAAGGCTGAATCTTTCAGAAATAAGATCATTCTGGAAGAAACTGGTCTATACAGTGTGAAAACATCCCCGGATTTTGCGATCGGACAGACTGCTTATCTCGTTCAACACGAAGGATTCAACTTATTATGGGACTGCATTTCATATCTTGATGAAGAAACAATCAGTGAGTTCACTAGATTGGGAGGGTTGGACGCCATTGCATTATCCCACCCACATTATTATTCTACTCAAATAGAGTGGGCGGAAGTTTTTGACGTACCCATCTATATTCACGAGGATGACCGGGAATGGGTGATGAGGAAAAGTGATCACATCGTTTATTGGTCAGGTGAATCTATTCATATACATAACGGACTCACCATCCATCGACTTGGTGGGCACTTCAAAGGAGGTTCCGTCCTGGAATGGGAATCAGGTTTCAATGGTAAAGGCATCCTACTAACAGGGGACATTATCCAGGTAGTCGCAGACCGGGAGTGGGTCAGCTTCATGTACAGTTATCCCAACCTTATTCCCCTTCCGGCTTCAAAAGTAAAAGAGATCGCGTTAAAAGTGGATGAAATGAAGTTCGCCCGTTTATATAATGCCTTCCATCGGATTGTTAAGGAAAATGCACATGAAAGAGTGCAGGAGTCTGCCCAACGTTACGTAAGCGCCTTGGAAGGTACTTGGTTTAAGACATGAAATTAAACCGATATTGAACGGGTTGGTTCACTGTGAGGATGCATCTGTTAAATGAGCTGCTTTGGATAAAGTCATGAACATGATCGGGGAAGAGGTAACGAGGCATATGGATTGATTAAAGCGGATAGAACATAAAAACAACCGGTTTTCTTCAAAAAATCCGGTTGTTTTATTCCGTTGATTTTATGAAACCGGCCAATCTTTTTTTAACATACTATAGGTTACAATGTCTTCATAATGATCATATAACCACTGCCCATCCCGTGTGATCCCTTCTTTTGTAAAACCTAAACGGGCTGGAATCCCTATGCTTTTCCCATTGTTGAGGGCACATTGGATTTCCACCCTGTTCAGATCCAATTCGTTAAATAAATAGTTTAACAGGGAAGAAACAGAACGTGTGATGATTCCTTTTCCTTGTGCTTCTTCTGTAAGGAGATATCCGATGCTCGTGCTCCGATTTTTCCAATCGATATAATGCAACCCGATCATACCGACCAACCTTCCATGATAACGTATCCCTGCATCAAATCCGTTGTTATCCGCATAATTCCGGATCCAGATAGGGATGACCGGCTCTAGATCCTCTGGTGATCGGCGTTTATCGACCCACAGAAGCCACGGACGAAGATGATCCCGGTTCGAATCAATCAGTTCATATAATTCCTCCTTATGGTGCTGTTGAAATAGCTCGATTGAAATCTCTTTATCTACTGTAAATGAAAACATGGAAACATCTCCTTTATAATATTTAGAAAATTATACCATGTTTGTTGATTCGTAGAACAAAATGTATGGATATAAAGGGGATTTATTTTATAATAGTAGAAAATAGTTGAAGGAGGTGGTGACATGGTAATGAGATCGATCTTGCCAGAGTCCCAAGCGTCTCATGCAAAGCCTATTATTAGAAAGGCGACACTTTGCATGGGATGGTATCTAATTTGATCGCCCTGAAAGTTCATTTCTAGTAAGTCGGCTTTGCACCTTATTGACTGAATTCAGATAGAAGATAAGGAGCTGACTGAAATGAAATATGTAAAAGCGGAAAGTGTGTTACCTCAATCATTGGTAAAAGAGATCCAAAAATATGTACAGGGGGAAACCCTTTATATACCGAAACCGAAAGCGGAGCACCGAAAGTGGGGGAGCCGTTCCGGAAGTAGAAGGATCATTGATGAACGAAATGCCAAAATCAAAGCCGCTTTCTCAAATGGAAAGCCGATCCAAGAATTGGCCTGTGAATATTATCTTTCAAGTGAAACAATCAAGAAAATTGTCTACAAAAAGCACTGAGTTGTATCGGTGCTTTTTTCAGTGTATAGATTAGTTCTAAGTGAAACTCTACATATCCAGAAAGCATATAAGGGTATATAGTATATAAGAGAGCACATTCGTATCTGCGTGGCAGAAAAAAGTGCAAAATGTTTTAGATTTAGGAGCGATAACGATGGATCCATTTATTCGAAATGATCAATATAATTTCATTAAGTATCAAACACAGGCGCTGATTAACGGGTATTCAACCGTTAATGATCTTGGTGTTCTCGAAGCATTGAGGGGACTCGTGTACGATAAGGTGATGAATCTATTCGAAGACCTATCCCCATTGCAGCAAAAGGAACTCCAATCGATTGTTACTATCCGTGATACAGAGCAAGCAGAGGATTTTCTGATTGGACTAAAGCCATTCGTAATCCCTTTTCCTGCATTGAGTGATTCCGCAGTGAAAAAATTATTCCCAAAGGTAAAAAAGTTAAAAACACCTGCATTGGATGAAATAGAGTTAAAAGAAATTTCCTATCTAGGCTGGAACGACTACGGTCAGGAAAGGAAATATATCGTTGCTGAATTCGAAGGGAAGTTGAGAGGCTTTAAAGGGACATTCAAAAACAGCAGCAAGAAAGGGCTTTGTACGATATGTAACACGTTTGGAAGTGTTGGTTTTTACCTTTCCGAATCCAAAACGTCTGCTCATGGAACCTTTGTAAAGAAGGGGAATTATATTTGTCAGGATAGTGTTGAATGTAATGAAAAGCTGAAAGATAAAGAGAAATTGGATGATTTTATCCAACGGATCAATCATTAAGACCATACGCTGGGTAAAGTTCCCGGCATATGTTTTTTTATCTTTATACTATATTACGGAATTCCAATTCTTCTCAACACTTATAAATCCCTTGAAACATTCCCATACTTTAAGTAGTATAGATAAGTAGAAAATTGTAGAGTTTCGAAATGAGGGTTTTAAATGGAAAAGAAATCCATATATGGATTAACATTAGATCAACTGACAACTTGGCTTGTTGAAAATGGACAAAAGAAATTCCGTGCGGCTCAAGTGTGGGATTGGCTATATAAAAAGAGAGTGACAAACTTTGCGGATATGAAGAATTTGAACGCTGACTGTGTTCAGCTACTGGACGATCACTTCTATCTTCACACGCTTACACAAGAGGTTAAACAGGAATCGAAGGACGGTACGATCAAATTCTTGTTTAAACTTGAAGATGGTAATCTGATCGAGACCGTTCTGATGCGTTTTAACTATGGCTTGAGTGTGTGTGTCACGACACAAGTGGGCTGTAACATCGGATGTACATTCTGTGCAAGTGGACTCTTGAAGAAGAACCGTGATTTATCAAGCGGCGAGATTGTCGAACAGATCATGAATGTTCAACATCATTTAGATGAAGCAGGAAATGGAGAGCGTGTCAGTCACATCGTGGTGATGGGGATTGGTGAACCATTTGATAACTACGATAATATGATGGACTTCTTCCGTGTCGTGAATGATCAGAAGGGTCTTTCCATCGGAGCGCGCCATATTACCGTTTCCACAAGTGGACTGGCTGATAAAATTTACAAATTTGCCGATGAGAATATTCAAATCAACTTGGCCGTATCTCTTCACGCACCAAACAACGAATTGCGTACAAGGATCATGAAGATCAACCGTGCGTATCCGCTCGAGAAGTTAATGCCAGCGATTGATTACTATTTAGAAAAAACAAATCGCCGCATAACATTTGAATATATCTTGTTGAGTGATGTGAACGATCATAAGGAAGAAGCTCTCCAGTTGGCGAAACTGTTGAAGAATAAGCGTCATCTTTCATACGTCAACCTGATTCCTTACAATCCGGTCGACGAACACAATCAATATCAACGTAGTACGAAAGAAGCCATCGTTGAATTCTATGGTACCTTACTGGAACATGGCATCAACTGTGGCGTACGTGTTGAGCAGGGGACAGATATCGACGCAGCCTGTGGTCAGTTGAGAAGTAAACAAATCAAGAAGGATAAAGTAAAATCGTAATATGTATATATGGAGCACATGAATTCCTAATGGGGATTTATGTGCTTTTTTTTATGATTTTAAAAAGTTGAAACTTTTGTTCGATTAATATTGAATTTAACATTCTATAATTATAGAATGTATGTAGAAAGAAATTTTTGGAAAAGGGGTGTTTGAATATGGATGTACTTCATATGACCAGTCGGAAGAGAGAAACATACGAGGTGAGAATCGAATCATCCCTTCTATGGGAGAGTGCTTTAGGGATTGCCGCCATCACTAACACTAGGCTCATTGATACGCTGGAAAAACCCAAAGCATCATGGGATAAATTAAAAAAGTCTCTATCTAAATCCCTGATCCGGGAGTTAGATTATGTAGAAAAGAATAATACTTGGAAATCCCTTCTCCTGTTATTGCATCAAAGAGGATTTGGTTCATTACAAGAGTTCATCACGTTTTTAGATGATTTGGAAGATGAAGAAATTAAATACCTCTGCATTCCCTACATAGGGCTTAAATTTCAAGAACTTCGAATGCTTGCATCAAAGGGTGATGTGCCATCACGGAACAGATTAAAGGACCAGACGGATGATAACCCATATTATCCAGGCTATATTGAATTCATTTGCACGACGAATGTCCACAAACTTAAGACGCACTTAATGGGTGTAATGTCCAGATGGTATGAAGAAGTGATTCTACCTGAAAAAGAAACGCTATCTGCAATATTGACAAGGGACAGACAGTCAAAGGTGGAGATGAGTAAAAAGCTGAGTCCCGAGGCTTTGGTGGAATGGGCCACCGGCGGCATCACCTATTTACCCGAGCCGGCTGTCCACACAGTACTCCTCATTCCCCAGTCCATTTACCGTCCTTGGAATGTCGAAGGGGATATTGAAGGAGTCAAGGTGTTTTATTATCCTGTCGCAAACGAAAGTATCTATCCCGATGACAAGGATATGCCAAGTTATTTTCTCGTCCAGAAGCATAAGGCACTTGGGGATGAAGCCCGCTTGCGAATGGTGAAATTCTTGAAGGGGTCAGAACGGACGCTCCAGGAAATCACCAATGAACTGGGCATGGGAAAATCAACGGTCCACCACCATTTGAAAATTCTCAGGTCGGCTAGGCTTGTTGAAACCCTTGATGGGAAGTATCGCCTGAAAGAGAATGCCGTTCAATCATTATCCAATGAATTGAAGCACTATTTAACAAAGGAATAAAGGGGTGTCCAGAATGGGAGAGCGTGCGGTCAAGCTTAGTGAATGGGGCGATTTCCCACCTTTAAAGAAAAATTATCCTGTTTTCAGGTTTATGGGTGGAAATTTGATTTCATTTTTCGGAGATCAGATCTATTTCATTGCCATTCCACTTATGGTTTTATCTATAACGGGGTCACCTGTGAGCATGGGAATTGTAGCGGCACTTGAGAGATTACCGATTTTGTTGCAGCCTTTCGCAGGAGTTTTGTCCGATCGATTCAACCGGAAGCGTCTGCTGCTTTTTTGCGATTTAGGGCGGTGCATACTTGTCGGGATCATCGGGATTCTATTTATAAAGGGTACGCTTGAGATGTGGATGGTATATCCAGTGGTCTTTGGTATTGGATCATTAAGTCAAATCTATAATACTTCTCAATTTGCTTCAATTCCAGGTCTGGTAAGAAGAAAGGACCTTCAAGCCGTGAATTCATTGAATTCCGGGATGTTTAATTCAGCTCTATTTTTAGCACCTGGTATAGGTGGGTTGATCATTTCTTTTTTTAATCCAGGGTATGCCCTGTTGGTGAACAGCGTCAGTTTTCTCGTCTCATTTCTTGCCATTGCAAGTCTCAGGATGAAGAGGAATGAGAGAGATTCATCGAGAGCTTCCGTATGGGGGGAGATCAAGGAGGGATTTGAATTCGTTCTAAAGACCAAACCGATTTTGTATACAAACCTTGCCATGGTATCTTCCGTATTTGGAACAACGTTGTTCCTCACATTAATAGTGTTTCACTTGAAAGATTCCGTGAATATGAATACGGTTATGATAGGCTGGTTGTTGTCAGCTGGCGGAGTGGGTGCCATTATAGGTGCGGTGACGTCTACCTGCTTTCGGAAATGGTTTTCTTATAGAAGCATATTATTTACGGCCTCTGTGGTCGGCGGACTTTCGATTCTATCTTTCGGATTGATGGAATCGTATTTCTGGCTCGTGGTCATGAACGCAGTAGGGACCTTTTGTGCTTCAATGATGAGTCCCTGCATCATTACGATCCGACAAACTCTGTCCCCCGATCACTTATTGGGGAGGGTGCAGGCAACGAGCCGTCTCATGACGTGGGTCCTCATGCCGATCGCCGCATTTCTGGCAGGGATACTAGCAGAAGCAATGGGAACCAGCCTCACCATCGTACTTGCCGGAGCGATCTCGACACTCGCCTCCATACCATACCTGCATCATAGCTTAAAAGATCAGTAGAGGGACGGACCTCATACGTTCATTATGGTAGGATGGGAGTAGCATATTATTGGTATAGACATGAAGGTTTTATTCATTATGAAATAAAAGGACTCAGAAAGGGGAAAAGGGATGCAAACAAATCACCATGACATCACCATCATCGGTGCAGGAGTAAGCAGTATTTTTCTCGCTTATACCTTGATGAACCAAAATGAACATGTTTCCATCCACATGATTGATCTCGGGAAGGAACTGAGTGAACGTACATGCGGTTTAGATGAGGGAGGAATCTGTACATGTGAAGGTGTGTGCAGTAAATACATAGGGTTTGCAGGTCTTGGGAAATCCGAGGGCAAATTTAATTATACGAATGATTTTGGCGGGGAACTTGGCAGGAAAATCGGACCGCAAAACACTCTTGATTTGATGAGGGAAGTAGACAATATTCTCTGTAAATTTGGAGGTGATAGCATACACTCCTATAGTACGAAAAATGAAGGGATTTCAAGTAGAGGCAGTGAGGCGGGCTTGAAGGTTCTTTCCACGGAGGTCCGTCATTTGGGAACACTTCTTTCGAGCGAGATTTTCGAGAAGATGTATAGAGTACTGAAAACCCGTGTTACTTTCAGTTTTGAAACACGTGTCGAGACCATTTCTAAAAAGGGCGGGACCTTTCACTTAACATCGACAAGCGGTCCTTTCACCACAGAAAAATTGGTGATCGGTACGGGCATGAGTGGAAGCAAATGGCTTAAGGAACAAGCAGCATCACTTGGCCTTTTTCCGGGAAAGACGCGACTGGATATGGGAATTCGCGTAGAAATGAAAGGTGATCAGCTTCAATCCATCCTACAGGACACCTTTGAAACAAAGCTGCAAATCGAAAGGGACACATTCAGTGCCACAACTTACTGTATGAATCCACATGGGAGGATTATCCGGAAGCACCAGCATGGATTAGTGATGCCGGATGGACAAAATGCCCGTGAAGAGGATACACCGAGTGCGAACCTGAACTTCAGTTTATTTGTTCCACGTTATTTTCAATCCCATGATGAGGCAATGAAGTATGCAGGGGAGATCATAGGTGGAATCAATCAAGGACGAGGGAGGATTGTCGTACAGCGATGGGAGGACTTTAAACTCCAAAGACGTACTGAATCTTTGGAGGGGAATTTGATAGGTCCGTCCCTCAATGGGGAATGCGGAAATATGCGAGAAGAGGTCCCGGAATTGTATGGGATGGCCCTTACTGAGTTTTTAGGTTCTCTTGAAACTCTTATTGGGGAACCGATCCACCCCGATACCCTTCTGTACGGGTTGGATGCGAAATTTCATGAACCGAAGTTACCGACGGATGAGAACTTTGAAACAGAAATATCAAATCTGTTTTTGATTGGTGATTGTTCGGGAGAAACCCATTCCCTGTCCCAGGCAGCGGCAAGCGGTGTATATTTAGGAAAATACTTCGTTAATCATTTTTCCAATAAATGATAATTTTAGAATAATTTGAAACCTTTTTGTCTGTTTTTTCGTACTAGAAGATAAGAACAGACAGAAAGGATTTTTTTTTGGTTAGGAATTGTGGAGGAAGATTTAAACTCTAGTCTTTTATTAGAATTATGAGGGGAGGAATCTTTAGATGTATTACTATTATAATCTCTTGTTAACGATTATCATCCTTATCGTCGGAACTGGAGTGGCGTTTTTCATTGATCATTTCAGTAAACAACTAGAGAAGTGGATCCCCAAAAAATTATTAACCCTTACGATCATCTTGATACTATTTACACTCATGACATCCGCTACGTTGATGATCAGTTCATTAACAGGGTTCAGGCTGATGGATACGGCATTCATTTCAAGTCTTTGCTTTTTTGCGCTGGGGTGGTTTACCAATATTTCAAAACGTGCTGGAATCAATCAGGCGTCAACGGCCGCTAAGTTCATCACGAATAACCAATTTAAGTATGACTATGAATCCGCAAGTACTTCTAATAAAAGTCCTTATTTGATTGCAAGTTTCTTGTTTCTAGTACTAAGCTGGGGGATTTCATTTTATATGGCGTATCATTAAAGATGATGAGGAGGAAATGCGTTGTCTGACTGGGGAGTTTTGTTTCTCTTATTTCTGATCATTATGACCATCTTGTCCTTGACAAACATTTTGGTTATGAAGATTTCAGGTAAAAATAAAAAGAAGAGAATTTGGTCAGGAATATTCTGTATATTGCTCACACCTGTGGTTTTTTTCTTGACCGGTTTATCTGTAAGCCCATTTGATCCATATGGATTTGGAACAGGAATGCTCATGATGATTTATGGCGCTTTTTTTGCTTTGAATGGGATAGGGATCATTGTAACTGGGTTGTTTCTGGAATAAGGGAAGCGTGAGGAATAGGAAGGTTTACAAATAGATGCTCAAATAGAAATCCCTTTAGTACTATAGAGATCAGTGATATAATTGATGAAATGAGCATGTTGAAAAGGGGAAAAAAAAGCCGTATGAGATATATGAAATCACAAATGAAACTGTTAGTCAGGGACAATAAAGAATTACAAGGAAGATTGAAAGTATTGATGGAAGAAATGAATTTAGAGAGAACATTTGCCCTCAAAGCCCTGTATCATTCAGAAGTAGCGGATGGCGGGAAATTTCAGGCTGCGTATCAGGCACTGGACTTACCAAAGGAGTAAGTCTTTTTTTGTGTTAAATGGTTCCTTGCATGTACCTTTGATCAAACATATTTTGAGAGGGTGTTCATTTTGAAATTTGTATTTGACTTAGATGGGACGATTTGCTTTAAAGGGAAGCCGATTTCAACAAGAATCGTCCAATGTTTACTTGAGTTGAAATCGGATGGCCACGAAGTATTGTTTGCATCTGCCAGACCGATTCGTGATATGCTCCCTGTACTGGATGCACGATTGCATTCCTTTCCTTTAATTGGTGGGAACGGTTCTCTTCTTTATCATAAAGGTGAAGTGATTCATTCAACTTCTTTTCATGAAAAAGACCTTAAAAAAATTTATGGCCTTATCGAGCAATATAAGTCAACCTATTTGATCGATAGCGAGTGGGATTACGCATATACAGGTCCTCTCGACCATCCAATCCTCGATTTCCTTGATCCCGACAATCTTGCCCAGAGGCATCCAGTCGCTTCACTGACTTCTATTGTGAAGATATTGTTGTTATCAGCATCTAACTTTCAAGAATTAATACATGAATTGCAAGACTTGGATATCGTCGTAAATATCCATACAAATGAAAACGTAGTGGATATCAGCCCTTCCAATATTCATAAATGGAGCGCGCTTTCGGAATTTGGAGTGGATGAAGGAGATTTTATTGCATTTGGTAATGATGCTAATGACATCAATATGTTCCAAAAAGCAAAACATTCTGTCATGATAGGGTACCATGAAGGACTTTCGAGCTTTGCCGATGAACAAATCCCTCTTACGGGTGATTATGAAGAGGAAATCATTAGGAAGTTGAGGGAATTGACATTCGTATATAATGACATTACTATAGGAACGAAGTAAGCTGGCTCAGGAGAAATCCTTTTAGCCGGCTTTTATTACGTCGGAAACCAAATGATTGACTATCAGGATGAAATATATTATATTAATTGACGGGTCAACAATTGACCTATCAATTATATACAAGGAGGAGGATGCTTTGTCCAACTCGTGCCGTGAAGAAGAGAAAATCATTGTTCAACTCAATGATATATATAAGCAAATGAGTCCGAAATTCGAGCGTTGTACAGGGATCAGTCAATCTCGCCTGGACCTGCTGCACAGACTGTTTGAAGTGGAAGAAATCAGTCAGACCGCACTTCAGCGTGAAGTGAATATAGACAGTGCCGCCGTGACCAGGCACCTGAAACAGCTTGAAGGAAAAGGAATGGTTTCCCGTCGTAAGAATCCTGCGGATAACCGTTTTACTTATGTTCGACTGACAGAAGAAGGAAGAATGAAGATTGAAGCTTACAGGGAAGAGAAAGAGATTTTCATCTCTAAAGTCTTCAAGACCTTCACTGAAGAAGAACGTTCGATTTTATCTGGAATGCTGAACAGAATTCAGGATAATGTCCAAGACATCGAATACTAAATAAAAACACATAAAGGAGAATGCATCATGAATACAACAAAAATCAATGATTTCAATGAAATTATCACAGGTCGTCGTTCCATCCGAAACTATGACCCATCCGTAAAAATCAGCAAAGAAGAAATGACAGAAATTCTTACAGAGGCAACACTTGCACCGTCTTCTGTTAATCTGCAACCTTGGCGTTTTGTTGTCATCGACAGTGCAGAAGGAAAAGAAACGCTTGCACCACTTGCCAAATTCAATCAAAACCAGGTGAAAACATCTTCTGCAGTCATCGCAGTATTTGTTGATATGAACAGCCTTGATTATGCAGATGAAATTTACAACAAAGCGGTCGAAGAAGGATATATGCCTGCAGAAGTAAGGGACAGACAGCTGCCAGCCATTAAAGGTTTACTTGAAACGATGCCTCAAGATCAGTTCAGGGAAATGAACCTTATTGATGCAGGATTAGTATCCATGCAATTGATGCTTGCTGCACGTGCCCACGGATATGATACCAATCCGATAGGTGGATATGAAAAAGATCAAATTGCCGAAGCATATGGCATGGACAAAGAACGTTATTACCCGGTCATGTTGATTTCCATCGGGAAAGCTGCCGATGCGGGATACAAATCAGTCAGATTACCAATCGAATCCATTGCGGAATGGAAATAAATCAACGAGGAGAATAGACATGATTATTATACATGCAGAATTTCAGATCAACCCAGTGAAAGAACAGGCATTTTTAGAAGAGATCCGCCCTCTGGTAGCTTCATCCAGAGCGGAGGAAGGCAATATTTCTTATGATTTAATGAAGGATACGGAGAGAGAAAGTGTATATACGATGGTAGAGGTTTGGAAAGATCCATCTGCTGTCGAGAGCCATAATTCCAGCGAACATTTCACTTCATTCGTTGGAAGGGCACCTGAGTATTTAGCGGCTCCGTTAGACGTGAAGATTTATGAGGGAACTAAAGTAGAAAAATAATGGTTTGAGAAGCACCCGGCATGAGCTGGGTGCTTTTATTATGCACCTTTACTAAATCTCAATAATGATCGGCAGTAGTACAGGCTTTCTTCTTAACTGCTTGAATAAAAATTGACCAACGTCTTTTTTGATTGCTTGTTTCATTTCTTTCCAATCCCGAATATTCGCTTCAGTCAATTCATCTACTACTTTTTTGACTAAAAGGTTAATATCTTTAAGAAGATCTTCTGAATCACGAACAAACACAAATCCCCTTGAAATCGTATCTGGACCGGAGATAATGGTATGATCAGATTTACTGAGGGTTACGACGATTATCAGCATCCCATCTTCTGAAAGCTGCTTGCGATCGCGCAGGACAATTGAGCCGATATCTCCAACACTCAAGCCGTCCACATAGGTATCACCCGCTTGATGAGATCGGGTTTGACGAGCGATGGAATTCTTAATATCAACGGCTTCCCCGTTTTTGATGATAAATGTATTCCCATTCTCCACGCCCACCGATTCAGCAAGTAAACGATGATGGTGGAGCATTCGATATTCCCCGTGAATGGGGATAAAGTAAGTTGGTTTCATCAGTGTCAGCATGAGCTTTAAATCTTCCTGATAACCATGACCGGAAACATGCATCCCTGTTGAGCTTCCACTCCCATAAACAACGTGGGCACCGAGTTGAAAGAGGTTATCAATGATGCGGGAGACTTCTTTCTCGTTACCGGGTATGGGTGAAGCTGCAAGGATGACCGTATCACCGGGATAGATGGATACTCCACGGAAGTTTCCAGTCGATAATCGGCCGAGGGCAGCCATGGCTTCCCCTTGACTCCCTGTACATAAAATGGCTACTTTTTCTGGAGGTAACGCATCGATTTCACCTGCATCAATCAGCATGCCCTCAGGAACCGTCAAATACCCCCGATCCATTGCAACAGATACTACATTAATCATGCTTCGACCTAATAATGCCAGCTTCCGATTCGTCTTGATGGAAGAGTCCACCACTTGCTGTACACGATTCACATTGGAAGCGAAAGTGGAAACGAAGATCTTGCCACGCGCTTTAAAGAATGCTTCATCCATATGGTTACCTACCATATGTTCTGATGGTGTAAACCCGCTCCGTTCTGCATTCGTACTTTCAGAAAGCAGTACCAGAACACCTTCATCTCCAATCCGTGCCATTTTATGAATATCTGCATATTGGTGATTGGCAGGAGTTAGATCAAATTTAAAGTCTCCTGTATGAACGACCTTTCCTTCCGGCGTATGAAAGACAATACCCAGACAATCGGGTATGCTGTGACTGACCTTGAAGAAAGATACATCGATGGATCCCAAATTGATTGAACTCTCAGCATCAATCGTTAAAAGTTTTGTATCCCGGACGAGCTTATGCTCTTCTAACTTTAATTGGATTAATCCCAGTGTGAAATGAGTAGCATAAATAGGGATGTTGATTTTTTTGAGAAGGTAGGGAATCCCTCCAATATGATCCTCATGCCCATGCGTGACAATGAGACCCCGAATTTTGTCTTTGTTTTTCTCAAGATAGGAAACGTCGGGAATGATTAAATCGATTCCTAAGAGACTCTCATCGGGGAACTTACCCCCGCAGTCAATGATGACGATATCATCACCATATTTCACTACATACATGTTTTTTCCGATTTCATTCAATCCACCCAGTGCAAAAATAGTCAAACCCTGTTCATTTGTTTCCAAGAAAGAACCCTCCAAGACAAGTTTTTCTTACTATTCCCGAATGTGTTTATTTCATTTATTAAACTTAACTGCCTGTGATTTTTACATTTTTTGTACGTTATTAAATATCCAATAATGGAAAATTATGCTATGATAACAGGGGTGTTTTTTTATAAGGAGTGAAGAGGGTCATGTCAACCAATACTTGGACACAAGTCGATCAATATTATGCTAGTAAACTACAAAAATCGGATTCCATTATGGAGTCTGTTTTGAAAGAAAATAGTGAAGCCGGACTTCCTGCAATCGATGTCTCTCCGAATCAGGGGAAGTTCCTTTCCTTACTTGCCCAGCTTAAAGGAGCAAAAAGCATTCTTGAAATAGGGACCCTGGGTGGGTACAGCACGATTTGGCTAGCAAGGGCACTGCCGGAAGATGGACGTCTGGTCACCCTTGAGTTCAGTGAAAAGCATGCAAGGGTTGCTGCACGAAATATTCGCTATGCAGGGGTAGAAGACAAGGTGGAAATCAAAGTGGGTGCGGCACTTGATACCCTGCCGACTCTCAAAGGTCCATTTGATTTCATTTTCATAGACGCCGATAAACAAAACAATGCCAATTATTTAAAGTGGGCACTCCAACTGGCCCAGCCTGGGGCGGTCATCATTACGGATAATGTGGTTCGTGGCGGAAGGGTGATTGACGAAAACAGTGAAGATGAAAGCGTTCAGGGTGTCAGGTCATTTGCCGAGATGTTGTCTAGAGAAGACAGGATCGATTCAACAGTCGTTCAAACAGTCGGCTCGAAGGGGTACGATGGGTTTGTAATGGGAATTGTAAAATAAAAGAAGGATTCTATTGTAATGAACTACTTTTTTATGTAAAATAAATGAAAATTCTAAATCATACATGTCATGATAGGAATCAGTAGTGACTTATCTCCCTGTCTTAGAGAGCTGATGCTTGGTGGAAATCAGCACACAGATAAGCACGAATTACCTCCTTGAACATTCTTTGTGAACACAAAAGTAGCAGAGAACGGCCGGTCCGTTATCCGAATCGAGTGGAAGAGAGATCTTCAATGAGGGTGGTACCGCTGCTCCGGACGTTCACATCGGACATACAGTGGTACTGAATAAGTTAAGACAGTTTCAGGAAAACGGTCATATCGTCCAGCTGATTATCGGAGATTTCACTGGAAAAATCGGAGATCCCACAGGGAAATCAGTTGCAAGGAAGCAGTTGACGGATGAAGAAGTGAAAAGAAATGCACAGACATATTTTGAACAATTCGGAAAGGTACTGGACAAGGAAAAAGTTGAGCTTCACTACAATTCAAGCTGGCTATCCACGTTGAACCTTGAAGATGTGATGCGCTTATCTTCAAAGATCACAGTTGCACGGTTGATTGAGCGAAACGATTTCTCCAAACGGTTAGCAGAAAAGAAACCGATTTCACTTCACGAGCTGTTCTACCCTTTATTGCAAGGTTATGATTCCGTCGCCCTTGAGAGTGATGTGGAGCTTGGAGGCACGGATCAGCAATTCAATGTCCTGATGGGGAGACATCTTCAGGAACATTACAACCAGGAAAAACAAGTGGTCATATTACTGCCATTACTTGAAGGGCTTGACGGGATTGAGAAAATGTCAAAATCAAAACATAATTACATCGGGATTTATGAAGATCCCAATCAAATGTTTGGGAAAACGATGTCGATTCCTGATGAGCTGATAACAAAATACTTCGATTTGATCACCGATTTATCGTTAGAAGAAAAGGAGAGGTTAGCTCTTGAAGTAAAGAATGGTGCCCTTCACCCGAGGGATGCCAAAGTCCTTCTGGGAAAAACGATTGTCAGGATGTATCACGGAATAGATGCAGCGGAACTGGCAGAGAACCAATTTAAGGAGGTCTTTCAAAAGGGTGCACTTCCTGAAGATATTCCTGTGGAGGAATGGACGGGTGAAAAGAATGTTTCCGTAATCGATCTCCTTGTAGCCTTAAACATGCAAAGCTCTAAAAGTGAGGCACGCCGTATGATCCTAAATGGAGGAATCAGGATCAATTCAGAAAAGGTTCTGGATGTTCAGTCAAACGTGGAAATGAAAGATGGCATGGTTTTGCAAGTAGGGAAGAGAAGGTTCATAAGGGTAAAAGTGCAAAACGAAAAATAAGATAAAATAATTAGCCTAAAGCCAGGAAGGTGGTCATGGAGAGTCAAGGGGGCTCTTCGTGACTGGTTATTTATGCTATAATTTACCATAAAAACAAATGATAGAATGGGTGTTTACGATGAACGAACTACATAACTTGATCAAAGAACATGCAGAAACGGAGCAATTTTCCGGATCGGTTATGGTAAAGCGGGACAGTGAGAGTCTCTTAGAATCGGCATTCGGGTTTGCAGATCGCAGCGAAGGAAGAAAAAACAACCCAGATACTCGGTTTGGAATTGCCTCGGGGTGTAAATTGTTTACTGCTGTAGCCATTTGTCAACTTATAGAAAAGGGAGAAGTTTCATTTCATACACCAGTAAAAGAACATTTTGAAGGTACATTCCCACATTTTGATGGCAATGTGACCATCCATCATTTACTTACCCATACCTCTGGAATTCCTGATTATTTTGATGAGGAAGAGATGGATGATTTTGAAGATTTGTGGAAGCAAACCCCAATGTATTTAATGAGAAAAGGGGAAGATTTTCTGCCCCTCTTTCAAAATGACCTTATGAAATTTTCTCCGGGAGAAAGGTTTCATTATAACAATGCGGGTTACATCATTCTGGGGTTAGTGATCGAGAAGCTTTCAGGGATGACGGTGCAAGAGTACATCAATAAGCATATCTTTGAACCGGCGAATATGAACGCATCCGGGTATTTTCGTCTGGATCGATTACCTGAGAATACGGCTTATGGCTACATTGATGAGACAGGCAGCTCATGGAGAACCAATATGTATTCCATTCCAATCCAGGGTGGGGCGGACGGCGGGGCTTATGTCACGGGTCCTGATATGCTTTCGTTCTGGGAGGCACTTTTAACAAATAAGCTCCTTAATGAAGAAAGTACAAGGCTCATTTCAAAACCCCATGTTAGAGTCAAAGAAGGAGTGAACTACGGGTATGGGATGTGGTTGAATCTACCCCATAAACATCACGTGATGGGGTATGACCCAGGGGTGAGCTTTCATTCTGCCTATTATCCGAAAGAGAATATAAAGACAGTCATTCTCTCAAACGAGAGCTCAGGTGCTTTCGATATTATGAAATTGATAGAAAGCTATTTCAATTGATAAAAGGGGTATCACGATGGGTACGGTTAAAATAGAAAAGGCTAATATTGAAGATGCATTAATTCTTACCAGACTAAAAAAGAACGTGTTCGATACGGAAAAAGAAAAGTGGCTAGGGAGCCAGGATGGTATCGTGGATCACAATATCCAGCCGCCAGGCTACGATTCAATCGAAATGACTAAGTACATGATCAGGGAATTGAATTATTTCAAGATCCTTTATGAAGGGGTGCTTGTAGGAGGATTGATTCTTACAGTGGTCGGCAAACGCCACGGCAGAGTCGACCGGATATTCGTTGATCCCCTATACCAAGGAAAAGGAATCGGCACTATGGTGATGAAATGTATGGAAACTGAGTATCCAGAAGTGATGACATGGGAGCTTGAGACCTCACGTCGACAACTGAGTAATCACCGTTTTTATGAAAATATGGGTTACAAGAAGATCTATGAAGCGAATAATGAATTCTGCTATGAGAAAAAAATGAAAGAAGGGGCCTTTGTGGGTGGTGAGTCAAGGGAGATCACCATTCATGGTGATATATTAAATGACGGGGACCTTTCTGGACTACAGGTGGAATACAGTAATATGAAAGAAACCGATTTCTATGGGATCAATGGAAGTTATTCCACTTATAGCAACAGCAACTTGATGGGTGCCGGGTTCAACAACTGCAATCTCAGTGAGTCCCGATTTCAAAATATAAATCTTCAAAAAGCGTTGATTGCAGACCTTAACATGTCTCAAAGTGAACTGGCTCATGTGACACTGGGGGGAGTACACGTTCATGACACAAACCTCGGCGAAAAGAACGAGCACATCAGGTTTGAACGATGCGACTTGCATGGTAGTAAGTTTGATAACTGCAATTTGAACCATGTCGAAATTTCAAACTGTGATGTAACCCGTATGAAGATCAATGGCATATCAGTGGAGGATCTCATGGAAGCATACGAATCAATTCAGGGCAAAAGGAAAGATTAAATTGCACAGACACCCATTATTCATTCAATCATATTATAGGTATTGACTGAATAAAAGAGGTGTTACTTAGAATGAACCCATATCAATTTTATCGTCAATTTAAACCTTTTTATCTTGATGGCTATTCACGGACACCGGGGAATCAATCTTTGGAGTCAAATCTTCAAAAAGCCATCAATGGTGAATATAGCGCCATTATTTGTTATGAAAAGCTTGCGAAAATGGCCCCTACAGAGGATGAAAGAAAACGGATCCTTGAAATACGTAAGGACGAAAAAAGACATTTGAAGTCATTCACTGACATCTATAGGAATTTGACAGGGATGGAGTCCAGTCCTCAATTGCAGGAAGGTTGTCCAAACTCGTATAAAAAGGGATTGGATTTTGCCTTTCGGGATGAGCAGGATACGGTGGATTTTTATTATAGCGTTTCGGATGGTGTACAGGATGCCTTTATAAAAGAGACATTTCGTCGTGCAGCTGTTGATGAACAGAATCACGCCGTATGGTTTTTATATTATGCCATGCAGAATAAAGGCAGCAGGGGTGCATCAAGACAAGTGGACTACGGGGCAAAAGGAGCACTTGCTGCTGCTTCCCTTTCAGTTCCCCAGATGCTCAATTATGCCATGCAGGACGAATACCTTGCCCAGGCACGATACGATCGGATCTTAGAGAATTTTGGGAATGTCCGCACTTTTTTACAGATCAAAGAAGCAGAGTTGCGTCATATTACCGCATTGCAGACTTTGTTCCAACGCTATGGATTGCCGCTGCCTGAAGATCAATCCCAATCGTACACAACCACTCCGGATTCATTAAAAAGTGCATATGCAGCAGGGGTTCAAGGGGAGATTGATAATATCGCTATGTATGATCGGTTTTTAACGTTTAATCTGCCTCAGGATGTGAGGATCGTCTTCACACAATTGAGAAATGCTTCACAGAACCATTTAGCTGCATTTGAGAGAGGACTGGCAAGATAACAAAAACACTGGACATGATATTCTGATCCCTAATGAAGAAGAGAGAGATGAGTCGCTCATCTCTCTCTTCTTTGTGCTTATTTAAAAATTCCGAATGGCTTTCCTACAGGAAGCGTTTCTTTCCCGAAGTGTGTATTCAACACACTTGCAGCTGAACCGTAAAAGCTGAAAAGGGCAATGAACAGTTCAGAGATCGCTGCTAATTTGTGCGTGGCTTCAGGAGCGACTCCCAGTGTAGACAGGGAAAGGCCGATGAATAAGAAATCGATCAGGACAAAAATGATGAATAAGACCTTATGAGTCTCCATGGCACCAACTGTCATGAAGATACTGAATATCAGATAGCCTATATAGGCAATGCCGAGCTGACTTGGATCTATTGCAGCCGCCGCTGCTTCTCCGAATACCCCGAATGAAATCAACCAGGAAGTCCCAACCCCGAGCCAGAATAATCCGAAAGCACCGAATGCCGTCATACCGAATGTATTATTGTGCTTTGCATCTCCAAAGCTTGCCATCAATTGGGCAATGCCTCCGAGGAAAATCGCCCAAGGCAAGACGAACGAGACGCCGTCAGTCCATCCGAGTTTTGCAGAAGAAGCTACAAGGGTGACCATGGCCAGTCCGAAAAGTCCAAGGGCAGATGGATCAGCTGTCGTGATCTGAACCCGTTGAGTGGTTTGTGTGTGATTCATGATGATACCTCCTATTAAACATACCTGACTAATTTACATAAAAAAGTGTGGGTATGCAATAGAAAATATCATGTAAGCGAAACTTTCATACAAAATCCCGGATAATCATTGAATGATCATCCGGGATTTTGTTTTCCCCTTTAAGAATATCCAATTCACAACAAAATAACGCATGAACTGAGTCAATCTTACATAGATATCAAGTGGGGACAAATTTCTTCCCTCAACAGGAGGTGACTAGGATGGAAGAATATTTCATTTTCATGCTCATTTTTCAAGCCGGCAGCTTCTTCATTTCGTTACTGAACCATATTGATAAGTAGAAAAAGACATGAACATTTTCCGGACTATGACTGGCCTCATAGTGCGGATTTTTTTCTGTTTCCCTTATATTCTATGTCGCTTTTTCCTTTATTATACGTTTCTATGAAAATACTAATCCGCTCAGGATGTTTCTAAATCCGAAAATTGTTGTTATCATTAGAATGTTGAAGACAAAAAAATGATCGGTCATTACTATACATATTCATGGAAGGAATCAGATCCTTGAAAGCTATACATCAAAAACTTATAAAAGAACGCTGCGGTACTGTTTCTTTCAAACGGGGAGAGGCATATTACCGTTCCAATAAGGTGACATTAGACAAATATTCGAGACATTATTGTCGAGGGACTGTAATGGGGGAAGAAGAATTTCACGTTACTATTCAGGAGGATTCAAAAGGTGAAATCGAAGCCAGTTGCAGCTGCCCGAAGCTTGCATCATTTGATAAGGATTGTCAGCATATAGCTGCTGTGCTTTTGAAAATGGAAAATGAAGAGCGAAAGATGAAAAGGAATGAAGAAGGCGTCACGGAGGAATTTTTCACATTGTTCCAAGAGGAATCCTTCCGTTCCCCGGCTAAGCTTCGTCATTTTGAAAACAGACAGATTGTGCCATGTGAATTTCTGATTCATCCAACGTCTACCCGAGATGGGGGAGACTTGCTTGGAATTGAATGTATCATAGAGGGATATAAGCTAAAGCCGATTCGATCCTTTTTGGAATATATAAATGAAGGGAAACCCTTTCATGTTTCAGACTCATTCATATTCAATCCGGAGTTTCATTGTTTTGAGACTGATACAGCAGCTGTGATTCAATATCTTGTGAACGTGTCAAAGGATTCAGGTAATAAAAACGATGATGGCTATTTGCTTATTCCTCCATCATTATGGGATAGCCTCATTCCACTACTCAAACTTGCTAAAGACGTTAAATGGCAACATAACGAAAGAACCCATGAAGGGTTTAGACAAGGGGAGCTGCCTCTTCCAATACAATTCCATTTTAAGCAGGCCGAGGCTGGCGGTTACAGGTTATATATCTCCGGACTGTATGATATGACGATTTTGGAAGAGTATCAAACCGTCATTCATGATGGTGTTTTCACACAGCTTGACAGCATGGATGGGAGAAGAATTACTGAATTAAAGAGGTTGTTAGGCCATTCAGGGTCAAGGTTCATCCCCATTTCCCCGGACCAGATCGGCTTTTTCCTTGAAAAAGTGGCTGTGGGATTGAAGAAATTAGGAGAAGTGCAAATATCGGATGACATTGCCGAAAGGCTGGAAACGGCACCGCTTGTTGCGAAGCTTTATCTGGACCGGGTAAAGAACCGATTGTTAGCCGGACTTGAATTCCATTATGATCAAATCGTGATTCATCCCCTTGCAAACCGGCAAGCGCCATCAGGTTCTCTTTTAATACGAAATGTAGAGAAAGAAAATACCATTCTGGAATGGATGGACGAGTTTGCATTCGGTAAAACAGAAGGTGGTTACTACTTACACAATGAGGATTTGGAATATGAGTTTTTAACCTATGGAGTGACGAAGCTTCAAAAGGATGTTCAAATTTATGCCACAACCGCTGTAAGAAACAGGATTTCCAGAGGGAGTCATCACCCGAAAATAAGGATCAAAGTAAAAAAGGAACGAATGAATTGGCTGGAATTCACCTTTGAAATGGATGGCATCCCGGAGAGACAGATCATGGAGATCCTCGGGGCATTGGAAGAAAAGCGGAAGTATTACAGGATGCGAAACGGCTCACTCTTGTCACTGGAATCAAAGGAATTTCAAGATATTCAGCGCTTTATACATACGTCACAAGCAGAGAAAAAAGATCTCGTAAAGGGGCTCGAGCTGCCATTGCATCAAAGCCTACACCTCTTGGATACGGTTGATGGGGGGCATTCATTTACTTTTGAACATTCCTTCCAAGAATTTTACGGGCAGCTTATGAACCCCGACAGCCGGGAAATTTCGGTGCCTTCCCTATTAGACGAGCGGCTGAGACACTACCAGAAGACAGGATTTCGATGGATGAAGACTCTTTCCGATTATGGGTTGGGCGGAATCCTGGCTGATGATATGGGGCTTGGGAAAACGGTTCAGAGCATCACGTTTATCGTATCGGTACTTGAAGAAATCAGGGCAAAGAAGCTTCCGGCCCTGATTGTCTGTCCCTCTTCCCTGACGTATAACTGGAAAAGCGAATGTGGGAAATTTGCCCCCGAGGTCAATGTCCTCATCATGGACGGTAACCAGGCTGTACGAAAGAAGAAACAGAAAGGCATGAGGGATGCGGATGTCATCATCACTTCCTATCCTTTATTGCGAAGCGACAGTAAATGGTATGAACGACAGAAATTCCATACGGTCTTTTTTGATGAGGCGCAGGCTTTCAAAAATCCACTCACCCAAACGGCAAGAAGTGTGAAGAAGATAGAAGCGAATAATCGCTTCGCCTTGTCCGGAACACCTGTGGAGAATTCACTTGAAGAATTATGGTCCATCTACCACGTTGTATTCCCGGGATTATTCAAGGGACTTAAGGATTACAGCCGTTTAACAAGAAAAGATATAGCGAAAAGAATCAAACCATTCGTTCTACGCAGAATGAAAGAAGACGTGTTATCTGAACTTCCTGGAAAAGAAGAAATTACCCATTATTCAGAGCTTCTGCCCCAGCAGAAAGAATTGTATGCAGCATACCTGGCCAAGCTGAAACACGATACCATGAAGCATTTGGATAAGAATACATTGAGAAAAAACAAAATTAAAATTCTCGCAGGATTGACCCGTTTAAGACAAATCTGCTGCCATCCCGGATTATTTGTAGATGGTTATCATGGCTCATCTGCAAAATTCTTAGAGCTGATGGAGTTGTTGGAGGAGTCCAGGATTTCAGGCAGAAGGGTCCTGGTCTTTTCGCAATTTACGAAAATGCTTGAGATGATCGGGAGAGAGCTGACACTCAAAGGACAATCCTACTTTTACCTGAATGGAACCACTCCGTCAGAAGAGAGGGTTAAGATGTGCAGTCAATTCAATGAAGGGGAACGGAATCTCTTTCTCATCTCTCTAAAGGCAGGTGGAACAGGGCTGAATTTAACGAGTGCCGATACGGTGATTCTATATGATACATGGTGGAATCCCGCGGTAGAGGAACAAGCAGCGGACAGGGCACATCGCATGGGACAGGAAAATACGGTGAAAGTGCTGAAGCTGATTGCCAAAGGAACGATCGAAGAGAAGATGAACGAGCTACAGGATAAAAAGAGGAACCTGATCCGGGATATCATGGACCCTGATGAAAAGATGGTTCAGACCTTAACCGAGGAGGAATTGAAAGAAATCCTATCCATAGATCAATAACGAGTACAATAGTTGGCATGAACGCAGGATTCGGGAGATACTAGTAGGGTGATGAGTACCCTTCTCTGTATCTCATCGTGCGAACTGAAGAGAAACATATTATAAGGAGCACCCTCAATGACATTAGCCATGACGGAAAATGAAATCACCCTTGCCATCATCCAAAGTTTAAAAGATGGAAAGAAAAGCATTTTTTTAGATATAATCGAAGAGCTTCAGCCCTACGACATCGCTCAACAATATCTACACATCCCATCCAAGCACCGAAATAAATTCCTTTTGTATTTACCTCTTGAAGAACTCACGGAATTCATTCAGGAGATAGAAAGGGAAGACCAGTTGCTCGTTTTGGAGAAGCTCGGGATAGAGAAATCTACAAAGGTCCTCGATCTGATGGAAAATGACAACCTGGCCACATTGCTGACGGATTTAGAGCCCGAGAAGATTGAGGAATTGCTTTCAGAGATGAACCAGGCAGAGTCTCAGGTAGTTCAGAATCTCATGACATACGAACCGGAAACAGCCGGCCGGATCATGAACAACCGCTATGTGTGGATACCTAAACATTATACGGTGCGTGAAGCAGTGGATAAACTGAAGCATTTCGCAGAACTCGCCGAATATTTGAACTATCTCTATGTTATTGACGACGAAAAGAAATTGATAGGCGTCATTTCCTACAAGGATTTATTACTTAGTGAATTAGTAGATAAAATTGAAGATATCATGTACAGCCGTGTGGTTAAAGTTGATGTCCATACCGATCAGGAAGAAGTGGCCAAATTGATCAGCCGCTATGATTTCATCACCCTTCCGGTCATTGAAGAAGACGGAAGGCTTGTCGGGGTCATCACCGTCGATGACATCATTGATGTGGTCATTCAAGAAGCCAATGAAGATATTGAGAAGCTATCTGCATCTGGTAAATCCATCGACTTTACGACCAAACCATTTGTTGCAGCCTATCGACGTCTTCCATGGCTTGTTTTATTACTGTTCATCGGACTCGTTTCGGGGAGTATCATTGACACTTTCTCTGCAACCCTGAAACAAGTCGTGTCACTTGCGTTCTTTATGCCGATGATTTCGGGGATGACCGGGAACACGGGTACGCAATCACTGGCCGTTGTCGTCAGAGGGCTGGTCTCGAATGATTTGGATATAAAACAAGTTGTAAAGCTCGTTTTCCGGGAATTATGGGTAGGCATCATCATCGGTGTGACTTGCGCCGTCATTATATCCCTGATTGCCTTTGTGTGGCAGGGCAATATGGTGTTAGGACTCGTGGTGGGAAGCTCTTTACTGATTACGTTAATAATCGGGACATTGGCAGGAACCATCATCCCCCTCATCCTATATAAGTTTAATGTAGACCCTGCCGTTGCTTCCGGTCCTTTGATCACAACGATCAATGATATCCTTTCCCTGCTTATCTATTTTGGCATTGCCACCATGTTTATTACTAAATTGATGTAAAGGATTTGGCCGACAAAATTCCTGTGGTAAAATAGTCAGTGAACGTCAAGGGAGTTAGCATGATCACTGAACATTGAGGGACTCCTACCGATACTCATGTATCGGTAGGAGTCTCTTTTGTGAAAGAACTTGTATGTTTAGAGGTGGAAGAATATGATCTATTTATTAGTTGGTGCAGCTGGTATGGTGGGTGCCCTGCTGCGATATTATCTTGGGGTCTTTGCCGGGGAATGGTGGGATTATACGTTTCCTGTGGGGACATTTCTTGCCAATATGATTGGAAGCTTCGCGTTGGGATATGTCACAATGTACATATTTCGGATGAAGAAGGTCCATTCAATGACAGCCACAGCCATTGGGACAGGGATGATTGGATCTTTCACTACTTTTTCCACATTCAGTGTCGAGACTGTCAACCTTCTTACTCATTCTCATTTGGTTCTGGCACTTATTTATATATTAGGAAGCATGTTCGGTGGTTTATTTATGTCATGGGCAGGCTTTACGATTGGAAAGCAACAATATAATCTGTATAAGCAAAAGGGGGGCTAAAGATGATCGTACAAGGTATGATGGTCGCGATCGGGGGGTTCTTTGGGGCAATATCCCGCTTTGGGATCAGCCGTTTGTTCAAGAAATATGATCATTCTGACTTTCCATACGCTACCCTATTTGTCAATCTGGTTGGATCATTTCTTCTTGGGTATGTAATCGGATCGGACATCGTTGAAACGGGTATTCTTCTTCTCGGGACTGGTTTTCTTGGATCCTTTACGACTTTTTCCACTTTTAAATTGGAAACCATTCAACTTCATGCCGATAAAAAATGGAAGCCCCTGATTACTTATCTCATGATCAGCTATACGGTTGGTATTTTATTCGCTTTTATAGGAATGGCTTTAGGCAAATTGTAACGATGAGGAAGCAATTCACAGTTCTATATCATTCATTCAGAAGCTCAGGTCGCCTGAGCTTTTTTTCATTCACGGAATCATCATGTGTAGTGTGAAAAGAAGAAAATGAGAGAAGGCAGCCATTATATAAAAATAATATTGACCACAGTGGTCAAAGGGATTAAAATAAAATTGACCATATTGGTCAAATGCTTGTCCTTTAAAAGGAGGTCAAAAAAGCTTGTTTAAGTCATTGAACATCGACTCAGAAAAAGAAGATCGAATCATTAGAGCCGCAACCCGGGTTTTCGCCGAAAGTGGATATGAAAAAGCCTCGACTAATGCCATCGTAAAGGAAGCGAAGATTTCCAAAGGGATTCTGTTTCATTATTTTAATAGTAAAAAAGAACTGTATGTTTCTCTTTATGAATATCTCTCGGATTTGTTTACAGAAAAAATATATGAAAAACTCGACTGGAATGAGCATGATATTTTCGTTACGATCCGCTCGGTGACATTGATCAAGTTTGAACTATTCTCTGTCTATCCTGATCTGATCAATTTCCTTACCAGCGCCTTCTCAGAAGAAGCTCCCGAAGTAAAAGACGAAATTGAGAAGTATAAAACGAGGATGGTGGAGAGTAGCTTTGCCACTTTATTCTCCAACATCGATACTTCTAAATTCAAAAAAGGAATCGACGTAAATAAATCGATTCAGGTTATTTATTGGACCTTCGAAGGGATGGCTAATCAACAACAACAGAAAGCGAAGTCACGATCTGTAGCTGAAATCAATCAAGAAGAAGTGCTGGCGGAAATCGACGCCTATATCGAATTATTGAAGATTTCTTTCTACAAATAGAAAGAAAAAGGGAGGATCATATGATGAATGTGATTGAAATTCACTCATTGACTAAAAGCTATGGGAAATCAAGGGGGATCAGCGACGTCAGTTTTCATGTTGAAGAAGGGGAGATCTTTGGGTTCATCGGGCCAAATGGTGCGGGGAAATCAACGACCATCCGGACCCTACTTTCATTGATCCATCCGTCCGCAGGCAGCGCAACGATCTTCGGTATGGATTGTATTGAATCTGCCCCTGAGATTGCAAAGGAAGTGGGATACCTGCCTTCAGAAGTATTTTATTATGACAATATGAAGGTAATCGACCTTTTAAAGTATTCTGCCAGCTTTTATAAAAAGGATTGCACAAAAAGAATCAAGGAATTGGCTGATATGTTAAATCTGGACGTCACGAAGAAGATTGATGATCTATCTCTTGGTAATAAGAAGAAGGTAGGGATCATTCAGGGACTGCTTCACGAACCTAAGCTGATTATATTGGATGAACCTACTTCAGGCTTGGATCCCCTTATGCAACAGAAATTCTTTGAATTGCTTCAAGCTGAAAATAAGAGAGGAGCTACCATCTTATTTTCATCACATATATTGAGTGAAGTTCAGAGAATGTGTGATCGGGTGGCAATCATCAAAGAAGGAAGGATCGTGCAAGTTGAGAAAATCAGTACGCTAAAAGAAAAGAATCATAAGAAATTCAAGATAGAGACGAAAGAGGACGTCGAACTTTCTGACTTTGAAATGGAAGGCGTAAGCAAGCTGGAAATAAAAGCCCGCCAAATCAGCTTCCTGTTCAGGGGGGATATCAACAAAGTCATGAGGAAGATTGCTGATATCGACATAACGAATCTATGGATCGAGGAGCCTGACTTAGAAGAAATCTTTATGCATTATTATGAAAAGGAGGATTGACCCTTGATGAATATCTTTCTTTATGAGCTAAAGGCTTATCGAAAGTCGACTATGATATGGACTTTGGCCCTTACGTCATTGATGATTCTGTTCATGTCTTTGTTTCCTTCCATTTCTAAAGAAATCGACGAATTCAAAAGGCTTCTGGAGGGGTTTCCGGAGGGGGTTCGGAAAGCATTGGGAATACAGATCGATAGCATAGGATCTCTAAACGGTTATTATTCGTATTTCTTCCTTTATATAACTTTATGCGGTTCCATACAGGCAATGAATCTGGCCATTTCGATCTTTTCGAAGGAAATCAGGGAAAAGACGGCGGAATTTCTTCTAACTAAGCCTGTGACCCGTACTAAGATCCTTTCATCGAAGGTGTTTGCAGCTATTGCTTCTATGCTGCTTACGAATATTGTTTACGTGATTTCGGCCATCATTGTCGCCAACCTGGTAAAAGTGGAATCGTTTAGCCTAAATATATTCCTATTGATTTCATGTACTCTCTTGCTCACGCAATACATCATGTTTGCCTTGGGAATGCTTATCGCTGTCGTATGGTCAAGGGTGAAATCTGTCCTTACGCTCTCACTTGGTATCGTATTTGCCTTCTTCATCATGGGGATGGTGGCTGCAACGGAAGAAGCGGGGCGTTATTTCACACCGTTCAAGTACTTTGACTACACATATATAATGAATCATGCTTCATATGAATGGTCATTCCTGGTGGCAGGCATCACACTGATCGCCGTCGCCATGATACTAAGCTTCATCATCTATAATAAAAAAGACATTCATACGGTTTAGAAGGAGGGGATGTCATGAATGTATATGTAAGAGAAATGAGGGCTCATCGTAAATCCCTGATCATCTGGTGCATTGGAATGATTGCATTGATTGGATCCGGGATGGGGAAGTATGCAGGCTTCTCGTCGTCAGGTCAATCCATGAACGAATTGATGGAGGGGCTTCCTAAGTCTATGCAAGCCATTCTTGGAATCGGCAGTCTTGATATGGAGACAGCAAGTGGATATTACGGAGTGCTCTTCCTTTATATCGTACTACTTGCAACCATCCATGCAGCATTGACCGGTGCGACCATCATTTCCAAGGAAGAAAGGGATAAGACAGCCGAGTTTCTGTTTGTCAAACCCCTCCCAAGGAAGAAAATCATAGGTCTTAAGCTTGCCGCTGCCTTGACTCAAATCGGGATACTCGCATTGATTACCTGGATTTTCTCCTTGGTGATTGTAGGTCATTATAGTGATGTGCCGATAGCTTATGATATTGGAGTAACGGTTGCGGGAATGATTATTTTACAAGTACTCTTTTTATTGATTGGAACGGCCGTGGCAGCTTATAGTAAAAAGCCTGCAAAGTCAGCTGCAGTCGCATCTGGCGTATTATTACTGACATTCATCCTGTCATTCGCCATAGACTTGAACGAAAGTCTCGAGGCATTGAAATACCTCACACCCTTTAAATACTTTGAAGCTGAAAATTTAATGTATGGGGGAGGGTTGGAATCTGCTTATGTAGGGATATCCTTCGCGTTGATCGTCATTTTGAGCATTGCGACATTTTTATTTTTTGAAAAAAGAGATCTGAAAATCTAGAGATGGCTCTATAAATAAGGATCTGTTTCAAACAGAAACAGATCCTATTCATACAGGTTTACAATGTTGATTTCAACTCTTCAATCTGTTCTAAGTGCCTCTTCTCATGATACCCAATAAACGGCACCCACTCATCTAAACGGATTTGTCCGAAAATAGGGTGAGGATACGCTTTTTTCTGTAAATCTTCCTTGCTGGTTGTTCCAATGAATTGGAGAAGATCTTTGCGAGATGCTTCCAGTTTTTCCTTCATTTGTTGAAGAGTCTGATTTTCTTCTGTAGGGACCACAAAAGGAGGGGCGTCCACCTTGGTCGATCGATTTACCGTATAGTGAATCGGCTTTGAGTCCACCTGCTGTTCTTCGCCTTTTTCGAGGGTCAACTGAATCGTTTTGGTAAGAGATCTCTCCATTAAATAAAGATGATCCAATACTTGCATGATCGTCCAGCGACCTTCTTCGACCTCTTTGTTTAATTCTTCGTCTGTTAGGTCATTCACACTATTTAATAATTCAATGCGAATATCCTCAATAATCTTTATTTCTCTCTCCATGCCAGATCCTCCTCATACTTTCTTTCAAGCTCATTTTACTATTGTAGAGGGGGCGCGTACAGTAATTGCACTTTAAGCGGTAGATTATTGAATAAAAAACGAGGCTGTAACAAAACTAAATCCATTTCCTCTAAAGAAAAACAATCAAGTAACTAGATAGGATCACTTATTACACCGCTATTGATTTCCGTGCAAGACTTCGCTTTCCTCGGGGCGGAAGGCAAGCCTCCTCACAGCTTTCGCTCCTGCGGGGTCTTACCTATTCCGCTTTTCCCGTAGGAGTCTTCGTCTTGCACTCCAATCAATAGCTGGATTCTGCTATATACATTAAATATGCTTTAGCAATACTAACAAAAGAAAAATTTCACCAAGGTTGTTGTTCGTACCCAGACTATAGTTTTCGAACGTTCAGTCATATGGGGTGTGTCGGAGGATAATGAGTCTTTCGCATAAGGTAAGTGATAGTATTGGTATAAGTATAGGTAATCGGTCACTGCAACTAATAGAATAAGAGTGGGTGTTTGCAATGGTGGACGCTACCATGTAATAGTGAAACACTTACGCCTGGAAAGTTGATTGGAGCGGAAGTTGCTCGACTCCTGCGGGAAAAGCTGGACAGGTGAGG
>NZ_BCVQ01000020.1 GCF_001591825.1 Rossellomorea vietnamensis NBRC 101237
TCAATCCACTCTGTGCTTCCACCCTATTAATCAATTATTGGCATGAGGATAGTTAAAACACTTTTACAAAAGTTTTGAACATAATTTCTTAAAAAAAAATTTCCAAATAGGAGCCCATTTGATTAATCCAATCTTCTATTAAGGTAATTCTCTTCCAGGTCCATTTCCCTGTTCACCAGGAGTTCCATTTGTTCTAGGTGATGGGTTTCGACGACGGGGTCGAGGTGGGACCAGTGGATTTTGTTGATGAAGTAGTAGTTTCTGATTTTCCTCAGGATGACGAGGGAGTGGGGGAAGTGGTCGAATTCTGCTTTTATGCTGTTGAAGCGGGTGTAGCCCCATTTTGTCAGTTTCATTGTTTTATCACCTATTGTTCTATTACCTTTTCTTTCAATATATTAATCCTCTGGGAGCATATCTGATTTAAACAAACGTTTGTTTAGTGTTTCAAAACATTTATTCTACTAGGGTTCGGGGGATTAAACAATCGTTTAACAGTATTTACATCTCCAGTCGTGCATCTGTTTCGTCCTGAGATTGTCATTGCTATTCACGGAGGGCTCTTGTTATGATGAGAAGGTTATGAATCGAAAGAAAAGCTAGGAGAATGAGCTTTGAATAAAGTAGTATCCAACTATTCCATTTATCCATATGAAGCAGATAAGAAGGAGATCCCCGTGGCTCCGCTCCATAAGGGGGAAACCACGAAGCAGCTGATATCCTCCCATGACGAGGATGCTTTTTTCTTTCGGACGATGGAGGAAGCGGGCATTCATCTGAATGCGGCTCAGATTGAAGCGGTCCGTCATGTGAAAGGACCATGCTTGACCCTTGCCGGTGCAGGAACGGGAAAAACGACGGTGCTCGTCTGTCGTGCAGGCTACTTGATGGCCGTGAAAGACATTCAGCCAAGAAATATTTTGCTTGTCACATTTACCAAGAAAGCATCGGAAGAGATGAAGCAGCGGATTTCAAGGCTTCCGGGAGCAGAACATGGTGGACAGGTACATGCCAGCACGTTTCATGCCCTGTTCCTTTACTTGCTCAGATCCCGTCATTATACACAGGAAGTGATCGGGAACGAGCGCTATAAACAAATTATTTTGAAACAGATCCAGAGAGAAATGAATATATATGATCCTTATGACGCTGAGACGCTCCTTGCCAAACTTTCTCATTATAAGCTGAATCAGAAAGATATACGGGAGCTCCCCGAGAAGTCCAAGTCAGAAAAAGAAGTGCGAAGCATCCTCTTAAAATATGAAGAGTGGAAGCGCATGAATCATAAAATGGATTTTGATGATATTTTGACAGAGGCCTATCAATTACTATTGGGAAATCCGAATCTCCTGACTTCCCTTCAGCACCGTTTCCAGTATGTGATGGTTGATGAATTCCAGGATACGAATCTGGTTCAATATGAATTGATCAAATTGATTGCGGCTCATCGTAATCTGTTCGTGGTCGGGGATGATGATCAAACGATTTACACCTTTAACGGCGCCCGGAACGAATTCATTTTGGATTTTGATGAGGAGTTTCCCGATGCCAAAGTCGTGACCTTAAAAGAAAATTACCGGTCTGACGCTTATATCATCGGACTCGGGAATGAAGTCATCGGGCGGAATGAACACCGGCGTAAAAAAGAGCTGATTGCTACAAAAGTGGAGGGACTGAAGCCTCTCTATTCAAGACCCGCCACAGCCGATGAAGAAGCCGTCTGGATCACTGAAGAGATTCAGAGATTACGAGATGAAGGCTACGGTTATGGAGATATGACGATTCTCCACCGTACCATGAGCAGTGGGCGTGCCGTCTTTGAGCAGCTCCTGTTAAAGGAGATTCCTTTCACACCATACAATCAGAAGGATTCCCTTTTCTATGATAACTGGACTGTGAAGCCCGTGGTGGATTACTTGCGATTGTCGATCGTCCCACGAAATTTCGCAGCCATGGAATCGCTGCTGCCCACCCTTTTCATCCGAAGAGACCGGGGAATGGCTCACATCCTGGAAGAAGAACAGAAGGAGCGGAAGAAGTATCCCCTCATTCACTTAACGACTTTATCCGGGTTGAAGCCTTTCCAGGTGAAGAATGTGAAAGAACGGATGAAGTTCCTGAAGGCGATCGGTGACCAGTCACCAGAAAGTGCCATCAGGCGTATCCGGAAGGAATTCTATCACCAGTACATCGACGCCCAGGAATCTCACGTCGTGACGGAGCAGAAGGAGCTCATTAAAGAAATGCTGGACGAGCTTGAAGGCTCGGCAAAGCGCTTTGATACGATTTCAAGCTTCATTACCTTTATTGATGAGATGAAGGCGAAATATGAGGAAATCTATTCGAATCAAAGGGGAAGCAGGGATACGGACAGTGTGTCCCTCATGACGATTCACCGGTCAAAGGGCCTTGAGTTTCCCGTTGTGTTTTTAATCGGGGCCATCGAAGGGAACCTTCCCCACAGTTCAGCTCTCAATGCCAATAAGCTCGAGGATAAGGTGTACAAGGACCCGAGCCAAAAAGAGAAGACTTCGGGTGCAGTGGAAGAAGAAAGGCGCCTTGCTTATGTAGCCATCACGAGGGCAAAAGAGAGATTGTTCATTTCTTCCCCGGCCTATTATCAAGGCGAACAGCGCAAGTGCTCGCGCTTTATAGCGGATTTATTTAAGCAGACGCCACACGCTGAGCCGAAGCCATCTAAAAAAGCAAGAAGCGGAAAGGTGAGTAAGATTCTTGCCTGGGTGTGCACAAGCTCTGAGTGCATTGCCTGGCAGAGGCCCGAAACCCATGAAGATACCGAATCCAAGGTGTGTCCCCTTTGTTCTAGCTCTATGAAACTGGGAGAAAAGGACATAATCGAATAAAAAAAGCCCCGGCGTCCTGGAAAATGAAGGACGCCGGGGCTTTTTTGCGGTTTATTGAGCGTTCTATGACATGCTTCACATACAAGAGAACATCAGTAAACCGGACCCTTACTGTGAAAAATGGTCATCTCGTGAATCAACCTTCTTCGAATCATTCGAATCCAAGGCCTGTCTTAAAAAATAAATAAGAATTCCCATGATGATTCCAAGTATCGCGATAAAACCGATGGTGATGGTGATTCCCATCATAAACCCCACTCCTTTTTATAGCTATCGCTATATGATTGCAGCCTTCTACTATCAGTCTATGAAAAAGGAGTGGAGATATATTCGAACCAAAGGACAAAAAAGGTTCACGAATATTTTACGTCCGGTCAATCAAAACGGCACGAACCGGGGATCCGTCTCCTTCTTTAAGAGGAAGGGGAAGGGCTACAAGCTCGTATATCCCAGGAGTTATATGGGTAAGATCGATCCCTTCGAGGATTCCGATGTCATGTTCCCGCAGTGAGTGATGGGCGTGCAATTCCTTGCTGTCCAAAGGGTCAACAGAGGGAAGATCCACCCCGATCAGATCAATGCCCTTTCCCTTTAAAAAAGGGGCAAGTTCTTTCGTGACAGGGGGAATGTGCCCGGGGAATCGGTTTGGATCACTCCAGGCATTGGTTTTAAACAGAACTTTTTTGATATCAGTCAAGTCGAGCTTCATTAATCGTTCAGGACTGATTTCAGGCTCGCCTTCCAACGAAACCACGATGGCCGGTCCCATAAAACGTTCTGGGGCCATATCGAGGATCCGGTTCCCGTCACTGTCGAAGTGGAAGGGGGCATCCACATGGGTCCCGGTATGGGAGCTCATGGTCAGCTGGCCGACATTGACGGATCCCGATTCTTCCTTCGTCCAGTTCAAGGAAAAGGAAAAAGGCGTGTCTCCCGGCCAAACAGGGGTTTCATTATGCAGGGGTCTTGAAATATCGATGATTTTCATGATTGCCTCCTCCTTTCTGTGTTAAGCGACCACGTTCCGTGTATTTTCAAACTGCTTGTATTCTTCTTGTTCCATGATGTTTTTCAAAATATGAATCGTTTCCCATACATCTTCGTACGACGAATAAAGAGCCACAGGTGCCAGGCGGATCACATTGGGTGCCCGGAAATCAGGTGTCACCCTGTTTGCTTTCAAGGCTTTACAGATCCTCGCCGCTTCCTCATGCTGCAGACTGATATGTCCGCCCCGGCATTCATCTTCAAGGGGGTTGCAGATGGTGAATCCATAGCCGTTAAGCTCCTGCTGGAAGACTTCCATCATGAATCTTGTAAGAGAAAGGGATTTCCGTCTCAGATTCTCGATCCCTGCTTCTTCAAACAGTTGAAGGGAGCCGAGGAGGGGGGCGCTGCTCAAAATATGGGGGGTCCCGATTTGGAAAGCACCGGCTGAATCAGCATGAGTAAGCGTATGATCCATATCGAACTGTGCATCCTTCCGTGAACTGAACCAGCCGGAAAGACCGGGCTTTTTCCCTCTGTGGCGGTTGTGAACGAATAATCCCCCGACACCACCCGGTCCGCTGTTCAAGTATTTGTAATTGCACCACACGGCAAAGTCCACACCGTCTTCGTGCAGCTGATGAGGAAGGGCTCCGATCGAATGGGCGAGGTCGAATCCGATGACAATGCCCCGTTTGTGGGCTTCATCCGTCAAACGTTTGATATCCAGGAGCTGCCCGCTTCGATATAGGACTGACGGTAGGAGGATAAGGGCAATTTCATCAGTCATTTGATGAATGATATCTTCCTCCCTCAGGGTAAACCCATCCCTGCTTTCCACCTGTACCAGATGCTCGTCAGGGGAATAACCCTTTAATTCAAGCTGACTTTGAACCGCGTAAATATCCGA
This sequence comes from Rossellomorea vietnamensis NBRC 101237, assembly GCF_001591825.1. Classification (GTDB taxonomy): domain Bacteria; phylum Bacillota; class Bacilli; order Bacillales; family Bacillaceae_B; genus Rossellomorea; species Rossellomorea vietnamensis. The sequence goes on from NZ_BCVQ01000020.1 coordinate 4,762, forward strand.
CGGGAAAGTCAGTTCATCTGCCAGGATCCTCGTTCGTTTTCCCTGAGGTTGATAGAAGGTGGCCAGTAACTGATGAAGATTCGTCGTGATGGACCCCGTCACGATGACTTCTTCCTTTTCTGCACCCACTAAAGGAGCCGTCATTTCTCCAAGCTTCTCAGAATAGTAGAACCACGGCTCCTGCCCGTCCATCCAGCCATCGATGCCATGTTCCTTCCAATCATTCAATGAGGTCAAAAGCGATTCCTCGGCTCGCTTCGATAGTAGGCCCAGGGAGTTCCCATCCATATAATAATGATCTTCCTTTATGTAGAATTCCTTTCGGAAATGGGCAAGCGTATCCTGTCTATCCATCTCTTTGGCTTGTTCCAACGTTAATGCGTGTGTCATCCTTTTCCCACCTTTCACAGTCTTACCAAAATGATAATCGAAATGATTTGAATAGTAAAATAATTGTTTTATAAGAGAGTGGGTTTTTATGCATTCTTAAATAAATTATTCAAAAATGTATAAAAAGTCAAAATAGTCTGGTATAAATGAATTAATATAATAAAATTCAGTGGAATTATTCATAATTGAATAATCCGGAGAAGGTGAAAGGGGTGACCAACGTGAGTGAGACGAAAAAAAGTTGGAATGAAAATGAAGCGATCCTGCACTCATTGCAGGACGATATTTTAGTCACGAATACAGATGGCATCATTTTAAAAGTCAGTGAGGCGACTGGTGGTATTTATAATGTGAAGTCAGAGGATATGGTAGGGAAATCCGTCTATGATCTTGAGAGAGAAGGAATCTTCACGCCGATTTTGACTCCATTGGTTTTAAAGGAAAAAAAGAAAATCACCCTGGTTCAGACAAGTCAAGATGGAAAGAAGCTCTTGGTTACAGGGATCCCGGTTTTTCATGAAAATGGTGAGCTTGTGCGGGTCGTCAGCTATTCACATGACGTCACGGAATTATTGAATATGAAGAAATACTTAGAGGACATGGAAGATGAGATGGAAAGGGTGAAAAGTGAACTCGAAATCCTCAGGAGCCGTCATTATTATTCGGAAGGGATCATTGCCACAAGCGATGAGATGAAGAGGGTTCTCCAGATTGCCCTGCAGGTGGCAGAAGTGGATGTGAACGTCCTGTTGCTGGGGGAATCCGGTGTAGGCAAGTCCCACATTGCGAAATTCATCCATAATAAAAGTCAAAGAAAAGGGGGTCCTTTCATTGAGGTCAATTGCGGTGCCATACCGGAATCCTTATTTGAAGCTGAGTTCTTCGGTTATGAACCCGGCTCGTTCACCGGGGCTGATCGCAAGGGGAAGGTAGGATTGGCTGAACTTGCAGAAGGCGGTACCCTGTTTCTTGATGAAATCGGGGAACTGTCTCAACCCAATCAAGTGAAAATCTTGAAATTCATCCAAGAGAAACAATTTTACCGGGTCGGTGGTACAAAGCAAAGGAAGGTGGACTTTCGGGTCCTGGCAGCGACGAACAGGGATTTGGAGATGGCCGTGGAGAACAGGGAATTCAGGCAGGATCTATTCTTTCGCCTGAATGTCGTTCCCATAACCATCCCGCCTTTAAGGGAACGGACATCGGATATTATTACGATGATCGATTACTTTGTGGGCTATTTTTGTGAAAAATATCAGCGCCGGAGGACCTTGGATGGAGGGGTGATCCATCAGCTTCTCATTCAGGATTGGAAAGGGAATGTCAGGGAGTTGATGAATCTGATCGAGAGGCTGATTGTCACATCTTCGAGGCAGCTCATTGAAATGGAAAACCTGCCGGGGCGATACATAAAGCATAGTGGGGATCTGTCAGGGTTTGACCGTGAAGGACAATCATTAAAGGACATCCTGGAAGCGGTTGAAGAGCAGGTGCTGAAGAAAGCGAGGCAGCAGTATAAAACGACGACTGTAATGGCTCAAAATCTTGGGATCAGTCAGCCTTCGGTTGTCAGAAAAATGAAAAAATACAGTATTGGATGAAATGTTGGCATGATACTTGCAAGTTCTTTGGTGAGTAGAAGGATAAATGAATCATTTCAAAGGGGTGTTTGACAATGGAGGTTGGAAAACAGAATGTCAGTCAGTTACAAACCCGGTCCGGGAGATCAGCCAAGGAAGCAATGAAGTTTATCATTCCTTCCTTAATAGGAGTATTGCTGTTTTTGGTCCCTGTGACGTACGAAGGGAACATGACCATCGGGGTCGGGATCTTTGCTTCTTATTTTCAAGGGATATTAGAAGGAGTATTGCCATTATTCATGACGATCATTTTTGGGATATCCGCTCTCATGGCCATTCATACAAAGCTTCTTCAACCTAAGTGGATCGTCACCCAGCCATTTTTAAAAGGGCTGTTCGATGTAGGTACGTTCTGGATCGCCATCCGTGTCATCGGTTCAGTCTTTGCCATCATGACCGTAAACGGAATCGGACCGGAATGGATCATTTCCGACTATACAGGCGGGACGGTCCTGTATTCGTTGGTCCCTGTTTTGACAACCTGGTTCTTGTTTGCGGGTTTATTGATGCCCCTCTTACTGGACTTTGGACTGATGGATTTCTTCGGGACCCTGCTGCAGAAGATCATGAAGCCTTTATTCCAGCTGCCGGGTCGGTCTTCCATTGATGCCCTGGCTTCCTGGATGGGGAGTGGGACCGTCGGGGTCCTCATTACCACGAAACAATTTGAAGAAGGCTACTACACTAAACGGGAAGCTGCGGTCATTGCAACCAACTTCTCTGTTGCTTCCATCGCTTTCAGTCTCGTCATCGTCAGTTTCATAGGCTTGGAATCCATGTTTGTGCAATTATACGGAACCGTCGTCATTGCCGGGATCGCAGCCGCGGTGATTTGCCCGCGCATCCCGCCACTTTCCAGAAAAAAAGACACATACTATGAGCCCGTTGGCATGCAAATCTCTGAAACGGTACCTGAAGATGTTTCCCGTCTTCAATGGGGCTTCGAAAAAGCCGTGGAAAAAGCATCTGAAGTGAAAAGTGTCGGTGAAGTGACCAAAAAAGGACTGCAAAACGTATTTGATATCTGGTTCGGACTCATTCCACTCGTCATGGCCCTTGGAACGCTTGCTTTAGTCGTGGCAGAATACACACCGGTGTTTGATGTGCTGGCTTACCCGGTCGTCCCACTCCTTGAACTATTGCAAATCCCGCAGGCTGCGGATGCTGCCCCTGCGATGATCGTCGGGTTTGCCGATATGTTCCTCCCTGCAGTGGTGGGTAGCGGGATCGAAAGTGAGTTAACGAGATTTGTGATCGCGGCCATGTCTTTGACTCAATTAATCTACATGTCTGAAATCGGGATCCTGCTGATCAAATCCAAGATTCCCATCAGCTTCCTGGATCTATTCATCATTTTCATCCAACGAACCATCATCACACTGCCAATCGTCGCATTACTGGCTCATTTTTTCTTTATGTAAAACCACGACAATCTAGCATTATACTATAAGAATATCTGGGGGTACTGAAATGGAACGAACGTTTGAACAGCTCATCGAGCGGATGCCGGATCGTCTGGCACCGAGCATGGCAAAGGATCATCCGAATTTACCGGTAGTGAAAGAAGAAGGGTGCTACTACTATGGGCTTGACGGAAGGAAGTATCTTGACTTCACCTCTGGCATCGCCGTGACAAATGTGGGCCATCGTCATCCGAAAATCGTCCGGGCGATAAAGGATGCAGCGGACGGTCTGATGCACGGTCCTTCCGGTGTCATCATGTATGAATCGATCCTTCGCCTGGCTGATGAACTGGCGGAGATCCTTCCGGGTGACCTTGATAGTTTCTTCTTTGCCAACAGCGGGACGGAAGCGATCGAAGGGGCGATCAAGCTTGCTAAATATGTAACGAAGCGCCCTTATGTCATATCCTTTACGGGGTGTTTTCATGGCCGTTCATTGGGTGCACTCAGTGTCACGACTTCAAAGAGTAAGTATCGGAAGTTCATGCAGCCTTCGGGTTTGACGTATCAGATTCCGTATGCGAATGAACGGGAGTGTCCGGAAGGAGAGGATTCATCCCGCTATGTTGTCAGTAAGCTTGAAAAGGATTTTGAAACGCTTTTTGATCACCAGGTCACTCCTGAAGAAGTGGCGTGTGTCATTTTAGAACCGGTGCTGGGGGAAGGGGGATATATCGTCCCTCCGAAAGCCTGGCTCAAGAAGGTAAGGGAGATTTGTGACCGGCATGATATATTACTGATTTTCGATGAAGTCCAAACGGGCTTCGGACGTACGGGTAATTGGTTTGCGGCACAAACCTTCGATGTGACGCCGGATATCATGGCAATCGCGAAAGGAATTGCGTCGGGCCTTCCCCTGAGCGCGACGGTGGCGTCCAATAAGCTGATGAAGCAGTGGCCCCTTGGAAGCCATGGCACGACGTTCGGCGGGAACCCGATTGCTTGCTCTGTCGGTCTTGCCACCCTGGAAGTCATGAAGGAGGAAAGACTCCTTGATAATACGAAGACAATGGGGGCATACGCCGTTTCAAGGCTCGAGATGTTGAAAGAGAAACATCCTGTGATCGGCAGCATCCGGGCGGTGGGATTGATGATCGGGATTGAAATCGTCCATCCGAAGACGCGTAAACCGAATCAGGAAGGCTTGATGGATATCCTTGATCGGGCGCTTGAAAAAGGGGTTTTATTTTATCTGTGCGGAAATCACTCCGAAGTGATCCGGATGATTCCACCCCTTACGGTGACAAAAGAGCAGATCGACGCCGGTCTTCACATGCTGGACGAAGCGGTGACGGAGTATGAGGCATCACTTATGAGTCATCTGGATTAAAATAAAAAAAGGTTGATCAGTTCAGAACTGATCAACCTTTTTTTATAGCCTTTTAACCGAAATGGCCTTCCTCATCTTCCGGAGGGCATCCTTTCCTTCTGTTTCCCTTCTCATCATTAAGTTCACATAGAGAGCATCAATCAATGTTAACTGAGCAATGCGGGACGAAAGAGCTTCTGAACGGTAGTCGGTTTCCTCTGAAACGGTGAAGAGGGGGGTGTCGACCCTCTGGCTTAATGGGGACTTGGCGAAATTGGTGATGCAGATGGTCTTTGCCCCGGTTTCTTTCACAATGTCGAGAAGCTGAAGAATATCCTTCGTCGATCCTGAATGGGAGATGAACACGGCGCAATCGTCCCTCGTCATCTGGGAAGCGGTCATCAGCTGAATGTGACTGTCACTTGCCGCATGCACGCGCAGACCGGTCCGGATGAATTTATGGTAAGCATCGAGGGCGATGACACCGGATCCGCCGCTTCCGAAGAACTCGATGGAACGGGCGCTCGTCATCATATCCACGGCTTTCATCAGCTTTTTCTCATCCACCACCATCAACGTGTCTTCGATCGTTTTGATATTGGATTTAAATACTTTTGTGGCGATCGTTTGTGCCGTGTCGCCTTCATCGATGCGTTCGTGAATGTCCTTAAGTCCGGTCACGATTTCAGAGGCAAGGGCGATCTTCATCGCCTGATAGCCTTTAAAGCCGATTCGTTTACAAAAGCGAAAGACAGTAGAGTCGGCCACTCCCAAATCTTCTGCCAGACCGTTGATCGTGGAATGGATGATCTCGTTCGGGTTTTCCAGTATATAGTCGGCGATTTTTTTCTCCGTCACACTGAATTGAGGATAGTGAGAACGGATGCTTGCTAAACAATGTTGATGTTGACTCATTGACACCACTCCTGTAAGGGTTTTCATAGTTTCATTATACAAGATTTGTAGAAAAATAAAAATAATTTCTGTAAACGGTTGCAAAAAGAAAAATATTTTTTATAATAGAGATAGACAGAAAATAATTTTCCTGCTCATTTTGTTCTCTCGAATTGGAAGCTCTCATACTGAAATGGGAGATTCATAGTTACATAGAGTGTTTTGCAAACGCTTTACTTGCCCGTCGGGAACATATGAGCAGGATCAAGTAGTATAAAAAATTTGGCAGCAGGGCTGCCGTGAGGAAAGAAAGGCAGGGATACACAATGTCAGATCAAATGCTCATTTTAGTGGCACTGGCCGGAATTTTTCTTTTATTATTTTTAGTTATTAAAACAAAGCTTCACGCTTTTGTTGCCCTATTATTAGTAAGTTTAATCGTAGGGATCGCGGCCGGCATGCCGCTGCAGGAAGTAGTGGCATCTATACAGAGCGGTATGGGCGGAACCCTCGGATTTGTCGCCGTTGTCGTTGGTTTAGGTGCGATGTTCGGACGCATGCTCGAAGTATCAGGGGGAGCGGAACGACTGGCTCAGACCTTGATTAACAAATTTGGGGAAGATAAGGCACAATGGTCCCTTGGGATCACAGGTTTCCTCGTTGCCATTCCCGTATTCTTTGATGTAGGATTCATCATTCTTGTACCGATTGTATACGGATTGGCCAGAAAAACAGGCAAGTCACTCCTGTACTATGGAATTCCATTGCTTGCAGGTCTTGCCGTCACACACAGCTTCATCCCACCGACTCCGGGACCGATCGCGGTTGCTGACTTGATCGGGGCGGACCTTGGATGGGTCATCCTGTTTGGTGCGATTGCCGGTGTTCCATCCATGATCATCGCTGGTCCACTTTTTGCAAAATGGATTTCAAAACGAATTCACGCAGTGGTTCCTGACTATATGCAGGCAGAAGAAATAGAGTACGATAAAGAGCTTCCAAGTTTCGCTCTGATTGCTTCTCTTATCTCGATTCCATTAGTATTGATTCTATTGAATACGCTTTCGGGTGTTCTCCTGGATGAAGGAAACATGATTCGTTCCATCCTGACTTTCTTGGGGCATCCATTCGTAGCTTTAACAATCGCCACATTATTGACGTTCGTTCTATTAGGAACAAAGCGCGGATATTCCCGCCAGGAAGTTCAGGACATTGCAACGAAAGCACTTGAGCCTGCAGGGATCATCATCCTTGTAACGGGTGCCGGTGGAGTATTCAAACAAGTATTGATCGACTCCGGTGTTGGGGAAGTATTAGGAAATATGATGGCTGGTTCAAGCCTGCCACCGATCGCCCTTGCCTTCTTGATCGCCATGGTCGTTCGTGTCGCTCAAGGATCGGCGACTGTTTCCATGGTAACAGCTGCAGGATTGATGAGCCCGCTGATCGAAACCCTTGGTATGCAAGGTCCCGTTCTTGGTTTGATGGTTATTGCCATCGCTTCAGGAGCGACAGTCTTCTCCCATGTAAACGATAGTGGTTTCTGGCTCGTGAACCGTTACTTTGGATTAGATGTAAAAGATACGTTAAAATCTTGGACAGTGATGGAAACCCTCATCGGTTTTGTAGGATTTGCCGTTGCGTTCATTTTAGGGATATTCATTAGCTAAAATAGGATAGAATAATAGCAGAAGAGGGAAGAGCCATGTCGCTTCTTCCTTTTCTCTATTTATTTAGGAGGAACGAAGATGTCAGAATTCATGATCGGTGTCGATATCGGGACCACCAGTACAAAAGCCGTACTATTTAATAAAGAAGGAAAAGCGATCGAGCGCCACGGGATCGAATATCCCTTACATACACCAACCCCCGGGACGGCTGAACAGGATCCTGAAGAGATTTTTCAGGCAGTCCTGAAGTGCGTCAAGGACGTGGCTTCACGTACAAATGAAACGATTTCATTTGTGTCGTTCAGTTCTGCCATGCACAGCTTGATCCTTGTGGATGAAAATGACCAGCCATTGACCCCTTCGATTACATGGGCAGATAACCGAAGTGCTGCATGGGCGGAGAAAATCAAGAAAGAAATGAACGGGATGGAGATTTACAGAAGGACCGGTACGCCGATCCATCCGATGTCACCCCTTGTGAAGCTTGCCTGGCTGAAGGACGAAAAGCCGGAATTGTTCGGAAAAGCGGCAAAGTTCATCTCGATTAAAGAATTCGTTTTCCATCGTTTGTTTGGGAAGTATGTAGTGGATTATTCCATTGCTTCTGCTACGGGGATGTTCCATCTGGAAAACCTGGCTTGGGATGAGGAAGCCATGAAAGTGGCCGGAGTCTCGAAGGATCAGCTGTCGACTCCGGTATCCACAACAGAAAGCCTGGTTGGTTTAAAGTCTGAATACACAGAGATGCTGGGCTTACCTGCCGATACGCCATTTGTTGTCGGCGCAAGCGACGGGGTCCTATCAAATCTTGGTGTCAATGCCATCGAGCCGGGAGTGGTCGCCGTGACGATCGGAACAAGTGGTGCGATCCGGGCCGTGACGGACCGGCCGGTGACCGATCCAAAAGGACGGATCTTCTGCTATGCCTTAACGGATAAGCACTGGGTGATCGGCGGACCCGTGAACAATGGTGGAATGATCTTCAGATGGATCCGGGACGAACTTGCTTCCGGTGAAGTGGAAGTGGCGAAACGATTAGGGAAGGATCCCTATGAAGTACTAACGGATATTGCGGCAAAAGTAGAGCCGGGATCAGAAGGACTCCTGTTCCATCCTTACATGGCCGGGGAACGCGCTCCCCTTTGGAATGCAAAAGCACGAGGTTCTTTCTTCGGCCTGGGGATGCATCATAAAAAAGAGCATATGATCCGTGCCGTCCTTGAAGGAATCGTCATGAACTTGTACAGTGTTTTACTTGCCCTGGAGGAATTGATCGGTACGCCGAAACGGGTGCAGGCAACCGGTGGATTTGCCCGCTCTGAGCTGTGGCGCCAGATGCTTGCCGACGTGTTCGATCAGGAAGTGGAAGTACCGGAAAGCTTCGAAAGCTCATGCCTTGGTGCCGTCGTACTCGGGATGTACGGCAGTGGAATGATCGACTCTTTGGAAGCAGTAAGTAAAATGGTAGGGTCCGTTCATTCCCATCAGCCAGACCCGAAAGCGACGGAAGCTTATACAAGGTTGATGCCGATTTTTATCCGGGTTCCACGCTTGCTGGAAGAAGAATACGAAGCCATCAGTGCTTACCAGGAAAAAGGCTGACTCACCTGAGTCGGCTTTTTTTTCAGAACAGGACGGAAGGGAATCACTTAGCCAAAAGGTGCCTTTTTCATGTATAATAGAAACGAATATACCTTTTATAATCAGAAACTATCCATAGATAAATGAAAGAGAGTGAAACGATATGGGACGTAAGTGGAATAATATTAAAGAAAAGAAAGCGTCTAAGGATGCCAATACGAGTCGTATATATGCCAAATTCGGCCGCGAGATTTATGTTGCAGCGAAACAGGGAGAGCCGGATCCGGAACTGAATCAGACGTTGAAATTCGTTCTTGAGCGTGCGAAAACGTATAGTGTACCGAAACACATCGTCGATCGTGCCATCGAAAAGGCAAAGGGCGGTTCAGAAGAAAATTATGACGAATTGCGCTATGAAGGCTTCGGCCCGAACGGATCCATGGTCATCGTGGATGCCTTGACGAACAATGTCAACCGTACAGCATCCGAGGTTCGTGCCGCTTTCGGTAAGAATGGCGGGAATATGGGTGTGAGTGGATCAGTAGCGTATATGTTCGATGCGACAGCCGTCATCGGCATCGAAGGGAAATCTGAAGAAGACGTAATGGAAATCCTGATGGAAGCGGACGTGGACGCTCGTGACATCATCGAAGAAGATGATTCCGTGATCGTTTATGCAGAGCCGGATCAATTCCACGCTGTTCAAGAAGCATTTAAAGGTGCCGGTATCACTGAGTTTACAGTGGCAGAGCTTACGATGCTTGCTCAGAATGATGTTGAACTTTCTGAAGACGATCAAGCTCAATTCGAGAAAATGATTGATGCGATTGAAGACCTTGAAGATGTTCAACAGGTATATCATAACGTTGATTTAGGTGAATGATAGAGTAGAGACAACCCCTGATGCCAGAGGCATCAGGGGTTGTTTTATGTCGTAGTTTATGTCAGATTACCACTTTATTTGTCGAAAAGACTGAAAATTCAGCATAATACTTCATTATCATAAGGGGCTTTGTTATGCTAGGGGGGGAATCTGAATAAATTCGTGAAAGAGGGAGAGGAAACTATGGGATTAGATCAACTTGAAAGGCAGCAAGCAGAACAGAGCGTGAAGGATAAAACCAAACCATATCTAACGGCACTCATCGGCTGGAGTCTGCCGGCGATCGAGGCATGTACCAAGCTTAACAGACCATTCGTCGTCGTTGGACCGCCTGATTTCGAAGCATATGCGGAGAAGCATGATATCGCTTTTATCGGCTGGGACTTCGACCGCTTGAATGAAGGTTCAGATCATCTTTATAAACAATTGAAGTCACTCGGTGCTGAAGTGGCAATCCCACTATACGAGGAGTGTGTGGAGTGGGCAGGCGCGTTGAATTCCCGTTTCCGCAGCGAACCGCGTGTCTTTAATCGCTCTCTCCTCTTAAGGGATAAAGGGATGATGAAGCGTAAAGCGCAAATCGCCGGAATCAAGGTGGGTGTATTTGAAGAGGCACGGGATAAGGAAGACGTGAGACGTTTCTTGAAACGGGTGAATGAAGCCTTATTGAAGGTCGAAGGAGATAAGAATGATCCGATTCACGTCAAACCGCTGGATAAAGCAGGATCGGTCGGCCACCGGGCAATCGAGAACCCTGAAGATATCGATGCTCTCACGGAGTCGGAATTCCCTCTATTGATGGAAAGTCATTTAGACGGGCAGGAATTCTCGTGTGAAGCGTTCATTCATAAAGGAAAGATCCAATTTTTAAATATAACGGAATACGTGCGATTGGGTTATTCGAATTTCGTACCTGCTTCCCCGACACTTGAAGAAAAGCGTCCGGTCATCCGGGAGGCCATTCAACAGCTCATCGATGCATTTGAAATAGAATACGGAGTCATCCATCCAGAATATTTCATCACGTCCGACGGTACACTTCATTTCGGTGAAGTCGCGGCCAGGGTGCCTGGGGGTCATATCTTTGATTTGATTGAGCGGGCATATGGTTTTAATGCGTACCAGGCACAGATTCTTTGTGGAGATCCGAACACAACGGAAGAGGAGCTGAGAGAATTCTTCCCTTCGACAGGTGAGAAAGCCGAGGCCCATGCAGGGTGTTTAATGGTTCACCCTCATGTCAATTATGTAGAAAAGCTCGAGGTGCCTGACGAGCTTGAAAATCATCCGTATTTCGAAAAACATGATATGTTCAGCCCGGCCCAGGGGAAAGTGGCCCAGAGAATCGGGTTCGGGAACCATTACGGGACCATCTTCTTCTATGGGGAAGACAGCGAAGTGATGAGGGACCTTTTAAAAGAGTACGAACAATTTAATTTCTATATTTAGGCTGGGCTTTTGCCTGAACAACCTGTCCGATATTCTGATTGATAAAGGAGTTTTGAAATGGCTTTTGAATTAACTTCCAAGTTGGAAGAGCGATTTTTGCAGGCGCTGAATGAATTGGAAAGTGCAGCTTCATTTGCGAAGTCAATGTATCAAACGGACGTCTATCAGGAAGCTCAACGATTACTGGACACTGACGAAGGGCTCGGCATTTTATACCAAAGTGCAAGCCGCTTTGAAAAAGCCGGGGTATTCCAGGATGGTCCATGGGAAAAGGCATCCAAGCTTCAACCGCCTCTTGTGGCGGGATCCTTGCAGGCAAAGGGTCTGCCTTCGATTATTGAAATCCTGAGCGAGCTCAGGATGCTTTCCATTGCCGAGGCTCAATATGAACATCCCGATGTGACGGCAGAGATGGCGCAGGACTTCCTGAATGAAGTAATGGTGCTGAACCTGAACCTTCTTTTCCCCGAAGCGACGGAAGCGGCGCGGATAGAAGGTGGTGAGCAGAGTGAAAGGGCTACGGAGCTGTTTCATTTTCTTTCAGATAAATTGTCTTATCAAGCCCTTACCACTACGCTGATCAAAGAGATCGAACGGTTGACGGCACAGCGTCCCATCATGGTGAAACGGACCGTTTCCATGATCGAGACCGCTAAGAAAATGCTCCATTCCGATCTTAGTGCAGCGGAACGCCTGGTGTTGGAGAAATACGTATCGGCGATCGAAGGCCCGACCCCGTTGAGTAAAAGTATTGTGAAACCTGGAGAATACCGCAAGAAGCTGTTGGAACTATCTCAAGGCGAGCTTGAGAAGGAGGCGGTACATTTTGCCGGGTCCATGCGTGATACCGGATTGGTGGCTCCGCAGCACGCCATCCTTCTGAGATATTTATGCAGGAAGTTTCCGGAGCTTGTACCGACAGCCCTTCAGTTGAATGATAAAGGGAAAGCGAACCTGGATGAAAATGCGGAGCTTGTATTTCAACTTGTGAAAGTGGCGATCTACCCGGCCACGAAGCAATCCGTATACGGACTTGCCCTCATGCTTGAACGAGGGGTTCTATCGTATCCCCCTGTCTCCCCGGGACTCAAAAGACTGATCGAACTCGATATCAGGGCCGAAGTGAGAAAGACGCTTCTGAATTCATGTAAAACGGGAGACGGCATTACTGCAAACTCCGTGCTCCTGGCAGGTGTCATCAATGTACTCGGGCAGCCCATCGGCATCGGACAAGGCCTGAACCCAACCTGTCAAACAGCGCGGGGGATCAGCCTGTGGGCACAGCATGCTCCCGGGTATCTGCTTGAACTGATCCCAAGGGCTGCAAGGGATGGGGACATCGATATCATGTTTGAAGGTACACCCGTTCATTCCAAGGACTTGAGCGGGGGACTGGCGCCTGAGCTTCATCAGGAGCTTGATCCGGTTTCACTTGTTCTCGTTCCGCATCTTGATCGTATCTATAGTGAAATGATGAGAAGGGTTTCTCTCAGAGGGGAAGATGGACATCGTTGGGTGAATCCCGAGTTTTATGGAGATTGGGTGCAGAAGGGTTTCAGCACGGTCATCGATCCGTTGACTGGACTTATTTCTGACTATCCGGGTTTTGTCAGGCTGTTTTATGCGACTCATCATCCGGAATACAATGATGATTACGGATTGATCTATCCGAATCCGGTAGGGATTTTCATCACGAATGTCCACGGGAAGCTCCTTGGATTCCACGCCGTATCCATTCTCCGGATCACACAGGATCCTAGGGGTGAGTATCGGATTTATTTCTATAATCCGAACAATGACGGTTCGCAGAATTGGGGACAGGGAATCGAACCTTCCGTTATGGATAACGGGGAACTGGAAGGCGAATGCTCCCTTCCGTTCCATGAGTTCGTCTCCCGGCTCTATGCCTTCCACTACAATCCGTATGAGCAGGGGGATGCATTTGCGGTTGAGAATGAAATAGTCGACGAAATCAAGGTCCTTGCCAGGGAAAGCTGGGGAAAGGATTATACATGGGTTTAATAGGATGAAAGGCGCCTGAGCGACGGTCGTTGCTCAGGCGCTTTTTTACTTGGAATGATTCTTCTGGCGTGAGCCATACTAAATAGTGGAGGTGGTACAAATGAGTAACGACAAGAAATCGGAAGATGTACTTATGGACACCCCATTGAATCCTGAATTCACCATGAATGACCGGCGACGCAATCCAAGCCAGGTGTACGTTCCAGGAGAATCGTTGGAAGAACATCATGCGGTTGAAGAAGGAAATGGCGTCATTGCAGAGAAAGTCATCGGTCAAGCAAATGAGAATGGATAGGGGGGTCGGCTATGAAAGAATATCCCGTGGCGGATTTGTCTGAAGATGCCTTGAATAAAGTGAAGAGTATGGAAAATGAACTTTGTCAGCAATCTGCAGATGACATCGTTTTGATCGCTTATAAAAATACGGATAGAAGCCGGGAAGGGGCAAGATAAGATGGATAAAGGAAATAAAGATATGCCGGACTTCAACGAGTTGAATGACCGTGTCATTGCCGAGGAACCAAAAGGTCCATTTTTCGCCATCAAAACAAATTTGGATACACAAGGTGTAAAAGATAATCCTTATGCGACAGAAAAAGCGAGTCCTGAGCAAGAAGAGAGATTACAGCAGTTTTTTGAGGATGAGGAGTTATAAAGAAATACATAAGGAAGCGCCCATCTCCATCGATGGACGCTTCTTTGATTTTATTTCGTGCGGGATTGCTCATCAAGTAATTCCTTTGACACTTTCGGTGCAACCCAGAGCATGGGGAGCAACAAAAGGGAGACGGGAACGGCAGTGATAACGATGAAGTTCTGCAATGCAGTGACACTGCCGTCTCCTATATATAGAAGAATCGCGGCGATGGATCCCATCAGGATGGACCAGAACACTCGTAAAGACACTTTGGGGTCACCTTCACCTGAAACCGCCATGGCAATCGTATACGACATGGAGTCCCCTGTCGTGACGACGAAAAGGATCGTCAATAATAAAAAGAGGGGTGAAATAATCCCGGAAAGTGGCAGCTGGTTGGTAATGGCAATCATTGCTGCAGGCATTCCACCACTCGTTAATTCCTGTGACACACTTCCTGGATTCTGGAGTTCATAAAAGATACCTGAACCACCGACAACCGTAAACCAGAAGGTAGTGACAATGGGAGCGATGATCGCAATGGCCAGAATGATCTGTCGGATGGTCCTGCCTCTCGAAATCCGGCTGACAAGTATAGCCATCATGGGTCCATACCCAATGAACCATCCCCAGAAGAACACGGTCCAGCTCCCCAGCCAGCTTTTATCCGATCGGAATGTGCTGATCTGGATAAAGTGATCCACATAGAATCCGAATGAAGAAATGAAAGAATCAATGATGAACCCTCCAGGACCGAATAACAGAACGAATAGGATCAATCCGAGGGCCAACCGTACATTGAAATTACTCAAGATTTGGATCCCTTTATGCAGGCCGGTCGCAGCCGAAGTGGTAGAGACGATCACTAAACAGATAATGATCGCAAGCTGCGTTGAAAATTGATCAGGGATCCCGAAGAGAGCAGACAGGCCGTAACTTGCCTGTAAACCGAGGAACCCGATCGGTCCGATCGTACCTGCGGCGACCGCAATGATGGCAAAAGCATCGATAAGGGTCCCGAGGACGCTGTTTTTAAGCTTCTCCCCGAAAATGGGATACAGAAGGGTGCGGGGTTTCATCGGCATCCCCCTGTGATAATGTCCGTACATCATGACAACGGCACTTAATGTACCCAGGATGGCCCATGCAAGAAAACCCCAGTGCATGAAGCTTTGGGACAACGCCGGCATGATGGCGCCTGCGGTCATGGGATCCACTCCCTCGTGCATCGGTGGAACCGTCATAAAGTGATACATAGGTTCTGCGGCAGCCCAGAACACGCCTCCCCCTGCAAGCAGGGTAGCCATAATGATCGATAACCATTTAAATGTTCCGATCTCGGGTTTCTCCATGTAACCTAACCGGACGCCTCCATACTTGGAAAATGCCAGATACAGAGCTACGATGAAATGCACCAGCATTAACACCTGCCAGAAGGCCCCGAAATATGTCGAAGACCAGTCGAAGCCTTTGTTAACAAAGGCAGTAACGCGATCGAGACGAATGAAAGCCGCGACAACGAAAAGAATGAGTAATCCGCCACTGATGGCAAATACGGGCCAATCAATCTTGGATGTGTGATGCTTATTAGACATATAACATAAATGCTCCTTTAAACTTCATTGAAAAACACAAGGTCCTACTATCTCACAGGTGGAAAAGAGTTGTAAAGGGAACGAAAAGAATTTCGTAAAGACAATTTTTGTCACAGTTTTAATTTGGAATATACTATCTGCTTAAAGATGAAAAAAGAACTATACTAAGGAGGAAGAATAAAGCAAATACTGAAAAAAGAATTCTTACTGAAAAACAAGGACTGAAAGCAGTTTCCTCATCTTTATGGGAGCTGGAAGTCCCTGACTGATTAGAGATGAACAAGAAATGAGGAATGGACAATGTCAAGAACAGCTTTGATCGCAGGGGCGACCGGCCTGGTCGGTTCCCACCTGATGGATATCCTCCTAAAGAGTCCTGAGTATACAAGAGTGATTTCCTTTGTAAGAAGAGAAAGTGGAGTGAAACATGAGAAGCTGGACGAACGGATCATTTCATTTGATGGGATGAAGCTTCTGCCCCATGAGGAAATTGATGATGTGTTTTGCTGCCTCGGAACCACGATTAAGAAAGCCAAGACGAAACATGCCTTTAAGAAAGTGGACTACGAGTATCCCATTCAACTTGGGAAACTTGGGAAAGCACATGGAGCAAAGCAGTATCTCGTGATTTCCTCAATTGGTGCAAGTCCGGAATCACCGTTTTTTTATAGTAAGGTCAAAGGGAATGTGGAGAAGGAATTAAAGGAGCTTCATTATCCTTCCCTTCATCTATTCAGGCCATCGCTTTTATTGGGGGAGAGGCAGGAGTTCCGATTGGGTGAAAAAGCGGGGGAGATCTTCTCAAGAGCGCTCCGCCCTGTCATGGTGGGCAGGCTGAAACGATACAGAAGCATTCCGGGCAAACAGGTTGCCTATGCCATGTACCGGGCGGCTGTAGGGACGTTCGGAGAAGGGGTTATCATACATGAATCGGAACGGATTCAAGAGTTTTAGGGTATAGGGGGAAATGAGGAAAGACCCGCGTCGGAAGTGGGTCTTTCCTCATTGTATTTGATAAAAATGCCTCAGAGCATTCATAAGGTACTTCATTGAAGTATCCTCTGCCAGATTCACAAGCATTCCTTTGATGACGACGGGGCGGGTTTCGTCTTTTTGTATTTCTTCTCTGATGACTTCCAGGGAAATCCGGATACTCTCATCCTCAGCAACCTCCAGCGCGTCCTGGATCATGTGAATGAGTGTCGACTCATTGATTCTCGACGAAGAGGTAAAGTCCTTCACCAGATCATCCAGTTTTTCAAAGGATAGCACCGGCTTATCTCCGCTTTTGAGCAAACCATCCACAAGGTCATCTGTTCGTCTCAATATAAAATGGGATAGATATGAAAAGTCCAAATCGATTTTATCCAGCATGACCAATTCTAAATAAGAATGGAAAAAACCTTGAATCATCATGGTGATGTCCCAAAAATAGGGCTCGATCTTTTTTCCATAGATCCCAAATAATCTTCTTCGGTAATACCGGTGAGTGTTCATCTTCATCTCGCTGAGGAGATCATGGATTTCGTCATTGAACGGCATGGCGTTCTCCCTGATCTGCATGATGATGAACTCTTTATGTTTACAGATTTCAATCAGCTGACATTCTAATTGCTTTTGGAATTTATCGTATGGTGATAAATCCTCGTTCTCGATCTCGTTTACTTTGTCCGTGATCATGGTGAAATAGTAATTCATAATGGCGAGCAGAAGGGCTTCCTTTGACTTGAAATATAAATAGAAGGCGCCCTTCGATATATCACATTCATTCACGATTTCTTGAACGGAGGTAGCGTTGAACCCTTTCGTGGCAAAAAGCTTAATGGATGTTTCAATGATTAATTTTTCTTTTTCCTTCATACTTTCCTCTCCTTGATAAACTCCTTATGTACATTATGACCGATTGGTCACAAAAAATAAACCTTTTGTTTTATAAGTATATTGACTTATGACTGCGTGGTCAGTTATATTAGATTGTGTTATGACTAGTCGGTCAGAATAAGAGAGAAGGGATGAATACAACGTGAACAGTATTATTAATTTCGTACTTAAGAATAAGTTTGCTGTTTGGCTGATGACAATCATCGTCATTATTGCAGGCTTATATTCAGGATTTAATATGAAGCTCGAAACCCTGCCGAACATCAATACGCCGATTGTCAGTGTGACAACCGTGTATCCTGGCGCCACGCCGGAAGATGTTGCAGACAAGGTTTCAGAACCGATTGAAAAACGCTTGAAGAATTTAGATGGGGTAAATGTCGTCAGCTCTACCTCCTATCAGAATGCTTCAGCCGTTCAGATAGAATACAAGTTTTCAAAGGATATGGATGAAGCCAAGACCGAAGTGGAAGAGGCTCTTTCCGATCTTCCTTTCCCGGATGGAGTCAATGAACCTGAAGTTTCAAGACTTAACTTTAACGCCTTTCCGGTCATCGCTCTCAGTGTAGCGAATGAAGACCAATCATTGGCACAATTGACCTCAACAGTAGAAGATACGATCGTTCCGGAACTCGAGGGAGTGGACGGGGTAGCTTCTGTACAGGCTTCAGGTCAACAGGTGCAAGAAGCCCGTCTTGTATTTGACGAAGAAAAGCTTGCTAAGTACGGACTTACAGAAGAAACGGTTCAAAACATGATCAAAGGCTCGGACGTGACGGCCCCATTGGGATTATACACGTTCAAAGATAGCCAGAAATCCGTCGTGGTCGACGGAAACATCACGAAGATTGAAGATTTGAAAGAAATGAAGATTCCTATGACTCCAAGCACTGGTGGAGCCTCGGCTCAAGGGCAACAACAGCCTTCTGCACAGGGGCAAACGCCACAAGCACCTCCTGCTGGAGCAGCATCTTCAGGCATGAAGATCCCAACGATTCAACTTTCAGATATTGCTGATATTGAACTGGTTGGTAAAGCAGAATCCATTTCCAGAACGAATGGAAAAGAATCCATCGGACTTCAGGTGGTAAAAACGGCAGACGCCAATACGGTGGATGTTGTCAATGCCGTCAAAGATAAAATCAAAACGTTTGAAAAAGACATTGATGGTGTAGAAATCATTTCTACCTTTGACCAGGGGGAGCCGATTGAAGAATCAGTCAGCACGATGCTGAACAAAGCATTATTTGGTGCTGTGTTCGCAGTCATCATTATTCTCCTGTTCTTAAGGGATATCAAATCGACGCTCATTT
Source organism: Rossellomorea vietnamensis NBRC 101237 (assembly GCF_001591825.1). Taxonomy (GTDB): domain Bacteria; phylum Bacillota; class Bacilli; order Bacillales; family Bacillaceae_B; genus Rossellomorea; species Rossellomorea vietnamensis. The sequence continues at coordinate 23,489 of NZ_BCVQ01000020.1, forward strand.
CAGTGGTATCGATTCCATTGTCATTATTAATCGCGATTTTACTTCTGAAACAGATGGACATTACATTAAATATCATGACCCTTGGGGCGATGACCGTCGCCATAGGCCGAGTCATTGATGACTCTATTGTTGTAGTGGAAAATATCTATCGAAGAATGTCCATGAAAGGTGAACTACTGAAAGGGAAAGACCTGATCCGTGAAGCAACGAAAGAAATGTTCGTTCCGATCGCGTCTTCCACGATTGTCACGATTGCCGTGTTCCTTCCATTAGGATTGGTCCAAGGGATGATCGGGGAACTATTCCTGCCATTCGCCTTAACGATTGTGTTTGCTCTATTGGCTTCCCTTCTTGTAGCGGTTACGATCGTACCGATGCTTGCCCACTCCATGTTTAAAAAAGGCGTTGGGAAGAAGCATATTGAGAAGAAAAGCCGTTTAGCGAACTGGTATAAAGGCGTATTGAATTGGACGCTGAACCATAAAATCATCACATCGATCCTGGCGATTGCCATGCTGGTCGGAAGCTTGTTCCTGGTTCCATTGATCGGTGTCAGCTTCCTCCCATCCGATGAAGAGAAGATGATCATGGCAACCTATAAACCAGAACCTGGTCAAACGGAAGAAGATGTTCAGAAAATCGCACAGGACGCAGAAGGATATTTCCAGGACCGTAAAGGAGCTGAAACCATTCAGTACTCTGTCGGCGGGGAAAACCCGATGAGTCCGGGAAGCAACAATAATGCGATTTTCTACGTTCAATATAAAGACGATACAGAGAATTTCTCTGAAGAAAAAGAAAAGGTCATCAAAGACCTTCAACAAGCAACAGATAAAGGGGAATGGGCTTCCCAGGACTTCTCTGCAAGTGCCGGCAGCAACGAGATTGTCGTGTACGTGTACGGGGAAACCCTGAAAGACATAGAACCTGTTGTCAACGATATTCAAGATATGATGGAAGACAAGAAGGATTTCAAAAAAGTCGGATCAAGCATCTCTGAATCCTATGATGAGTACTCGTTCATCGCAGACCAGAAGAAGCTGAGCGAACTGGGCCTCTCAGCAGGTCAAATCGCCATGGAGCTTGGTCAGACACGACAGCGTCCGGTCCTCACGACCATTGAAAAAGATGGAGAAGAAGTGAATGTCTATCTGGATGTTGAGAAGGAAAAGTATGAAAACATCAACGACTTAACGGATAAAACCATCCAGTCACCACTAGGTATGGAAGTTCCAATTAAAGACGTAGTCGAAGTACAGGAAGGTAAAACGTCAGATACCGTTTCACGACGGGACGGAAAAGTCTTTGCTCAAGTGAGTGGGGAACTGAAAACCGACGATGTTTCGAAAGCATCCCAGGATATTCAGAAAGAAATCGATGAAATGGATATCCCATCCGGTATCGACGTGAACATGGGCGGGGTAACAGAAGACATCAAGGAATCCTTCACACAATTAGGATTAGCGATGCTTGCAGCGATTGCGATTGTCTACTTGATCCTCGTCATCACATTCGGCGGCGGTCTAGCACCATTTGCCATCCTGTTCTCACTGCCATTCACGATTATCGGTGCATTGGTAGCGTTATTGATTGCAGGAGAAACGATCAGTATCTCCTCTATGATCGGAGCGCTTATGCTGATCGGTATCGTCGTCACCAATGCGATCGTTTTAGTCGATCGTGTGATTCATAAAGAAAACGAAGGCCTATCCACAAGGGAAGCCTTGCTGGAAGCCGGTTCCACCCGACTTCGCCCGATCCTTATGACGGCCATTGCCACAATCGGAGCCCTGTTCCCACTGGCACTCGGTCTTGAAGGAAGCGGATTGATCTCAAAAGGGCTCGGAGTAACCGTTATCGGTGGATTGACCAGCTCGACGCTCTTGACGCTCGTCATCGTGCCGATCGTGTATGAAACCTTGATGAAAATCAAAGGGAAGATCGGTGGACGGAAACGGAAAGTAGTGAAAGAATAGTTGAGAGAAAGCAGTCCTTTAGGGGGCTGCTTTTTTATTATAGGAGCAGGTGGGCGAGAGGATGAGGGTTGTGTGTTACAAAATATGTAAAGTGGCTGGATAATCTGTCATTTCGGCTGGATTCTGTCCAATTTCGGCCGGATTTACGCTCATTTCGGCTGGATTTTAACCCAAAACGGCTGGATTAAAACTAATTTCGGCCGGATTCTGTTCACCTCCGACTGGAGGCACGTCGAAAAGAGCACGATATTTAACGAAAATGCATTCGAGACACTCGGCATGGCAAAATCTCCGAAACTTTTTAAAGTTTTCTAAAAATAGTATTGATTCCATTAAAAGTCTGGACTATAATAACAATTAACGAAAGCGCTTTCGATGAAGAGGAGACAGCAATGGTTACAATCTATGACTTAGCAAAACGCACTGGGTTTTCCAGTACGACAGTTTCTAAGGCTCTTAACAATTATACAGATGTGAGTCAAAAAACGAAGCAAAAAATCCTCGATGCAGCGGCTGAAATGGGTTACTTACCCAATGCCCATGCCCAGTCCTTATCAACGAAGAAATCATGGACGATCGGGGTCATGTTTGCAGAGGACAATGAGGTCGGATTGAAACATCCTTTCTTCAGCGCCCTTATTGAAAGTTTCCGCAAGTATGTGGAACGGGAAGGGTATGATTTGATTTTCGCATCAAGGAATCTGCGAAATCGGGATACAAGTTACCTGGAGCATTTCTTATATCGTGCAGTGGATGGAATCGTCGTGATCTGCTCAGATCCCCACGATCCCCAGGTTCAGGACATGATCAATAGCCACCTGCCGATTGTTGTGATCGACATGAGCAATCAGAACTGCTCTGTTGTTTATTCCGATAATATCGAGGGTGGAAAATTGGCCGTCAAATACCTGCATTCATTGGGACACACCAGAATCGCCCATATTTCAGGGGATCCGTCGATTGACGCGGGAGCACAGCGGATCAAAGGCTTCACGAAGGGCATGGAGGAGCAGAATCTCCCAATTATTGAGGGGTATCTTGTTAACGGCGGGATGTTCTCGATTGAAGAAGGTAAAGCTGCAATGGAAACACTCCTGGAACTTGAAACCATCCCTACGGCAGTCTTCGTTGCAGGTGATCACATGGCCATCGGTGCCATGGAAGCCATCAAAGAGAAGGGATTAAGGATTCCTGAGGATATCTCCATCATCGGGTATGATGATATCGAAATGTCTTCCTATCTCACGCCGAAGCTGACCACGGTCAGACAGGATACGGATCGCATCGGTTCACGGGCGGGTCAATTACTGATGAAGCAGATCATCCAGAAGAAGAAGCTGTTATCCACAGAAATCATCCCGGTGGAACTCATTATCAGAGAATCGTGTACGATGGTAAAAAAAGAAAAAAAGAAATAATCTTATATTTTTTCGGGAATTTCGAAACCGGTTTCGAAATTTTTAATTGAAGAAAACCGAAACCGCTTTCGTATCTATATCTACAAATGTAAAAGGGGGATTAAGATGAAGAAGATTTTGGCAATATTCATGACGGTTGTACTGGTTTCGGGGGTACTTTCGGCCTGTTCGGGAGATTCCAAGTCATCGGGTAGCTCGAAAGATAAAGACGTAGATTTAAAGGTATGGTCGTTCACGGATGAACTGAAGAAACCGATCACGAAGTTTGAAGAGAAAAATGGTGTGAAGGTAGAATTGACGATCGTTCCGATTGCCGATTATCCGACGAAATTAAAGCCTGTTCTTGAAAGTGGCGTTGGTGCACCTGATGTATTCACTGGAGAAATCGCGTTCCTTAAGCAGTGGGTGGACGCAGGTTACTGGGAAAACTTATCAGAAAAACCATACAATGTAGATGAAATCAAAGATAAATATGTACCTTATGTATTCGACTTAGGTAAAGATAAAGACGGAAATGTAAGAGCGTTATCATGGCAAACGACTCCTGGCGGGATCTTCTACAGAAGAAGCATCGCCAAAGAAGTACTTGGTACAGATGATCCAACTGAAGTAGGAAACATGATGAACTCAATGGACAATGTATTCAAAGTGGCTGACAAGATGAAGGAAAAAGGGTACAGCATGTTCCCGGATGAGGGTTCAATCCGCTGGTTCTCTCAAGGAGATAATCCACAGCCCTGGGTAAACGACAAGAATGAGCTTCAACTGACAGATGAAAAGATCGAGTATATGGAATCAGCGAAGAAACTTCGTGAAAACAACTATACAGCTCTTGCTGCAGAATGGTCTCCATCATGGTTCGAAGCGATGGATAAGCCGATCAAAATGAAAGAAAACGGTAAAGAGAAAGAAACACAAGTATTCTCTTATGTTCTTCCTACTTGGGGACTTCACAGCGTGCTGAAAACGAACGTAAAGGAAACAACTGGTGACTGGGCCGTTACAAGTGGACCAAGCCCGTACTTCTGGGGTGGAACATGGTTAGGGGTTTACAACAAATCAGAAAACAAAGAACTTGCCTATGACTTTGTGAAAATGATGACTCAGGATGACGAATTCCTGACAGATTGGGCGAAAGAAACGGGCGATGTCCTTGCCTACAATCCTGTAACGAATGCGATCAAGGATGATTTCAGCAGTGAATTCCTTGGTGGACAGAACAACTATCAATTCTTCCTTGAGCAGGCAAAAGAAATCGAGCCTGGAATTGTAACGAAATACGATCAGCAGCTTGATACGTTCTACGGAAATGCCGTTCAACAATATGTAGACGGAAAGAAATCCAAAGACGATGCCATTAAAGAATTCTATAAAAAAGTACAAAACGCATATCCGGACATTAAAGTACCAAAAAACTAATCAAGTAAACATGTAATGGCAGGCGGCATGGCTTCATGTCGCCTGCCGAAAATCTATTAAACAACTAGGGGGGCTGGGGAATGAAGAAAGTAGATCGATTTGGTTATCTGTTTATCGCCCCGTTTTGGATCATCTTTTTAATATTCAGTATTTATCCTGTTGCTCTAACATTCTATTACAGCTTTACAAACTATTCAGGAAGCGGGACAGCGGAAGTCGTCGGTCTTGCCAACTACACCCGTTTACTCACGGACAGCTATTTTGTGGAAGCGTTTTTCAACACGTGGAAAATATGGGGAATCAACTTTGCCCTGCAAATTGGTCTTGCCCTTGTACTCGCATTAATCTTCTCTGATATGAGAATGAAGTTGAGAGGTTTGGCGTTTTTCAGATCAATCTTTTATTTACCTAATTTAATCACGATTAGTTCGGTCGCCCTGTTGTTTGGTATCTTACTGGACTGGCAGCATGGATCATTAAATATGATTCTATTAAATATAGGTCTTATATCAGAACCGATTAATTGGCTGAACGAGCCTGCGACTGCACAGTTGTCAGTATCCTTGATCCTTACGTGGATGTGGTTCGGTCATTCGTTCATCGTCGTCATGGCGGGGGTTTCCGGAATTTCGAAGGATTACTATGAGGCTGCTTTGATCGATGGTGCAAACAGATGGCAGACGTTTACGAAAATCACGATTCCTTTATTAAAACCGATCTTGCTTTATATCATGATCACATCCCTGATCGGCGGTCTTCAATTATTCGATCTGCCAATGCTTCTGACAGATGGTATCGGTTCTCCGGATGGATCACTGAATACGATGGTACTGTATCTGTACAATCAGGCATTCAAGTTTAATAACTATGGATATGCTTCAGCTGTCGCATATGGATTGTTCGTCATTACCTTGATATTCTCGGCGATTGTCTTCAAAGGGATGTATGGAAATGAACGCAAACAAGCAAGGAAGGTGTAAAGCATGTTGGGAAAAACAGCGGTAGAAAAAAATGTACCGGCTCAAAAGGTAGAAAAGTCAAAGCCTGAACTTTTGCCACATGAGTCCAAACTGAAAACCAGAAACACCATTGTGAAGAGCATCATCTACATCGTACTTGTGTTGATGGCGATTGTCTGCTTCATTCCATTCCTGATGATGCTTGTGAATGCGACAAGGTCAAATGAAGCAATCCTGTCTGGATTCACCTTGGTACCGGGGAGTTCTTTAGTTGAAAACTACACGACGATGATGGAGTACGTAAACATCTGGTCGGGGTTCAAGAATAGTCTGATCATCTCTGTCCTTACGACTTTATTATCAGGGTATTTCTCAGCATTGACTGCCTATGGATTTGCCTTTTACACATTCAAGGGGAAGAATTTCCTGTTCGTGTTCATGCTTGTGATGATGATGGTTCCAGGACAGTTGGGGCTCATCGGCTTCTACGAACTGAGTAAGAATCTGGGGATCCTCGATTCCTTCATTCCTCTGATCGTTCCGGCCATCGCAAGTCCGTTCGTCGTATTCTTCTTACGACAATACATCCAGACGACGCTTCATCCAAGTTTAATCGAAGCTGCCCGCATCGATGGGGCAAGTGAGTTCAAGATTTTCCATACGGTGGCGATTCCGATCATGATGCCCGCAGTTGCGACGATGTCGATCTTCACGTTCATCGGATCATGGAATAACTACATCATGCCACTCGTCATCCTGTTCTCACCTGAGAAATATACGCTGCCAGTATTGATGGGATTCTTGAAGGGATCTCAGGTAGCGCAAAATTTAGGTTCAATGTACTTAGGAATCGCGATTTCAGTCGTACCAATCATGATTGCCTTCCTATTCCTGTCTAAATATATCGTCAACAGCATTTCAGCAGGATCAATCAAAGAATAGAGGAGAGAATGACCGATGAAATTTGATCAAACATTTACCTTTGGAACCGCCACATCATCGTATCAAATCGAAGGTGCACATAATGAAGGAGGGAGAACTCCATCCATCTGGGATATGTTCTGTGACATTCCAGGGAAAGTATATAAGCAGCATAATGGTGATGTCGCTTGTGACCACTATCACCGATTCGAAGAAGACATTCAGCATATCAAGCGCCTAGGTGTAGACACCTATCGTTTTTCCATTGCCTGGCCTCGCATCTTTCCTGAAAAGGGGAAGTACAATCAGGAAGGGATGGACTTTTACAAAAAATTGGCGGCAAGGCTTCAAGAAGAAGGCATCAAGCCAGCTGTGACACTGTATCACTGGGACCTGCCGATGTGGGCCCATGAAGAAGGCGGATGGGTCAATCGTGAATCTGTAGAATGGTTCATGGACTATGCAAGAGTGTGCTTCGCGGAACTTGATGCGGTCGTCGATTCATGGATCACCCATAATGAACCTTGGTGTGCAGGGTTCCTCGGCTATCATCAAGGCGTCCATGCACCGGGTCATACCAATCTGGATGAAGCAGTGAAAGCGGTCCACCATATGCTTCTCTCCCACGGAAAAGCGGTTGAGCTGCTGAAGAAAGAATTCATATCTGAAACCGACATCGGCATCACGTTGAACCTGTCACCTGTGTATCCAAACACGGATTCAGTGAATGACCTTCTTGCTGCCAACAACGCGGACGGTTACTCGAATCGCTGGTTCCTTGATCCAGTATTCAAGGGAGAATATCCGAAAGACATGATGAACTTATTCTCAAAATATGTCCACTCCTATGACTTTATTAAAGAAGGGGACATGGACCTGATTTCAACGCAATGCGATTTCTTCGGGATCAACTATTACAGCCGTGGGATCGTCGAGTTCAGTGCCGCCAATGATTTCATGCATAAGGGAGCTTATTCCGATTATGAAAAAACAGGAATGGGCTGGGACATCGCGCCGAATGAATTCAAGGACCTCATCCGCCGCCTGAGAGAGGAATATACGGATCTGCCAATCTATATCACGGAAAACGGAGCGGCCTATGATGATGTACTGGAAAATGGAAGAGTGCATGATCACGAACGTGTCAACTACTTGAATCTGCATCTTCAAGCGGTTTCTGACCTTAATGAAGAAGGCATGAACATTCAAGGATATTATTTATGGTCACTGATGGATAACTTCGAGTGGAGCTTCGGATATGATAAGCGTTTCGGCATCCTTTATATCGACTTCGATACCCAAGAGCGAATCTGGAAAGATAGTGCTTTCCGTTATGCTGAAGTCATCCGGGATCATAAACAGAAGCATGGCCTTCATACCAATGCCGAGGAAGTCGCCCAATGAATATGAAGGTGATATTGACAGCTAAAGAAACAGGAGATCGGTTCTCTGAAAAAGAACCGGTTTCTTTTTCTGAAGGCCGTGCTTCTACCCACATCCAACTCGATCGGGAGCTTAAATATCAGGAAATATTGGGATTTGGCGGTGCATTCACCGAAGCGGCTGCTCACAGCCTTTCCCTCATCAGCCCTGAAAAAAGGAAAGAAATCATCCACCGTTATTTCGATCCGTCAGAAGGACTTGGTTACCGCTTCGGCCGGACCCATATCAACAGCTGTGATTTTTCATTAGGGAACTATACCTATGTGGAAGATGGGGATACTTCGTTACAAAGCTTCTCCATCGATCGGGAGAAGAAGCTCGTGATTCCCCTTATCCAGGAAGCAAAGGAAGTAGCCGGAGGGGAACTTTCCATCGTGGCTTCTCCGTGGAGTCCTCCTCCATGGATGAAAACGAACGGTGAAATGAACAACGGAGGGAAACTATTGCCCGAATTTCAATCCTTGTGGGCAGACTACTACTCAAAGTACATAGAGGCGATGGAAGAAGAGGGGATCGGAATCTGGGGATTGACGATCCAGAATGAACCGGAAGCGAAGCAGGTGTGGGATTCATGCCTGTACACAGGGGAAGAGGAACGGGACTTCATTAAAGACCATCTAGGTCCGTCCCTCGTTGGACATGGCCACGGGGACGTGAAGGTCATCATCTGGGATCATAATCGTGATGTGATTCATGAGCGTGCGAAGGCGGTCCTGTCCGATCCCGAAGCGGCCAAATATGTGTGGGGAACAGGTGTCCACTGGTATGTGTCAGAGGAGTTTGAAAACCTTTCTAAAGTGCATCAGGACTTTCCTGATAAGCATTTGATCTTTACAGAAGGATGCATCGAAGGCGGGGTCAGACCCGGCGCCTGGGATAGGGGTGAACGCTATGGCCGGAATATCATGGGAGACTTGAACAATTACCTTGAAGCGTGGATCGACTGGAATATCGTACTGAACGAAGAAGGCGGACCGAACCATGTCGGGAATTACTGCGATGCACCGGTGATCGTCGACACTGTGAATGACGAAGTCCGGTACAACAGCTCGTACTATTACATCGGGCATTTCAGCAAATACATCAAAGTCGGAGCAAGACGTATCGGATGTCAGATTTCCAATGACGCTGTATCGGCTGCTTCCTTTGAAAATCCAGACGGGGAGATCGTCGTCGTTGTGATGAATGCGGGTGAGCGTGAGGAAGAGATATCCCTTGGATGCGGTGAGGGGAATTTCAGTACGACTCTTCCATTGCATTCGATCGCCACTTTTATTATCGGTTAGTTGGAAAGCAGTCCTTTTGGGGGCTGCTTTTTATTTTGGGGGGGCGTGGGTATTATGATTGTTCACTATTTGGCACAAGTTCCCCGACCCTGTAACAACGCTCCCACCACCATTCTCTTTCCTGCCGGCACCGCCGTCTCATATTCCCCGGACAACCATCATAGAATAGACCATCTTACATAAAGGCAGGGTACAAGCATATGAGTCTGTTTTTAAGAGGGACATTGGTGTTGGTGGTGACGGCATTCTTAGGGGAATGCCTGGAATTTATCATTAATATGATCTTGGCCAGAGAGCTCGGGGAAGCAGGGCTTGGCACATACATGTCGATTCTCCCGACGGTATTCCTGATCGTCATTTTGTCGAGCATGGAACTGCCGATCAGCCTTTCCAAATTTTTTGCAGAAAAGGAGGAAAGGTATCACAGGGGGATGCTGCACTATGCTTTCAGGTTTGCGGTCATCACGACGTGCATTCTTTTATTGATCATGGTGATGGTTTACGCGTGGACTCCTTTATTCCAAGGCTATCACTCCGGGATTCGCTGGCTCGTCCTGATCGTGATCCCGATTGTAGCCTTCACTTCCATAACAAGAGGGTATTTCATGGGGATCCAGAAGATGGGGAAAATCGCAGCGGCGAATTTTCTACGTAAAGGAATCCAGTTATTTTTATTGGTGTCCATCTATCAATTTTTATCCTTTGGCATCGATACATCCATCTTCATTGCCCTTGGGACGTTAATTGCCAGTGAAGTGGTGGTTTTTGTATATTTGATTCATGCTTACGTTCTTGAAATTAAGGGTAAAAGAAAGAACAGCCATTCTACACTATCAACAGGTGAAATGAGAAAGTCAGTGCTATCTGTTTCGATCCCGACCACGGTCCTTCGCATCTTCCATGCACTGACCCATGCCATACAGCCTTTTTTGATCAAATGGGCCCTCGTCCTTTCGGGGATGGGAGCGGTGGATGCGAATGAACATTTCGGGATGCTGGCGGGAATTGCCCTCACCATCGGGTTCTTTCCTTCGTTCATTGCTTTTTCGATGTTGATCGTGTTGATCCCGACCGTATCGGAAAAAGTATCATCAAATGATTTTGATGGCATCCTGACCCACCTTAAGCAAGTGATGTGGCTCACATTGGGCTACGGTGTACCGGCCGTGATCATTTACTATACGCTCGGAGACTACATAACAGGGACGTTTTTTCACTCTGTTTCCTCCGCCTATTATTTAAAGCTGCTCTGGCCGTACTTCCTGTTTCATTTTCTGGTATTTCCCCTTCAGGCCTTTTTGATCGGCCTGGGACTGGTGAAGGATGCTCTCCTTCATACCATCTGGTCGAGTGTCTTTTCGTTTTCACTCATTTACCTGCTTGGTTCCCGTTTTGGAATGGAAGGCGTCATCCTGGGAATGAATGCGGGAGCCGTCTTGATCACCATGCTCCACTATGTGACCATCTGCAGGGAATTGGAAACGACTCTTTGGTTAAAATCAGCCATAAAAATGTAAACTATACAAAACAAATGTGCGAGCGTGAGGCATTTGTTTTGCAATAGGAGGGACGGACCTTTTATTCTATTTGTAATCTGTAACACCTACATACCATTCTTTTGTTATGATGGCTGATTTCATAACCTTTAAAGGAGAAATATATGATCGATTCTATTTTATTTAACATCATGTTAGTTGGAGTACTCGGGATCGCTTCCCAATGGCTTGCCTGGAGATTCAGGCTGCCGGCCATCGTCGTCATGTCGATTGTCGGACTGCTCGTAGGTCCGATCTTCGGCCTCATCAATCCTAAGGACGATTTTGGGGAAGTGTTTAAACCCATCATTTCGATGGCTGTTGCCATCATCCTCTTTGAGGGAAGCTTGAATCTTGATTTCCGCGAAGTGAGGGGACTCGGGAAACCGGTCTTCAGGATTGTGACGTTCGGAGCCCTCCTTGCCTGGATACTCGGTTCCCTTGGAGCCCATTATGTTGCAGGATTATCGTGGGCTGTGGCCTTCGTGATCGGAGGATTATTCATCGTAACGGGTCCAACGGTCATCCTTCCGCTGCTCAGGCAGGCGAAGCTTAAGCCGAGACCTGCAGCAATCCTGAAGTGGGAAGGGATCGTCGTCGACCCATTCGGCGCATTGATCGCGGTATTTGCCTTTGAAATCATCAACTTTTTGATCAGTGACGATGTAACGGGATTATCATTACTATTATTCTTTGCCGCATCCCTGTTTGCCGTCGTATTTGGATGGGCGCTCGGGAAATTCACAGGCTTTATCTTTGAAAATGGACATGTTCCGGAATTCCTTAAGTCACCTGTCGTGTTCGCACTTGTCCTTGCCTGTTTCACGATTTCGGATCATATTACACATGAAACCGGCCTCCTTGCTGTAACGGCCATGGGGATGACGTTAGCGAATATGCATATTTCATCCATCGACGACATGCGTCACTTTAAGGAAAATATATCGGTGCTGCTCATATCGACCATATTCGTGATGCTGACGGCTTCCTTAACCGTCGATACCTTATTCCAGATCTTCAATTGGAATATCATCGCATTCGTCCTGCTCATGCTATTCATCGTACGGCCCGTGTCCATCTGGCTTTCCACGATAGGGACGGACCTCTCCGTCAGGGAGAAGATCCTTGTGGGATGGATCGCACCGAGGGGAATCGTAGCCTTGACCGTATCAAGCTACTTTGCATCGGTATTGTTGGAGAAGGGGTTCGAGGATGCGAAGATTTTGACATCCCTCACATTCGCCCTTGTATTCTCAACCGTATGCGCGCATGGATTCTCGATTAAATGGCTGGCTAAGAAACTGGATCTGGCCATCAGCGAGCAGCCGGGAGTCATGATTGTCGGAGGAAGCAAGTACAGTACCGAATTTGCCAAAACCCTTCAGGATATGAAGATACCCGTCCTAATTACGGATTCATCCTGGCAGCGGTTGTTTTCGGTGAGGAAAGCAGGGATCCCATTTTATAGAGGAGAGATCCTGTCAGAACAAACCGAGTATTATCTGGACATGACTCCTTATGAGTATATGATTGCGGCGACGGAGCTTGATTCCTATAATGCCCTTGTATGTACGACATTCGTGCCTGAGGTCGGCAGGAATAACCTGTTCCAGCTAAGCCTCAGAAGTAAGAATGATGATGATCTTGAGGACATGGTCCATACGATTGGAGGACGTATCCTTTTCCAAAATCATGTGACGTGGGAAGAGCTGAATAAACGTGTCGAACGAGGGGACGTCTTCAGGAAAACGAATATTACGGAGAAATATACCTTTGAAGAGTATCTGAAAGAACGGGATGAAAATACCCTTTTACTGTTTGCTCATAAACCAACGGGCAGAATTGAGTTCTTTACAGAAGGTTCTTCGCCGAAGATCGAGCAGGGAGATGTCATTGTCAGCCTGACTCAGCCATGTAAAGAGCTGAACAAGATCCAGGAAAAGCTGACCGTTCAGCGGGAAACGAAAGCAAAGGAAGACAAAAAGAAAGCAGATAAACCGAAAGAAAGCGCCGATTGAGTCGGCGCTTTCTTTTACTTTTTACCGGTATCCTGTTCTCCAAGCATCTGTTTCACCTGATTGTAAGTGAGGCCTGAATGGGCGTTCTGACGTTTGACTTCATCAATATCCGTCCCTGTCTTCGTTACCTTTTTGTTTGGCTGATCCATGCTGACACCCCCTGTACTTAATGTCAGTCAGGGGAGGTCATTCTATGCAAGAATAAAGGTCCGTCCCTCCGTTTGAGGGACGGACCTTCGAATCATTTACGTGTACGCTTGTAGACCAGATCAAAGATCAGGATGATGACGGCAAGGGCATAGGCGGTATATGAATAGGTGGAGTGATCTTCCATATTCTTGACGCCGATACCGATAAAGGCCCATACAAATACGAGTGGGTATAGGAGATCATGCTGGGTGATACGGAACCAGAAGGCAAGGACAGTGGCGACAATCAATCCCAGATAAGCCCAGACAAGCTCGGAAATCCCGAATCCGTTCCAGCCGATATCCGTTAAATAATAGGTGATATTCACAATCGTCGCAATCGAAATCCATCCTAGATAAATCGAGAAAGGGGCCGAATCCAAGAGGGACGGACCTGTGCTCTTCACCCGTTTATACAGGGCGATAAGGGTTAATAAAAGTCCGAGCATAACAAACACGGAAACGAGAAAATAATTATAGTGCCATACCAGGATCCATCCAGAATTCAAAAGGCAGCTGAGGACAAATAGACCGCTTGTTTCCTGATAAAGCGGGAGCTCCCGTCTTGCTTTAGGGAATTGTCGGATGATCCAGATGGCGAGCAGAAGGTAAATGAGGCTCCAAATGGAAAAAACATAGCCTGCAGGAGTGATCATGATATCCAGCCGGTCACTGATTTCGCTCGTGGATTGATTGTTCAAAGGCAGTGTGACAGCCAGCGTATTCATGACAATCACCAATGCGAAGGCTAGAATATTTAAAATCAACTTCATAATGTATCCCCCTTGAAAAATAATGGTGATGCAGGAAAGGATCCCTTTCGAGACCTGTTGTTTGCTATATACTATTCCACTTTTATCCGTTTAAAAACCAAATGAAGAGAGTTTAGGTAAAAGGAATTGTAAAAGATCATGAAGGATTTAGAGGTTTTATCGAGAATTAAAAATAGGATAGGGACAATTTACATATTACATTAGGGGGACATTATGGACCATACAACTCATACATATTCAACAGTTTGGAATTTAGATGTTTTTTTCCAAGGAGGAAGTGAATCACAGGAATTCAGGAATCATCTCGATACATTGGAAAAGAAGAAAAATGATTTCGCAGAGAATGCGCTTGCCTTTCACCCGCCTCAATCGGCGAACGATGGGGAGCTGGTGTGGAAGCTCATTGATGAAGCGAAGGACGTGATGTTGTATTTGCGCCAGGCCGGTGCTTTTGTCAGCTGTCTGGAAGCTCAGAACATGCATGACCGTAAGGCGGATGCTCTCAGAAGCGAAGTGACAACCCTGAGTGCCGATTTCTCATCAACCTTCACGAAATTCCAGCAGCAGCTTTCAGATTGCAGGGAAGAAGTGTGGGAAGAATTGCTGAAGCATGATCGCCTGAGTGAAATCACGTTTGTGCTGAATGAGTGGAGACAAAAAGCGAAGGACAAGCTTTCAAGCAGTGAGGAATCCTTAATCCAGGCATTGGCCGTCGACGGATATCACGGCTGGGGACAGATGTACGACACGATCGTCGGTGCGATGGACATTACTCACGACGGAAAAAGCCTTTCGGTGGGACAGGCCAATAATCTTCTATCAAGCCCCGATGCGAAAACACGTAAAGAGGTTTTTGATAAACTGGAGAACGCATGGGCACAGAATGAAGAGCTTTTTGCCCGTACCCTTAATCATCTTGGCGGCTTCCGCTTGAATGTGTATAAAAAGCGGGGCTGGGACGAATTGATGAAGGAGCCCCTTGAGTACAACCGAATGAAGCAGGAAACCCTGGACGCCATGTGGGGGGCCATCAGCAAAAACAAAAAGCCTTTCGTCCAGTATCTGGACCGGAAAGCGAAATTGATCGGCAAGGACAAACTGGACTGGTATGACCTGGACGCTCCGGTGGCGGAATCGACGAGCACGATGTCATACGATGAAGGAGCGAAATTCATCCTGAAACAGTTCGCCCGTTTCGGAAGTGAAATGGCCCAGTTTGCAGAGAAGGCCTTCGAGGATGAGTGGATCGAAGCAGAGGACCGTTCAGGAAAACGTCCCGGCGGCTTCTGTACATCATTCCCGTTAAGTGATCAGTCACGGATTTTCATGACGTACTCAGGCTCGATGTCGAATGTTTCGACACTCGCCCATGAATTGGGCCATGCGTTCCATTCCTATGCGTTAAAGCCAATGCATACGTTGAATCGCAATTACGCCATGAATGTCGCAGAAACGGCCTCGACTTTTGCCGAAATGATTGTGGCGGATGCAGCCGTGAAGGAAGCGGAAACGAAGGAAGAAAAGATTGCCCTTGTCGAAGATAAACTTCAGAGGAGCGTCGCGTTCTTTATGAATATCCATGCCCGCTTCTTATTCGAAACCCGTTTCTATGAAGCACGCAAAAAAGGGGTCGTGTCTGTCGATACGTTGAACGACCTGATGGTGGAAGCCCAGAAGGAAGCATTCGCCGATTCACTGGGAGAGGTTCACCCGCGATTCTGGGCATCAAAGCTTCATTTCTATATCACCGGAGTGCCGTTCTATAACTTCCCGTATACATTCGGCTACCTGTTCTCACTGAGCATTTACGCGAAGGCACTGGAGTCCGGCGAAAGCTATGAAGAGAAATACATGGCCCTGCTCCGTGACACCGCCGTCATGAAAGTAGAAGACCTTGCCATGAAGCATCTGGGAGAAGACATCACCAAAGAAGCCTTCTGGCAAAAAGGAATCAACCTATGCATCGCCGATGTAGAAGAATTCCTCGAACTGACGAACTAAATAAATGTTTTGAGGTCCGTCCCTTGTATTGAGGGACGGACCTTTTTAATGTTCAGTCCTATCCCTCCTAAGCCTCAAGTCTGATAGTAAAATAAAGCTCCGGCTCGTTATGGGAAATCCGGAAAATAGGTAGGATAGAGACATGAAGAAGAAAGGAGGCAACAACATATGAAGAAAGTTGGATTGCTTTTAGCAGGAGGAATTGCAGGAATCGTACTGCTGGCCAATTTAGGACCGATTGTGGGGCTTGCGATCTCTTTATTGATCATGTACTACAGCTTTAAAGGTTTCGTCAAGACAGACTCCACAGGGAAGAAAATCCTCTGGGCGCTGATCGGTCTTGCCGCATTCAGTGCGACCGTGTCAAACTTCCCGGCCATCATCGGGCTCGTTGCTCTGTATGTCCTGTATGTCATCTATAAGAACTGGAAGAAAGAAGAAGTCATCATAGAAGAAAAATCGTCTGACCCTTTCACGAACTTTGAAAGAGAATGGTCTCAATTAAAAAACTAAAGGAGAGATTTAATAATGGCTAATTTATTTCAACGATTAAAGAATACCGTCATGTCAGACCTTCACGAAGCAATCGATAAAAAGGAAAAGAAAAACCCGATTGCCGTCCTGAATCATTACTTAAGGCAATGTGAGCAGGAAGTGGAAAAAGTAAGGAAGCTTGTCGAAAGGCAGTATCTATTAAAAGAAGAGTTTCAGAAAGAGTATCAACAGGCTTCCGTTTTAGCCGACAAACGCAAGTATCAGGCAGAGGTAGCGTCCAAAGCAAGCGAAGAAGGCCTGTATGAATTTGCCCTGCAGGAACAAAAATACTATGAAGAACGTGCCGTCCGCATCCAGGAATCCAAGCTGCAAGCGACAAAAGAGCTTGAAGAGCTTGAACGTAAATACGAAGAGATGAAGCACAAGCTGAAGGATATGTACATCAAGCGCATGGAGCTGATGGGCAGGGAAAATATCGCCCGCGCTCATAACAAAATGAACTCTGTCCTGGAATCATCTTCAGGGTATAACAATCAGGCATTTTCTAAGTTTGATGAAATTGAAACGTACTTAGACCAACTGGAGCATGGAGTGAATTCCTCGTATTACCGAAACACGATCGACGCCAAGATCGCCAAATTGGAAAAAGAAATGAAAAATGAGGAAACAGAAGCCATTCCGTCCTGAAACATGGTATTCTAAATGAAGAAAAACATGATAACGTAAAAAAAGGGGGAGCCCATGATGGGTTCACCCCGTTTTATCATAGAATTTTAGCCGGTTGCGGGACGTTACATACTTAACCGGAAAGGAGGGACCCCCATGTTCAATCGCTTACGCTCTGACGGGATCAGCTGGATCATCTTAATCGGGACATTACTTATACTGCTGGAAGTCTCCTTTTATGATGGGGGGGTTCTTGTCTTTCTATCGATAGCGGCATTTTGCATTTATATCGGACGCAAGAAACTGCCGAGGACGTCGGGGAAGATCCTGCTGTGGTTCGGGATCATCAGCTTAGCGATCAATATTTTCAATACGGTCGCATTTAAATTCCTGTTATTTGGCATTCTTCTCTTTATCATTGTACGTTTTGCCGATTCAAAGAAACACCCGAAGTACATCACGCCGTCCATCAAGGAAACGTTTACCCAAAGCCATGAACCGCTCATGATGAAAAGATCGGCTCTTCAGAATGAGTGGTTCGGTCCGAAGCGGACGCCGGATGATGTGTACGAATGGAATGATATCAACATCCAGGGCGTCATCGGGGACTCGGTCATCGACATCGGGAATACGGTTCTTCCAAAGGGTACTTCCGTTGTATCCATACGGAATATACTGGGGAATATCGAGATTCTGATCCCATATGACGTGGAAGTGAGTGTGCATCATTCGGTCCTGGCGGGATCCATCGAAATTTTTGATGAAGTGGAACCGAAAGCGATCAATCAGTCCCTCTATTATCAAACACCGGGATACGATGAGGCGGTCCAGCGGGTAAAGATCATCACCTCCATGTGGATCGGGGATCTTGAGGTGAAGAGAATATGAGTACGGTCAGTAAGCAGGTCGTTGCAGGTATCCTCTTTTCCCTTGTCATGGTGCTGTTTTTATCTCTTTCCTTCTTTTATTTATATCCGTTACAGGATTGGTCCCTTTTATGGGAAGTGGAAATCATGGATATACCTGGAGCCGGGTTTATTCTCGTGTTCAGTATTATGATCGGGATTGTTTTCGGCATCCGGAGCGGATTGAAGGATAAGCGGCAGCTCCGGGAAATGGAAGATGCCCTCCATCACGTGGAGCAGGGGCGCACGATCACCATCCCTGAAACGGCAACCTCTGAGGTGCAGCAGGTGTGGAAAAAGGTCGACGCCCTTGGGAAGCATCTTACCGATCAAGCCCGGTACTCCCAGAAACTTGCCAATGAAAAAGCCGAGGAGCAGGAAAAGAGGATACAGGAAATCGTATCTCAGGAGCGGAATCGATTGGCGAGGGAATTGCATGACTCGGTCAGTCAGCAATTGTTTGCTGCATCGATGCTCATGTCGGCGATCACGGAGACACCCTCCCCCCACAGGACCCCCCATGAAGAGAAGCAGCTGGGAATGGTCGAACAGATGATCCATCAGTCGCAGCTTGAAATGAGGGCGCTCCTCCTCCATCTTCGTCCCGTGGCGTTAAAAGGAAAGAATCTTCAAGAAGGAATGAAGGAGCTGTTGGTCGAATTAGCTCAGAAGGTCCCCCTTGAGATCGAATGGAAAATCGAAGACATGTGTCTGGATAAGGGAATTGAAGATCATTTGTTCCGGATTTTGCAGGAGTCGGTTTCGAACACACTTCGCCATGCCAAAGCGACTTCCCTCGACATCCGCCTCATTAAGAGGGAATCGATCATCATCTTGAGGGTGGTGGACGATGGCCTCGGGTTTGATGTGAATGAGTCGAAGGTGACGAGCTCGTATGGGCTTCAAAATATGAGGGAACGGGCCATTGAAATCGGAGGGACGTTTAAAGTCATTAGTGTGCCAAATAAGGGGACGCGATTGGAAGTGAAGGTTCCCGTTGTAGAGAATGAAGGTGAAAAGAATGATTAAAGTAGTATTTGTAGATGATCATGAAATGGTGAGGATCGGTGTATCATCTTATTTGTCGGCCCAGGCGGATATCGATGTCGTAGGGGAAGCGTCAGATGGGAAAGAAGGTGTACAACTGGCCTTAGAACTGCGGCCGGATATCATCCTGATGGACCTTGTGATGAAGGAAATGGACGGGATTCAGGCGACGAAAGAAATCATCCGGGAGTGGCCGGATGCGAAAATCATCATTGTGACAAGCTTTCTCGATGATGATAAGGTGTATCCCGCCCTTGAAGCGGGAGCCGTCAGTTATATGCTGAAAACATCGAAGGCCAGTGAAATCGCAGAAGCGGTTCGCAAAACCTATAACGGACAGTCGATCCTCGAGCCCGAAGTGACGGGGAAGATGATGACACGGATGAGGCAGAAGACTGTTTCCCATCCCCACGAGGAATTGACGAACCGGGAGCTTGAAATCCTCCTTCTCATGACTCAGGGGAAAACGAATCAGGAAATTGCGGATGAATTATTCATCGCCCTGAAAACAGTGAAAACCCACGTGAGCAACATCCTGTCGAAGCTCGGAGTACAGGACCGGACCCAGGCCGTCATCTATGCCTTTAAACATGATCTCGCTAAATAATATAAGAAAAGTGACCCAAAATGAAAACTTTTGGGTCACTTTTTCGTATAGAAAGAAGAAGGCAGAGAGCATCAAATGCAAATGGGACCATCTGAATAGGCATAGGATGCTGATAGTAAATTAGTACAGGAAAATGACAAATATTTCATCAACTGAAGGAGGAATAATGTTAAAATAAGCGATATATTGTAAAAATTTGAAAAATAGCGGAGGATCAGAATATGAACGCACAATTCAGTAAACCAAAGCGATTCGGTGAAATACTGGATCATACATTTCGACTTAGTAAGAACCATTTCAAAGATTTTTTCCTGATTGTCCTTGTATTATTGGGACCTGTCTATTTGTTGCAGGCTCTCATTGATCTTGCGTCGGGAGTCAGTTTCTTTAGAACAACAGGATCGGGGGAAACCTGGTTCGAAGGAATTGTCAACAGCTTTTCAGGAGAGTTTTCACCTGAGGAAGGGCCGGCTGTGAATGTGGGAGCAGAACTCGGCGCGGCACTGATTGGTCTTATCACGATGATTCTGTCACCGATCGCCCAGGCGGCGATATTGTTCACCATGAATCATATGAGGAAAAATGAAGATTACTCGGTCAAGCTGGTCATCAAAGAAGGATTCTCCCGTTTTTGGCCGATCATCGGAAGCAGTATCCTATTCGGATTGATCGTGTTTGGATTCATCTTTGTCCCTATTTTCACAATCGGGATCGCTGGGGTATTCAGTGCTGCCTTATTTGATACAGGTGTCGGGGTAATCATTACGATCATCGTCTTATTCCTCCTCATTGCGGCTGTAGTCGCTTATCTCTTGACACGATGGAGCTTCTATCTGGGAGCGGCGGCCATTGAGCATGACGCACCCGGACTTGGAAGAAGCTGGAGACTGACGAAAAAGCGCACATTCACCATCATTGGATTGTATATTGTGTTCGGTCTGATCATCGGGATCGTCAATACCGCATTTGAATTGACGTTCGGCCTGGTATTGGGGAATAGTGTTTTATACGGGATGATCCTCAATGTGGTGACATTATTTACGACCATGCTGTTCGCTGTTGGTTTCGGAGTGATGTTCTTTGACTTGAAAACAAGGCATGACGCGGATGATTTAAATGAAATGATCGATGACTATACGACGATTTAACCAAGGAAGTAAACAGTCTGTCCCGGGGACCCGGGCTTTTGATCTGAAAGCTAGGTGAAAAAAGTGTTGAATGAAAACAGAGCAAGGGATCAACTCGAAGAAATCCTTGAAGGGGAAGAATACAAAGCCTACCTTCAGGATCATCAGGGCCTGCTGTCGGGCTTGTGGGAAAAGGCAAAGGAATGGATCAGGGATCTGCTCGGAAATATTGACCCTTCTCTTGAGCCGACAGGCGGGGCGGCATCGGGGATCCTGATCACACTCATTGTCATCGTTGTGGGCATCCTTCTCCTCATCGCATTCAATGCGGTGCGAAACGGGGTGAGAAGGCGCAAGTTCCGTTCGAACAAGCCCCTTCAATCCATGAATGAGATGGAATGGTCTTATACAAGGCATCTTGAGGAAGCCCGTAAGCATGAGGACCTGGGTGATTATTCGAAAGCCACCCGTCATATGTTCCTTGCATTGCTTCTGTACTTTCACGAAAGGGAGTATCTGGAGGCGCGCGTGTGGAAGACGAACTGGGAGTATTACGAGGAGCTTCGTAAAGTGAATCAAAGATGGGCGGATCGATTCTACCGGCTTGCCCTCTTATTTGACGAGGTTGCGTATGGTGAACGTGAAGTGGAAAAAGAGGAGTATCTTCACTATAAACAGGAAGCCCGCAGCTGGTTGGAAAATGGAGATTCATAGATGGACAGTGTAAGGGAAAGGAGGTAGGATCGGGCATTGAAGTTAACTATAAAAAGGTGGATCCCCCTGGTGGGTCTTCTTGGTGTATTCATCGTGATCGGGGTCTTTCTTTCTCCGGAAAAGCTGAAGGAGTATCCGGCCTACGTATCAGAATCCCCCTCGCCAACAGGGATAAAGGCCCTTTACACCTATTTGGAAAACGAAGGGGATGCCATTTCCAGATGGTCCCTTTCACCTGACCGGTTGTCAAAAAAAGAAACCGGACAGCTTCTGATCATGGCGGAGCCCTTTACAGTCCCGGATCAGGAAGAAATGGAAGAATACGAGGATTTCATGAGGCGGGGAAATACCATCCTCCTTCTGAAGGATAATCCAAAAGGGATGTTCGATATCAAGACGGAAATGATAGACAGCCCCATTCTTCCCCTTGTACGTGACGGGAAAGGAAATACATATGAAACGGATGCTTTATCAGGCGTCCGCCTTGAGGAAGAGACGGGAGATCAGGTCCTCCTGGATGATGTGGATGGAACGATCGCCTACAAAACGGACGTGGGTCAGGGGTCACTCATTGTTTCCACCACACCTGCCTGGATGACAAACGGCAGTATCCTTGAGAAGGATCATCTTTCTCTGATCCTTCTTTTGTTAAAAGAGGCTGGTGCACAAGAGGGGACCATCCTCTTTGATGAATTCCTCCACGGCGGAGAAAGCGGGGCAACTCTTGCGACTCTATACCCGCAATGGTTATTGCTCCTGCTTCTTCAATCGGCCATCTTCACCTTACTCGGGCTATGGATGCAGGGGAAACGGTTCGGGGGCATCCTCACCCCCCGGGAGGAAACGGTCCGGTTCAGCGATGAACGAATCAAGGCCCTATCAGCGTGGTACTTGAAAGGGAAACAGTACAAGGCTTCCCTTCTGATCCAGTCTGATTATGTAAGACTCCTGTTCCAGGAACGGTGGGGGATCCCGACGAGTAAAGAGTGGGAGGACTTGAAAGAACCACTGGCACGGAGACTGCAAACCGTCTCCGAAAAGGAAATCGCCTCCTTTTTAATGGGGATAAAGGGTGTGCAGAATAAAGATAGAATCAGTAAACAGGAATACATCATGTGGTCGAAAAGATTAGAATTATTCAGGAAAGAGGTGGAGGATCGTTGAAACCAGAAATCACATCCTTAATGGAGATATTTGAAGAGCGCATCGTAGGACAGGGGACGAATCTTAAACTCTTGCTGTCTTCGATTCTCGCAGGAGGACATGTATTGATCGAAGGGGTCCCGGGCACCGGGAAGACTCAAATGGTCAAAACATTGTCCCGTTTGCTTGGAGGAAGCTTTAACCGGATTCAATTCACCCCGGACCTGCTGCCGAGTGACATAACGGGAAGTACGATTTATAACATGAAGGACAACCGTTTCCAAACGATTAAGGGACCGATTTTCACCAACGTCCTATTAGCCGATGAAATCAACCGGACACCGGCGAAGACCCAGGCGGCACTCCTTGAAGCCATGGAAGAAAAACAGGTAACGATCCAAGGATCGACGTACCCCCTTGAAGAGGTATTCTTTGTCGTGGCAACCCAGAATCCGATTGAATTCGAAGGTACCTACCCGCTTCCCGAAGCTCAGCAGGACCGATTTCTGTTCAAGCTCGATATTGATTTCCCTTCATTTGAAGAAGAGAAATCGGTTTTAAAACAGGTGATCGAGAATCACGTGGACCGGAGTGAAGTGGGCGCTGTCCTCGACATTGAAACCTTCTTATCCATCAGGAAAGAAATCGAGGAGGTCACCCTGAGCGACGCGGTATTGGATTATATCATGCAAATCGTCAGGAAAACCCGGGAAACGGAGACGATCCGCTTCGGTGCAAGTACAAGGGCGGCCATTTCCATCGGGAAGGCAGGCAGGTCATGGGCCTATCTGTCAGGGCGGGACTATGTCACCCCTGATGATATAAAAATGGTGGCAAGACCGGCCCTCAGACATCGCATCCAGCTATCCCCGCACGTAGAATTGGAGGGACTGACCATTGACCAAGTCATCCAGGAGCTTATTGGGTCGATTACTGTTCCAAGATAAGGGGATCCTGCCGACTGGGCGTCTGCTCGTCGTGTACGCATGCTTTTCAGGTATCCTTTTTGCAGGCACGCTGGTTGGGCTGTCATGGACATGGATCTTTGTATTGAATGCTTTGTTTCTCGTTTTGAGTCTCATCGATTTAACGTTCTCTCCTTCAAAGAAAAATATTGAAGTGAAGAGGAGCATCCCTGATCAAATGGAAAGGGGACTGGATTATACGGTCGAGTTAACGATCCATAACACATCGGATCGGGATATGACGTATCGTCTCTTGGACGGGACACCGCAAAGCTTTCAAACCGCATTCCCGCTTGAAGGGAAGCTATCCGGACATTCAACTGCTAAGCCCTCTTACCATGTGGTGACCCCTGTACGCGGGGACTATGAGTTAACCCGGCTCTATTTCCGCTACCGGAGCTCACTGGGACTATGGGAGAAACAAAAAACCGTTGAAACGGTGGAGAAGGTGAAAGTCATCCCCGATCTCACTGAAACGAGAAAGGTACTCGAAGATGCCCAGCGGTTTTTACTGTATGAAGGGGTGAAAATCCGGAAGATGCAGAGTGGGGCAGGGGAGTTTTCGAAAATCAGGAATTACGTCGTCGGGGATGATCCAAGAAAGATCAACTGGCGTCAAACGGCAAAGCTCAGAGAAGTGATGACGAATGAATATGAACCTGAGCATGGAAAGTATATCACGATTCTCATTGATTGCGGACGGATGATGGGGGCGGAGCTGAAGAAAGGGAACCGTCTGGAGAGGTCCCTTGAAGCCGCCATGACCGTCACGGCGGCTGCCCTTCAGAACGGGGACTATGTTTCGGTCCTCGCTTTCAGTAAGAATGTGAAGGTCTACATCCCGCCTGCCAAAGGGATGGCGCATCTTCAGACCATCCTCCACCGCATTTATAATCTCGAGGTGGACGCGGCGGAATCCAATTATGCCGCCGTCCTCCATTACGTCCAGACGGTCCAGAAGAAACGGAGTCTGCTGTTATTATTCAGTGATATCCACACATTCCTCCATGAAGATAATGCTCTCTATTATCTGCAGCGACTGCGCAGGCAGCATCTCTTTTTAATGATCGGGATCGAAGATGACATGTTGGTGAAAAGGATCAAATCGGAGCCGGTTGACGAGATCCAGGTGATGATGAAGAGTATGGCCCAGAAACAGATGCTCGTTAAAAAGAGGGAGAAATCCAAGTGGGAAAAACAGGGCCTCCTGATGGTGGAGGCCCGTGAAGAGAAACTGGCAACGACGGCCGTTTCGTACTATATAGATCTGATGAACCGCGGATTAGTGTAGCCTGCTGAGTCGGAGCTTACCGATGGCCACATAGAGAATCAGTCCGGCAACCGTCAACAGAGCGACCATGTACTTCGCAGGAAGTGAAATCGCGGCCGGTGTGATGAAGCCTTCGATGATCCCGGCGATGACAAATAGCGGGATCGTACCGAGGAGGAGCTGGACGGATCGCTTCGCCTGCTCCTTCAGTTGATATCCCCGCGTGAAGCGTCCTGGGACGAAAAGCTTATAACCCATCAACAATCCCGCACCACCGGCTATGAAAATGGCCGTAAGCTCAATCATGCCGTGGGGGACGATATATGCCCAGAATTCGTAGCTCATTCCCTGATGCCAGAAGACGGCGGCAAGGGCACCGACAATGATGCCGTTGTAAACAAGCATATACATCGTCAATAAGCCGAAAGTGACACCTCCTGCAAAAGCAAGGAAGGCCACTTTGATATTATTGGTCATGATGGCAGCCGACATGATGGAAGAATTCACTTCCCCGTCACTTTTTCCCAGATTACCGGGATCCACTCCCTGAGACATTTCAGGGGGGAGGATGGAATAAAGATGCAGGGGATCATTCACGATGGAAAGAAAGGCACCCAGTGCACCGATCGTAAACAAGACCATTGCCAGGACAACGAATTTCCATTGGTCGAGAAGGAGACCGATAAACGTGGTGGAGAAAAAATGCCGGATTTGCTTTCCGCTCGTGATCTGATCTTTATAAAAAAGATTGTGAGATTTTGACACGAGTCCGTTTAAATAATCCGTCACTTCTTCTTCGGGGAAATAGGTCTGGCTGTACGATAAATTCTGGGCAGCCTTTTGATAGAGGCGATTGAACTGATCGATGGACGTCCCCGTCATATTCTTTCTTTTTCGCAACGTTCCGAGGAGATCCTCAAGAGACTTCCAATCATCCCGGTGCTGTTTGACAAATTGCTTCACTTTCATTGTGACACCTACTCGTTCATTGGATTTCTTATCTCTTATTATAGTAAGTTTAGAAAAAAATAGAAACTATTAAAGGTAAATTCAACCAAAAGGAGGGGATGGATATGCATGAAGAACAGGTCGATATCCGGACGCCCGAATATGTATCCCTGAAATTTCAGCCTGCGGGGCTTGGAAGCCGTGCCGCGGCCCTTATGATCGATCAAATCATCTTGACCATTGTGAACATTTTGATTGTGGTGCTCCTGTTTTTCGTTCTCGCAGACGATAACCTGAAACTAAATATGTTCGATTTCAACTCAGTTCTCCTGGGGTTCTTCTTGATCACCATCTTTGTCATTAACTGGGGATATTTCTTTGCACTGGAGTACTTCTGGGGAGGGAAAACAGTGGGAAAACGGATGTTGGGCATCCGCGTGATACAGGAGAATGGACACAGTGTCACACTCTTATCCTGCTTCATCCGTAATCTGATGAGAATCATCGACATGCTCCCGGTCTCCTATTTTCTCGGAATGATCATGATCTTCCTTCACTCCAAGCATAAACGGCTGGGTGACATCGTCGCAGGAACCATCGTCGTGCATGAACGGCGGGTCAAAGGGAAGAGAAAAGAGAAAGCCATCGAAAAAGAAATCCGGCAGCGAGGGCTCAGGCAGGAAGACCTGTCAGTCGAAGAATGGACACTGAAGCAGCTCGGTACGAAAGAATGGAACCTGGTCAGGACGTACGCCAATCGCTTCCTGCAGCTGCCCCTTTCAGAGCGAAATCATTTAAGCAAAAAATTGGCCGATATCCTGTTTCCGAAACTGGGAATGGATATGGAGGGCAAGACGTATGAAGAACTTGAAAACACGCTTCTCCTTCTCTATTTGGCATTGAGGGAAGAATGGGAAATCGAATGGTAAAACGGCAGAGTCTGAAGAGGACTTTGCCGTTTTTTATTGGGTCTTTATACCTGAATGGGGTTCTTCCTTTAACGTAAACGTTTGTTTCCAAATAGACCAAATCTATTAGTAAATAAAGTAAAACTAGTAGGAATATAGTGATGACGATTTACACAGAATCTACAAAATTTACAAAATGGTTAGAAAAATCGTGTCCATTCTCCCCTTACATTACAAAATGCGACAAAATATACTTGAACTGTAATCATTTTAATATCTTTGCATTCTGAAAGGGGAAGGGCATGAAGACAAAAAAGGTATCATTATCGATCATCAGTATCCTGTTTTTACTGACGGGGGGATTCATTCAACCACAGGTTGGAAATAAGAGCGTGGAAGCGGCCACTCAGACAGCCGTCATCAATGAAGTGGCATGGATGGGAACGACAGGTTCTTACAATAATGAATGGTTGGAACTTCACAATCCCACTTCAACGGATCTTGTCCTTGATGGTTGGACACTTGAAGCCGCGGATGGTTCACCAAGCATTGCCTTAAGCGGGACGGTTGCGGCACAGGATTATTTTTTGCTGGAAAGAACGAGCGACAGCACGATCTCAACTGTTACAGCTGATCAAGTATATACAGGAAGCCTTGGGAATTCCAATGAAACCCTGTATTTAAAAGATGCATCGGGTACCATCATCGATGAAGTGAACGGTTGGTATGCCGGGGACAATACGACGAAAGCGACGATGTCGAGGATCGATCCGTCTGTCAGTGGGACCGTCTCAACGAATTGGAGTACGGCAACCACTTCATACGAAGGTGGATTCGGGACACCTAAAGCGGCTAATGCCGAAGCTCCGGCGGGTGATGGGAGTGAATCCCTTACGAATGTGAGCGAGGAGCTGGGGGCCATCAATGTCTATTTCAATAAAAGCGCCTCTACTCAATACGCCATGCCGGGTAATGAAGCAAACTACAATGTCAATCTCGAAGATCGATTATTAAAGCGATTGAATGCAGCGACAACGTCAATCGATTTCGCCACATATGAAATCAATCTGCCGCGGGTGGTGGATGCGTTAATGGAAAAAGCCGCTCAAGGAGTGGACGTACGAATTCTGGCAGACGCGAAGGACGGAAGTGATCCTCACTATGCAGAACGTTATGAGACGATGCGTCTAAACTTGGAAAAGCTTGTCCGAGGAAAGGATGGAGTAGTCGGGACTGGGGACGATGCCCATATTTTATCGGATTCTCCCATGTTTGTCGTAGAAGATGCAACGAAGCGTGGGGCATATGGTTTACCAGCAAGCTTCAATGACTTTCCAAAGCGTAATGTGACAGTCGGAAGTACGGCGACTACAGGCTATATGTTTGTCGAAGGAGAACTGAAAGACACGGACAGCTACTATTCTCCCGGTAATCAGATGCATAATAAATTTGCTGTGATCGATGGGCAATGGGTCTTTACCGGCAGCTGGAACTTTACCGTTACGGGACTTTATGGAACAGAAGAAAACATGGAGCAAGGAATCCTTGACGGAAATCAGCAGCATGTCGTAGAGGTCCACTCACCTGAGCTTGCCTCTATCTATAAAATAGAATTTGAAGAAATGTGGGGAAGCGGGACGACGACCCCGGATAATACGGTTTCCAATTTCAGTACCCGCAAAATCGATAATACGCCTCATACCCTGACCATCGGTGGCGATAAAGTTGAAATTTATTTTTCTTCGGGGGATGACGCTGTTGGACGCATGAGGGATCTTGTGAAAACGGAAGCGGACGAAAATGCGTACTTCACCATTTTCGCCTGGAGCGATCAGGCATTGGTGGACGAATTGAAGAACAAATGGGAAGGAAGCTATGTGGATAATCAGGGGACACGGACTGGCTTTGATGTAAAAGGCGTATTCGATCCAAGCTTCTGGAACCAATGGTGGTCGGCGAGCATCGAAATGACGGGGAGAACGGCCACCCAAACGAGTACGAATAACCCGAATACACGGTGGGCGAATCCTGCACCTGTCTACGCAGCCAATGAAAGTCGGAAGCTTCATGCCAAAACGATGCTCATCGACGCGGACACGAACAGCGATCCAACGGTCATCGTGGGGTCGACCAACTGGAGCGAAAACGGTAATAATGTGAATGATGAAAATATGCTCATCATCCATGACGACAGCATCACGAATCAATTCCTGCAGGAGTTCAATGCAAGATTCGCGAATGCAGGCGGAATGCTTCAATAAATATGAAAAAAGGATGGTTCTCATTTCGAGAATCATCCTTTTTACTTGGTCATTCCATCCCGGGGGCCTTCTGAATTTCAAAGATAAGGACAATTGCAGTGAGTGCATGGGCAATCAATCGGATAATCGGGAAGAAGTTCATGAAGGAAGCAAGAATTCCAAGGAGACTGCCAAGGATCGGCTGATCTTCCGACCTGGAAATGTACAATACGCTCGCATGCCACAGAGCTATTAGACAGAGGAGAAAAGGAATCGATTCTCCGGCGATATTACCAAAGATGGGGACGGCGAGAAATAATTCTATTGAAAAGGACAGCCATTTTATTCGTGAAAGCACGGACACACACCTCCTTATCTCAGTGTATGAGGGGGAGTGTGGTATGTGCCTGTTTGAGTAGAAGATTATCCAACAAAAATCCACCGTCCGGATAAAGGACGGTGGACACTAATGTTATGCCAATATTTTCTCAACGACTTTATGTTCATTCTCATTCAATAAGTTTTTTCCGATGGTTTCATGGACTTCTTTATTCATGCTTTCTTCCAATACAGCGGCTTCCTCTTTATCTCCGACGAGGATGATTCGTTCCCATTTTTCATCGGCTGCTTTTTTGTCGAGGATGCTGCCGAGACTTTTCCACCAACGTTGTTGATTGGCTTTCAAGCGGTTTTCGTACTCCTCCTGCTGATTGGCTTTTCCACCGCCGCTTCCCATGCTGACATCGGCATGATGCGGTCCTTCGTGCTTACGCCAGTCATCGGTTTCCAGATCGAATTCCATGAACTCGCTGGACTGAATTTCTCCGAACGCAGAAGTGAGGATTTTGATTTGGTTTTGTTGAAGAAGCACGAGCCCCGTATAAGGATGTTCTTTATGGAGAGCCTTCAATTGGTCAAGATGAGGATTCTCTTCCCAGTAGAAATTCGTTTCCACAGGCACCTGAAGTTCAAACGTTTCCCAGATCCCGCTATCCGCAGAAGCGAAAATGATGAAACTCCTTGGCAGCTCGCGTTCAAGGCTATGAACGTAGTTCTCCACTTTCGGGCGGATGGTTTGGAGCCTTTCTTTTTCTTCCGGTGCGCTTTCGAGATATTCTTCAAGTCGATTGAACCCATTCTTGAGGGCGATCTTCCACTCCCCACCCTGCTGATCTGGATCGCTGCGGTCGGTATTTAAGTAGATTGTCAATAACTTGTCCGGCTTCTGTAAGTATAAGTTTTCCAACACACTGATGGTCTTCTTTAAAGACATGGAACTCCTCCTTATCGAATCGTTACTTTTCATATAAACGGTGGAGGAGGTGTTTAAACATTATTTTGTAAAAAAAGGGAATTTCATTTGGGGTAACGGGTGAAAAGCTGCAATGTTTCTCTGTCCATTTTTTCTCCAAGAAATCAGATAAATCATGTTTTATGTTCTTTACACCGGGTAAATATGTACTAAATAACAATCGACGGGAGAGAAAAAACATGAGCTATATTAACCAGGGCAGAGAGCGCATTCAATTTGATCGGAAAGGAAAGACAAAGGATTTACATATACTGGAGTGTACGCGTTGTTCGAATGAGTTCCGTTCGACGATGAATGTAAATCAGATAGAGTGTTCGAATTGTTCTACATCGACCAATCCTAAACTGGATCTGTCCCTCTTTAAAGTCATCGGTTTCATTGAAAATCTTCAAGGGAGTGAAGTACGTTGCTAAATAAAGATAAAATGGCTGATTTGAAAACGGATTTTAATGATATTCTATGGATGAGTTCCGGTGTTGCAATCATTCTATTATTAATTGCGTTGGCGAATTTCTTTATCATCTCTTAAGTGTTTCATATACCGTTTATTAAAAAGTCCTGAATTGCAGGGCTTTTTTTGTTGGGGAAAAGTATCATAATAAAAAAACCTGACCCGAGGCCAGGTTTTTCGTTCTGTTAACCCTTGTAGTTTTCATCGTACTCAAGATAAACAACATGTGTTTCAAGGTATTCATTCAGTCCGTGTTTCCCGTCAGCTCCACCGATTCCAGATTGCCCACGGCCGGCATGGAATCCATTGATGGCTTCGAAGTTTTCACGGTTTACGAAGGTTTCCCCGTATCGAAGCTCGTTAGCGGCTCTCATGATCTCATGCAGGTTCTCGCTGAAAATCGAAGACGAAAGACCATACTCCGTATCGTTGGCAAGCTCGATCACTTCATCAAAATCCTTGTACGTCATGATTGGCAATACCGGTCCAAAGATTTCTTCCTGGATGATGTCCATCTCCTGCTTCACATCGACAAGGATGGTAGGTTCATAGTAGAAGCCTTTTTCCACGTTAACCGGCTTCCCACCCGTAAGGACTCTGGCTCCGTTTTCGACGGCGGTGTTGACCATTTCCGTTACGGTCTCGAGGCGGTCTTTATTGACGAGGGGCCCGATATCATTATCACGATTTGTCGGATCCCCCACCGTTGTATTTTTCATAGCATCGGTCATCTTTTGGATGAATTCTTCTGCCACATCCTCATGCACATAGACGCGTTCCGCGTTCGTACACGCCTGGCCTGAGTTCGTGATCCTGGACGTTTTGATTTTTTCGACGGCAAGGTCGATATTGGCATGCTTGGTGACGATGGCCGGGGCTTTACCTCCCAGCTCCAGGTTCACTTTCGTGATGGACTTGGATGCTGCCTCCATCACTTTGGAGCCTGCAGGGTAGCTTCCCGTCATGGAAACCATGCGTACTTTAGGATGACTGGACATTGGATTTCCGATATCAGAGCCTTTTCCGGTCACCAGATTGAATACTCCTTTAGGCAGTTTCACTTCATCTATGATTTTAGCAAATTCACAGGCAGTGTTCGGAGTATACTGGCTTGGCTTCAGAACGATTGTACACCCTGTCACGAGTGCAGGTGCCACTTTCCTGGCAAGGATGAACATCGGGAAGTTCCAAGGTACGATCCCTGACACAACTCCGATCGGTTTCTTATACACGAGTATGTTCTCGTTCGAACGCTCACTCTCGAGGATCTCTCCTTCGTAGCGGAGCGCCCAGCCCGCCATGTAGCGGAAATACTCGATGGCAAGGTCGACTTCTCCTTCGGAAGCTGCAAGGGTCTTCCCGTTTTCATCTGTCAGCATCTGTACGAATTGATCCCGGCGTTCCTCCAGCTTATCAGCAATTTTATATAAATATGAAGCCCGTTCCTTAGAAGGAACCTTGCTCCACGAAAGGAAAGCCGTATGGGCAACATCCACGGCGTGGTTGACATCGTCTTCCGTACCAAGCGGAATAGAAGAAATCGTCTCCTCATTCGCCGGATTAATCACATCCCACGTCTCTTTCGACATACTATCCACAAACTCACCATTCACATACATCTGGTACTTCTCCACTATATTTCCTCCTTCAAGAACTGATTTCTCACATATCTCTTTCTTTTCCCGTCCAATGGGGAGGAGTAAACATAGGGATGTGCAAAAGAAGAGGGACGGACACCCTTCACACGTAACTGAACGTTGTTGTATCAGGGTTTAGCGTGTGAATATGGAGGTCCGTCCCTCAAAAGGGCTTATTTTGATGGTTCGGCGATTTTAACGAGCTGTTTGCCGATGTTTTTTCCTTGGAAGAGTCCGAGGAAGGCGTCGGTTACGTTGTCGAGGCCTTCTGTGATGGTTTCTTCGTATTGGAGTTTCCCTTGGGAAAGCCATTCCCCAAGCTTTGTTGCGCCTTCTTTGAAGCGGTCGTTGTAGTCATTGACGACAAAGCCTTTCATGAGTGCGCTTGATTTGATCAGTCTGGATTGAACACGTGGTCCAAGGTCACGATCTGTTTTGTTATAAGAAGAAATAGCCCCACACACTGGTATACGTGCATGTTTATTTAGTAAACTAAGGGCAGCGTCACCGATTTCACCACCGACATTTTCAAAGTACACGTCGATGCCATCCGGACATGCTTCTTTTAACGTTTTATAGATGTTATCTGTTGTTTTATAGTTGATTCCTTCGTCAAATCCAAGAGTATCCGTCAGGTAGTTGACTTTTTCATCAGATCCTGCAATCCCGACGACTCGGGCACCTTGGATCTTCGCAATTTGCCCGACCACTGAACCGACCGCACCTGCAGCACCGGACACGACGACGGTTTCTCCTTCTTTCGGCTGACCGATGTCCATGAGTCCGAAATACGCAGTAAGTCCTGTCATTCCAAGGATACTTAAGTATGTGGAAATCGGGGCGACATCCGGATCGATGGTGCGGACCTCTTTCTCTTTCGCAACGGAATACTCCTGCCAAGGAAGCATGCCGACTACGAAGTCCCCTTTTTGGAAGTGTTCAGATTTTGATTCCACGATCTCTCCTACCACTCCACCGGCCAATGCCTCGTTTAGCTGGAAAGGTTCAACATATGACTTGGCATCAGACATTCTCCCGCGCATATAAGGGTCCACGGAAAGGTAAATCGTCTTGACAAGCACTTCCCCATTAGAAGGCTGGGGCACATCGATTTCTTTATAAAGGAAATCTTCTTTTACAGGCATGCCTTCAGGACGGGAGACTAATTGAATTTGCTGCTGTTTTTCAGGTAACATAACCATTCCTCCTTGGTATTTGACTCTAATCATTTTTTCCGATTACTTGAAACTTATCACAAGAAGTTCTGGTTCTACAAAGAATAACACTTGAGAAAGGTGTGGTAATGTGGCGCAAGTATGGGATGCAGAAGTAGCTGTCACCACTTGTCAGGCCAAAAGGTTGATCGAGTCCCAATTTCCGGATTTGATCCCTGCTGACGTCAACATAATGGATTATGGTTTTGACAATACGGTCATGAACGTAAACAATGATTGGGTTTTCCGGTTCCCAAGAAGGGAGATCGCTGTAAGGCTTTTGGAAACGGAAGGAAAGCTATTGCCACTACTTGAAGATAGCGGCTCGGTCCTTCATATACCGGTTCCGGCTTATTACGGCAAGCCTTCGTCTCAATACAAGTGGCCATTTCTCGGTTATCGCTTTGTGGATGGGTCCATCCCGTCCCGGGCAGCCTCTGTCGTGAGAGAGGGAGAGTCTGCCATTGCATTGGCGCGGTTCCTTAAAAAGCTTCACGGAATGAGTGTGGAGACAGCAGAAAAACGAGGGGTTCCATATGACGAGCTGTCTCGGTTGGATGTTGAAAAGCGGCAACCCGTATTGGAAAAAAACAAAGATGAAATCAAGGATCTCAATCTATTCCATCAAGTGGATAAATTAGAGACGTATCTCCATAACCTGCCAAGTAAGGCTTTGTCTGAAGAAACCACACTGGTACATGGCGACCTTCACTTTAAAAACATTGTGGTGGACAAAGAGGGCATCCTGTCAGGGGTCCTTGATTGGGGAGATGTCCATCTTGGTCACCGTGCCATTGATTTAAACCTGATCTACAGCTTTCTTACTCCTAAAGGAAGGACCCTATTTTTAAAAGAATATGGGGAGGTCGGGGAGGAAGAATTGGACTATGCCCGATTCAAAGCGGTTTATACGAACGTGGTGTTACTTCTTTACGGCTACCATGAAAGGCAGCCTCATACAGTGAGGGAAGCCCGGAACAGCCTGGAGCTTGCCCTGACATGAAAAAGCCGGGTTGACTACACAGTCAACCCGGCTTTGATTCTTACTTTACATTCTTTTGAATATATTTCACGATTTTACGAAGTTCATTTGCATGGGGACGGCCGAAAGGACTCGTTTGTCTTTGTTGGTACATGGCTTGTCCCTTTTCGTTCACTAGGAAATAAGCCGGTTCTCCATGTTGGCCGTGATCTTCATAAGGGGCATCCTCGCCATGATAGAAGACATCATAGGCTTTGATCGCCTCTAATTTTTCGTCGGCTAATACAGGGAAGGTCAGGTCTTCTTTATTGGCGAACTCCTGTAAATCGGCCATCTTATCACTCGAAATCGTCAATAAGTGCACATTATGTTTCTCGAAGTATTCCTTGTTCGCTTGAAGCTCCCTTAACTCTTCCTGACATACCGGACACCATGATCCGCGGAAGAACACAATGAGATGCCAGCTTTGATGTTCCTTCTGATGATCCTCAAACGAGAATGTTTCACCAGAAACGGCGGGGAGCGTGAAATTTGGTACCTTATCTTTTAATTGAAAAGCCATTATTCATTCCTCCTAAGTGTTTTCTTACTTGTCAAATAGGCGTTAGGACAAACCCGAACTCTTGCCATCACATACAGTATAGTAATGTAATTTTATTTCATAAGATGTATTTCCCTTTTGGTGAAAAATAAAACGTACAAATGTGCAGATCATGAATGGAGAGGAAGAAAACGATGAGAAATAACAACAGACCTAAACTATGTATTTTCCCTGAATACAAATGGTGCGGGCCGGGATGCAGTGGACCGGGGGCACCCGTCAATTCGGTGGACGCCGCCTGCAAAGCCCATGACCTTTGTTATGACCGATATGGCCCGACATGTGAGTGTGATCGGATGTTCATTAAGAAATTGGAGGGCGAAATCGATCCGCATACACGAAAAGGGCGACATGCTTTCCTCTTCTATCAATACATGCAGCTTCAGACGAAGGTGAAGTGCCAGGGTAATCGATGTGGGAGGGGCCGGTGCAGGGGGTCTTGGGTCTAATGTGAAAGAAGGTCCGTCCCTCACTGGACCTTCTTTTGGTTTGAAGAAATTATTTTAGTTTCAGGGTATAATGGTAAACCGTTTCTTCCATTACATAACCATTCCTCTCATACAATGCCTGAGCCTGTACATTGTCCCGGTCAGTTTCCAGAATAAGCGACTTTGCACTGGTTTGCACCGCATGTTCCTTCGCAGCATCCAGTAACAGCTGGCCGGCACCCAGTCTGCGAACCTTTTTGGAAACGTAAAGGTCATTCAGCTTCCAGATCCGTTCCATATAAACCGAGGAGAAAGAAGGGTACAACTGGGTGAACCCTGCATATTCATCATCGTGAATGGCGACAAAGATCACTGATTCATCATGTGATAGACGTTTTTCAAGATACTGCCTCGCTCCAACGGGATCCGACTTCTGATGATAAAACATGCGATAAGCATTAAAAAGTTCCACAAGGCCTTCCAGGTCTGAAAGGCGAGCACGAAATACCTTCATCCAATTCCTCCTTCCATACACTATTTTATGAACGGTGGGGAAGAACATGACGGTGAGGTTTAGTGTGTAGTGGTCAGGAGTGTTGATTAGAGAAGTTTGGAACGAAAAAAAGACTGGATTGGGGCATCCGGTCAGGTGAAAGAAAGTAGGGATATATGGGACTTTTTATAGTTATTGCGTCGTTTTTCGGATAATTGCGTCATTTTAGAATTTATTGCGTCATTTTCCAAAGAATTGCGTCATTTATGAGTGTATATGCGTCAAAATACAAATAATGGTAAATGTAGATTCGGCAACTTTACATAAAAAAACCAGCCTGCACTAAAAGCAGGCCGGAGACTCAGATTAAAACGGTTTGATAGACATTAAGATAATAAGAATAATAGCGGCACTATGTATAATGATGTTGTATGGTTTTAATTCTGAGTTAATTTTTCCGTAAGATGCAGGGACATCTTCACCGTCGTGGCTGTGGATGATTTCGGCCATTTGCGTAAATTGACATGTTATTCACCTCCATTTATGTAATTTTGAACAGGTCTCATTGTATAGTAAAATAGTACCTATTTCCAGGTTTTTTTTGAAAAAAGGGGAGGAAAAAGTATGGGTGTGAAAGATGAAATCAGGCATAAAGTATGGAATACGCTGACAGAAAAGAAGTTGGGCCGGTTTCCTTTTCCATTAGTGGGAAGGATCCCGAATTTCAAAGGGGCGGAGAAAGCTGCCTCATTTGTGCAGAGTATGGATATCTATAAGACGGCGAGTGTGGTGAAAGTGAATCCCGATGCCCCACAGCTGCCGCTCCGGACAGCGATTCTCAAGGATGGTAAAACGCTGCTTATTCCGACACCAAGATTGAAGGATGGATTTGTCATGATCAAGCCTGATTCTGTTCCAGCGGGAGAGGAGAGGAAAGCAGCGAGTATCAAGCATATGAATACATATGGAAAAGTGGTTCCTTTGACGAATATTCCAGGTATTGATCTCATCGTGGTTGGTTCCGTTGCCATCCACCCAGATGGAAGAAGGCTTGGAAAAGGGGCGGGGTACGCCGACCGGGAATATGCCATCCTGCGGGAAATCGGAAACAAACCGGTACCGGTCATCACGACGATAAACAGTGAACAGCTGGTAGGGGATGATATTCCAAGAGACTCCTATGACCTTGCAGTCGACTGGATCATCACAGAAGAAGGAATTACAGAAACCAACACCCCCTATCCAAAACCAGATGGCATCGAGTGGGAACACGTAACCGAAGACGAAATGGAAAACATGCCGATCCTCAAAGAATTGAAGGGATTTAGAAGAGGGACGGACCTCTGATTTGATGTTGGAAATCTTGCTATGACAGCGTTAATCGACTGATAGCTGCCGATTTTCGAGGTCCGTCCCTCCAAGGGATATAAAAAAACCATGAAGGCGAATTTCGCCTTCATGGTTTTTTAAAGAAGTTATGCTTGTAGGAACTGATCAAGCACTTTCCGCTTTTCTTATTGTCCAGCTCCGGCGGCTAGAGGCTCGAGGTCATAAGCTAAATGGTCCAAGAAGGCCAAGAGCCGCCTTCTCGGCCCATTCATCTTATGCTTGTCGCCTCTGACCAAGCCCCTTCCGCTTTTCTTAGTACCCTTCGACTACAAGATCCAGTTTCCCGGTTTCAGGACTGATGACAAGTCCGTGAACAGGGATCTTTTTGTCCATCAATGGATGGTTTTTGATCATGTCGACGCTGTGGGCGACGCTTTCCTGTACGGAATTGAAGCCTTTCAGCCAGTCGTGGAGGTCGATTCCGGAGTAGTTGACGGTATCGAGTGTTTCTTCCGTAATGCCGCGTTCCTTCATTTTATCAAGGATACTGTCGCTGTTGATGGCGCTCATGCCGCAGTCGTGATGACCGATGACAATCACTTCATCCGCTTGGAGTTCGTAAACTGCCACAAGCAGGCTGCGCATGATGCTTCCGAATGGGTGGCTGACGATGGCGCCTGCATTTTTGACGACTTTTACATCTCCGTTTTTCATGTTCATGGATTTAGGGAGCAGCTCTACTAAACGAGTGTCCATACAGGTAAGAATCACTAAGCGTTTGTCCGGGAACTTGGTGGTCCGGTACTCTTCATACGATTGCTCTTCTACAAATTGTTGGTTGTACTCAAGTATGTTCGTTAATAAAGTCATATCGTCTCTCCTATAAAATAAAATTATTTCACATTTTGTTGAATGTGATGTTCGATCTCTTTTATTTTATCCATAACTTCTTGCCGATTCCAATCAGATGTATTGGAAAGCTTTAAAAATAGAGAAGAAATTTTCGCCAGTGCTTCTGTGAGGTTCGGTTCTTTCCTCGAATAAGCGGGATTACCCATCAAATCGAACAGGCCGTTCATTTGCTCGGAAACCTTTTTGTATTGTTGATCCTTGGCAATCAGGACGACATGGTAATACTGCTGAACATCCGAAAACTGAAAGTAGATATCGAATAGCTCAAAAGTGTTGGTTTTCTTTACATTCAGTTCCATTTCGCCTTTTGGATGTTTATGAATGATCCGGGCGAACTTTGGTGAACTTTCTTCTTCCACGATAGACATGAAGTTTTCGCCGGGCATCAAAAAATCATAGCCGGTATTTGAAGCATCTATTAAGTTAAACTGCCTATCGAGTAAAAGATACGGGATAGGGCATAAGTGTAAATTTTCCACATGATCACTCCTTAGAGAAAGGTTCCATATGTCACTCGTGCGTCTCGCAAATCAAGACGAATGGTACGAATACCGGAACCTGTTATTGTCGGCTGCATGTGATTAAGGAGTTAGCCCTTCAAGGAAACAAGCCCGTTGGACATATCGTCGAGATACTCATTGAGTTCCAATAAGTCATAAAAGCTTGTCACTTTTGATTTTTCCAAGAAATCAAGAGAGTAGTGGGAGACGAGTCTGCCACCGACGAGAATGTCAATCTCCTGATGATGCGCTCTGATTTCTTCGATGCACTCTTTTAATCGGGTCAGTTCCGTGGTCATACCAATGGATATTCCAATGGCATGGGGTTTCCAGGCGCTAATGAAGGTTAACGCATCTTTGACGGGGACGTTGGCTCCCAAGTAACGGGTATTCCATTGCTTTTCTTTGAATACTTCGTTCGCAAGCTCAAGTCCCAAACTGTGATGTTCACCCTCAATACAAAATAAAAGAGCTTTAGGTTGGTTTTCTAAAGCCTCTTGATGGGTAAAAATAGTTGCAAGTAAATATTTAAGTGTTGCAGTTGCTAAATGTTCATCTGCAACGGTAATTTGATTTTTCTCCCAAAGTTCACCAATTCTATACATAGATGGTTTAATGATTTTTTCGTAAAAAGTAAAGTTATCTATTTTTGAATCAATGGAAGACGAATGCAGTTCCAGTAGTGCATGCACGTCTCCTGCGAGAATAGACTTGGTGAAAGCCTTGACCAGCTGATTCATATATCATCACTCCCAGCAAAAATACCAATTACTATATTCCATAGATAGAATCGAAATTCCTGCTGCGAATTTCAATCTATAATTGGATTGACTTTCCCAAAATTCTTATTTAATATAACCTCTGTAACACTAATTATCGCTCACGTACCTGAGAGAGGTTCATAGCATTAACCCTCTATAAAAAACTATGGTTCTATGAATCTAACATGGGGTTTTCTTAAACATGTTATCCTTTAAGCATAACAGGATATAACAATTTTTTCAATTAACCCGCCTGTTATGTCGATTCTTAGGCTAATGCTATGTCCTCCTTCATTCGAGGCACTCTGAAGGGGAGGATTTTTTACATGTCAGGAAGAAAAGACGAAGATTTAACAGATTTATCATTATTAGGGAATCAAGGGACGAATTACTTGTTCGAGTATGCTCCACACATATTGGAAGCATTCGATAATAAGCATCCGAACAGGGATTATTTTGTGAAGTTCAACTGTCCTGAATTCACCAGTCTTTGCCCGAAGACAGGTCAGCCGGATTTTGCTACCATCTATATCAGCTACATCCCAGGTGAAAAGATGGTGGAAAGTAAATCTCTCAAGCTCTATCTGTTCAGCTTCCGTAATCACGGTGATTTCCATGAAGACTGCATGAACATCATCATGAACGATCTCATCGAATTGATGGATCCCCGTTATATTGAAGTATGGGGGAAATTCACCCCGCGTGGAGGGATCAGCATCGATCCATACTGCAACTACGGAAAGCCTGGGACGAAATATGAGACGATGGCAGACCATCGCCTGATGAACCATGATTTGTATCCGGAGAAAATTGATAATCGATAAAGTGTAAAAACGATTCCTGAGTGGAATCGTTTTTTTTATAGAAGCTAAAATTCCTCCATTACCCTGAAAATGAATCGCTAAACCTGACCCTTGCCCTCATCACATCTGCAAACCCTTCCAATTTTCACAATTGTTAAACCTTTTTTTTTTAACCGGATTCCCTTTACAAAGGGTCTTGATGGGCTTTATAATCCCGTTGTTCAACTATTTACGGAAAACCAATAAATTTTAAAGAAAAAGGAGGTTGCGGTGATGCGACAAAGAATATTTTCCTTCTTAATGATGAATCTGGGGGCATTTCTTGTTTCGGTGAATGTCCATTTTTTCTTATCGCCTAATAATTTAGCGACAGGGGGAGTCAGTGGATTGTCGATCATCATGAACG
Organism: Rossellomorea vietnamensis NBRC 101237; assembly: GCF_001591825.1. Taxonomy (GTDB): domain Bacteria; phylum Bacillota; class Bacilli; order Bacillales; family Bacillaceae_B; genus Rossellomorea; species Rossellomorea vietnamensis. Next base: position 64,290 of record NZ_BCVQ01000020.1, read on the forward strand.
ATCTGTTCCCGGGAATGTCCCTTGGACTGTTCATGATTATCATCAATGTGATTCTGTTTATCGTCGGTGTGATATTTCTTGGGTTTAATTTCGGAGCGAAAACGATTTACGCGAGTTTCGCCCTTTCGTTCTATGTCTGGTTACTCGAGACAGTTGCTCCGATGAGCGCGCCGCTCAGTGATGATATCTTGATTCAATTGATCATCGGTCAATGCATTGCCGCAACCGGAATGGCGATTGTGTTCAACCAACAGGCATCAACGGGTGGAACGGATATCGTGGCCCTGATCTTTAATAAATATTTCAATATAGATGTAGGCAGAGGGGTATTATTGGCGGATTTATCCATCGCCCTGTCCTCAGCTGTCCTATTCGGACCTCAAGTCGGAATGTACGCATTCTTCGGGGTCATCTTGAACGGACTGGTCATCGATTATGCACTGCAGCAGTTCAATTCAAATAAGGAAATTGTCATCATCAGCCGTTACAGTGATGAAATCAAGTCGTACATCGTCCACGAGCTTGGAAAAGGGGCGACGATCCATACGGCAACAGGAGCGTTCACGTCCGATGAAAAGGAAGTCATCACGACCATCCTTGGACGCAAGGACTTCTCCAGGCTGAAAGGCTTCATCACCCAAATCGATAAACGTGCATTCATCACGGTTCACACGATGAATGAAATCCTTGGACAAAACTTTAAACGATTAGCATAGAAACGAAACTCCACCTGCATATAGGGTGGGGTTTTTTTATTGTGACTTCAAAAAAATATAGGAAAATATTCCATTCTTCCTGTATAAATAGAAGTAGGGGGGTGGAAGTATGGAAAAGGAAGAACTGAAGAGGTTGGAGCAAAAAATCAACTTTCTCGAAAAAGAGCTTTATCTCGTGAAACGGCAGTTGATTCAGGTAAAGAATGAATACGAATCACCCGTCATCCAAAAAGCAGAAGTCTACACAGAACCTGAAAAACCAATTCCTGCTGAATCATCAGCAGATCCCATCGTGGAAAAGGAACCCTTTGATTTCTCAGTCGAACGATGGCTCCCGAAAGTATTCTTGTTCGTTCTATTAATAGGAAGCATTTGGGGATTCATGGCGGCTTCCCAAAACGGCTGGGTCTCACCGGGACTCCGGGTGCTGACGGGTGGCGCGATCAGTATCGTGATGTACGCACTTGGTGAAAGGTTCAGCCGGGATCAGCGTAAACTGTCCATCACGCTTCTTTCTGGAAGCATCGTCCTCGCTATCATTACGCTGTTTTCAGCTAATATCCTATACGGGTATATCGGAGGACTAACCACAAATCTCTTATTGATCCTTCTCATTTCTGTTGGGCTGTGGGCATCCCATAAGCATGGATCCCAACTGATTCTTTGTTTGATAGGCGCAGGGGCATACCTGTTTCCGTTCATTTTCGCAGGGGATGAGCGGAATGAATGGCTGTTTTATGGCTATGAGCTTGTGCTGTTCTTTGTATTGATGACGTTCAGCACGTGGAAAAGGTACCGGATAGCATGGAATATTCATTATTATCTACTGTATTTCTCACTGTTTTTCTTTGCGGCGTTTGGTGTCGGGGAAATCACACTGACCGTCCTCATCCCATTTGCCATTCAGCATGCGTATATCCTGCTCCTGATCGTCCTTAACCGGGATGAACGGGTGAATGCTGAGATGATACCGGCCCTCGTGACGGGCAGTTTCATCCTTCTGGGTCTGCTGAATGATGTTTATACGGCGATTCCTATTAGCTACTATGTCATCTTCGCAGTCGTATATCTCGGTGCATCCTTTATAGAACCGAAGGAAATGAAGAGAACGAAGGATACTTTGCTCGTCCTCGGTTTCCTGCATATGCTTCTTTTCCTGTTTGATCTGTTTGAGTACGATTGGCGCTTCGTACTGATTGCCATAGAAGCGAATGTCCTTCTGTGGCTGGCGGGGAGAAGAGAGAGCTATGTCAGCCTTGCAGGGTCCTTCTTGTTGATGCTGCTCTCATTCCTTGGAATGGTGACGGGATCACAAGCCGATTTCATTGCGATTGAACTGCCGATTTTTATCCTGGCATTTGCCTATGTCTATTTATTTTCCTATTTCAATCAGCAGGAATCCTCTTTTATGAACGTGTCAGTGACGACGATGAAAGTCGTGTTGACCGGGCTCGTGATGTTCTTCATCCTGAGGTTGACGGAGTTCATCGTGATCGGTTGGGATTACACCCCACGGACGACTGCCTACACCGTGGCGATTGCGGCCCTGTCCATCGGGTATCTCATTTATGGGGAAAGCAGGAAGGACATGTTCTACCGGTGGGTGGGAATCATCTTCCTTGCCCTGGCTCTGTTGAAGTTTTTCCTTGCCGATCTCGTATTCCTCGATTTCACGATCCGTGCCATGATCTTGATTCCGATCGGTGTGATCGGCCTCGTGCTATCAAGGATTCTTTATAAAAAAGAATAAACACATTGCAAAAGCTTTCAGAATAATTATATAATGGTGGTATCAACATTCGTGTAATGAAAAAGGAGGTGGAATTGAGATGAATCGTTCTGTAGGATTGCGTGGGAAGTATTTAGACTATATATACATTTGCCGTGCAATTTTTCATGCATTTGCGTTCAAGGGGACACGTATGCCCTTTTTTAGCAAATGAATATGAATACTGAACGGTAAGAGGTCTCAATTCCAATCACTTTTCTATAAAGAATCGGAAAAAGGGGGGCGTTTTCGCTCTCTTTTTTTGTTCCTTCTTTTATTAAAGGGGAAGTGCGGTGCAGTGAAGTCCCGCATTTCTGTAGAGCCATGGGCGAGCCTTCTGCTCCCCCGTGGTTTTTTTTATGAACCTCTTACCTCTGAATAGATACCTGAAAGGAAGAGGAAAATGATTATTTGCAGCGCACAGGAAATCAGTAAAATGTTTGGTGGTCACTTGATATTTGAGGATTTGAGCTTCGAAATACCCGACGGGGCCCGGATTGGCCTTGTTGGGCGGAATGGGACCGGGAAGACGACCATCTTTAAATTATTGTCAGGGGTGGAAGCGCCGGATATGGGGCTCATTCATCTAAAAAAAGGGGCAAAGGTGGGGTACCTGGCTCAGATTCCACAGTATAGAGAAGGTACGAAAGGAATCGATGTATTGCGTTCCGCGTTTTCGGAACTGATCCAGATCGGTCACCGGTTAAAAGAGCTGGAAACCAAAATGGGGAATGAACGGAACCCGGATACTCTCAACCGACTACTAGAAGAATACGGAAAGCTTCAGGATCAATTCACCCTTTCTGGAGGATATGAGATCGAGTCCGATATCGCGAAGATCGTGAACGGCCTCGACATTGGGGAACTGGTCGAGAAGGATTTCAATGCGTGCAGCGGCGGGGAGCAGACAAAGCTTTGCCTCGGTTTGATCCTCCTTCAGAAGCCGGACCTGCTGCTTCTTGACGAACCGACGAATCATCTGGATATCGGGGCGGTGGAGTGGCTTGAGGACTTTTTGAAAGAATATGAGGGAACCGTGGTCTGCATTTCCCATGACCGCTACTTCCTCGACCACGTCATTACAAAGGTATATGACCTGGAAGACGGGGAGCTGACCATTTACCATACGAACTACTCAGGATTTGTAAAGGAAAAGGAAGAGCGCCTGATGATCGAGTTCCAGGCGTATCAGGAGCAGCAGAAGAAAATCAAGAAGATGAAGGAGGCCATCAAGAGGCTGAGGGAATGGGCGAATCAGGCGAACCCTCCGAATGAAGCCCTGCACAAGCGGGCACGGAATATGGAAAGGGCATTGGAACGGATGGAGAAGATCAAGCGGCCGATCCTGGAACGGAAGAAGATGGGGCTGGAATTCGACGAAACCGACCGAAGCGGGAAAATCGTCTTTTCCATGGAAGAAGTGACGAAAGCCTATGGGGAAAAGATCTTATTCGAAAAAGCCGGCCTCCATGTCCATTTCAAGGACCGCACAGCGATCGTCGGTCAAAATGGTACCGGGAAATCGACGATCATCAAGATGCTCCTCGGGGAGGAGTCATCGGATCATGGCGTGGTGAAACTCGGAAGCAATGTGAAGCTTGGCTACCTGTCCCAGCACTTTACTGTCGCTGATCCCTCTGTCCGGTTGATTGATGCGTTCAGGGAAGAGGTGGCAGTAACGGAAGGGGACGCCCGGCATATTCTCGCGAAGTTCCTGTTTTATGGACCGAATGTGTTCCGGAAGGTCGGTCAGCTGAGCGGCGGGGAGAAGATGAGGCTCCGGCTTGCCCAGCTTATGCATCAGGACATCAACTTCCTTGTCCTCGATGAGCCGACGAATCATCTGGACATTGATTCGAGAGAAGTCTTGGAGGATGCTCTGGAGGATTTCAAAGGCACGATCCTTGCCGTCTCCCATGACCGGTATTTTTTGAATAAGCTGTTTAAGAAAACCTATTGGATCCACCGTGGTGAGCTTTATTTCTTTGACGGACCTTACAGCTGGGCGAAGGAAAAGCTGCCCGAACTCGCACCGGAAGAGTCTGTGGTGAAGGTGGAGAAGGAAGCCCCGCCTAAAGCGGAACGGGTAAAACCCTCCCGGACGATGGAGGAAATCGAAGCCGGGCTAGAAAAGGTGGAAGAAGAGATCTTTGCCATTGAAGAGATGCTTCTCTCACAGGGAGACCTTGATGTCATTCAGGCACTGTACAAGGAAAAAGAACAAAAGGAACAGGAACGAAACAAGATGTATCAGGATTTAGAGAAATTATTGGCATAGGAAAAGGGAGATGACGGATGGAGTCATCTCCCTTCCAATTTTTCAGAATAGATCCGTATAATAAAAGGAAGAGAGGATGAGGAGATATGGAGACATACGAAGTGATCATCATTGGAGGAGGACTGTCAGGTATCATGGCAGCCAGAACCTTGATGGAAAATGGGGTAAAGGATATCCTCATAGTGGAGAAAAGCAAAAGTGTCGGTGGCAGGCTTGCCACAAGGCGGATCGGGGAAGGGAAAGCAGATCACGGAGCCCAGTTCTTCACGGTCCGTTCCCCGGAGCTGCAAGAGGACTCAGCGAGATGGCTGGAAGCGGGATGGGTGAAACGCTGGTTCGGCACACCTTATCCAAGATACACATCCACGGCAGGCATGAATGCCCTCGCGAAACAACTGGCAAAATCCATCCCAGTCAAACTGAACTCCAGGGTATCTTCTATTCTGGACGGGAGGGACGGACCTCTGGAAGTGGAACTTGAAAATGGTGAAAGGAACACCGCAAATCATTGCATCGTGACGGCTCCCGCACCCCAGGCACTACAGTTGATGGCAGGAATCGCACCACCGGAGGTATCCACAATTTCTTTTGCCCCATGCTTCGTAGGCATGTTTACCTTTGACGGATCAAGCAGCATTCCGTCACCGGGTCATGTGGATGAAGGGCTTCCTGACGGTGTGGAGCGGGTGGTAGATCATGAAAAGAAAGGCATTTCTTCTACTGTTACGGTCAGCGTGTATATGACCGGAGATTGGTCGAAGCAACAAGTGGAGATGGAAGAAGACAGCATTTTAGCTGCCATACAGAAGGTGGCCGAGGGTTTTCTTGAAAAAGGAAGCAGGGTGACGGGGGCTCAGTTGAAAAAGTGGAAGTACTCAGAAGCAGAAGCTGTTGTACGCACTCCTTTTGTAGAAATGGGGCACGAAGGACGGATCGTCCTATGTGGGGATGCATTCCTGAGGGAGAATGATGAAGCCGGACGTACGCGGTTTGAGAGTGCCTATTTATCAGGGGTTTCAGCTGGTACCAGGGTGGCTGGGAAACGGTAATGAAGAGGATCAGTCCGTATAACGTCTGTATCCCTGACAAACACTACAAAGAGTTACATAAACTAAACGATAAGCAGGGGAATAGCATGAACAACATCCAATTAAGGCAGGCAACGGAAGAGCAGATGGACACCATCATGGACGTGTATATCAGGTGTAAACAGGATCTTGATGAAAAAGGGTTGCTGCAGTGGAACGACGAATATCCAAGCAGACGCTATTTTAAAGAAGAAATGGATAGCGGGAACCTTTATGTATTGATGGTGGACGGAGAAGTCGCAGGGTCCGCGACTCTCAATGAGTGGCAGTCACCTGAATGGTCGGACATTCCATGGAAACTCGGAAACGAATGGGTGATCCACGCGTTGTTTCTCGACCCTCTTCAGCAAGGGAACGGATTGGGGACCGTATTCATGAAAAAGTGTGAGGAACTGGCTGGGGAAAAAGGCTATGAAAGTATCCGGCTGGATGCTTACTCCAGAAACACAGGGGCAAACGCCCTCTATGAAAAGATCGGTTATGAATACCGGGGCTCGGTGTATTTCACCTCGAAGCCTGAGGGGCATCAGGAGTATCGATGCTATGAAAAAGCGGTCACCCTCTAAAATTCAAGGGTTGTTCAAATGTACCAGGGAAAAAGGTATGAGAAAAATGATATACTTCAAGGTACAGTATACGCTGAATAAGATAGTAGGGAAGCGATTATATTGACACCGATTTTGGATGAGGCGAGGTCCTTTATAGAGCAGTGTTATCAGGAACTGAATAAAAGCGAAGCGGACATGGCGATCCGCCTTCAACATATAGAAAATGAACTTGCTGAAGAAGGAACGTATACCCATACTCACGAAGAACTGGTCCATGGTGCGAAGATGGCATGGAGAAACAGCAATCGCTGCATCGGCCGCTTGTTCTGGAATGCACTGAACGTGTTTGACGAACGGGAGGCGGCCTCAGAGGAGGAAGTGTTCCAGGCCCTCGAGCGTCATTTGGAATATGCTTCGAACGGGGGAAGGATTCGTCCGACGATTACGGTATTCAGACCGTCACATCGGGACAAGCCTGACATCCGATTGTGGAACCATCAGCTGATCCGATATGCGGGCTATGAGGAAAACGGCTCGTTCACCGGCGACCCCCATTCCATCGAATTCACTCAAAAATGCAGGGAACTTGGATGGGAGGGGGAGGGGACAGACTTTGATGTCCTGCCCCTTATCGTGCAGATTGGGGATCGGCCTCCGGAGATGAGGGAAGTTGAACCGCGTCTTGCCCTTCAGGTACCTCTGCGTCACCCTGAATTTGATTGGTTCGCGGACCTTGGACTGAAATGGTACGGCGTCCCGATCATCTCGGACATGGAATTGAAGATCGGCGGGATCTCATACAAGGCGGCGCCGTTCAACGGCTGGTATATGGAAACGGAGATCGGTGCGCGTAATCTTGCTGATGAGAACCGTTATAACCTGATTCCGAAAGTGGCAAGCTGTATGGGACTCGATACATCGAGAGCAGCAACGTTGTGGAAGGATAAGGCGCTGATCGAATTGAACATCGCTGTGCTTCATTCTTTCAAAGAAGATGGGGTAAGCATTGTGGATCATCATACGGCTGCTCAGCAGTTCCGCCTTTTTGAGGAAAATGAGAGAAGTGCTGATCGTGATGTAACCGGGGATTGGACGTGGTTGGTCCCGCCTGTTTCGCCGGCGACGACCCATATCTTTCATAAAGAATACGAGAATACATGGAATTCGACCAATTACTTCTATCAGGAGAAACCATATTGAAGAAAAGCTGTTTTCTGTCCTGTGCAGAGAACAGCTTTTTTTGGGTTCTATAATATTTG
>NZ_BCVQ01000021.1 GCF_001591825.1 Rossellomorea vietnamensis NBRC 101237
CGTTGGGGGCTCCCCCTGTGAGAGTAGGACGTCGCCAGGCAAATAGAAAAAGAGTAGCTCTTAGGAGTTACTCTGTTTTGTTTTGAAATGGTATGCAATGAGTCTCCGGAAAGGTATTATTTGGTAAAATACGCAATAAACGAAAAAATGACGCAATTATCCCGAAAATGACGCAATCAGGCTTAAAAACGACGCAACTATTCCATCAATACCTGTACTAATCTCTTAATACAGCTACCCTTTCTACCAATTTGACATCCTCATCAAAGTATTTCAACCAAAGTGTTCCCACTAGGATCAAATATAAAGGAAAAGTAGACTCATTTTTAAAAAATAGAATAGAAATCTATCATTTATTCAATATAATGCCTATCGAAACTTTATTTATTCAATTTTTCACAATTTGAACCAGATCTAACCCAAATCCCACCCCACCCAAAGCAACCCATCCCCCCAAGCACATACCTTCCCTCCACATTCCACCCCCCTTATACTAAACTCAAACCCTATTAGGAGGTCATCCAAATGACAACAACAAACATGCGTAAACAATACAACGAATATATCGCTAAGTTCAAAGAGAAAACCCCTCAGGAAATGCAGGACAAGATGGGGAAAGCAATCACAGAACTAGAAAACTCAGAGGAAGGAAATGGTCTCCGCATAGGGGACAAAGCACCAGAGTTCACATTACCCGATGCTACAGGCAAGGTGGTTCAATTAAGAGAGATCCTGGACAAGGGCCCTGTGGTCCTCACTTTCTATCGCGGCGGATGGTGCCCGTATTGCAACATGGAGCTGCGTGCCTACCAACAGCTGATGGAGGACATTAAAGCTGCGGGAGCTGAGCTTGTAGCGGTCAGTCCGCAGACGCCGGATGCATCCCTTTCTACTAAAGAAAAAAATGAACTTGATTACTTTGTTCTGAGTGATGAAGGAAATAAAGTGGCGGATGAATATAAGCTTGTGTACAAACTTCCTCCATACTTGGTAGACATCTACAAAGAAAAGGGACTCGATCTTGAGAAAGCGAACGATAGTGATTCCTGGACCCTTCCTGTTTCTGCGACGTATATTATTCAGCAGGATGGTACGATTGCGTACGAATATACGAAAGCCGATTACAAAGATCGTGTAGAACCTTCTGAAGTGGTTGAGAAGTTAAAAGCTTTATAAGAATGCAGTCCAGGACGGCTATGTAGCTGCTTATGAAAAGCGGCCACATAGCCGTTTTTGTTTTAATCCGCCCCAAATAGGAAAAACAAGGAGTGTGGAACTGCGTTTTTTCTAGAAATTGTCATCTAATATTTACTCATAATTCTTTCTGAAGTGGTTCATATTCTCGGTTTTTTCTAGTAAAATAGGAACTTAATTTGAGCATACTACAGTAGTAGTGTAGAGAGGAGCATCCAGGTGTTAGAGAACAGTGTGATGATGGTCATCATTATTTTATTGATTAATATCGTGTATGTATCATTTTTTACGATAAGAATGATCCTGACGTTGAAGGGCTATCGATATTTTGCAGCGTTTGTGAGTACGTTTGAAGTGGTCATTTATGTGGTGGGTCTCGGGCTTGTGCTGGACAATCTGAATGAGATCCAGAACTTGATTGCGTATGCAGTCGGGTACGGTCTTGGTGTCATTGTCGGTATGAAGATCGAGGAGAAGCTGGCTCTTGGATATATCACGGTGAACGTGATTACGAAGGAGTATGATAAGGCCCTTCCGAATGAGCTTCGTGCACGTGGATACGGTGTGACGAACTGGGAGGCGAATGGCCTTGAGGGGAACCGTATGGCCTTGCAGATCCTGACACCGAGGAAGTATGAGATGAAGCTGTATGATACAATTAAAGAGCTTGATCCGAAAGTGTTCATCATTGCTTATGAACCGAAAGCGATCCACGGCGGGTTCTGGGTGAAGACCGTGCGAAATATACGTAAAGGAAAATTAAAAGAATGAGTAAAAAGAAGTTATTATTTGAAGTGCAGGAAAACGAGAGTATTGCAGAATGCCTCGATCGTATGAAGGGAATGGGCTATATGCCGGTTAGACGGATGGAAAAGCCTGTTTTTGAAGAACAGAAAGAAGGAAATAAAACGGAGTATGTCCCTATAAGGCAGACAATTGTCTTTGAAGGAAAAAGGATTGAAGAGTAAAACGCTTCAAACCCGAACATTAATTTTCAGACTTTTATTATCGTTCGATTATTCGTTGACAGAGTCTTCATATCACGTTATGATGGAGACAAATAAACCGAATACCCTCATATAATAATGGGAATATGGCCCATGAGTCTCTACCTGACTACCGTAAATGGTCGGACTATGAGGGAAAGTAGATGTCTGGATGCAGATCTCATGGTGTGGACCTTACCCTGATTGAAGGGACCATTCTCTGTAAAATACCCAGATCAATTGCTTTCTCTCAAAGTAAAGTAGAGAACAGTTGATCTGGGTATTTTTTGTTAGCGGAGATTCGGTAAACTGCGGGAGGTGCCTGTCACCATTATGATATCAGTGATCATGGGAAGTACATCGGACTGGGAGACAATGAAGCATGCGTGTGAGGTATTGGAGGAGCTTGAGATTCCATTCGAGAAACAGGTGGTATCGGCTCACAGGACACCTGATTATATGTTTGAATTTGCAGAAGGGGCTAGAGCCCGAGGAGTGAAAGTGATCATAGCAGGTGCAGGAGGGGCTGCACATTTACCGGGGATGGTGGCAGCGAAAACCACATTGCCTGTGATAGGGGTTCCGGTGCAGTCAAAGGCATTGAATGGGATGGATTCACTGTTATCCATCGTACAGATGCCAGGCGGAGTACCGGTTGCGACGGTGGCGATCGGGAAAGCGGGAGCTACGAATGCAGGACTCCTTGCTGTTCAAATCCTTTCGATAGAAGATACAGAGTTGGGAGCAAGATTAGATAATAGACGGGAAGCGCTACGGGAAAAAGTGATGGAAAGCAGTGATGACCTTGAATAAGAAGACGATACTACCAGGACAGATGATTGGGATTATCGGCGGCGGACAGCTTGGCCGGATGATGGCACTGGACGCGAAAGCAAGAGGCTTTCGGGTGGCTGTATTAGATCCTTCGCCTGACTCACCATGTGCACAGGTTGCCGATCTTGTGATCACGGCAGGCTTCGATCAGTATGACGCGTTATACAGACTGGCAGAAGAGTGCGATGTGATTACATACGAATTCGAGAACATCGACTATGAAGCGCTGAAATGGCTGTCTGAGCGAGCTTATTTACCACAAGGTGCTGAATTGATCCGCATCACTCAGGACCGCATCATGGAAAAGGAAGCCCTTACGTTTGCAGGTGTGGAAGTGGCTCCTTATGCTGTGATTAAACAACAGAAGGACATCTATGATAATATAGAAAAGCTTGGCTATCCAGTGGTTTTGAAAACGACGAGGGGCGGTTATGACGGGAAGGGTCAATTTGTGATCCGGGAAGCAGGCGAGATAGAGGAAGCCGCTGCTTTATTGGAGAACGGTCCATGTGTGTTGGAGAAGTGGATTCCTTTTGAAAAAGAGCTATCCGTGATCGTGACACGTAATCCTGACGGACAGCAAACGAACTTTCCGGTAGTGGAAAACATTCATGTTGATAATATCCTGCATGAAACAATTGCGCCTGCCAGGGTGAGTGAAGAAACAGCAGCTAAAGCGATCGAGATGGCGAAGAGAATCAGTGAGACACTCGATCTTGTAGGGACTCTTGCCATAGAGATGTTCCTGACAGCAGACGGGGACATCTACATCAATGAACTGGCTCCAAGGCCGCATAATTCCGGCCATTACTCGATTGAAGCATGTGATTTCTCCCAATTCGCCCAGCACGTCAAAGCGGTTTGTAATTGGCCGCTTGTCCAGCCTACCTTATTAAAGAACGCTGTGATGGTTAATCTATTAGGAGAGCATATCGAGCCTATAATGAAGGCTGTTCCAAAACACCCGGACTGGTTTATCCATCTGTACGGCAAGGGTGTACCGAAGCCGAAGCGCAAGATGGGGCATGTCACGATCTTAACGAATGAGTTAGAAGAGACAATGTCGAACGTAAAGGAAGCCGGGATTTGGAAGGTGCAAGAAAAGATCGGAGGACGACTGGTATGATAGAACGTTATACACGCCCTGAAATGGGAGCAATTTGGACAGAGGAAAATCGTTTTCAAGCATGGCTTGAAGTAGAAATCCTTGCTTGTGAAGCATGGGCTGAGATCGGGGACATTCCGAAAGAGGATGTGGCGAAGATCCGTGAGAACGCAGGCTTCAATGTGGACCGCATCAAGGAAATTGAAGAAGAAACAAGACACGACGTCGTAGCTTTCACAAGAGCGGTTTCTGAGACCCTTGGAGAAGAAAGAAAATGGGTTCATTACGGACTGACTTCTACGGACGTTGTAGATACGGCCCTTTCGTATCAACTGAAGCAAGCGAACGAGATTATTTTAAAAGACTTGGAACGCTTCGTTGAAATTTTAAAAAACAAAGCGATTGAGCATAAGCATACGGTCATGATGGGGCGTACGCACGGTGTTCATGCGGAGCCGACTACATTCGGTCTGAAGCTTGCCCTTTGGTACGAAGAGATGAAGCGTAACGTGGAACGATTCAAAGCAGCGGCTGACGGAGTGGAATTCGGTAAGATTTCCGGTGCGGTTGGAACGTATGCCAATATCGATCCATTCGTTGAGTCTTATGTGTGCGAAAAACTAGGCATCAAGCCTGCACCGGTTTCCACACAAACACTTCAGCGTGATCGTCACGCTCATTACATGGGGACGCTTGCCCTGATTGCGACATCGATCGAGAAGTTTTCTGTTGAGGTTCGCGGATTGCAAAAGAGTGAGACGCGTGAAGTAGAAGAATTCTTCGCAAAAGGTCAAAAAGGATCGTCAGCGATGCCGCATAAGCGTAACCCGATCGGTTCTGAAAACATGACGGGGATGGCCCGCGTGATCAGAGGATACATGCTGACAGCGTATGAGAACGTGCCACTGTGGCATGAGCGTGATATCTCTCACTCTTCAGCAGAGCGTGTGATTCTGCCGGATGCGACGATCGCCCTTAATTACATGTTGAACCGTTTCGGCAACATCATCAAGAACTTGACGGTCTTCCCGGAGAATATGCAGCGTAATATGGATCGCACACTTGGCTTGATTTACTCTCAACGTGTTCTTCTCGCTCTTATCGATAAAGGGATGACTCGTGAAGAGGCGTATGATACGGTTCAACCGAAAGCAATGGAAGCGTGGGAGAAGCAAGTGGCCTTCCGCTCCCTCATTGAAGAGGATGCAACCATCACGTCCAAGCTGTCGCCGGCTGACATTGATGATTGTTTCGATTACAACTATCACTTAAAACATGTGGATACAATCTTTGAACGTTGCGGCTTAGTATAAGTCCTTCTGACAAATGAATAAGGCAGGGGTTTTTAACGGAATCCCTTCCTTTTTTTATGAAAATATAGACTGAAGATTGGAAATTTTCAATGAACAGGGGGGTTTCATATGGAAAAAGGAACGCTTTTATATGAAGGAAAAGCGAAGCAGATCTTCGAAACGAATGATGAAGAGGTTGTCTGGATTCAGTATAAGAATTCTGCCACTGCTTTCAATGGGGAGAAGAAAGCGGATATCGACGGCAAAGGGGTTTTAAATAATAAGATTTCGAGCTTGCTATTTTCAAAGCTTGCCGAAAAAGGAATACAGAGTCACTTTATTAAACAGATTTCAGAGGATGAGCAGCTGGTCAAACGTGTAAGGATCATTCCACTTGAAGTCGTGGTCCGGAACGTGATTGCAGGAAGTTTATCCAAACGGCTTGGAAAAGAAGAGGGGACATCCCTTCAAAAGCCGATCATCGAATTTTACTATAAAGACGATGATCTTGGAGATCCCCTGATCACCGATGATCATATTGATTTCCTGGAGATCGCGTCTCGGGAAGAACGTGCCGAGATCAGAGAGATGGCACTCGGTGTGAATGAAGTCCTTCAAGAGATATTTAGAGAAGCGGGAGTCACCCTCGTCGATTTCAAATTGGAGTTTGGGAAAGACCGTCATGGAACAATTCTATTAGGGGATGAAATTTCACCTGATACATGTCGTCTGTGGGACGCCGAAACGAACCAAAAGCTTGATAAGGATGTTTTCAGAAGAGATATTGGGAGTTTAACAGAAGTATACTCAATCATTTTAGAACGCTTAGGAGGAAACAAACTATGTACAAAGTAAAGGTTTATATCACATTAAGAGAAAGTGTATTAGATCCTCAAGGAAGTGTTGTGAAACAGGCACTGCATTCAATGGAATTCAAAAGTGTTGAAGATGTGCGCGTCGGAAAGTATATGGAGTTGACTCTTCCATCATCTGTTGAAAACGTGGAAGCGACGGTTGAGGAAATGTGTCATCGCCTGCTTGCGAACCCGGTCATCGAGGATTACCGATATGAAATCGAGGAGAGTGTCGCTCAATGAAGTTTGCAGTAATTGTATTCCCAGGCTCTAACTGTGACATCGATATGTACCATGCGATCAAGGATGAAATCGGTGAGGAAGTGGACTACGTTTGGCACGATGCTGATAATCTGGAAAACTATGATGCGATTCTATTACCAGGTGGATTCTCGTACGGGGATTACCTTCGTTCAGGAGCGATTGCCCGTTTCTCGAACGTGATGAAAGAGGTTGTGAAAGCGGCTGAGCAAGGGAAGCCGGTTCTGGGTGTATGCAACGGATTTCAGGTTTTATTGGAAACAGGGTTATTACCAGGGGCAATGCGCCGGAATGACAGCTTGAAGTTCATTTGTAAAACCGTGCCATTAACCGTTGAGAATAATGAGACGATGTTTACGAATGGCTATGAAAAGAACGATGTGATCCAAATTCCGATTGCCCACGGTGAAGGGAATTACTTCTGTGATGAAGAGACGATGATCACACTGAAAGAAAACAATCAAATTGTGTTCACGTATACGGATGAAAATCCGAACGGAAGCGTTGAGAATATTGCAGGAATCACCAATAAACAAGGAAATGTCCTTGGGATGATGCCTCATCCGGAACGTGCCATGGATACTTTACTAGGTAGTGAAGACGGGAAGAAACTATTTCAATCGATTGTGAAACACTGGAGGGAAAAACATGTCGTTAATGCTTGAACCAACTTCAACGCAAGTGAAAGAAGAGCAGCTTTATCGTGAGATGGGTTTAACAGACGAAGAATTTTCAATGGTGGAAAACATCCTTGGAAGAACACCGAACTACACAGAGACCGGTCTTTTCTCTGTTATGTGGTCAGAGCATTGCAGCTATAAAAATTCGAAGCCTGTACTGATGAAATTCCCAACGACAGGCGAACGTGTTCTTCAAGGGCCTGGAGAAGGAGCTGGGATTGTTGATATTGGCGATGATCAAGCAGTGGTGTTCAAAATCGAGAGTCACAATCATCCGTCAGCGATTGAGCCTTATCAAGGAGCGGCAACAGGTGTCGGGGGTATTATACGAGACGTATTCTCGATGGGGGCAAGACCTGTCGCACTCCTCAACTCTTTACGCTTTGGAGAGTTGGATTCTCCTCGTGTTCAGTATCTATTTAAAGAAGTCGTAGCGGGTATCGCCGGATACGGTAACTGTATCGGGATCCCGACGGTCGGCGGTGAAGTTCAATTTGATGCTTCTTATGAAGGAAATCCACTTGTAAACGCCATGTGTGTCGGGTTGATCGATCATAAGGATATTAAAAAAGGTCAGGCACATGGGGTCGGGAATACTGTGATGTACGTTGGGGCAAAAACTGGTCGTGATGGCATTCACGGAGCGACTTTCGCATCCGAGGAACTGAATGAAGGATCGGAAGAGAAGCGTCCGGCGGTTCAAGTGGGAGACCCATTCATGGAGAAATTACTACTTGAAGCGTGTTTGGAGCTTGTTCAGAACGATGCTCTTGTGGGCATTCAGGATATGGGAGCGGCCGGCCTGACAAGTTCTTCAGCGGAAATGGCGAGTAAAGCGGGATCCGGAATCGAAATGGATCTTGATCTTGTACCACAGCGTGAAAGAGGTATGACGGCATATGAAATGATGCTGTCGGAATCTCAGGAACGCATGTTGATCGTCGTTGAAAAAGGCCGTGAGCAAGAGATTGTCGATCTTTTTTCTAAATATGACTTAGAAGCGGTTTCCATCGGGAAGGTGACAGATGATAAGCGTCTTCGTCTTCTTCACAAAGGGGAAGTTGTGGCAGATGTACCGGTGGATGCTCTTGCTGAAGAGGCACCTGTTTATCACAAGCCTTCTCAGGAAGCGGCTTACTATAAAGAGTTTCAGGCAATGGAAACGCCCGCTCCAAAGGTGGAAGATTATAAAGAAACGCTTAAAGCATTGTTACAGCAGCCGACCATCGCAAGTAAGGAATGGGTATACGATCAATATGATCACCAGGTGAGAACAAGTACGGTAGTGAGTCCGGGTTCTGATGCGGCGGTCGTGCGTGTACGCGGTACGAGAAAAGCCCTTGCCATGACAACGGATTGTAATTCACGTTATTTGTACCTGGATCCGGAAGTTGGAGGGAAGATTGCAGTTGCCGAAGCAGCGCGTAATATCGTTTGTTCAGGAGCGATCCCACTAGCGATCACAGACTGCCTGAATTTCGGAAATCCTGAGAAACCGGAAATCTTCTGGCAGATTGAAAAATCCGTTGAAGGGATGAGTGAAGCTTGTCGTGAGCTATCGACTCCAGTTATCGGCGGAAATGTATCCTTATATAACGAATCCATGGGGACAGCCGTTTATCCCACACCTGTTGTCGGAATGGTCGGCCTGATTGAGGACATCGATCATATTACAACTCAAAGCTTCAAGGAAGCCGGAGATTCTATTTATGTCATCGGGGAAACCCGTGAAGAATTTGGCGGAAGCGAGCTTCAAAAGCTTTCAGAAGGAAAGATCTTCGGGCAGGCACCTGCGATCGATTTGCAGACGGAGCTTCGCCGTCAAATGCAGCTGTTAGAAGCGATCCAAAAAGGTCTTGTGGCATCTGCCCATGATATCGCTGAAGGTGGTTTCGCCGTCGCTCTTGCAGAATCGACTTTTGGAACAAAAGGATTGGGAGCAAGCGTCCAGGTTTCTGGAGAAAACACTGTGGCTGACCTTTTCAGTGAAACTCAATCCAGATTCATCGTATCGGTGAAACCGGAACACAAGGCTGAGTTTGAGAAACTGGTTCCAGAGGCAAAGGTCGTTGGTGACGTGACCGATTTAGGATTAATCAAGGTGTCATCAGAAGATGGGGACGTCATTTTAGAATCGTGTGTAGAAGAATTGGAGTCAGCTTGGAAAGGAGCGATCCCATGCCTGCTGAAATCAAAGGTTTAAACGAAGAATGCGGCGTATTCGGGATATGGGGACATCCCAACGCCGCACAAATTACGTATTACGGACTTCATAGTCTGCAGCATCGGGGACAAGAGGGAACGGGGATCGTCGTGTCTGACGGCGACACGTTACGCTGCCTAAAAGGGGAAGGCCTCGTGACGGAAGTGTTCCAGGAAGGGACGATCGAGAAGCTTGAAGGGGATTCGGCCATCGGTCACGTGCGCTATGCGACGGCAGGAGGCGGAGGCTACGAGAACGTCCAGCCTCTTCTCTTTAACTCGCAGAGCGGTAGTCTTGCTCTTGCCCACAACGGGAATCTGGTCAATGCGAACGCCTTGAAGCACCAGCTTGAAGGACAGGGGAGTATTTTTCAAACAAGCTCGGATACAGAAGTGCTGGCTCACTTAATTAAAAGAAGCGGGTACTTTAATCTGAAAGATCGCGTGAAAAACGCACTGACGATGTTGAAGGGTGCTTACGCATTTGTCGTCATGACAGAAACGGAGATGATGGTGGCATTGGATCCACACGGTCTTCGCCCATTATCTCTCGGTAAGCTTGGGGATGCTTACTGTGTGGCGTCTGAAACATGTGCCTTCGATATCGTTGGCGCTGAATTTGTACGGGATATCGAGCCGGGGGAGCTTGTGATCATCAATGATGAGGGATTGACCTCAGAACGGTTTAGTTTTTCAGGCGGAAATGCGATGTGTACGATGGAATACGTATATTTCTCTAGACCGGACAGCAATATCCAGGGAATCAACGTCCATTCGGCGAGAAAGCGGATGGGGATGGAACTGGCGAATGAAGCGCCGATTAAGGCAGATGTTGTAACGGGTGTCCCGGATTCCAGCATCTCAAGTGCCATCGGCTATGCGGAAGCTTCAGGGATTCCGTATGAAATGGGACTGATCAAGAATCGTTACGTAGGCCGTACGTTCATTCAGCCTTCTCAATCCCTTCGTGAACAGGGTGTGAAGATGAAACTTTCACCTGTAAGGGGAGTCGTTGAGGGTAAGCGTGTCGTCATGGTCGACGATTCCATCGTACGGGGGACAACGAGCAAACGGATTGTCACCATGCTAAAAGAAGCGGGAGCGAAGGAAGTGCATGTGTGTATCAGTTCACCGCCCATCAAGAACCCTTGCTTCTACGGCATCGATACATCCACTCATGAAGAATTGATCGCCTCTTCCAACTCAGTGGAGGAAATGCGTCAGATCATCGGTGCGGACTCGCTGACATTCTTAAGTCCGGAAGGCGTGATTAAAGCCATCGGCCGGGATGATTCATCGGAGAACCGCGGTCAATGCATGGCTTGCTTTACAGGGAAGTATCCAACGGAAATCTACCCGGATACACTTCATCCACATGAAAAAGAGTTAGTGAAATAGGGGGAATCATGATGGCAAATGCGTATCGACAGGCAGGAGTAGATATCGAAGCGGGATACGAATCCGTCGACCGGATCAAAAAGCATGTGAAACGAACGGCCCGTGAAGGCGTTCTTGGTCAATTGGGAAGCTTCGGAGGAATGTTCGATTTATCTTCATTGAACTTGAGTGAGCCCGTGCTCGTCTCGGGTACAGATGGAGTCGGAACGAAGCTGAAGCTTGCCTTCATGGCAGACAAACACGATACGATCGGGATCGATTGTGTGGCCATGTGCGTGAATGACATTGTCGTTCAAGGAGCGGAACCACTGTATTTCTTAGATTATATAGCGACCGGGAAAGCACTCCCGGAGAAGATAGAAGGTATTGTAAAAGGGATTGCGGACGGATGTGAAATGGCGGGCTGCGCGCTGATCGGCGGAGAAACTGCCGAGATGCCTGGTATGTATTCAGACGAAGAATATGATATTGCCGGCTTCGCTGTAGGTGCCTGTGAAAAAAAAGAGATCATCACAGGCGAACAAATTTCTGAAGGAAATGTGTTAGTCGGACTGGGGTCCAGTGGTATACACAGTAATGGGTACTCCTTAGTGAGAAAAGTATTCTTCGAAGATCAGTCGTTTTCTTTGGAAGAATCAATTCCTGAAATCGAGACCACATTAAAGGAAGCATTACTTACACCAACGAAGATTTACGTGAAGCCTGTACTGGCGGCACTTAAACAATTCTCCATTAAGGGGATGTCCCATATTACGGGCGGAGGCTTCATTGAAAATATCCCACGGATGCTGCCAGAAGGTTTGCAAGCAGAGATACAGGAAGGCAGCTGGGATATTCCAAGCATTTACCCTGCCCTTGAGCAGTATGGAGACATTCCGCGCAGTGAAATGTACAACATTTTCAATATGGGGATTGGATTTGTGTTAGCTGTAGAGGAAGAGCAAGCAGAAGACATTCTTCGATTCTTCAATGAACAGGGTGAAGACGCCTTTATCATTGGACGCGTTTCCGAAGGAACAGGGGTTAGCTTTGTTCGTTGAGAATAAGGATGAGCATGTCAATAACGGGGGCGAGTCATGAGACAGATTGCCATTTTTGCATCAGGAAGCGGAAGTAATTTTCAAGCATTGGTAGACGCTGTGCAAAGCGGAACTCTGAAAGCGAATATCAGGCTTCTTGTATGTGACCAGCCGGGCGCGTTTGTCATTCACCGCGCCCAAACTGCAGGAATCCCAACCTTCGTCTTTCGGGCAAAAGACTATGAAAATAAGCAGGCATTTGAACAGGAAATCCTAAATGAGCTGGCTCATTTGGGTGTTGATTTTATTGTATTAGCAGGGTATATGAGATTGATCGGTCCAACGCTTCTTGAAAGCTTCGGTGGAAGGATCGTCAATATCCATCCGTCACTCCTCCCTTCTTTTCCAGGGAAGGACGCCATCGGACAAGCCATCGAAGGTGGGGTGAAGATCACCGGCGTCACGGTTCATTTCGTAGACGCAGGCATGGACACAGGTGAAATCATCGCACAGGAAATCGTCCGTGTCACAACTGGCGAAACCAGGCAGTCACTGCAGGACAAAATCCAGCACGTTGAACATCACCTGTACCCAAGCACCCTGAACCACCTCTTCCTCACAACGGGTCACTAAAGAGGGGAAGAGTGGTTGCTTTATCATAGTAGTGTGATAAAGTGGTGAGGGACGGACCTTTGATTTCAATATAATGAAATAAAATCAGCAGTACATAAGGCAGAGGAGGATCAGACATTGAAAAAAAGAGCATTGATCAGTGTTTCAGATAAAAGCGGAGTCATCGAATTTGCGAAAGAATTAAAGACACTGGGGTATGAAATCATTTCGACTGGCGGAACGAAGAAGCTCCTTTTAGAAAATGACGTAGACGTCATGGGAGTCGAAGAAGTGACGGGGTTTCCGGAAATCCTTGAAGGTCGCGTAAAGACCCTTCACCCGAATATCCACGGTGGGTTACTTGCAAAACGCGGTGAAGAAAGCCATCGAAAACAGCTTCAGGAACAAGGAATCGAAGGGATCGACCTCGTATGTGTCAACCTTTATCCGTTCCAACAGACCATCTCAAAGCCGAATGTCGGTGTAGAAGAAGCAATTGAGAACATCGATATCGGTGGACCGACCATGTTGCGGGCAGCTGCAAAAAATCATCAGTACGTGACGGTCGTAGTAGATGCACTGGACTATGATGAAGTGATTGCCGAGTTAAAGCTTCAAGGTGAATTACCTCTTGAAAAACGACGTAAATTAGCTGCCAAAGTGTTCCGTCACACGGCAGCTTACGATGCATTCATCGCTGAATACATGACGGACATTTCAGGTGAAGAGCACCCCGAACGTTTTACGAGAACATATGAATTAAAGCAAACGCTACGCTATGGAGAAAATCCGCATCAGCAGGCTTCATTCTACCGTGCACCACTTGGCTCTGAATTCTCTGTGGCCATGGCTCGACAGCTTCACGGAAAAGAACTTTCCTATAATAATATCAATGATGCCAATGCGGCCCTTCAAATCGTAAAAGAATTCACGGAACCGGCCGCCGTCGCCGTGAAGCATATGAATCCGTGTGGTGTCGGGGTTGGCTCGACCATCCACGAAGCGTTTTCGAAAGCGTATGAAGCGGATTCTACATCCATCTTCGGAGGGATTGTGGCGCTGAATCGTATCGTAGATGAAGAAACAGCGAAACAGCTTCATGAAATCTTCCTTGAGATCGTGATCGCTCCTGCGTTCAGTGACCAAGCATTCGAGATCCTTTCAGGTAAGAAGAACATCCGTTTATTGACGGTACCATTTGAAACCACGAACAAAACCGAGCGTAAGCTAACGACAGTAGAAGGCGGGTTGCTCGTTCAAGCCGATGACACGTTCACCCTGGAGGATGCGGATCTGAGAGTGGTAACCAAACGTGAACCAACGGAAGCGGAATGGGACAGCATGAAGCTGGGCTGGAAAGTCGTGAAGCATGTGAAGTCGAACGCAATTGTGGTAACAAATGCTCAAATGACCGTTGGAGTCGGAGCAGGTCAAATGAACCGCGTAGGTGCTGCAAACATTGCACTCGAGCAAGCCGGAGTGAAAGCCAAAGGAGCCGCCATGGCATCAGATGCCTTCTTCCCGATGGACGACACCGTAGAAGCAGCTGCCAAAGCAGGCATCACAGCCATCATCCAACCTGGAGGCTCCATCCGTGACGAAGATTCCATCAAAAAAGCAGACCAATACGGTATCACCATGGTCATGACAGGAATCCGCCACTTCAAACATTAATGGGAGGGACGGACCTCAAGATTTGATCGTCCTCCCCATGGTAGAAATGATTCAACCTTATAGGTAAAGCGTTCTGCAGGCCGGTCGGCTGGTTCAGGGGGCGTGAAGTGAGGGACGGACCTCATGTTTCCCCTGCCATAGCCCGGTCTGAAAAACAGATCGTACAATTATTCCAAATACGAACCTCTCCTCATCTACACCATCGCAGGAGGGGTCTTCTTAAAAAAGGGGGCTTTTTCAAGATGAAAGTATTAGTGATCGGACGTGGCGGCCGCGAGCATGCCATATGCAGGAAATTTGCGGAAAGTGAAAGTGTGACAGAGGTGTTCTGTGCACCCGGGAACGCAGGGATCGCAAGCGTCGCAACAAATCTCCCTTACACTGAATCCGACGTGAGTGAACTGATTGATTTTGCCAAGAAAGAGGACATAGCATATACGTTTGTTGGACCTGAAAATCCGTTGCTTGAGGGAATCGTCAACCGCTTCCAGGAAGAAGACCTGCACATATTCGGACCGACGAAAGAAGCGGCCATCATAGAAGGAAGCAAATCGTTCTCGAAAGAATTAATGAAAAAGTACAATATCCCAACGGCATCGTATGAAGTGTTCACAAGCGTGGAGAAAGCGATCGAATATGTGAAGGAAGCCGGTGCCCCGATTGTCGTGAAGGCTGATGGCCTGGCAGCTGGTAAGGGCGTTGTGGTGGCGGAAACAGAGGAAGAGGCCATCAGTGCACTGGAAGAAATGCTCCTGAACGAGAAATTCGGGGATGCCTCATCAAAAGTCGTTGTCGAAGAATGCTTATTTGGGGAAGAGTTTTCACTCATGGCTTTCGTAAATGGTGAGTCGGTTTATCCAATGGTCATCGCCCAGGATCATAAACGTGCCTTTGATGGTGATCAAGGTCCGAATACAGGCGGGATGGGGGCTTATTCCCCGGTTCCCCATATTTCGGAGGAAGTCGTGCAAGAAGCCATTTCGACTGTGCTTCACCCTACGGCGAAAGCGATGGTGGAGGAGAATCGTTCGTTTACGGGGATCCTTTATGCCGGCTTGATGCTGACTAACGAGGGTCCTAAAGTGATCGAATTCAACGCTCGATTTGGAGATCCGGAAACCCAGGTAGTCCTTCCTCGTCTGGCGTCTGATTTCGGTCTGGTAGTCAAAGACATCATAGATGGAAAACCGGTAGATTTGGAATGGTCTGACGATGCAGTTCTAGGGGTCGTTCTGGCAGCAGAAGGATATCCGGGTGAATACTACAAAGGCATTCCGCTTCCTGCCATTTATAGCGCACTTGATCCTAAGACCCTGGTTTATCATGCAGGAACTGAATTAACAGAAGACGGTTCCCTTGTTTCAAATGGCGGAAGAGTGTTACTGGTCGCTTCCTCTGCTCCCACTGTAGAAAAAGCGCAAACAGCCGTTTATAAAGAATTAGCTAAAGCAGAGTGCAAAGGCTTGTTCTATAGAAGAGATATCGGCCGGAAAGCTATCGAACACGTCTCTTCCTAGATTTACGGACATACACGTAGGCAATGGCGACGATTCCGCCGATTAACGAAAACAGAACATACGACATATCGGTTAAATATTCCCAGAACAATACAAACAACTCCTTTAATGAAATATGGATGCAAAATTGCCGAGGGATGTCCTATAAAGAGGGACGGACCTCGGCAATCATGCCTTTTTGAAGGGATCCAATCAACAGGATTCCCGCTGTTACGGCATTTCACAGGATGATATGTCCTTTCAGACCCTTAAGAATGAAGGTCCGTCCCTTTAGAACCCGTCAATGCTTCCTGGACTTCCTGGTTGGTGAGTTCTTCGGGGTTGAAGTTGGATTCTTTTTTGGTGTTTTTCGTCGGGTCTTGTGTGTGTTCGTTTGTTGGTTGGTGCTGGTGCCCATTATCAGTGTGGTCCTTCTTGTCGGATTTCAGCATGTCTTTGAAGTTCATCATATCCTTTGCTTTAAATCCTCCAAAGCCGCCGTTCTTGCCTTCACCATCTCCACCTTTTTCAAACAGGGCAGTGACAGGGCAATAACGCAGGATTCCTTCTCCGACTTTCATGGCGCCGATTACGGCCATGACAAGATAGGAGTCCCTCCATGGACGTCTTGCAAGCTTTGATGTACTCCACGCTAAAATGGTAAATCCAACCGTGATGCGGATCAGGGCATTGATGATCCCGATGTTTGATGATACTTTCATTTGTAAATTCCTCCTTAATCGAAAATTCACATAATTGTTGTAAACCTTTAATGCGTTAAATAGTAAAATATGTTAACATAAATTGAAACTTAAACTAATACCATTCCACTAGAGGAGTGTTCACTTTGGAACAGCGCTACAGATGGAAGAACAAACAACTGCGAGAACATGTACAAGTACTGAATGGAGAATTGTCTCCCAGTCTTCTTTTAAAGAATGCAACATACCTTCACTCGACGTTAAAGAAATGGGTGCAGGGACATATTTGGATTTACGGGGACAGGATTGTCTATACTGGTGACCGACTCCCGGAAAACCTTGAAGAGTGCGAAGTGATGGACTGCGAATCACAGTACCTCGTTCCCGGATATATCGAACCGCATGTACACCCGTTTCAGCTTTATAATCCCCAATCTTTTTCCAAGTATGCATCCCAAACCGGTACAACGACATTCGTCAATGATAACCTGATGATGTTTTTACAATTGGAAAAAAAGAAAGCGTTTACTTTATTGAGGGAGTTCAGCAAAATGCCGGTCACGATGTACTGGTGGACCCGTTTTGACTCTCAAACCGAGATGGTCGATGAAGAGGTTACGTTCTCGAATGGGGAAGTGAAATCGTGGCTCGAACATGATTCGGTGCTGCAAGGCGGGGAATTGACCGCATGGCCGCGGCTTCTTGAAGGAGATGACCTGATCCTTCACTGGATGCAGGAAACCAAACGGATGGGGAAAATTGTGGAAGGTCATCTTCCGGGGGCTTCAGACAAGACGATTGCCAAGCTCCGCCTATTAGGCATTGATGGCGACCATGAAGCCATGACGGGTGAGGATGTATACAAGCGCCTGATTCAAGGGTTGACCGTCACACTGCGTCATTCCTCGATCCGGCCGGATTTACCGGCTCTGTTAGACGGGTTAAAAGAAAAAGGCATTGATTCATACGATTCCCTTCTCTTTACCACAGATGGATCGACACCGGGCTTTTATGAGCAGGGTATCCTGGATTTCATGATCAAAATGGCCATCGACAAGGGCATACCGCCTATCGAAGCCTATAATATGGCAAGTTACAACGTTGCCAATTATTACAATATCACTCACCTACACGGGATGATCGCTACAGGCCGGGTCGCAAACATTAACTTTCTCTCGGCAAAGGATGATCCGACTCCGGTCTCCGTGCTTTCAAAGGGTACCTGGGTCCGTAGAAATGGTGACCAGATGGAAGATCCCACCGAAATCAATTGGGGACCTAACGGGTTCACCCCGTTATCCCTGGATTGGGACGTGGGGTATGACGATCTCCAATTCTCCATGCCGTTTGGGATCGAAATGGTGAACGATGTCATCACCAAGCCTTACTCCATTTCCATCAATCCATCAGAGGAATTGCTTGATCCCGATCATGACCAATCCTTCCTCATGTTGTTGGACCGGGATGGCAATTGGAGGATCAGCACCATGATCAAAGGATTCTCTAAAGGTGTGATGGGGTTTGCATCGTCTTACTCCAATACAGGGGACATTATCCTGATTGGAAAAAGTAAGCCTGATATGATTGCAGCTTTCAACAGGATGAAAGAAATCGGTGGCGGGATCGTTCTTGCAGAGAATGGTGAAATCCTGCACGAGATTCCACTGCCATTAAGCGGATTGCTTTCAGAGAAGGAAATGCCCGAGCTGATTGAGGAAGAAAAAACACTTAAAGACTTATTAAAAGAGAGGGGCTACCGCTTCTCTGATCCGATTTATACATTGCTGTTCCTTCAGTCCACTCATCTGCCTTATATAAGGATGACACAAAAGGGAATCTATGATGTAATGAAGAAAACGGTACTCTTTCCAACAATAATGCGTTAAAATAGTAAAGTAAATAGGGGTGTCAAAAACATGCTGAAAAGAGCTTTGATCATTGCGTTAAGCTCGTTCGCACTTGTCGCATGTAGTTCAGATAAAGAGATAAAGAAAGAATCTGATAAAGAAGCCGCAACTCCAGTGGTGAAGGAAGAGACAGGCGTAGAAACAGAAGAAATGAATCAGTATCCTTTAACGGGGATGGCTGAAAAGGAAGAATCAATGAACCGGGCGGTCGCCGTGATGGTGAATAACCATCCGAAGGCAAGGCCCCAATCCGGACTGTCGAAAGCGGATATTGTGTATGAAGTGTTGGCCGAGGGGGATATCACCCGTTTCTTAGTCATATTCCAAAGCAGGATGCCGAAAGAAATCGGCCCTGTCCGAAGTGCCAGAGATTACTATATAGAGCTTGCAAAAGGATATGACAGTCTGTATGTCGCTCACGGATACAGTCCTGAGGCGAAAGAAATGCTGAACAATGGTTTTATCGATGACCTTAACGGAATCCAATATGACGGGACGTTATTCAAGCGGGCAAGCTTCCGAAAAGCCCCTCATAATTCTTATATCACATATGAACATATCAAAGAGGGAGCGGACAAGAACGGCTTTGATATGGAGCGACCGCCTGATGCACTGAATTTCAGTGATAAAGGGAAGAGTAACGGGGAAGCTGCAAATTCCGTGATGATTTCATACAATCATAATCCCCTGTTTAATGCTGTGTATGATTTTAATGAAAAAGAAGGGCGATACGAGCGCTTTTCAAATGGGGAGCAGACCATCGACTATGACTCGAAAGATCCCGTCCTGATCGAAAATCTTTTCATCGTAGAAGCTCCACATAAGATCGTCGATGACGCGGGGCGCCGGGATATCGACCTCAAATCGGGTGGAGATGCTTACTTGATACAGGAAGGGAAGCTCCGGAAGTTACAATGGAAGAATGTGAATGGCCGGATACTTCCTTATGAAAAGAATAAACCTGTGAGCCTGCGGAAAGGCTCGACGTGGATCAACGTCATCCCAAGCTCTCCGGGGCTCGCGGGTTCGGTATCCTATCAAGAATAGAAGGAAAAAGGAGTCTTTTTAATGCAAATAAATAAACTAAGAGGCAAGGAGTTGGATCAGTTATTCAACGCTGTTCTTTCCCTGCAAGACCTTGAAGAATGTTATCGTTTCTTTGATGACCTTTGCACGATCAACGAAATTCAATCACTGGCCCAGCGCCTTGAAGTCGCACGTATGCTTCAGGACGGGAAGACGTATCATAAGATCGAAACTGAAACAGGTGCAAGTACGGCAACGATCTCCCGTGTGAAACGCTGCTTGAACTACGGAAATGATGCGTATCAATTGGTACTGGATCGTGTACATCAGGAAGAAAAGTAAGAGAAGGACCGCTGTCTATGACGAGCGGTCTTTCTTTTGTCCAAGGGAGATAGTTTTCTTCCCTCTGCTTATACAAAGTTTAACAGCGGACGGGGTGATGCGACAGCCTCCCACAAATGATATAATACGTTAGATGGATGTATGAATGGAGGAACAGAGCATGTATGATGTCCAAAAGTGGAGCCATGTGTTTAAACTAGATCCGAATAAGACGATAGACGATGAAGATTTAGAAGCAGTATGTGAATCGGGAACAGACGCGATCATCGTGGGGGGAACGGACGGTGTAACCCTTGAAAAGGTTCTTGATTTGATGGCACGAGTGAGACGATATACGGTTCCTTGTATTCTGGAGGTATCAAATTTGGAGTCGATTACTCCCGGCTTCGATTTGTATTTCATTCCGATGGTGATGAACAGTCAGAACATGAACTGGGTGACGGGACTGCATCACCAGGCTGTGAAGGAATATGGAGAAATCATGAATTGGGACGAAATCCTTGTAGAAGGATATTGTATATTGAACCGTGACTGTAAGGCGGCGAAGGTAACGGAAGCGAACACAGACATTTCAAGTGAAGACGCTGCAGCTTATGCCATGATGGCAGAAAGAATGTTCAACCTGCCGATCTTTTATCTGGAGTACAGTGGTACATATGGAGATGTTGAAACGGTAAAAGAGGTAAAGGATTCACTGGAAAACACGACATTATTCTACGGCGGGGGAATTGAAACCCGGGAGCAGGCGAGGGAAATGGCTGCTGTCTCAGATGTTGTCGTCGTTGGAAATGCTGTATATGACAATCTGAAAGAAGCTTTAAAGACAGTAAAAGCAGTGAAAGGATAAGGATCGAACTGGTGGTCCTTCCCTGATTGATATATAATAGAAATACAAATATAGAACGTACGTTCGTTATGGTGGTGTGAGACTATGCAATTTTTGACTGATCGACTGTTGAATGGAATGAATCCCGAGCAGGCAGAAGCTGTGAAGGCAACGGAAGGGCCGTTACTGATCATGGCAGGGGCAGGCTCCGGGAAGACAAGGGTATTGACGCATCGGATTGCGTATCTGATGGTGGAAAAAGGCGTCAATCCTTACAATATTTTAGCGATTACCTTTACGAATAAAGCGGCAAGAGAGATGAGGGATCGTATTGAAAACATCCTGGGCGGGGCCTCTGAGAACATCTGGATCTCAACTTTTCACAGTATGTGTGTGCGAATCCTGCGACGTGATATTGACCGCATCGGCATGAACCGTAATTTCACGATCCTTGACTCTACCGATCAGCAGTCAGTGATCAAAGCGATTTTAAAAGAAAAAAATATCGATCCGAAGAAATTTGATCCCCGTTCGCTTCTTGGGTCCATTAGCTCTGCAAAAAATGAGCTGACCACTCCTGAAGAGTTATCGAAGCAGGTAGGCGGTTATTATGATCAGGTGGTCTCTGATGTGTATACAGAGTATCAGAAGCGTTTACGCAAGAATCAGGCCCTGGATTTTGATGATTTGATCATGACGACGATCCAATTATTCCAGCGTGTGCCGGAAGTGTTGGAATATTATCAGCGTAAATTCCAGTACATCCACGTGGATGAGTATCAGGATACGAACAGGGCACAGTATATGCTTGTAAAACTGCTTGCCTCCCGTTTTCAAAATCTGTGTGTCGTCGGGGATTCGGATCAGTCGATCTATCGCTGGCGCGGCGCGGACATTGCCAATATCCTTTCTTTTGAAAAGGATTATCCGAGAGCGACCGTCATTTTCCTGGAACAGAACTATCGTTCCACGAAACGGATCCTCCAGGCGGCGAACGAAGTCATCCAGAAGAATTCAAATCGAAAACCGAAGAACCTCTGGACGGAAAATCATGACGGTGAGAAGATTTCCTACTTCAGGGCGGATACGGAGCAAACCGAAGCTCAATTCGTCACAGGGAAAATCAAGGAATTGATGGAAACCGGTAAGAAGAAGTATTCTGATTTTGCCATCCTGTACCGTACCAATGCACAGTCCCGTGTCATGGAGGAAGTGCTTTTAAAATCAAATATCGAATACTCCATCGTGGGCGGCATCAAGTTCTACGATCGGAAAGAGATCAAGGATATCTTAGCGTATCTCAGGCTCATTTCGAATCCGGATGATGATATCAGCCTTCAGCGTGTTATTAACGTTCCGAAAAGAGGAGTAGGGGCCACTTCGATCGATAAAATTGCCCGCTACGCCCAGGATCATGACATTTCCATGTTCAGGGCACTCGCAGAAGCCGACTTTATCGGACTCAGTCCCAAGATCACCAAAGCTGTGATTGAATTCATGGAAATGGTGAAAGGCTACACGAGTATGCAGGAGTATCTATCTGTCACGGAACTGGTAGAAGAGATTCTTGAGAAATCAGGCTACACCGATATGCTGAAAGCGGAAAAGTCCATAGAGTCTCAATCAAGACTCGAGAACTTGGACGAGTTCCTGTCTGTAACGAAAAGCTTTGAACAATCCAACGACGATAAGAGCCTCGTGGCATTTTTAACGGACCTTGCATTGGTCGCCGACATCGATAAACTTGATGAAGACGATCAGCCGAAGGATTCTGTTATCTTGATGACACTGCACGCAGCCAAAGGCTTGGAGTTCCCTGTCGTATTCCTCATGGGAATGGAGGAAGGCGTCTTCCCTCACAGCCGTTCCCTTATGGAAGAGGATGAAATGGAAGAAGAACGCCGATTGGCATACGTGGGGATCACCCGTGCGGAAGAACAGCTCTTCCTGACCAATGCCCAGATGAGGACGCTCTTCGGACAGACGAAGATGAACCCGGTTTCCCGTTTCATCAATGAAATTCCTGCAGACCTGCTGGATGATGTGATGGCAGAGAAGAAGAGTGCCTTCACGCCTTTCGGGAAATCAGCGGCTAAATCACCTTCACGCCCTGCTCCCAGAAAGCCTGTTGCACGTCCGGTCCAAACCACGACGGGTGGAGAATCCGTTGCGTGGCAGGTCGGTGATAAGGCCCAGCATAAGAAGTGGGGGACAGGAACGGTTGTCAGCGTGAAGGGATCAGGAGACAGTGTCGAGCTCGATATCGCTTTCCCGAGTCCGATGGGAATCAAGCGTCTCCTGGCCAAATTTGCTCCAATTGAAAAAGCATAACAGGTCGGAAGGAATCCCCTTCCGGCTATAACCGAATATAAGCAAGAAAGGGTTGTGGAAATGGATCGACAATCAGCCGAAAACCGTATCAATGAACTCCACGAACGATTGAACCAATATAATTACGAATATCATGTCCTCGACAAACCATCTGTCCCGGATTCGGAATATGATCAACTCCTCAGGGAACTCATTGAACTCGAGGACCAGTTTCCGGAATTGAAATCAGCGGATTCACCTTCCCAGCGTGTGGGTGGAACCATTCTTGATTCGTTCGAAAAAGTCGAACACAGAACGCCGATGCTGAGCCTTGGGAATGCCTTTAATGAAGAAGATCTTCGTGACTTTGACCGCCGTGTCCGTCAAGCGGTCGGCGAGGACTTCTCCTACGTTTGTGAGCTGAAGATCGATGGTTTGGCCGTTTCTCTCAGATATGAAGACGGGGCGTTCGTCCAAGGGGCTACACGGGGTGATGGGTCCATAGGTGAGGACATCACATCGAATCTGAAGACCATCCGTTCCATCCCGTTAAAGATTTCTGAAAAAATGTCCTTCGAAGTTCGGGGAGAGGCATTCATGCCGAAAGGATCCTTCGAAGCACTGAATAAGATCAAAGAAGAAAAAGGGGAAGAACCCTTTGCCAATCCGCGTAACGCAGCGGCAGGTTCACTCCGCCAGCTGGATCCGAAAATCGCGGCATCCCGGAATCTCGACATTTTCCTATATGCCCTGGCTGATATCGGGGATACAGGAATCGACTCCCATAGCGAGGGATTGGACACGCTTGATAAACTGGGGTTTAAAACAAACC
The DNA here is from genome assembly GCF_001591825.1 of Rossellomorea vietnamensis NBRC 101237. Classification (GTDB taxonomy): domain Bacteria; phylum Bacillota; class Bacilli; order Bacillales; family Bacillaceae_B; genus Rossellomorea; species Rossellomorea vietnamensis. The sequence continues at coordinate 23,552 of NZ_BCVQ01000021.1, forward strand.
CGGAACGCAAGCGTTGTGCGACCATTGAAGAAGTCCTTGAATTTGTCGGGAAGTGGACAGATGAACGTCCGAATCTATCCTATGACATTGACGGGATCGTCATAAAGGTCGACTCCCTTGATCAGCAGCAGGAACTTGGAACGACAGCGAAAAGCCCGAGGTGGGCCATTGCGTTCAAGTTTCCTGCCGAAGAAGTCGTCACGGTACTGAAGGACATTGAATTGAGTGTAGGTCGTACAGGTGTCGTCACGCCAACGGCCATTCTGGAACCAGTCCGTGTAGCGGGAACGACCGTACAACGTGCTTCGCTTCACAATGAGGATCTTATCCGTGAAAAAGATATCAAAATCGGTGACCACGTCGTCATTAAAAAAGCGGGGGACATCATCCCGGAAGTGGTGAACGTACTGGAAGACAAGAGAACCGGTGACGAACAGGAATTCCTGATGCCGACTCATTGTCCTGAGTGTGAAAGTGAACTTGTGAGACTTGAAGGGGAAGTGGCCCTCCGCTGCATTAATCCGAAATGTCCCGCTCAAATCAGGGAAGGGCTCATTCACTTTGTATCCCGCAACGCCATGAACATCGACGGCCTGGGTGAAAAGGTGATCAGTCAGCTGTTCAGGGAAAAATTGATTGAAGACGTAGCTGATTTATACAGACTCGAGCGCGATCAGCTTCTTCAGCTGGAACGGATGGGCGAGAAATCCGTTGATAATTTGTTGGAAGCCATTCAAACGTCTAAAGAGAATTCTCTGGAGAAACTGTTATTCGGTCTTGGCATCCGTCACGTAGGAGCCAAAGCCGCAAAGACGTTGGCACAGGAATTCGGCTCAATGGATAGGCTGATGGAATTGGGGAAAGAAGAGCTGACGAACGTAAATGAGATCGGGGATAAAATGGCCGATGCCATCGTCGCTTACTTCGAAAATGATGAAGTGAAGGATCTCATTCAAGAGCTGAAAGAGGCAGGTGTGAACCTTGAATACAAAGGACCGAAGCCTGTATCAGCCAGTGACGTCGACTCGTATTTTGCAGGTAAGACCATAGTCCTCACAGGGAAAATCGAACGATTGAGCCGAAATGAAGCAAAAGAAAAAATCGAGATGCTCGGCGGGAAAGTGACCGGCAGTGTCAGCAAGAAAACCGATCTTGTCATTGCAGGGGAAGAAGCGGGATCGAAGCTTACGAAAGCGAATGACTTAAATATAGAAGTCTGGGATGAGGATAAGCTGATGGAAGAACTTAACCGATAAGAGGTGTAACGAGGAATGAAAAAAGGGATTTCGGTCGCTCTCGCCGCATTAGTGTTACTGGGAGGATGTGCACCGACATTTGAGAAACAGGATCAGGTCGTCCAGGAAAATCAGGATAGTGAAGCCAAGAAAGCCATCATACCAAGCTTTCAAATTTCCAAAGAATACTACAAGACGATGCTTCCGTATGAAACGAGTAATACCCGGGGAGTCGTCGTGAATGACCTGGGTTCAAGATATGATATTAATGAAATCGAGACGGGCTTATTAAGGGTTGCCCAAAATCGGTTTTCGACGGATGAATATTTCTTTAAAGAAGGTCAATTCCTTACCAAGAAGACGGTTGATAGCTGGCTGCAACGAAAGTACACCAGTGAACAGCTGAAGGAAAAAGGGTTGAAGGAGTCTGAAAATGTCGGACTTAATCCCGTGCAGTCAAAAGGGGAAAATGCCCCCATCTATTTGGCCCACGTCGTCGAACATAATTACTTGATGAAAAAAGAAGATAACAAGGTGCGTCTTGGTGGAGTGGCCATCGCCCTGTCCCTGAATTCTGTCCAATATGAGACCAATATGTCTAATGGTACAAGAACTGTAAAAAACCTTTCCAATGAGGTTTTGAAAGAGCAGGGAGCGAAAATCGCAGGTGAAGTACTCAACCGGCTTCGTGAGAAAAAAGAACTCCAGAACGTTCCGATTATGATTTCACTTTATAAACAGGCTCCGAAGGATCAGGTCGTACCCGGTCACTTCTTCGCCTACACAATTGTGGAACCGGACCAAACCGGCATTCAGGACTGGAAAGGGATCAATGAAGACTATTATTTATTCCCTTCCCCGGAAGCCCAGGAGAACCATCCGAACGATTACAAAGTCTTTAACGAACTGAAAACAGACATCGAAAAGTATTTTCCTGTATATACAGGACTGACAGGTCAAGCGCTCTATCAAGATCAGAAGCTGTCCAAAATGGAATTCGAGGTGGCCCTGTCCTTCCAGGGGAAAGCAGAAACCATCGGATTCGCCCAGCATCTGACCAACATGATCGGCAAACAGACCCCGGACAGCTGGGATGTAGAACTCCTCGTCTCCTCTTCCTATGGACCGGAAGCGCTGATCATCAAGAAGCCCGGCAGTAAAGAAACCTATTTACACATATATGAATAAATAGAGAGAGAACTAATCCGGAAAAGGGTTAGTTCTTTTTTTTTGAGGGACGGACCTTCTGTATTTCCAAAAAAATGAAACTATCAGGTCGATTCACACGTAAAAGATTAGTGAATCGATCGAGTGGTGCAGAAAGAAAGACTTTTATATACAAAATTAAAGAATAAGGAGGTAGCTGAGATGATGAGTTTTATCGCTCTTATAGTGGCTGGAACGTCCCTGACATTTGCAACGCTTGTTTATGAAAAGAATAAAAAAATGGAGAAGAGAATGAAGGACTTGGAGAACAAACTATAAATATCGAAATGGTTATGGTTACTGAAGGTCCGTCCCTCACCGCTTTAATGCGATGAGGGACGGACCTCATTTTGTGTTATCAACACCCTTGCGAAAAATGTCGAATGAAAATTCTGAAAAAAGTGTTCCAAATTCAATCTATCTGTTATACAATACAAACATGTTAATTAATCTGTATTATAACAATAATGATTTGTTTAATACGCTTAAGGAGTGAATACGTTCTATGTCGACTCAAATGGTTGGTATCAAGGTAACCGGGGAACTTAAACCGGGCTTTGATGAGATGTTATCCTCTGAGGCACTGCAGTTTTTGGAACAGCTGGAGCGCAGGTTCGGGGAGAAACGCAGGGAGCTGTTACACAACAGAGAGAAGAAGCAAGAGCGGATCAATGGAGGAGAGCTTCCTCACTTTTTGACGGAAACCGAATCGATCCGCCAAAGTGAGTGGAAGGTTGCTCCGATTCCGAAAGCACTGCAGGATCGAAGGGTGGAGATCACAGGCCCTGTCGATCGGAAAATGGTCATCAATGCTCTGAATTCAGGAGCGAAATGTTTCATGGCATGTTTTGAAGATGCCACTTCACCTACATGGAATAACCTCATAGAAGGACAAATCAACCTCCGAGATGCTGTACACCACACGATAGACTTCGAGACAAACGGGAAGCGTTATGAATTGAACGAAGAGCACGCGGTTCTGATCGTAAGACCAAGAGGACTTCACCTGGAAGAGAAACACATCGAACTGGATGGAGAATCTCTATCAGGAAGCCTTGTCGACTTTGGGTTATTCTTCTTCCATAATGCGACTCACCTAACTTCACTGAATAAAGGCCCTTATTTTTACTTACCTAAATTAGAAAGCCATGAAGAAGCACGATTCTGGAATGAAGTATTTGTATTTGCCCAGGATTATGTGGGAATTCCCCAAGGGACGATCAAAGCGACGGTCCTGATCGAAACGATCACAGCGGCATTTGAAATGGATGAAATCCTTTATGAGTTAAAAGAACACTCAGCAGGGTTGAATTGTGGAAGATGGGATTATATCTTCAGCTATATCAAAAAGCTTCGGGAACAGGAAGATGTGATTCTTCCCGATCGTTCATCGGTCACGATGACGGCGCCATTCATGAGAGCATACTCCCTGCTTACGATTAAGACCTGTCACAGAAGGGGAGCTCCTGCAATAGGCGGTATGGCGGCGCAGATCCCTGTCAAGAACGACCCTGTCAAGAACGAAGAAGCGTTCAATAAAGTGAAAACGGATAAAGAACGGGAAGCAAGGGATGGTCATGATGGAACGTGGGTAGCGCACCCTGGTCTGGTCCCGGTTGCCATGGACGTATTCAATCGGGAAATGAAGAAAGAGAACCAGATTGAAGAGAAAACATTGATGGAACTGGAAGTATCTGAACAGGAGCTTCTCGAAGTTCCTCAAGGAGCGATAACCGAAGAAGGTGTCCGCCTGAACATTAATGTAGGCATTCAATACATTTCATCCTGGCTGAGCGGCCGAGGAGCGGCACCGATCCATAATCTGATGGAAGATGTGGCCACGGCAGAAATCTCCCGTGCCCAGCTATGGCAATGGATCCGTCATCCGAAAGGGATCCTCGAGGATGGCCGGCATATCACCATCGAGCTCTACGAACAGCTCAAGCAGGAAGAACTGACAAAACTCAAAAGCCAATTGGGTGAAGAACGATACAAGGAACGCCGATTCTCTGAAGCCGTCGACCTGTTCGACCAGCTCATCCAGAATGACCAGTTCACAGACTTCCTCACCATTCCCGGCTACCGGATCCTTTAAAGGGTCGTACCCCGTCAACTGTTGGTAGAACACGTATATTAACTTTATTCAATTACCGCTTCACCTGGATGAGGGACGGACCTCAACCGATGACGCAAGACCATACATCAAACATACACCGGTATGTATAAAAACAAAAAGGGAGAGATTTAACATGGTAAAAGCAAATAACGAACGTGTAACGGCACTTCAGGAAAACTGGGAAATGGATAAACGATGGAAAGGGATCACCCGTCCTTACTCAGCGGAAGATGTTATTCGACTAAGGGGATCGATTGATATCGAACACACAATTGCCCGCAGGGGTTCTGAGAAACTATGGAATTTGCTTCATGAGGAGGATTATATCAATGCCCTGGGTGCCCTGACAGGAAACCAGGCGGTCCAACAGGTAAGAGCCGGACTGAAAGCCATCTATCTAAGCGGGTGGCAGGTTGCAGCGGATGCTAACCTTTCTGGTCATATGTATCCAGATCAAAGTCTGTACCCTGCTAACTCCGTACCATCCGTCGTAAAGAGGATCAACCAGGCCCTTCAGCGCGCTGATCAGGTTCATTATGTAGAAGGGGATGAATCGATTGATTGGTTCGTACCGATCGTTGCCGATGCAGAAGCGGGATTCGGCGGACAGTTGAATGTGTTTGAATTAATGAAGGGCATGATTGAAGCAGGGGCGTCAGCGGTCCATTTTGAAGACCAGCTTTCTTCGGAGAAAAAGTGCGGTCATCTCGGAGGTAAGGTGCTTCTTCCTACTCAAACTTCTGTAAAGAACCTCATTTCCGCCCGTCTTGCAGCGGACGTAATGGGTGTGCCGACCTTGATCGTTGCCCGTACGGATGCCAATGCCGCGGACTTGATCACGAGTGATGTCGATCCGTATGATGCCCAGTTCATCACCGGCGACCGAACTCCTGAAGGCTTCTTCCGCACAAATGCCGGCCTCAATCAGGCGATAGCGAGAGGCCTTGCATATGCTCCTTATGCAGATCTTGTGTGGTGTGAAACGTCAGAACCGAGTCTTGAGGAAGCACGCCGGTTTGCAGAGGCGATCCATGCTGAACATCCAGGAAAGTTACTTGCTTACAACTGTTCCCCGTCCTTTAACTGGAAAAAGAAATTGGACGATGAAACGATTGCCAAATTCCAGGTGGAGCTCGGTAAAATGGGCTATAAATTCCAGTTCGTCACACTTGCAGGCTTCCACGCACTGAATCACAGTATGTTCGAGCTTGCGAGAGGGTACAAAGATCGTGGTATGGCCGCCTATTCACAGCTACAAGAAGCAGAGTTTGCCAGCGAAAAGCATGGTTATTCCGCTACAAGGCATCAGCGTGAAGTCGGAACCGGATACTTTGACGAAGTCTCCATGGTGATTTCAGGTGGAACATCCTCCACAACGGCTTTGAAAGGTTCAACGGAGGCAGCACAATTCTAAAATACTATTAATATACTCATAAAGGTCCGTCCCTCAACAACGAGGGACGGACCTTTATATGTTTCTAGTACTATCGGAGTGAATTTGTGAATAAAGTAACTTTATAAAAAATTTATAAATATACTATTGATTTTATTAATATACACTCATATAATTAGACCTAATTTAAATTTATTGTTTGGGGTGAGAGGTATTGGATGTTGGTATTGTTGGTAGTACTGGGTATGGTGGTGTGGAGTTGTACCGTCTGTTGTCAAACCATCCGATTGTGAATGATTGTATTTTGTATTCATCTTCTCTGGAGGGGAGTTCATATGCGGAACAGTATCCGCATTTATCCGGTCTTTCCCAAGAAAGGGTGAAGCCAATCATGATCGAAGAAATGCAACAGCTGGATTTCGTATTTCTGGCGGTGCCTTCAGGCGTTTCAAAGGAGCTTGCCCAGAAGCTTATCGGAAAAAAGGCGAAAGTGATCGATCTTTCGGGCGACCTGCGCTTAAAGGACCCGAGTGAATATGAAGAGTGGTACAAAGGAGAATCCGCCCCGCAGGATGTCCTCGGGAAAGCGGTCTATGGACTGACTGAAATCAATCGACACGCTATCCGGGAAGCGGACCTGATTGCCAACCCGGGCTGCTTCCCGACAGCGACCCTGCTGGGGCTGGCCACGCTCTATCAACAGGATCTTATAGACCCTCATTCCTTGATCATCGATGCCAAAACCGGTTTATCCGGGGCAGGGAGGAAAGCGAGTCAATCCAGTCATTTTTCCGAGACTCAGGAAAATCTACGAATCTATAAGGTCCATCAGCACCAGCACACTCCTGAAATTGAACAGCAATTGAAGGAATGGAGTAGTGAAGCGGGACCGATCACACTCACAACCCACCTCATTCCCATGACGAGGGGGATCATGGTGACGATGTACGCCGACTTGAAGTACACCTGCACCACTGAGCAGTTACATACCCGCTATGAAAGCTTTTATGAAAAGTATCCATTCGTCAGGATTCGTCCGGTCGGCCAGTTCCCGAGCACCAAAGAAGTATTCGGCACCAATTTCTGTGACCTATCCATCAAAGCAGATCCACGGACGAACCGGGTTACGATCGTATCAGTGATCGATAATTTGGTAAAGGGAGCGGCGGGTCAGGCGGTGCAAAATATGAACGTGATGCTGGGGTTGGACGAAACGACAGGTCTTCATCACTATCCAATTTATCCATAAGAGGGGGAGAATCAATGAAACTGGTAAAAGAAGAAACAGTGAAACCTATCAAGGGAGGAACGATTCTGTCGCCTCTGGGGTATAAGGCTGGCGGTATGCATACCGGCCTGCGCTATGCCAAAAAGGATTTCGGTGTCATTTACAGCGAGAAGCCTGCACAATGCGGAGCGGTTTATACGCAAAGTCATTTTCAAGCGGCTCCCCTCAAAGTCACACAGGAAAGCATCTCCCAATCTCATAAACTACAGGCAATCGTCGTAAACAGTGCCATTGCAAATGCGTGCACAGGTGAACAAGGGTTGACGGATGCGTATCAAACGAGGGAATGGACCGCAGAACGTTTCCAGATCCCCGAAGAGTACGTCGCCGTTGCATCCACAGGTGTCATCGGTGAATGGCTTCCCATGGATAAGATGAAAAAGGGCTGCAGTGGCATCCAGGTCGGTGAGGATCCGGAAAGTGCACAGTCTTTCCAACAGGCGATCCTTACGACGGATACAATCGAGAAATCGTCGTGCTATCAGGTCATGATCGACGGGAAGACCGTCACCATCGGAGGCTGTGCGAAAGGCTCGGGGATGATTCATCCGAATATGGCAACGATGCTCGGTTTTATTACAACCGACGCCACCATATCGTCGGATGTTCTGCAGACTGCCCTTAAAACAGCCATCGATCAATCCTTCAATCAAATCACTGTAGACGGGGAAACGTCCACCAACGATATGGTCATCAGCTTGGCCAATGGCATGGTGGATCATGAAACTCTTCACGAGAATCATCCTGACTGGACGCACTTTCAAAAAGGATTGACCCTTGTATGTGAAGATCTGGCGAAACAAATCGCAAGGGATGGAGAAGGTGCAACCAAACTGGTGGAAGTGAATGTCACAGGAGCACAGTCCCATCAGGATGCCAACATTTTAGCCAAAAAAATCGTCGGTTCCAATCTGGTGAAGACGGCCCTCTTCGGCGGGGACCCGAACTGGGGAAGGATCGTCGGAGCGATGGGTCATAGTGGCGTCGACCTCAGCCCTCATCAATGTGATATCCGCATCGGGGACACCCTCGTATTTTCAAAAGGGACTCCCCAACCATTCAATGAAGAGGAAGTCAGCGGGTACATGAGTGATGAATATGTTTGCATCTCTGTATTACTGAATAGTGGAGAAGGATTCGGAAAAGCATGGGGGTGCGATCTTACGTATGATTACGTCAAAATCAATGCAAGTTACCGAACATAAGCCTGTGATTGTAGTGAAACTCGGTGGGAGTATCATTTCCAAGCTGTCGTCCCTTTTCTATAAAAGCATAAAAGATCTTCAGAAGCACTACCATGTGATCCTCGTTCACGGCGGGGGGCCTGAGATTACGGCAACACTTAAAGAACTTGGAATACAGTCCACGTTCATCAACGGCCAGCGAAAGACCACGAAGGATGTTTTCAACATTGCCGAACAAATGCTGAAGGGGAAGGTGAACAGCGAATTGGTCCACCGGCTCAACCGGGATGGGGTAAGAGCTGTCGGGTTAAGCGGGTACGATGCACAATTACTCGAGGCGAGTTTCATAGATCAAGAGTCTCTTGGGTTCGTCGGGAAAATTGAAGAGGTCAATCTCAATCTGTTGCACAATTTACTATCATTAAACTACTTACCGGTGATTGCCCCCCTTGCAACAACAGGGGAAGGTGAAAGGGTGAATGTGAATGCCGACCTTGCTGCAGCAGCCGTCGCCCAAGCCCTGAATGCTGAGAAATTGGTATTTGTCACCGATGTACCTGGAATCTTGAAAGACGGTGAACTTGTTTCACGTGTAACAATCGACGTCATTCAACAGTATATCGAAACCGGTGTGATCTACGGTGGAATGATCCCTAAGGTGCAGGCGGCTCTTTCAGTTTTAAATAAACATATTAAAGAAGTGATGATTGTCGGATGCCGGGATTCCATCATCCAGGATGGGGAAATGATCGGCACCCGAATGACAGAAGGAAAAGGGGTTCAAGCGATATGAGTCATGTATTCCCAACGTATAATCGGTTAGACATTGAATTGGTATCGGGGAAAGGTACGGAGGTACAGGATCAACATGGTACATCCTACTTGGATTTCATCTCGGGAATCGCCGTTTGTAACTTAGGGCATTCCCCTTCTGTTGTAAAAGAAGCAGTGGAGAGGCAAATGGAGACACTTTGGCACGTATCGAATCTGTTCACGATCCCGAAACAGGAAGAGGCAGCCACACTCCTCGCTTCTGCAAGTGGCCTAGATGCCGTGTTCTTCTGCAATAGCGGAGCGGAAGCGAATGAAGCGGCGATTAAGCTGGCGAAGAAACATACAGGAAAGACCAAGATCCTGACCTTTGAGCAATCCTTTCACGGCCGTACATTCGCAACGATGAGTGCGACCGGACAGGAGAAGATCCACAGCGGATTCGGTCCCCTGCTGCCGACCTTTGAATATCTTCCATACAACGATGAGGAGACGCTATCAGAAGTGAAGGATGGGGATGTTGCCGCCATCATGCTCGAAGTGATCCAGGGGGAAGGGGGAGTCAACCCGGGAACCCTTTCCTTTTTGCAGGCGGTTGAAGCCAAATGCCGCGAACTGGATGCGTTACTCATCATCGATGAAGTTCAGACAGGGGCGGGACGGACGGGACTTCCCTTTGCTTACCAGCACTATTCCCTGGATCCGGATATTGTCACGGCTGCAAAAGGACTCGGCAGTGGGTTTCCCGTGGGGGCCATGATAGGGAAGAAAGAACTCATCCCATCCTTTTCACAAGGCACACACGGATCGACATTCGGAGGGAATCCATTAGCGATGTCGGCAGCGAAGGCAACCATGGAAACCATTTTCGAAGAGGGATTCATGAAGGATGTTCAACAGAAATCGGAGTATTTCATGGAACAACTGACCCTCAAGCTCCAGGAATATCACATGGTCCAGGAAGTAAAAGGGATCGGTTTTATGATCGGTATCTCCTTCGATCAGGAAGTGAGTGATATCATTGCCGAGCTCCGGCATAATGGATTATTGACCCTTCCGGCAGGAGCACATGTCATCCGGTTATTACCACCATTGACGGTTACTCATGCTGAACTCGATCAGGCTCTTCACATATTGATCCATACAATCGAGCAACACCAATCAACCGAAGTCTACTAAATTTTTTTAATGATAAATGCATAAAAATACCTTAATATAATTATTTATTCATAGGAGGGCAACTCATGACAGGCTATTTATGTTTGCAAAACGGCAGCACCTTTACAGGGAAAGTCATGATGGAGGAAGATGGCCCCGTTCAGGGTGAGATTGTATTTTTCACAGGAATGACAGGGTATCAGGAAGTGTTGACGGACCCTTCCTATAAGGATCAGATCGTCGTTTTCACTTACCCTCTCATCGGCCAGTATGGTGTGAATGAAGACGATTTCGAAAGCGGTAAGCCCCAGGTGAAAGGGGTCGTCATGCTCGGTTCAGCCGAATCATTTTCCCACTATAAAGCGGCTTCGTCACTTAAGGACTATCTTCAAAAATGGAAGATTCCTTTCATGACAGGGGTGGATACGAGACAGGTTGTAAAAGAGATCCGTCATGAGGGAAGTCAAAATGCATGCATTTCATATACAGAAGTGCTACCTGAAGAGGAAACACTCACCGGTCAAATCGAAAAAGTCGCTGCTTCAGAAACTTTTCAAACGGGAAGCGGCAGCAAGCATATCGCCGTCGTCGATTTCGGTGTGAAAAAATCGATCGTATCAAGCTTGTTGGAAATGGATTGTCTCGTGACGGTCATCCCGTATCACCAATTGGCTCAGTTGGATCAACTGAATGTCGATGGACTGGTATTATCCAACGGCCCTGGGGACCCGAAGGAAATGATGTCCTTCTTACCACAGCTGAAAGAGAAAATCCTGCAAATGCCAACACTCGGGATCTGCCTGGGTCACCAATTGATCGCCCTTGCACTGGGAGGGGAAACGGATCGATTGTTATTCGGGCACAGAGGGGCGAATCACCCGGTCATGGACAACGAGACGGGTGAGGTGTTCATCACGTCGCAAAACCATAATTATGTCGTGAATCAAGATAGTTTAATCGGGACAGGACTTGAGCCCCGATTTATGAACGTCAATGATGGTTCCCTTGAGGGCCTGCAGCATAAGAGTAAGCCAATCCTTTCCGTTCAATTCCATCCCGAAGCACGACCTGGACCTGAAGACGCTTCGTGGATATTCCAGCAATTCTATCATTCGATTAAACAACCGGGGAGAGAGAAAATGTATGCCTAAAGATTCCAGTATTCAAAAAATCCTGATCATCGGATCGGGACCCATCATCATCGGGCAGGCGGCTGAATTCGATTATTCCGGCACGCAAGGGTGTCTTGCCCTGAAAGAAGAGGGCTATGATGTAGTCCTTGTGAATCACAATCCGGCCACGATCATGACGGATACCGCTTATGCCGACACCGTGTATTGTGAACCTCTGACCGTAAAGACCTTGACGACCATCATCGAAAAGGAACGACCACAAGGGTTGGTGGCGAGCCTCGGTGGGCAGACCGCCTTGAATCTGGCCGTCGGGCTCCATGAGAAAGGGGTACTTGAGAAGTACGGAGTGAAACTGCTCGGTACGTCCGTTGATTCGATTCAAAAAGGGGAGGACAGAGAAAAGTTCCGGTCGTTAATGGAAGCTTTGGGTCACCCGACGGCGGAAAGCAGCATCGTCCATGACCTGGAAGAGGCCCTCATTTTTTCTAAGGAGATTGCCCTTCCGATCATCGTCCGCCCTGCTTATACGTTAGGGGGAAGAGGGGGCGGGATCGCTTCCAGCATGGAGGAATACAAAAAACTCGTGCTATCCGGTTTGAAAGCGAGTCCGATCCATCAAGTGCTTGTGGAAAAAAGCATCGCCGGTTTCAAGGAAATCGAGTATGAAGTGATGAGAGATTCAAAAGGAAATTGTATATCGGTCTGCAATATGGAAAACTTCGATCCGGTAGGGGTCCATACGGGGGATTCCATTGTCGTGGCCCCGTCCCAGACGTTGACGGACCGGGAGTTTCATATGCTCCGTACGTCCGCCTTTGATATCGTCAGCGCATTAGAAGTAGTGGGAGGATGCAATATACAATTTGCTTTAGACCCTAACAGCAACCAATACTTTGTCATTGAAGTGAATCCGCGGGTGAGCAGGTCATCTGCCCTGGCATCCAAGGCAACGGGCTATCCCATCGCCAAAGTCGCAGTGAAGATTGCGGTCGGCTACACATTGGATGAAATCATCAATCCCCTGACCAGGACCACCTATGCAAGCTTTGAACCTGCCCTTGATTACGTGGTCGTGAAATTCCCCAGATGGCCGTTCGATAAATTCCCTGAAGCGAACAGGGTCCTTGGAACGAAGATGAAAGCAACGGGAGAAGTGATGGCGATCGAGCGCTCATTAGAGGCGGCGTTTCAAAAGGCGCTTCAATCGTTGGACCTTTCACTGGAGAGCCTGTATGGAGGGATGGCAGATCTATCATTGGATGAACTGGAGAAGAAGGTTGTGACGCCGACGGATTCACGATTCTTTGAACTGATGGAGTTGTTAAGAGGGGGACGATCCATCGATTCCCTTCACGAACTGACGGGGATCGATAAGCTGTTCCTGTCGGTGATGAGCAATCTTGTTGATATGGAACATAAGCTCAGAGGCTCATTCAGTGCAGAGCTATTGAAAGAAGCGAAGGAGTTACGGTTTGAGGATAGTACCATTGCCGGGCTGACGGGAATGGCTGAAGTATCTATCGTCGATTTGCGAATGGAAGAAGGAATCGTTCCCGTATTTAAAATGGTCGATACGTGCGCCGGAGAGTTTGAGGCGATCACGAACTACGCCTATTCGACGTATTATGGGACAAATGAAATCGAGTCTTTACCAGGGGAGAAAAAAGTCCTGATCATCGGGGCGGGACCGATCCGGATCGGTCAGGGAGTCGAATTTGACTACAGCGCCGTCAAGGCCATCAAGCGTTTGAAAGAGCACGGGTACACCACGATCATGGTGAATAACAATCCCGAAACCGTCAGTACCGATTATGAAACCGCGGACAGATTATACTTTGAACCGATTACGAAAGAAGCGGTCCTTGCCATCATCAAGCGTGAGAGGGTCGATACCGTACTGGTTCAATTCGGGGGACAAACGGCATTGAACCTTGCCGGTATGTTAGAAGGAGAGGGAATCACACTTCTCGGCACTTCATCCGATATCATTGACCGGGTGGAAGATCGGGAGCGTTTTTATCAACTCCTTGATGGATGCATGATCCCCCGTGTGAAAGGGGACATATGCCACAGTAAAGAAGAAGCGATGCATGTTGCCGTAAATCTGGCCTTCCCTCTTCTATGCCGCCCTTCCTATGTCATCGGTGGCAAAGGGATGGTGAAAGTGAAGAGTCTTGAGGAAATGCAGCGCTTCATCCAAACCGCAGATGAAGAATATTTTCCTATATTGGTAGATGAATTTAAAGAAGGCCGGGAAGTGGAAATCGATCTTGTAGGGGACGGGGAAGACGTCTATGTGCCTGGTGTGATGGAACATGTTGAAAGGGCCGGCGTCCACTCAGGGGACAGTATGTCCATCTTTCCTTCCGAATCCCTGTCGGGGGAAATCAAGGAGACGATTGAAGAGTATGCCCGTAAGATTGTATCCGGGCTTCAGTATAAAGGGATCATGAATATTCAATTCCTGCTGCAGAATCAAAATGTGTATGTATTGGAAGTCAACCCCCGGGCCAGCCGCACCGTACCGATCGTCAGTAAGATCCTTGGTTTTCCATTGATCGATATGGCTACGGATCTCATGTGCGGGGAGCGTTTGACCATCGATGCGTTTGACCCTCCTTCCGAAATAAAAGGAGTCGGGGTGAAGTATCCCGTGTTCTCATCCCATGCTTTACCTGAGATCGATCAGATCCTCGGTGCGAATATGAAGTCGACGGGAGAAGGTCTATGTCTGGGGGAAACCGTTGAAGAAGCTTTATACAAAGTATTTGAAGAGCTGCATGGGGGAGTGGAAGCAGGGGGAACCATGTACGTCGATTGTGAGCAGACAGAGGTTAAGCAATATCAAACGGCTGAAGAAGCATCATTCAGTGAATGGATCCAAACCGATCATGCATGTGTCTACTTCAATGATGAGGAAACGGACGCGAAGAGAAGAATCGCTGCATTGGAAGCGGGTGTCACCGTCATAACCGAAGCGGAAACCCTGCAAGCCTTCATGCGGAGCAAGAATGCATACGTCCAGCCGAAGCCTTTAGTTCATTCAAAATCCATTCAGGGAGTGAGCCGAGTATGAACCATTCAACCATTGCACCATCTCCGAAAGAAATGTCGTTAAAAGGAAGAGACCTCGTCACGTGGCTCGATTACACCGCGGAGGAGGTCCATGAACTCTTATCATTGGCTCAGTACTTGAAGGAAAACCCTTATTCGAAGAGCCTTGAAGGAAAGACTCTCGGAATGATCTTTGAAAAGTCATCGACAAGAACACGAGTGTCATTTGAAGCGGGAATGCTCCAATTGGGAGGTCACGCCATCTATTTGAATTCCCGTGATATCCAGCTTGGAAGAGGGGAGTCGATTGCGGATACGGCACGCGTCCTGTCCTCTTATGTGGACGGGATCATGATCCGCACGTTCGAAACCGAGAAGGTGACACAGCTGGCTGAGTATGCAAGTGTCCCCGTCATCAACGGTCTTTGCGATACGTATCATCCATGCCAGGCGTTGGCCGATGTCCTCACGATCCTGGAAACCAAGGGGACGCTGAAAGGGGTGAAGGTCGTCTATATCGGGGATGGCAATAACGTGGCCCACTCCTTCATGATCCTCTGTGCCATGCTTGGGATGGAGGTCGTCGTCTCCTGTCCTGAAGGGTACGAACCGAAGGAAGATATCATAGGGAAAACGGTGGATCTGGCCGTGAAAAGCGGAGGGAGTTTCACCCTGACCCATGACGCGAATGAAGCGGTGAAGGGTGCTGATGTCGTCTACACGGACGTTTGGGCAAGTATGGGGCAGGAAGAGGAAGCGTTCAAGCGTCTCCAGGATTTTAAAGGATACCAAGTGAACGAGGAGTTGTTGAGTCATGCTTCTCCCCATGTGACATTCCTCCATTGTCTTCCGGCACACAGGGAAGAAGAAGTCACTGCAGCCGTCATCGACGGTCCATGTTCCGCCGTATTTCAACAGGCGGAGAATCGATTGCATGTCCAGAAGGCAATTTTACAATCGTTTTTCATATAAATGGCAAAGGGTCCGCTCACGTGTATGAGCGGACCCTTTTAGTTGCCTGAAAGCATTCCCATAAGAGAAAATGGGACAGAACCAAATGAACACATGTAAACATATAGTGTAGGAGAAACTGTAATAAGACGTTTTGGAGGTGCAATGTTTTTGAGTAAGCCAACCATAGATGATTACTTGGAAAATGGAATATATGGGCAAAAACAAACCAAGCCTGATGAAAGAAGGAAGTTTCTGGGGACCCTGCGAGAGCGGATCGTCATTGCCCTTACCCAAAGCCAGGTGAGGGAAAAGGGAATATATAAGGAAGTTCAGGATCAATTGAAGAAGCATCCTGATGCAAAACTTTTACTGAATGGGAACATGAGCTATACCTTTTTATCTAAATACATCAAGCTTGCCGATACGTATCACGTGTCGTTTTCCATGGTTACCAATAAGGAGATCGAGACGGATATCGGACTCGTCCTCGCTTATGATCATGCCATTGATCAGGAAGAGATCTATGTGAAGAAAAAAAGTGAGAAAGTGATGGAGGCGAAATCAAAGCCAAAGAAAAGCCTATTTTCATCCATTAAAAAAAAGCTTTTCTAATCGTGATGGCCCCTTTGGAAAATCGATAGTTTGAAAAGCCATTTCAAAATCGCTGGGATGATGAACAAAATAAATAAAATCCGGAATAAATGGTATCCGGTAATGATGGAAAGATCTGCGTTGACGGCTTGTCCGACCAGTGCCATCTCTGCCATGCCCCCTGGAGCCATGCTAATGAACGCAGTCAAAAAAGACACATCATGCCAGCGGCTTAATAAAAAGCTGAGTCCCACACAACCCAAAAGCAGGCACAGGGAAGTAAATAACGACCATAAGATGAACTTGCCCATCGAGTTGGATGACGAGAAATTCATCATGAAGCTAAAATAAATACCCAAAGATAATTGAGCCAGGATAATGAACAGTCCTGGCATATGCGGCACCGGCAATTCAGCCACCATGAAGCCGCCGATCACCAGGATCGGACCAAGTAAAGTCGGGGTGGGCAGGTGGATTCTTCTAGCCATGAAGCCTGCTGCAATGGCAATTATGAAAAAAAGGACAAACCCCCAGTGAAAAGAAGGGATCTCAAATTGACCAGTGGCAGGACCCGGACCCGTTTCTCCTCCAGCTAAAAGGGGACTGAACACCAGGAACGGTACCACAAAGATCACCGACAACAGCCTGATGACCTGAAGGATCGTTACAACGGTTAAGTCAATATCCTTCATTTCCTCCCCGAGAGCCACCATTTGGGAAAGCCCGCCAGGTATACTACCGGTAACCGTCGAAGACAAACCGATTCCCGTCATTTTGGACGTAATGTAAGCAAGGACCATACTGAAGGCAATGATCGCAACCGTCATCGTCAGCATGGAAGGAAGCTGAGTAAAGATTTCAATCATCGTTTTCTGACTGAACGACTGTCCGATGGAATAGCCGACGATGATCAATCCAAGATCCCGGAGAAAAGACGGCCAGGCAAGCTCAAACTTTGTCCATTTGTTAATGAGAAAGACAGAAACCATGGAACCGAGAAGCCAGGACAGGGGAAGGTGCAGGAGCGTGAACAGCCCGCCGCCTAACACACCCGCTATGAAGGCTAGTAGAATTGGATGCATTGTGAAAACCCTCTCCATTTACATACTCTATTTAAAGGTAATCAAATAGAGGAAAGGAAGCAAATGGAATGCTTTAGTTCACAGGCAGGTATCGCTCGGGGTCGAGACTGCTTCCTTCGGCGACAATGGCGGTCATACCATCTTCGGATCCGGATTCATGCATTTCACCCTTCTGCCAAAAGACGGCCATGCCCGGTTCCACCATGATTTTTTCGCCCCCTTCGATCCTCACCCATCCACATCCTGACGTGATCATCAGAAGCTGATCGCACATGGCTGGATGCATGCCCAGCACGCTGTTTTCCTCTAAATAAAAATACCCGATTTGGAATGGATCATCAGGCTTCAGTAAAGGATGGATCATAATGTTTTGACTGTTGAAATGATGAATGGATTTTCCGGTCTTTTGTTTGAAACTATATATTTTCATGAAATCACCTCTTTTAATAGATTCGGTTTAGGGGAGGAGGAGTCCTTTATTTGGAAGAGTGAAAAGTGTAGTTCTACCTATTATATATATATGGTGATATATGCGATTAAAAGATATGATCATTTACACAGCGGCGGACATCCTAAAATAGCGTTCCTCACAAAATCCCACCCACCCCCTCATTTCGTGATAGAATAGAGGGAGGTATGGACAAGAATCAGCCATGCCCCTAACAATGGTTATCTCTTGTCATAGTTGCTTTAATGAAGCGAATTTTGGTATTATCTATAGTATTGTGAGTGTTCGAACATATACGGAGGTGAAGAAGATGTCTAGAATTTCTGAAGAGCAGGTAAAGCATGTTGCACACCTTGCACGACTAGCCATCACTGAGGATGAAGCGAAGAAGTTTACGACTCAGCTGGATGCGATCATCGGGTTTGCCGAGCAGCTGAATGAATTGGATACATCGAATGTGGAAGCAACAAGTCACGTACTGGATATGAAGAATGTGATGCGTGAAGATAAGCCTGTTGAAGGCCTGCCACGTGAAGAAGTATTGAAGAACGCACCAGACAAACAAGATGGACAAGTTCGCGTTCCATCGATCTTGGACTAAGGAGGGGACCTCATGTCATTATTTGACCATAAATTATCAGAGCTTCATGAGCTTTTACATAAGAAAGAAGTTTCTGTCACAGATCTGGTAGACGAGTCATACAAACGAATCGACGCCGTTGAAGATAAAGTAAAGGCATTTTTAACACTGGATGAAGAGAATGCCCGCAGTAAAGCGAAGGAAATGGATTCCAAACTGGGGACGGATGAAAGTAAAGGTCTTCTTTTCGGAATGCCGATCGGGATCAAGGATAATATCGTCACAAAAGGTCTTCGTACCACTTGTGCAAGTAAAATCCTTGAAAACTTCAATCCGATTTATGATGCGACGGTCATCAATAAATTACATAATGCCGACACAATCACGATCGGTAAATTGAATATGGATGAGTTTGCGATGGGTTCATCTACTGAGAACTCCGGTTTCCAGAAAACAAGCAACCCATGGAATCTTGAAACGGTCCCAGGTGGATCTTCGGGTGGTTCCGCAGCATCCGTTGCAGCAGGGGAAGTACCATTTTCATTAGGTTCCGATACAGGTGGATCGATCCGCCAGCCGGCCGCATTCACGGGTACTGTCGGATTAAAGCCGACATACGGACGTGTATCCCGTTTCGGTCTTGTGGCATTTGCTTCATCTCTTGATCAAATCGGACCAATCACTCGTAATGTAGAAGACAACGCGTACTTACTGCAAGCCATCGCTGGGCTTGATCCGAATGATTCGACTTCAGCCAATGTGGAGGTTCCGAATTATGCGGAGGCTCTGACAGGCGATGTAAAGGGTCTAAAGATTGCTGTGCCGAAAGAATACTTAGGTGAAGGTGTCGGGGAAGAAGCCCGTCAAGCTGTGCTTGCTTCACTGAAAGTGTTGGAAGGCATGGGAGCGACATGGGAAGAAGTTTCTCTTCCGCATTCTAAATTCGGTGTGTCCACGTACTACTTATTAGCATCTTCTGAAGCATCTGCCAATCTTGCACGCTTCGATGGTGTTCGTTACGGCTACCGTACGCCGAACGCAGAGAACCTTCTTGATCTTTACAAAAAAACACGTGCGGAAGGCTTCGGGGATGAAGTAAAGCGTCGTATCATGCTTGGAACGTTTGCATTAAGCTCAGGTTACTATGAGGCTTATTATAAGAAAGCACAACAGGCCCGTACGCTGATCAAGAAAGACTTTGAAGACGTATTTGCAAAATATGACGTCATCATCGGACCGACAACACCGACGCCGGCTTTCAAAATCGGTGAAAAAATCGATGATCCATTAACGATGTATGCAAACGATATTTTAACGATCCCAGTGAACCTTGCAGGGGTACCGGGCATCTCAGTACCTTGTGGATTCTCTTCAACGGGACTACCACTTGGACTGCAAATCATCGGAAAGCATTTTGACGAAAGCACGATTTATCGCGTAGCTCATGCATTCGAGCAAGCGACAGATTTCCATACAAAAAGACCACAACTGTAAGGGGTGAAATCAATGAACTTTGAACCAGTAATCGGACTAGAAGTCCACGTAGAATTAAAAACGGACAGTAAGATGTTCTCTCCGGCGCCGAACCACTTCGGAGCAGAGCCGAACACAAATACAAACGTGATCGACCTTGGATATCCCGGGGTTCTTCCGGTAGTAAACAAGCGCGCCATTGAGTTCGGAATGAAGGCGGCCATCGCATTGAATTGTGAAATCGCAACGGATACAAAGTTTGACCGTAAAAACTATTTCTATCCGGATAACCCGAAAGCGTACCAAATCTCTCAATTCGACAAGCCGATCGGTGAGAATGGCTGGATTGAAATTGAAGTGAACGGTGAGAAGAAACGGATCGGAATCACTCGTCTTCACCTTGAGGAAGATGCAGGGAAACTGACTCACTCAGGTGACGGTTATTCCCTTGTCGACTACAACCGTCAAGGAACACCTCTGATCGAGATCGTATCCGAACCGGACATCCGTACACCGGAAGAGGCGTATGCGTATCTTGAAAAGTTGAAATCCATCATCCAATACACAGGGGTTTCCGACTGTAAGATGGAAGAAGGATCGCTTCGCTGTGACGCCAATATTTCTCTTCGTCCAATCGGTCAGGAGAAGTTTGGAACGAAAGCAGAGCTTAAAAACCTGAACTCCTTTAACTTTGTGAAAAAGGGATTGGAGTATGAAATCGTACGTCAGGAGAAAGTACTTTTATCTGGAGGCTTGATTCAACAGGAAACGCTTCGTTTCGATGAATCGACTGGTAAAACGATCCTTATGCGTGTCAAAGAAGGATCGGATGACTACCGTTACTTCCCTGAACCAGACCTATTACACCTTCACATCGATCAAGAGTGGATGGACCGTATCCGTGCTGAGATCCCTGAGCTTCCGGATGAGCGTAAAAAGCGCTATGTAGAAGAACTTGGCTTACCTGCTTACGATGCCATGGTTCTGACATTGACGAAGGAAATGTCTGATTTCTTCCAGGATACCGTTGAAGCAGGTGCAGATGCGAAGCTTGCCTCCAACTGGCTGATGGGTGAAGTTTCGGCATACCTGAATGCACAACAGAAAGAACTGGAAGATGTTAAGCTGACTCCTCAAGGACTCGCGGGCATGATCGAGTTGATTGAAAAAGGTACGATTTCTTCCAAGATTGCGAAGAAAGTGTTCAAGGAATTAGTGGAAAACGGTGGAGATCCTGAGCAAATCGTGAAAGACAAAGGCCTCGTTCAAATTTCTGATGAAGGTGCTTTACTCAAGATCGTGACGGAAACGCTGGATGCGAATCCACAATCCATCGAAGACTTCAAGAACGGGAAAGACCGTGCCATCGGCTTCCTTGTCGGTCAAATCATGAAAGCGACAAAAGGTCAGGCCAACCCGCCGCTTGTAAACAAATTATTACTACAAGAAATTCAAAAACGATAATATTTTTCATAAAGCCTCCCGAAAACAATTGGTTTTCAGGGAGGTTTTCCTATGGGGAAGAGGGACGGACCTTGAAATAGTTCAAGGTCCGTCCCTCTTTTTGTTCAAATTTTCCTGATCAGAGTGGTTTTTGCCCATTTTGTGTAGGTCATTTAACCCGAGGTTGGAAAAGGTGAATGTTAGGTCTTTTGGCTCGTTCGTAATGTTGAAGGCTTGTATTATAGTATATCTAATGTTTTAAATAGTTTGAAAATTCTTTCAAAGAGGTGTTGTAATTGAAGAAAAAAGTCGTTGCACTAGGATTGACAGCAGGATTGATGATGAGTCCGGTCTTGGCCTCGGAAGCATTTGGAGCTTCGAATGTGAGTGAAAAGGTGAATTTCAATTCACAGGTAGGGACTCCTCAATTTATTTCGGGTCATTTGACGAAAGCATCTTCAAAGGCTCCGGAAACAGTTGTATTTGATTATTTAACAGACAAACAAAAGACGTTCAAGTTTAAAGGTGATTCGAAATTATCGTTCAAAGTAGTAGAAAAGCAAAAGGATGATCTGGGATTTACATATCTTCGCATCCAGCAAGTATATAAGGGCACTCCTGTTTATGGGGCTGTTCTGACAGCACATGTAAACAAAGAAGGAGTGCTCACAGCTCTATCGGGTGCGCCGGCAGCGAATCTGGATGAGAAACAAAACCTGAAACAAGTGAAGAAACTATCGAAAAAAGAAGCCGTTTCATCAGCTGAAAAGGATCTGGTTAAGGCAGTAGGCAGCCAGCCTGATTATGAATACGCCCCGAAATCCGAATCAGTGATCTATGTGAAAGACGGTGAAGCACATTATGCATATCTCGTAAACTATAATTTCCTGGCTCCGGAGCCTGGGAACTGGAATTATTTCGTGGATGCGGTCACAGGTGATATTCTTGCCAAGGTGAATGAAATTCATGAAGCAGGGAAAGGAGCCGGTAAGCCTGGCGGCGGTGGGGGTGCCGCTGGAGGTACGGACACTGTCGGTTCTGGTAAGGGTGTATTGGGGGATACGAAGTCACTGAATACGTACCTTTCTTCTTCAACCTATTATTTACAAGATCGTACGAGAGGGAATGGGATCTTCACGTATGATGGATCTAACCGTACCCGTCTTCCCGGCTCACTGTGGGCAGACAGCGATAACCTATTTAACGCAAGTTACGACGCAGCTGCAGTAGATGCACATTACTATGCAGGAACGACATATGATTATTATAAGAATACCCATAATCGAAATAGCTATGACGGAAACGGGGCAGCCTTGAAATCGACTGTCCATTACGGCAGAAACTATAATAACGCATTTTGGAATGGTCAACAGATGGTATACGGTGATGGAGATGGATCGACGTTCATTTCATTATCCGGCGGACTTGATGTCATCGCCCATGAACTGACACATGCCGTGACAGATACAACAGCGGACCTGATTTATCAAAATGAATCAGGAGCCATCAATGAATCCATGTCCGATATTTTTGGAACATTAGTAGAATACGATGCCAATAATAATCCTGATTGGGAAATCGGGGAAGACATCTATACACCGAACAAAAGTGGAGATGCTCTTCGCTCCATGTCTGATCCGGCGAAGTACGGTGATCCCGATCATTATTCAGTAAGATACACAGGAACTCAGGATAACGGCGGGGTTCATATCAACAGCGGAATCGGAAATAAGGCGGCATACCTGTTAAGTCAAGGTGGTACACACTATGGTGTGAAGGTGACGGGAATCGGAACGGCCAAGACCGGGAAGATCTATTATCGTGCCCTGACTCAATACTTGACACCATCATCCAATTACAGCCAGCTGCGTTCAGCGGCGGTTCAGGCAGCAACGGATTTATATGGTGCAGGCAGTGCTGAAGTGGCAAGTGTGAATGCTGCGTATAATGCGGTAGGCGTCAACTAAACAGGTAGAAAGGGAGAGAAGGGCTGTCATGGCTCTTCTTTTTTTGTATTTTTACAAGGAAGTACAGTGAGAAATCATCACATTTGCTTCCTTTTGGCCTTCTCCAGGATTTGTTTGGCTAATCGGTAATACGTATCGGCTTCTACTTTCGATTCAGCCCTTTTGAGCTGCATCATATAGTTTTGAAATCGAAGTTTGTCGATTGACGAGACTTTCATCACAATTTTTCGCATAATGGCGCTCCTTTAGTGGACAAAATTGCGTCCAATTATCTATTCTGAATTTTCTGTAAATAATATATAATAATAGTAAATGATTCCAGAGGGTGGATAGAATGTCCTTATTCGAAGTGATCTTGTTGCCAATGTTGATGGGTGGTATTGGGGGCTTAGGACATATTCTGGTTTTCAAAAACGGTCATTTCACTTTTCCGCGAAAATTTATTGATGACCAGGGTGAGAAACATTATCTTTTTGGCTCAACGAAGGATATTATCATAGGCGTTCTGGCAGGGTATCTGTCCGTGTTACCGGTGGTTGATACAGTCCCGATCTGGTATGTGATCTATATCAGTTTATTATCAGGGATCGGGGGAAGTTCCGTCATCACACGAAAAATCGAACAGAATTTAGCAGCGACCAAAGCAACCTATATTCAAGAGCTATCTCATTATCAGCTCGAACCGACCTCTAAGGGAGGATCTCCAAATCATAATGAGGTGAAACCTGTTGGCGAAGTGGAAGAAAAAAAGAATCAAGGTTGAACTGCCACCAGAAGATTATGAAAAAGCGAACCACTATTTAAAGAGGCTGAAGGAGGCAGATAGCCTAGTCGAGCTGGACTACTACTACAATAAAGTGACAAAAATAATTGAGAAATCACAGGATGTCTAAGATGGTTCAATGGAAAGCGTCGTCCTATATCCATTTAATGTAACCGAAAAATGAGAGGATGAAACTGACAATTGAGTCAGCTTTTTTTCTGTCAGGGAAAGATGCAAGAAAGAGATGCCTCTTTCCATACTTACCTATTTCCATCCCCCCCCTGGAAAAATGGATAAGGAGTAGCGGTTTCGCTATTCCTTTTTTTAAATGGAAATGAATCATCTTGGAGCAGTTCATTCGAACCTGTTCACGAAGTTGCTTTTCTTATATTATATTCCTACAGGCATAATCGTACAATTGAAAATTTGAGTAAATCCCATATGACTTTCACTTGTAGATTACGAGAAACATGCCTATGCTAGAGAGAGAATTTCCAAGAAAAGAACACAGTGATTCGACAGGTATGAACCACTGGAGGAGGAAAAAGGATGAACTTGGAACAATGGTTTGATAAAGGAATGACACCGGAAGAATACATAAAAAATATGAGTGCTCATAAAGAAAATACAGAAGCCATCCGGAAGGGCTTTAAGATTCCGCGAGAAGACGTAGATGTGTTGAATCGACTGGGAGAGCAATCTTTGCGCGTGATTGCCATTACGGAGGATTGGTGCGGTGACGCCATGCTGAACATCCCGATCCTTCTTACTGTTGCGGAGGCGGCCAATCTGGACGTTCGGATGATTTTGAGGGACGAAAATCTTGAACTGATGGATCAATATCTCACCAATGGAACGTCGAGAGCGATCCCGATCTTCATTTTTATCGATAAGGAAGGAAAGGAGAAGCTGGTATGGGGGCCGCGAGCTCCAATGGTGAAAAAGATCGTCGATGATGAGCGGGCGAAGCTTCCACCGAGGGATCATGAACTGTTCCCTGAAAAGCAGAAAGAGATGATCCAGCGCCTGACCTCCCAATACATCAAGGATAGAAGGGTCTGGCAGGAAGTATACGAAAGCTTGAAGACGAGCCTAGTTCAAAACGTATTGATGTAACACGATTAAGATGGGGGAGACTTCCGGGACACGTTCCGGGAGTCTTCTTTCATTTAATTCATGGTGATTCATGATGCTCAAAATGAAATGGTCTTAAGTACCCGTTCTGATGGTATTTATTGCCGGTTCACGAATGGGGGGATTCACGTTAATATGATATAGGATGAGGAGTTGAAGCATCATGATTCACCAAAAGACAAATACAATTGTTATAGAAGCGCTAAATAAATTTCCCCATAAAATTCACATTAAATTGGGAGAAATCCTGCGCGAACGAGGATTGACTCAAGGCGATCTTCACCGCTTAACAGGATTAAGAGTGGCTACGATCAATGAGCTAGTGAATTTCAAGAAGAAATCCTTAACAGTGGCCCACCTTGTATCCATTATGATCGCCCTCAGAATTACAGACATTCGTGATCTAATTGAAATAGAATTCGACCAGGAAGTCCAAGACTACTTCAACGAAGAAAATCAACGAATGAAAAACGGATTCACCCCGGACCTCACGAAAACCGCCGAACAAAACGTAAAGCGGATCGCAGCCGGAGCCAACAACTAAAGAACACCACTCAGCAAACGGTCATCTTTGATGACCGTTTTTTTAGGGACGGACCTCTATTCCTTCATGAAATCCCCCTCTAAAATGATAGAAATATAATTTATTATAAGGTTTATCGCGAGTGGAAATAGGATAATTTCATAAAGTAACCGATCAATTAAAGGATTACAAATTATGACGATATAAAGGTTAGCGAGGTCCGTCCCTCGGCAGGAGTTTCCCCTTGGCATACAGAATGTAGTATGTAGGAAGGCTTTTTGTGCAGGCGGCTGTGATGGAGTTGACATGAAATCGTAACGTTCAGCAGAGTGAAAATCAATTATGATAGGGGAAGAGAGTGAATGGAAGTGAATTTTGGTAATGTGACCTCCCGTTACGCTGCGTCTTGTGATGATATTCCGCATCAATTTTTTGATACGTTGAAGGTAAGAGGAATCGTGTGGGAAGGAAGGAAAGTGGCTGAAATTGGTGCAGGTACCGGAGCCCTGACACGAAAGCTTCATAAGCGTGGAGCCGAAGTGATCGGAGTCGAACCTTCTATTGAACTGAGGAAAACGGCCAAGGCATTGGAAAGCAGGCAATACCTCGAGATCCCTTATCTGACCGGCACTGCAGAATCAACGAATCTGCCAGATCACTACTATGATATCACGATGAGTCATAGAAGCTGGCATTTATTCGATCGCCCGAAAGCGATACATGAAATGAAGCGGATTTTGAAGGAGAAAGGAACGTTCATTGTAAGCGATTCAAGCTTCCTTCCAAATCAGGAATTCGTAAAGGATACGATGACGTTTTTACATGAATATATCGGTGAAACCCCGGAAGGAAAAGCTGATCCGGGCAATCAAGTAAATGGATTTCCCGTGGAATGGTTGTTAGAATGGCAGCAAGCCGACTTTACGATCAAAGATTTTTATACATTTTACTATATGGTCGATTTCACCATACAGTCCTGGTGCGAGCGCGTAGGATCCCTTTCCTTGCTCTCTCATTTAAAGGATACGGAGATAGAAGGATTACTGCAGTCATTACATACCTTCTTATCCAGACGTCACGATTCCCTCCATGAGTTTACTCTTCAGCACCAGTTTACAGTCTGCCTGATGAAAAAGTAGAAAGAGTGATCGGATTGGAAGCAGTAAAAAAATATGTGAACTATTTAAATATGGATATCGAGCCCCCTACTTTGAACTACTTACAGCGCTTGATCCAACAGCATCTGATACGGATTCCCTATGAGACATTCAGTAAATTTTATTATTTCTCTGAGGGGGGCTCCTTTGTCCCCTCGTTGGAGACATTTGCAGAAAATCTCCATCTGAAAGGGTGGGGAGGAACGTGCTTTACGCTGAATATTAATTTTGGAAGGTTGCTGAAAAAACTAGGCTTCCATTGTCAATTTGTCAGAGTGAACCCGGGACACCTGGGACTGATGATTTCGATTGATAACCGTAAGCTGTATGTCGATGTCGGTTATGGTTCTCCCATCATGAAGCCTGTGGAGCTCGAGGCGAGACAGAAGCATCTGCTTCACGGATTTGGAGAGGAAATCATCTTTACCCAGAAGGACATCCGTGAGTTCGAAGTCGATCGCCGTTCGAACGGGAAGACGTTTGTAAAAAAGACTATAGAGTGGATACCGCTAGAAGAAGAAGACTTGGAGAGGGACATACAGGCGTCCTATCTGGATTCCGATGACAACATCACCATGAGAAGAATCACCGCCGTCCGCTTCCAGGGGAACCAGTGTTATTTTCTCCGTAATCGGACGTTGAAGGTCATGACCTACCGGAATATCCGGGAGTATCGAATGAAGGATCTGGATAAGTGGAAAGACATTATTGGGGAAGTCTATCATTTTGATATGAAGTCCCTTGAAGAATCCATCCAATTTTTGCGAAAACGGAACATACATCTATTCCCATAACCGTACAGAATATCAGGGTGATATTCTGTACGGTTATTTTTTTGCTTCCCTCCCAGTATAACTCCCCATTTATGAATTCTTTCTGACAATCATGGAACCTGCCCACAACAGGCGTGTGAAATTTCATATTTCATTAGATTTTTCCTGTGAAAAGAGTTATGATATTGACCGGTGGACGATTTGAAAAATCCTGCCTTTTGAACATATTTTGCATGAATAAATTAAATTGGTATATGATGTTAAAAGATGGTATATACATGGACGAGTTTTTTTAATCAATACAGATTAGGATGATGGGTATGAAACGAGCAAGAATAATATACAATCCGACTTCGGGGCGGGAGCTTTTTAAAAAACACCTCGCTGAAGTATTAATCAAATTGGAGCAGGCAGGATATGAAACATCTGTACACGCCACCATTTGTGAAGGGGATGCAACCGAAGCGGCACGGATCGCTGTTGAACGCAAATATGATATCGTCGTCGCTGCAGGTGGGGACGGTACGTTAAATGAAGTCGTGAACGGATTAGCTGAACAGGACTACCGGCCGAAGCTGGGGATTGTTCCGATGGGGACAACGAATGACTTCGCCCGTGCCCTGCACATTCCAAAGGATATCAGCTCGGCCATTGATGTGATTACGAAGGGTGAAACGATCCCGGTCGATATCGGACGCATGAATGAGCGTTATTTCATCAATATCGCCGGTGGGGGAAGAATCACGGAATTGACCTATGAAGTACCGAGTAAGCTTAAAACCATGATGGGGCAGCTTGCTTATTATCTGAAGGGCATTGAAATGCTTCCTTCCATTAAACCGACGGATGTGTCGATCGAATATGATGGTAAGCTGTTTGAAGGACAAGCGATGCTTTTCCTCATCGGATTGACCAATTCCGTCGGCGGCTTCGAGAAACTGGCTCCCGATGCTTCGATCAATGACGGGTTATTTTCTCTCCTGATTCTGAAGAAAACGAATCTGGCAGAGTTTATCCGCATTGCTTCCCTGGCAGTACGTGGAGAGCATGTGAATGATCCGAACGTCATTTACACACAAGCCAACAGGATCAAGATCAAGGCGAAAGAAAAGGTGCAGCTGAATGTGGACGGCGAGCTTGGAGGAGTCCTTCCTGCCGAATTCGAAAACCTGTACCGTCACCTGCAAGTCTTCGTCCCACTTGATAAGATCCGGCCGGAAGATAAAGCAGAATGATAAAAAGGAATGCCGTTGGGGTTACGGCATTCCTTTTTTTTGTATGAAGATTCTTTAGTTAACAAACAAAAAAATGGAAAACGTCAATGGAAATCCGATCAAAAAGCCCCATCCGATCTGTTGTTTATGACGGAAAGGAACCTTCCGGACGATCCAGGACAATAAATGGGCGACAATCACAAAGGCAAAGACCCATATCAGTTGCCCGACGACGAACACAAATAAATAAGCAAGGATCGATTCTTTATTCAGCAAAAGGGATATCCCGAATCCAAAGGTCAAGGTCAGAAAGGTGAGTCCGATCAGTATATAGGGTAGCCACCACCTTCTTGACTTGAGAGCGAATAACACTCCAAGAAAAACATTCCCTACAAGGATAAGGTTTACTAAGAAGTCTGGGTTCATATTTATCTACCTTCTCTTTCTAGAATTGTTGCACATACCATTGTACCCTTTGTAGATCGGATAAAACGCGGTAAGTTTTTACATCCTAACAAGAAAATGTACATTGTGTCTCTTTCTTTTACAGCCTGTTAAATTTTGTATACCCCGGCACTCCCTGACTGTGTTACAGTGAATAAAAAGCATGTCTGATCATGTGCCGGTGAGAAGGAGAATATCATGTATATCGTACATTCAACATTTGTAGTGCCTGATGAGAAGGCAGAGGAAGTCATATCAATCTATCATACCCGTTCAGGTCTGGTAGACAAAGCAGACGGATTCCAACGGTTCCTCCTGCTGCAAAATGAGAAAAAGCCGGGAGAGATCACCGTCCATATGGAGTGGGATACGAAAGAAGATTTCATGAAATGGGTACAAAGTGAAGACTATAAGCGGATTCATGATCTGGAAAAGAAATACCCTGATCAGGAATTGGCATCCATCATCCCGTCCATTGACCGGTATAAAGTGGTGGCGTACTGATGGAAAATAAGTATAAACATGTGATAGATGAAGCCGTTGTGAAACTATACGATCGATACCCGGAATTGGATGAAAAGTTTGGAGAAGCCGGCCGGAAGAAATGCTATGAAGATAATATCCATCACTTCAATTACCTGGAGTCTGCTGCCGATGTAGGTGAATCGAAGGTGTTTTCCGATTATGCCCTCTGGCTGAACAGCGTGCTTGTGAGCAGGGGCATGAAATCCGATCATCTTATCGATAATTTCAAGTGCATCATGGAATCCCTCGAAGAGACCCGTGTCGAAAAGGGTGAAGCCTTCGAGCTTTATCTGAAACAGGCAATCGAATCCATCCAGGCCGCAGACAGGGAAGAACCCGCCTCCTCCTGAACACAAAAAGCATCGGCCCTTCGATGCTTTTTTTCATAGAGAGGGACGGACCTCCATCCATTTCATTCTCCTTCTCCATTTATGGTACAATCAGTAGAGTCTTAAAAAGGAATTCGTAAAGGAAGATACACGTGAGTAAAAAAGCACCCGTTCAAAAAAATGATTATATAGATGAAGCCGTATTCGAGGATTTGACCCATGACGGCAATGGAGTAACAAAGGTCGACGGATACCCATTATTCGTCCCCAATGCCCTGCCCGGGGAAGAAGGCCGGGTCAAAGTCGTGAAAACGAGTAAAGGATACGGGTTCGGCCGACTGTCAGAACGCACGAAAGATAGTCCGTTTCGTCAGGAACCCCCTTGTCCGATCTACAGGGAATGCGGAGGCTGCCAGATCCAGCATATGACGTACGAAGGCCAGCTGAAAGCAAAAGAGAAGAATGTAAAGGACGTCATGCAGCGTATCGGGAAACTTCAGGACGTCCCTGTACATCCGGTCCTTGGAATGGAAGAGCCATGGCGCTACCGCAATAAAGCCCAGGTTCCTGTAGGGGAAAAGGACGGACGGTTTGTAGCTGGTTTCTATCAAAAGCGCAGTCATGAGATCATCGATATGGACAAATGCATCATTCAATATGAAAAAAATGATGAAGTGATCCAGCACGTGAAGGATGTATGTGAAAAATTGGAGGTCCGTCCCTATGATGAGAAAAATCATAAAGGGACTCTCCGCCATATTATGACCCGGACGGCATATACGACGGGTGAGGTGATGGTGGTATTGGTCACGCGGACGCCTGAGCTTCCACATAAGAAGGCGATAGTGGATGCACTTATCGAAAATATAGAAGGCTTGAAATCGGTCGTCCATAACGTGAACCCCAAACGGACAAACGTGATCATGGGTGATACAACCCGCGTCCTATGGGGGGAGGAAGTGATCCACGATTATATCGGGGACGTGAAGTTTGCGATCTCAGCAAGATCCTTCTATCAGGTGAACCCGGAGCAGACGAAGGTGCTTTATGATAAAGCGTTGGAGTATGCCGATTTGCAGGGAGAAGAAACCGTCATCGATGCGTATTGCGGAATCGGTACGATCTCCTTATTCCTCGCTCAAAAGGCGAAGAAGGTATACGGGGTGGAAATCGTTCCACAGGCGATAGAAGACGCGAAGCAAAATGCCGAGTTGAATGATATGACAAATGTGGAATTCAAAGCGGGACCTGCGGAAGTGGTCATCCCCGATTGGTATAAGGAAGGGATCAAAGCGGACGTCCTTGTCGTCGATCCTCCGCGAAAGGGCTGTGATGAAGCACTTCTGAACACAATCCTTGCCATGAAGCCGAAGCGGGTGGTCTATGTATCCTGCAACCCGGCAACCCTTGCCCGTGACCTTAGAATATTGGAAGACGGCGGGTATAAAACAACGGAGGTGCAGCCGGTCGATATGTTTCCACAGACCATGCACTGTGAAGCCGTTGCGAAGATCGAGTTAGTTGAATGAAAAGTGAGGGATGATCACCATGTATCTCACCATTAAAGAAACAGCCGAATATCTGTCCCTCCCCGAATCGTATATTGAAAGCCTCGTGCAGCAAAGGAAGATTCGGGCAGTCCACGATGGAGAACAGTATTTACTATACCGGGATCAATTCAATCAGCATCTTGAGCAAATGGAGAAAATGAAACGACAGCTCGCAGAATATCTAAGTGAACCGATCCCTGAAGATATTGATGTGAAGGATGAAGACTAGTACTGGACGAATCCAGAAATTTTTTTAAGAAATGGAGAATACAATGAACGGACAACAGCGTTCCAATATAAAACCGGGTCTTGAAGTGGACATCGTCCTGAAAAAAGACCAGCGCACAGACAAACTGACTCGGGGGATTGTGAAAGATATACTAACGAATTCCCCCAATCACCCACACGGCATCAAAGTCCGATTAGCAGATGGACAGGTTGGACGGGTGAAGAATATTATTCAGAAATAAGAGGCCGGAGCGGTCTCTTTTTTACTATGTCTTGAAAAGTAATGTACCTAGTACAATTCAATGGGATTGTACCAGGTACAAAAAGTTCAGAATGTACCTGGTGCAAAAAAGTCAGCCCACACAAAAAGACCTCGATCTCCGCAAGGGATCGAGGTCTTTCCATCTTTGTTTAACTAAACAATTGAGGGATGCCTTGGATCAACGAGTAGACACCCATATAAGACATGGCCACGACAATCAGCACACCGAATACGGTCATCCAGATCGGGTGCTTGTAGTCACCGACGATTTTTGTTTTATGGGCGGCAATCAGCATGACACCGAGGGCGATCGGCAGGATCAATCCATTGAGGGATCCGACCAGGATCAAGATGGCAACCGGTTTACCGACAATCACGAACACAAGTGTTGAGATCGTAATGAAACCGACGATCAGCCACTTATGATATTTCTCAAGGAGCGGGCTGAATGTACGGATGAAGGATACCGACGTATAGGCTGCCCCGACAACGGATGAAACAGCGGCAGACCACATGACGATTCCGAACATCTTGTACCCGATATCACCGGCAGCCAGCTGGAATACGGACGCAGGTGGGTTCTTAGGGTCTAATGCAAACCCTTGAGCGACAATCCCTAACGCGGCGAGGAATAGAAAGATTCGCATGATGGACGCGATTCCGATGGCTGATACGGAGCTTTTTGTGATTTCAGGAAGGGATTTTTTTCCTGTTATCCCAGCCTCTAATAATCGATGCCCCCCGGCAAAGGTGATGTATCCACCGACTGTCCCGCCGACCAGGGTGATGATCGCGAGAAAATCGATGGTGTCGGGAGCGAATGTTTTCGTTACGGCTTCGCCGACAGGTGGGTTGGCAGTAAACATGACATATACCGTAAGGATGATCATCAATAATCCCAGGATTTGAGCGAATTTGTCCATCAATCTGCCCGCTTCCTTTACCAGGAAGATCCCGACTGCGACGATTCCGCTGAACAATGCGCCCATTTCAGGTGAAATCCCGAATAGGACATTCGTACCGAGTCCGGCTCCGGCGATATTCCCGATGTTAAAGGCAAGGCCTCCTGCCACGATGAGGATGGCAAGGAAATACCCTAATCCAGGAAGGACATCATTTGCGATATCCTGAGCCCTTTTT
This sequence comes from Rossellomorea vietnamensis NBRC 101237, assembly GCF_001591825.1. Taxonomy (GTDB): domain Bacteria; phylum Bacillota; class Bacilli; order Bacillales; family Bacillaceae_B; genus Rossellomorea; species Rossellomorea vietnamensis. The sequence goes on from NZ_BCVQ01000021.1 coordinate 56,670, forward strand.
TCAGAAATGGCAATGATACGCCAAATATTCAGCTGGGCGCCAATATCGATTAGGATGGAAATTAATATGACGAAACCAAAGCTTGCGGCCAGCTTTTCAGTAAAGACGGTTGTTTGAGTCAGGAAGCCCGGTCCGATGGCGGAGGTCGCCATCAGGAACGCTGCTCCCAGTAATAGGCTGAAATTTGATTTTTTCTTCAAGGGGTTCTCTCCTTTGTTGTGAACTAAGAGTTAAATTTCAAGGCGATTCCTTGCTTCAAATGGTTTAATTGGCGCTCACGATCTATGTATAGCTCCTGCGCCTTTTCATGGGAGATCATGGTGAATGTAATGGATTCCCCCGGCTTCGTTTGAGCAATGAGGGGAAGATCAACGGATGCAATGTATCCTATCCTCGGATAGCCTCCCGTCGTTTGCCGGTCAGCGAGCAGAATGATCGGCTGACCATTCGACGGAACTTGAATCGTCCCAAACACCACTGCTTCCGATACCATATCGAATTCCTCATCAAGATAGAGGGACGGACCTTCAAGACGGTATCCCATCCTGTCTGATTGGGAAGATACTTTAAATGGCTGATTGAAAAACTGTTCGCGGCTCTCTTCGGAAAATAAATCGTACTCCGTTCCAGGGATGGCCCGAATGACTTTCTTCTGGTGATAGGATGAAATGAATTCAGATGATATCGACCAGTCTATTTCCGTGAAGTCACTCTTCTCGACATATGGAAGTAAATAGTCGATCATATTGGCTGATTCTTTGTTGAACGGTCCTGTTTCCAATGTATCGCCCGCCTGAAGGGAACGACCTTTCAGTCCTCCGATTCCCGCCCTTACATATGTGGACCTGCTGTTCATGACTTTTTCGACACGAAAACCTCCTGCAACGGCAAGATAACTGCGGCAGCCATTCGTGCATGCCCCGAACTTAAGGATGCTTCCGGCTTTGATCAAGAGGGATCTCCTTAATGGAACGGGCTTCCCGTCAATCGTCGGAGTTAAATCTCCCCCGCAAATCGAGATCAGGGAAGTTTCCTTAAATTCAAGGACAGGTCCCATCAAGGTGATTTCCAGGGTTGCTTCGTCCACTTCGTTGCCGACGAGAAGGTTCGCAATTTTGTGGGCGAGGGGATCCATGCTCCCACTCACGATGACGCCGTACTTTTGATAGCCGTACCTTCCTAAATCCTGAATGGTTGTCAGGAGGCCCGGTTTGATTATAGTAATCATTGTTCCTCCTCCAATGCTCTATATTCTTCAAGTGAAATCGGTGTGAAGCGTATCCGGTCCCCGGCTTTCAACAGGCTCGGTGAGTCGTTGTTATCAGGCTTGAACAGTTTTAGGGGTGTGCGGCCGATCAGCTGCCATCCACCGGGTGTTTCGATGGGGTATACCCCTGTTTGTTCCCCTGCTATTCCAACTGATCCTGCCGGTATTTTCAGACGTGGGGACTTTCTTCTCGGCGTCGCGATTTCCGGAGACATGCCGCCGATATAAGGGAATCCTGGTGCGAAGCCAATCATGTAAACGAGATAGTCCCCGTTCATGTGTTTGGTGATGACTTCCTCAGTGGATAATTGATGATGGTTGGCGACTTCTTCAAGGTCAGGTCCGAATTCTCCACCGTAGCATACGGGGATATCGATGATTCTTGCTTCTCCTTTTTCTCCGGTTTTCAGGTTTGAAAGCATGTTTTCGATTTCAGAACAGACGACCGTGTATGGAAGTGTGTTTTGAAAGGGTTTGTGAGAATCGGTGAGTTTGATTGGGTCGTAATAGAGTGTGACGGTTGTGAAGGCCGGGATATATTCTACCAGCCAGTCGAATGATTGGGTTTCGATTAGATTTGTTACCGCTTTCACCAGGTCGTGCGTTTCTTGTTGGATCGAGCTGCCTAATTGGATGACGACGGCGTGGTCGCCTAATGGGCGTAACGTATACTTCAAAGAATGACCTCCATTCATGGTTGTATATTTATAAGGAGTAAAAAGTAAATATGTATGAGTGGCCGCGCAAATAAGATAATTCAGAAAGTTTGGCCATGTTGTTATTATAGTATAATTCTTTGTGTTTTCAATAAAAGTATGGGAATTAGCTGAATATTTGAATGGATTATGACTTTGAACCTAGTGTGTTTTTTGGCTTATTCGAGTGAAACGTTCGTTTCACTCGCCTTTCAGCTTATGCTGAAAGGCCGGGGATAGGGGGACAACCGACAGGATAAAATGAATTTTCTCCTGTCGGTTGTCCCCCTATCCCCGGAATAAGCCAAAAAAACAGTAAAGAATTATTTTCTCCATAATAGTGAATGTAGTCTCGTTGTTACTATTTGCATTCTGTTAAAAACTTACACATTTCCGTTGTTTTAATTCGTATCGCAATTGTGTTTTATGTGCTATTATTTAGTAATCCGAAATAATATCCCCATCTGCTGGTGGGGTTTGATAGATGGGAAGGGAGGTTTGTTTATGAAGGTGAAGGATCCTTTATGGACGAGGTCTTTTATTATGTTGATGGTGGGGAATTTGTTTGTGTTTATGTCGTTTCAGATGTTGATTCCGACGCTTCCTCCTTATATTAAATCGATCGGGGCTTCAGGGCTTGAGATTGGATTGGTGACGACGCTGTTTTCAATCGGGGCTGTGTTGAGCCGGCCGTTTATTGGGTTTATGCTGGAATACAGGGACAGGAAGCCGCTTGTCTTGATAGGGGTGATCTCGTTACTCGCGATTACGGTGATTTATCCATTGTCGAGTGTGGTCTTCATCTTTTTATTATTCCGCTTTGTGCACGGGCTCGCTTGGGGCTGGTCCACAACTGTCAACGGAACGGCAGCCGTCGATGTGGTGCCTAAATCCCGATTGGGAGAAGGGATGGGGTATTACGGCTTGTCGATTACAATCGGGATGATCATCGCCCCGAGTCTCGGAATCTATTTATTCCAGGTGACGACGTTCACGAATCTGATCATCACATCAAGTGTACTGGGTGTCATCGCGATTTTCTTATTGGGAATCGTTCATTATCAGACGCCTAAAGTGGTCAAAGAAACGAAGAAAGAAGATTTGAAGTTTTCCTATCTTGGTTCATTAGTCGAAAAATCCAGCTGGTTCCCGGCTTTCATTACCATCATGGTGACATTTGGATACGGATCGATTGTAACATTCATCGTTATCTTCGGGGAAGAACGCGGAATACAGCATATCTTCCTGTTCTATTTATGTAATGCGATCATGGCGTCCCTATCCAGACCGATAGCAGGGAAGTGGTTTGATGAACGGGGACCAAAGGGGCTAGTGCTATTCTGTATCGTCGTGACGTTTATCGGTATGTGGGCACTGTCTTTCGCCCATTCCGATTTACTGATCGTCGTAGCGGGACTTCTTTTCGGAGTTGGATTCGGTTCACTCATCCCTACCCTTCAATCCTGGACATTGTCCATGACGCCGGATCATAGACGTGGAGTGGCGAACGGCATGTTTTTCTCTTCCATCGATCTTGGTATCGGGTTGAGCGGCTTGGTATTCGGCGTGCTGGCTCAGTATGTCGAGACGGGTGTGCTTTTCCAAATTTCCAGTCTGTTTTTACTCATTGCCCTCGTAGTGGCGATTTTTGAAGGCAGGAAACAAAAAAAGCTTGTCCATCAGACTTCCGCATAGTTTGATGGGAGAATAATAGTGGTAAGTATAAAGGACTATCTATTTTGGAGGGGCAGCAAAGCCTTTCGTAATGGATAGTCCTTTCTTCTGTAATAGAAGTAATTCCATTGAATCACGGCAGAAAGTATCAATCGGAAAATGAAAAGGAAATGAAATTTTATCCCCATGAAATTCTGTTAGAATGAGAGAAATAGACAAGTCTGTGAGGCTTCCGGCAAAGGAGGCCCACATATAACGGAGGACATTATGACAGAAGAAAAATTACTGATGGAGAAGTCATTTTATCGAACTTTTTTAGTAGATCAGGACACGAACCGTCATCCAATAGAAGTACTTGGAGGAGCATTTGTCGAAGAACAGCAAAACGAACCGTATGATTTAACGTACATCCGCTATGCCCAAGGAGAGGTTTACTTTCACAGCAGGGACTATGAAGCAGCCATCTTCAAATGGGAAAGCATCCTGAACGAACTGGAGCCATGGGCTAAGAAGAACATTGCGGATTCTTACTATGAGCTCGGGATGCTGTCTTCAGCCGAGGATGTATACACCGCCATCCAAACCGATAGTACGATGCTGACCATGGAGGTGTCCCTGCAGCTATTCTCCTTGTACATCGAGAGGAACAAGATTCAATCTGCCTATCACACGATCGAAAAAGCATTATCGATCGAACCGGATTATCCGAACGTCACTGAACTCGCAAGGACTTTTTATGAGGAGCAGGGGGACTGGAATAAAGCAGTGGAACTGGCGGTGAAGGAATCCATCCGGACGAGGGAACCTGCATGGTTCATGATTTTGAGAGAGTATGGTGATCAAGGGTACACAAGGTCATTTGCTCCGGATTATTTCTATGATCTATTGATCGCAGTGTATGAAAAAGACCGTAAACAATTCAAGGATCTCGTATCCAGTCTTTGGGCGAGTTACAGAGGCCACTCCGCTGCCCATATCGAATGGATGCTGACGGTGAATACGATCTTTGAATATGTGGAGATCCTTCCGAACGATTCTTGGCAGGACATTCTTTCTCACTTTAAAGAGGCATATATCGGCTTCCTTGAAGGTGATTACCTTGTGAAAGACCTTGAAGGCTTCATGCCAAGTATGTTGACGAACTGGTTGAAGGTGAGCAGGGATCAAGAGCCGCTATTTCCGGCAGCAGCCGTTTTGGCCTGGAACGATGTCTTTTCCTACAGCATCGAACCAATGGTGACGGAAGAAGCGGAGATGATCCTCCTAGAGGAAAATGCTTATCAGGCCCGGTTTGAAGACATCATTCTGTTCTTGAATAAAATCATTCAGTGGGCGGAACGGAATGACGCACCTGTCGGATACAAAACCCAGTGGATCGCAGAGCAGTTGATGGATCTGAGTGAACATCATCTATTGATTGCGGGAAGTGCATCGAGCGGGAAGTCTTCCTTCGTTCAATCCGTCCTGGGTGAAAGTGTCGGGGAAGCTGAAGAATCAACGATCATCTACAGCTATCATGATCAGCAGGTGGAAGTGAAGGAGATCCATGATCAAGGTGTTCATCAAGTGGAAAGCATTTCAGACTTCGAAGAGTTGATGCAGCGTGAAGCCTTTGTCGAGTATAAGCTTCCATCAGAGTTCCTTAAGAAAAATGGAACGGCCCTCATCGATGTTCAAACGGGTAAGAAGAAGCTTGACGATCTGACTGCCTTTTATCCTGCAGCCGATGGGTTATTGTATGTCCTGAATGCCGATGCCCCTTTTAATGCAGAAGACCGTCAGACCCTACGGAAATTAGCGGAAATAGGACAGCCTGTGAACGTTCATTTCTTATTAAATAAGATGGATAAAGTATCCCACACCGAGAGAACGGAAGAAATCATTGAATCTGCACGGAACAAAGCCCGTGAATGGTTCCCCGATGCAGAGGTGCTGCCTTACTCGTCCCTTGAAGCCGTTCATCTTCAGCGTAAAGATGTGGAGACGTTCCTTAGGGAGCATTATCAGGTGAAGAGCGGTGCCCTTAAGGGAGAGCGTGGAAGCAAATTATTTTATTTAGTGAGAAAAACGTTAAGGGATCTATATTCGAAGCGTAAGAATCATGAAAATGATTTAAAGGAAACGATTGAAAAAAATGAGGACATCCTCACCCGTCTAAACGGATTCGAGAACTACTTGGGAGACATGCAAAGCGATAAGGTTTCCATCATCAAGGATTCCTTCCATCAAAAGAAGGAAGCCATGAAGAAGGAAATCTCTGAGAAAATTCCTGCCATACTCAGCGCCTGCTCGGAATTGATCAGCGAAGAAAGTGATTTCAAACAAATCCACACAGAATTAAATGATGCGATGAACACAAGGATCCAGGAGTACATCCAGGACGATCTCATGCCTCGTTACGTCACGTCCCTTGAGGAGTGGCTTGCCTTTTCAAAACAGGAGCTGCAGGACAGCCAGGACTACTTGAATGAAATGAGTGAAACGTTCAACGGTCTATTCGGGAAGGATAAAGTCGTTTTACAATGCGATTTCCAAGTGGTTGATGACTGGCGCAGGGACGTCAGCAGAATGGGAACGAGGGCACAAATCGACAAAGAGAATATCCTGTTACGGTTTAAACCGGCTCAGTTCCTTCTGAAAAGCGCTGGAAAGCTACTTGGGGTCCTGCCGCAGAATAAGTCATTATTATACAACCAGTACAAGCGTTATCTGGAGAACGAAGATTATCAGGATATTACGGCATCCGTTGTCCAGAAGTTCTTCCTTCAGTTTGATCTGTTCGAGAAATCCCTGCAGCAGGATGTTCAGTCATTCTTCGCTGGCCCGTTCAAGCAGCTGGAGGTGACGATCAAGGATACGGAAGCGGAGATTGCAGCCGATCAGCAAGAACTGAAGAAAATGAAAGCACATCCGGAACGATATTTCGATCCGATCACCCTGTTTGAAGTGAAACTTCTTCAGCATGAATACATGGTGAAGGCCAGTTACAACGCTTCCCATCATTTTTCATAAAATAAAAAGACTGATTCAATCCATCGGCCACACCTTGGATTGGATCAGTCTTTTCTTTCGTTCGCTACTTACATGTGCAAAAAGCTGCTATTTTCCTGGATGACTTCGGCGATGATCCGTTCCAGGGAATTTTCAGTATGGATGGTGGAGAAATCGAGTCCGAGATGGATCGCTGTCTGGGCGACTTCAGGCCGGATACCCGTGATGATGGATTTGACTCCCAGCAGGTTCAAGGCATCGATGAGACGGAAGATCTGCTGGGCCACCATGGTGTCCACCAACACGACTCCGGACAAGTCGATGATCAGCATGGACAGATGGGCATCAGCACTTTGCTGAAGGGTCGAGTCCATGATCATTCGGGCACGGGTTGTATCAATATCCCCAATGATCGGAAGCAGCCCAACTTCAGAGGTTAAAGAAATGACAGGTGTACTTAATTCCTGGATCAATGTGGACTGAGCCTGAAGCCTATTCATTAAGATCCCAAGGAATGTCGAAGTGAACGTTTCCAGCACATAATCCAGGGCGAAGTTAATCTTGCGCTCCCACTCAAATACCTCTTTCAATTGGATGTGTAGTTCAGAGTGATCTTCGACGAATCTTTCGACATACGTCCAATACACCCTTCTGAAAATACCTGAGTTTCGCACGACTTCATCAAGGGTCGTACTGGATTTGCTTCGATCGGTGGCCGTTTCCTTCGTCCAGTTAGAGATCAATTCTTTTGATTCCTCATCTGAAAGTAATAGACATCTTGCAATGACCTTTACATAATTGGAATTTTGTTCTTTGACTTTATTCAGAACCTCAGGCGGAGAATCCAGAGAATAGTGAGATCCGGTTTTAATATTCTGAAATCTCAGCCAGTCTTCTGTGAAATCTAAGGCGTGGTCAGTCAAGTATTCATATAAATGAGACGAATGAGTGTCCATAAACTCTCCCTTTGAGAATGACTTATCCTTCTATTTTGAAACCTATTGGAAGGACTGTCAATGATTTGGGTTGAAATTCCCAAAAACCAATACATCATATACATCTTATAATTTCTTGGATACACCAAAAAAAAGGAGCCCTCACCATAGCTCCTTTTCCTATGCAGATATTTTACATTGAACGATCGAATACAATTGCTTCCTGGCCCGGTGGAAACGGGTTTTCACCGTAGAAGGGGGCAGGTTCAGCCTTGTGGCGATTTCACGGTCACTCATGTCTTCCGTGACTTTCAGTGCCATGACCTCCTGCTGAGTGAGTGGAAGATGTGTGATATGGTCCTGGATGCTGCTTTTAAGGAAGCGTGCATCGATTTCATCTTCCAGGGAGTGGTGGTCCTCTATGGCATGGAATTCTTCGTGCTCTTCTATGCAGGTTTCATTGCGCTTGGATCGTTGACGGATGATGTCGATGGCTGTACATTTTGCAATCGTGGTGAGCCATGATTTAATTTTTGCCGGGTCTTCAAGGGTATCCATTTTGATATAAGCTTTCAGGAAGGTTTCCTGGCTGACATCCTGTGATAAATGAACGTCCTTCGTTATGTTGTAAGCGATGTGATAAATCAGCTTATGATATTGTTCATACATCTCCTCAAGTGTCTGAGGAGATGCTGCTGTATTTATTGTGTCCATATGGTCACCTCGACTTTCTATAATCAATCGTTCAGTTCTCTTTTGATAAAGGAAGGGGCATCTTTCTTCTGTAACCCAAGGGTTTGGATGGATCCATGGTTTTTGTACTTGATGATGACGGTGTATCCGTTATTCATATGATCGTATACGAGCTCCTCCATAATGGATTCGATTTGTTCCCCATCTTTCACTTCGATGCCCTTGTTTTCTCTTTTTAACTGAAGGGCCAACTCTTCTACCGGTCGAGACAAAGGATCGTTGTAATCAACTGGCTGCGTCACATACATCCACTCGATATCAGATGCCGTCATCTTAAGATCTTTTAAGTATCCTTTAGCCTCGAGCCATGCAATAAACTTCTTATCGTTCTTTTTAACGCCGGTGTTTGCCCAAGTGTCTTTGGACATGAGGAATTCAACATTATAAAGATTGATTTTGTCACGATCCTCAAAGGAATCATCGTACGTTTCTTCTTTCAGGATATCGATGGCTTCCTTGATATCAGTGGGGTCTGCTACGGTGATGGCAGGTTTATTCCCCATCTCGTTATAAATGGTGAGTTTGTCGACTTTATCTGAGTCCACACCGAAAAGCTGTTGAGTTTTCTCTTTGTAATTCTTGCTTTCATAAAGAGATGCATACTGAGATTTCACATCTTCAATATCGATCAGGTAATTCCGTACGATTTTACTGCCGTCCTTCATTTTGTAATAGAGAAAGATCTGCTCGTTTTTCTCAGGTGCTTCATTCTTATCACGCTGATGATCCACAATCGCTTCATGAAGATCCAGGACGGCTTCAATCGCTTTCGGATCTGTCATAAAAGGATCTTTAATCAGATTCTCAGGGTTGTCCGTCAGGGAGTAATAGCTCTGACTGACATGAACTTTCTCTACATCTGCCAATTCGGGCACCTTCTGTTCATAGTGAAACAGGTCGAACTGAATGATGAATCCGAGAAGGGCAATGACGATGGCGAATCCTGCGTAACCCTTCCATTGACGGAATACTCTCCAATGTTTCTGCAAAATCATTTCACCGATGTAGTACCCGATGAGTGAACCGAAGAAATATCCGAATAAGGTCCAGCCATCAGACTGATAAATGCCTTCGAAGTACATCCCGCCGACCAGCATGAAGCAGAAGGAGATACCATATTTAAACAACGGTCTCAGGAAAGGATAGACAATCGCCTGGGAGGCAGCCTCCACTTTTCTCATTTTGTATAACACATATGAGAAACCATAGAATACGAGAGTGATCAAGGTGAATAACAAGACATCTGTACCGGACAGGAGATTGTTCTCAAGGTAGACTATTTTGATGAGCGGGGAGTATTTCTCGATTTGTACATTGAAGAAATAGTCCTCGGGAAATCCGAATAATAGATTTTTCAAACTGTAGCAAACAAGCATAAACATTCCTGCAGGCAATAGGAGCAGGATATACGTCAAGGCACCCTGCACGGCAGTCAGCCCCGTTATCATGGCAACGAAGGTAGAGGCTGTGAACAGGAGCACACTCATGAGTATCGTAATGATGCACCAGACAAAAATATCCTGTACCCCTACATATTGTTGAAGATCCGTGAATGAATACAGGGAAAGGACGATCACGGTATTCAATACAACCGGCAGGATGAGGATCCCAAACCCCGTCCCGGTAAAATGGAAAAACAATTTTCTGCGGGTGATGGGTAGGCTGTGCATGAAGTCCCCAGCCTGTTTCACATGCAGATAACGAAATAAGAACAAAGATAGGATGACCGGGATGATCAGCAACAATCCTATTTGGATCGGGTATTGCATTTTAAACAGATTTTCATAAATCGCAACCGGGTACGATTGAGGGTCCCTGGATAATTGTCCGATGATGTCGACAGGTAGAGAAAATAGAAGTCCGATAAAGTAGACGATGCCGACCCATCCAACATTCCGCAGGCTTTGAACGATGATTTCTTTATTGATCCATGATGTTTTGGATGGCATATCCGACGTCCTCCATTTCATAAACAAAAATTTCTTCAAGTGTCAGGGGCAATAAGTCGAAAATGACCGGATGGTAGGACTGAATCAAGCTCCTCACCCGTTGCTCCTCACCGCGGACGATACAGAGGGACACGCTTCCCCTCGTTTCATTGTGCAAGATTTCAAGATCACTAAAGAGCTGCCCGGGGATCTCCCCCTTGAATGCCAGCTGTACTTTGTGAATGCCGGACTTTAAATCATCGAGTTCCTTCTCCAGCAAAAATTCCCCTTCATGCAAAATGCCGATATGATCACAAATATCCTCTACTTCCCGAAGATTGTGAGAAGAGATGATAATGGTCATGTCCCGGTTGGCCACTTCTGAAATCAGGACGCTTTTGGCTTTTTTCCTGACAACGGGATCAAGGCCGTCCATCGGTTCATCCAGGATCAGGACGTCGGGTTGAGTGGCCAGGGCGAGGATAAACGCCGCCTGCCTTTGAACCCCTTTAGAAAATTTATGAAGGTTCTTATTGGAGTCAATCCCGAATAAAGTGCGCAATGATTGAAAGCGTTCTTCATTCCAACGGCTATACGTGTTCTGGTAAAAACGCGCCATTTGAGTCAATGAGTAATGTGCGAAGAAAAACGGTTGATCAGGGATGAAGAACAACGTCTCTTTCGTCGGGATATTTTCATAGACGGGCTGGGTGTTAACGGACACCACTCCGCTTTCAGGCTTCAACACTCCTGCAATGGTTTTCAGTAATGTGGTCTTTCCTGCACCGTTCGATCCGAGCAGGCCATAGATCGAACCTTTTTCAACAGAGAAAGAGATGTCATGTATGATTTGTGTGCCTTCAAAGGCTTTGTTAATGGATTTAATCTCGATCATCAGTTTGATTACCTCCAACCGTTGCCTCGATTTCTGCAATCATCTGCTTTAAGTCTTCCGTTGTGATCCCTAAGTAAAGGGCCTCTGACAGAAGTTTAGACAACTCTTCTTTTACTTTCATGATTTTCTCCGCGTTTTGAATATGACTTGAAGGATTGACAAAGCTACCCCGTCCTTTCACAGAATAAATGAATCTTTGAGATTCGAGTTCCCTGTAGGCTTTTTGGATTGTGTTTGGATTTATGGTCAGCTGCTGTGCCAGGGTACGAACGGAAGGCAATTGTTCATCCGGCTTCAGCACTTCATTAATGATTAATTCTTTTAGTTTTTCAACTAATTGTTCATAGATGGGTTTACGACTTCTTAAATCAAGCTCAAACATATCCACCCTCCCGACTGTATGTAGTGTACTACGTGTCTTAATACAGTTAAAGTATATAACAAGTTCTGCCAGTTTGGGAAGGGGGGAAATGAAAATTTTTCTAAATAGTTTTTTGTAATGTTTTAGGAGGAAGTGGTAGTTGATTTCCGTTCCAGGATGCTCGCTTTCCACGGGGCTGGCGGTGAGCCTCCTCGG